>NZ_JAVREV010000135.1:0-201 GCF_031845565.1 Streptomyces johnsoniae | reverse complement strand
CAGACCAACGGCAAGGTCGAACGCTTCCACCGCACCCTGCTCGAGGAATGGGCCTACCACCGCCCCTACACCTCGGACACCGAACGCCAGACCGCGTTCACCGACTGGATCGACTGGTACAACTACCACCGACCCCACACCGGCATCGCAGGCCAAACACCCGCCAGCCGCGTCACCAACCTCCCCGAACAACACACCTAG
>NZ_JAVREV010000134.1:0-205 GCF_031845565.1 Streptomyces johnsoniae | reverse complement strand
CCACCCGTCACCGACGAATAAAACGGCACCCGACCCGACCCCGGCACCAACCCCGCAAGGTCTTCGAGAATCTGATCGCGGATCGCATCCACCTGAGCCGAATGCGACGCATAATCCACCGGAACCCACCGCCCACCCAACCCCACCAACTCATCCAGAGCCGCAACCTCCCCCGACACCACCGTCGACGCCGGACCATTCACCG
>NZ_JAVREV010000133.1:0-216 GCF_031845565.1 Streptomyces johnsoniae | reverse complement strand
ACGGAAAGGCACAGTGAGCGACGCACGCACGGCCACCGACCCGCACACCACCCCCAACCCCGCACCTCGCCGAGCGGGCGGAGAAGCGAACGGAAAGGCACAGTGAGCGACGCACGCACGGCCACCGAACCGCACACCACCCCCACCGCCGCACCTCGCCGTGCGGGCGGAGAAGCGAACGGAAAGGCACAGTGAGCGACGCACGCACGGCCACCG
>NZ_JAVREV010000132.1:0-219 GCF_031845565.1 Streptomyces johnsoniae | reverse complement strand
GCAGCTGAAGGGACACCATCCCCCCACCACCCGCAAGCCGCTCCCCAATCACCCGAGACCGCAACGCCACCACCCGCGCACCATCCGCCAACGACAAACCACCCGCCACCACCGCCGCCGCAATCTCCCCCTGACTGTGACCCACCACCGCAGCAGGCACCACACCCAACGACTCCCACAACCCCGCCAACGCCACCATCACCCCCCCCACCACCGGCT
>NZ_JAVREV010000131.1:0-220 GCF_031845565.1 Streptomyces johnsoniae | reverse complement strand
CCCCATCCTCAAACCCCGGCACCAACACCGGATGCCCACTGCACTCAATAAACACCCCACACCCATCCCCCTCGGCAGCACCCACCGCATCAACAAACCGCACCCGCTCCCGCAAATTCATAAACCAGTACTCCGCATCCAACCCCGCCGTATCAAACAACCCACCCGTCACCGACGAATAAAACGGCACCCGACCCGACCCCGGCACCAACCCAGAAAG
>NZ_JAVREV010000130.1:0-222 GCF_031845565.1 Streptomyces johnsoniae | reverse complement strand
CAGATGCGGTGCATCGCAAGGCACCGGATCGCAGCTCATACTTGGCCGTATTCGCGCGATTCGGCAACGCAGCGAGGTGCCGTAGCTGGCGTCGTGGGCCCGGCAAGATCGGCAGGACAGGGCCTAGACGAGTTATGCCGATCTCAGTGGTCGAAGGCGATTAGTGAGCGGGTGATGGGCTGGCCGGTGGCTCGGTTGTGCCAGATGGCGGCGGTCAGGGCG
>NZ_JAVREV010000129.1:0-222 GCF_031845565.1 Streptomyces johnsoniae | reverse complement strand
CAGATGCGGTGCATCGCAAGGCACCGGATCGCAGCTCATACCTGTCCGTATTCGCGCGATTCGGTAACGCAGCGAGGTGCCGTAGCTGGCGTCGCGGGCCCGGCAAGATCGGCAGGACAGGGCCTAGACGAGTTATGCCGATCTCAGTGGTCGAAGGCGATTAGTGAGCGGGTGATGGGCTGGCCGGTGGCTCGGTTGTGCCAGATGGCGGCGGTCAGGGCG
>NZ_JAVREV010000128.1:0-227 GCF_031845565.1 Streptomyces johnsoniae | reverse complement strand
CCTCAGAACACTCCAACAACCGCGAACGAAACACCTCCGACTCCCCCCACAACTCCACACCCATCCCCACCCACTGCGACCCCTGACCAGGAAACACAAACACCGGCCGATCAGACCCCACCACCACACGACCCCGCACCTCATCCCCACCCAACACCACCGCACGATGCCCCAACCCCGCACGCCCCACCGCCAACGACAACCCCACATCACCCAACGACACCTCA
>NZ_JAVREV010000127.1:0-235 GCF_031845565.1 Streptomyces johnsoniae | reverse complement strand
CACCGGCTGCACCACATCCACCCGCTCCAGCCACCCCTCACCCCCACCCAACAACACCTCAACCAACGACCACCCCACCAACGGCTCCAACACCTCAGAACACTCCACCAACCGCGAACGAAACACCTCCGACTCCCCCCACAACTCCACACCCATCCCCACCCACTGCGACCCCTGACCACGAACCACAAACACCGGCCGATCAGACCCCACCACCACCGACCCAACCAACGGC
>NZ_JAVREV010000126.1:0-235 GCF_031845565.1 Streptomyces johnsoniae | reverse complement strand
CAGATGCGGTGCATCGCAAGGCACCGGATCGCAGCTCATACTTGGCCGTATTCGCGCGATTCGGCAACGCAGCGAGGTGCCGTAGCTGGCGTCGTGGGCCCGGCAAGATCGGCAGGACAGGGCCTAGGTGTGTTGTTCGGGGAGGTTGGTGACGCGGCTGGCGGGTGTTTGGCCTGCGATGCCGGTGTGGGGTCGGTGGTAGTTGTACCAGTCGATCCAGTCGGTGAACGCGGTC
>NZ_JAVREV010000125.1:0-238 GCF_031845565.1 Streptomyces johnsoniae | reverse complement strand
AGGATCGGACCGATCCTGGCCGGGCCGAGCTTGCGGGTCCTGCGCAGCTGACACACCCGCGACTCCACAGCGTCCGGGGTGCGGTGCGGGGTGGTCCGCGGGCGGCTGGGACGGTCGGCCAGACCGGACTCGCCCTCGGCAACGGACCTGCGCACCCACTTGTGCGCGGTCGTCCGGGAGACACCAATCTCAGCGGCGACATGGGAGACTGGGCGACCCGAACGAACCCGCTCGACCA
>NZ_JAVREV010000124.1:0-240 GCF_031845565.1 Streptomyces johnsoniae | reverse complement strand
ATGGTCACCACACTCGTGGATGCCACGGGCCTGGTCATCTACTTCACCACCGCCAAGATCGTGCTCGGCGTATGAAACGGGGAACGCCAGGCCCCCGTTGTCGTCCGCGGGGGTCGGCAGGACAGGGCCTAGGTGTGTTGTTCGGGGAGGTTGGTGACGCGGCTGGCGGGTGTTTGGCCTGCGATGCCGGTGTGGGGTCGGTGGTAGTTGTACCAGTCGATCCAGTCGGTGAACGCGGTC
>NZ_JAVREV010000123.1:0-240 GCF_031845565.1 Streptomyces johnsoniae | reverse complement strand
TGCACTCAATAAACACCGCATCCCCCAACCCCCGCACCACCTCATCAAACCGCACCCGCTCCCGCAAATTCGTAAACCAATACTCCGCATCCAACCCCGCCGTATCAAACAACCCACCCGTCACCGAAGAATAAAACGGCACCCGACCCGACCCCGGCACCAACCCCGCAAGGTCTTCGAGAATCTGATCGCGGATCGCATCCACCTGAGCCGAATGCGACGCATAATCCACCGGAACCC
>NZ_JAVREV010000122.1:0-240 GCF_031845565.1 Streptomyces johnsoniae | reverse complement strand
GGTAGTTGTACCAGTCGATCCAGTCGGTGAACGCGGTCTGGCGTTCGGTGTCCGAGGTGTAGGGGCGGTGGTAGGCCCATTCCTCGAGCAGGGTGCGGTGGAAGCGTTCGACCTTGCCGTTGGTCTGGGGTCGGTAGGCGCGGGTGAGCTTGCCGGTGGCGCCGAGGTCGGCCAAGGCCTGCTTCCACAGGGTGCTTTTGCGGTAGGACCAGGCGTTGTCGGTCAGGACACGTTCGATGC
>NZ_JAVREV010000121.1:0-247 GCF_031845565.1 Streptomyces johnsoniae | reverse complement strand
TTCGCGGCAGGTGGTCGTCGATCTCCACGTAGAGTGCGGTGATGAGGGTGTCCAGGTCGGTCAGCACAACCGGATCTTGGACACCCTCACCTCATTCCCGCAGGACTTCGGCATAACTCGTCTAGGTGTGTTGTTCGGGGAGGTTGGTGACGCGGCTGGCGGGTGTTTGGCCTGCGATGCCGGTGTGGGGTCGGTGGTAGTTGTACCAGTCGATCCAGTCGGTGAACGCGGTCTGGCGTTCGGTGTC
>NZ_JAVREV010000120.1:0-248 GCF_031845565.1 Streptomyces johnsoniae | reverse complement strand
ACCGTCCGCGTCAGCCAGCGCATCCTCGCCCTGACCGCCGCCATCTGGCACAACCGAGCCACCGGCCAGCCCATCACCCGCTCACTAATCGCCTTCGACCACTGAGATCGGCATAACTCGTCTAGGTGTATTGCTCACAAGCGTTGTTGACACTCGTTGGGGCTTGATCATGGCGAAGACCTCCGATGTGGTGGAGCTGTCTAGGACTGCACCGCATGGAGGTCTTCATGTCCCACCGTAATGCCCGG
>NZ_JAVREV010000119.1:0-254 GCF_031845565.1 Streptomyces johnsoniae | reverse complement strand
GACACCGAACGCCAGACCGCGTTCACCGACTGGATCGACTGGTACAACTACCACCGACCCCACACCGGCATCGCAGGCCAAACACCCGCCAGCCGCGTCACCAACCTCCCCGAACAACACACCTAGATGTATTGACCCGCGACGTTGTTAACGCGGGTGATCGGGGGCTGGCCTTCGAGTGCGGTGTGGCAGCGATGGTAGTTGTAGGTGTGGAGGTAGTCGTTGAGGGCGGCGGTTCGTTCGCTGTTGCTGCC
>NZ_JAVREV010000118.1:0-255 GCF_031845565.1 Streptomyces johnsoniae | reverse complement strand
CACCGGCTGCACCACATCCACCCGCTCCAGCCACCCCTCACCCCCACCCAACAACACCTCAACCAACGACCACCCCACCAACGGCTCCAACACCTCAGAACACTCCACCAACCGCGAACGAAACACCCCCGACTCCCCCCACAACTCCACACCCATCCCCACCCACTGCGACCCCTGACCAGGAAACACAAACACCGGCCGATCACCCCCCACCACCACCGACCCAACCAACGGCTCCCCCAACCCCCGCAATAA
>NZ_JAVREV010000117.1:0-255 GCF_031845565.1 Streptomyces johnsoniae | reverse complement strand
GCAGCTGAAGGGACACCATCCCCCCACCACCCGCAAGCCGCTCCCCAATCACCCGAGACCGCAACGCCACCACCCGCGCACCATCCGCCAACGACAAACCACCCGCCACCACCGCCGCCGCAATCTCACCCTGACTGTGACCCACCACCGCAGCAGGCACCACACCCAACGACTCCCACAACCCCGCCAACGCCACCATCACCCCCCACAACACCGGCTGCACCACATCCACCCGCTCCAGCCACCCCTCACCCC
>NZ_JAVREV010000116.1:0-255 GCF_031845565.1 Streptomyces johnsoniae | reverse complement strand
CGTCACCGTCCGCGTCAGCCAGCGCATCCTCGCCCTGACCGCCGCCATCTGGCACAACCGAGCCACCGGCCAGCCCATCACCCGCTCACTAATCGCCTTCGACCACTGAGATCGGCATAACTCGTCTGGGCCCTGTCCTGCCGATCTTGCCGGGCCCACGACTCCCCCAGACTCCGTCCGGGAGGTGCCCCCAGCTACGGCACTCCCCCAGCCTGGCGGCTGGGAGGTGCCCCCACGCTGCGTTACCGAATCGCG
>NZ_JAVREV010000115.1:0-255 GCF_031845565.1 Streptomyces johnsoniae | reverse complement strand
GCGCGAATACGGCCAAGTATGAGCTGCGATCCGGTGCCTTGCGATGCACCGCATCTGGGGGCACCTCCCGGACGGAGTCTGGGGGAGCCGCGGGCTGATCCGACAAGATCGACAGGACAGGACCTAGATGTGTTGTCCCGGGACGTTGGTGACACGCGTGTTGGGTGCTTGAAATGGGTGAGGGCCTTCTGGCTCGGTGTGGATTGCGACATCTACGTCCGACCGCAGGAGGCCCTCGTGTCCCACCGTAACGCT
>NZ_JAVREV010000114.1:0-255 GCF_031845565.1 Streptomyces johnsoniae | reverse complement strand
GAGACAGCCAGGAGGTTGGCTTAGAAGCAGCCATCCTTGAAAGAGTGCGTAATAGCTCACTGGTCGAGTGATTCTGCGCCGATAATGTAGCGGGGCTCAAGTACACCGCCGAAGTCGTGTCGCCACATATGTTGTGGTGGGTAGGGGAGCGTCGTGTGCCGGGTGAAGCAGCCGTGGAAGCGTGTTGTGGATGGTTCACGAGTGAGAATGCAGGCATGAGTAGCGATACACACGTGGGAAACGTGTGCGCCGATT
>NZ_JAVREV010000113.1:0-255 GCF_031845565.1 Streptomyces johnsoniae | reverse complement strand
AATCGGCGCACACGTTTCCCACGTGTGTATCGCTACTCATGCCTGCATTCTCACTCGTGAACCATCCACAACACGCTTCCACGGCTGCTTCACCCGGCACACGACGCTCCCCTACCCACCACAACATGTGTGGCGACACGACTTCGGCGGTGTACTTGAGCCCCGCTACATTATCGGCGCAGAATCACTCGACCAGTGAGCTATTACGCACTCTTTCAAGGATGGCTGCTTCTAAGCCAACCTCCTGGCTGTCTC
>NZ_JAVREV010000112.1:0-257 GCF_031845565.1 Streptomyces johnsoniae | reverse complement strand
GCCCCCAAGGGCCTGGGGGAGCACCGCATCTGGGGGCACCTCCCTGGGGGCACCTCCCAGACGAAGTCTGGGGGAGGAGCCTGGGGGAGCCGCGGGCTGATCCGACAAGATCGACAGGACAGGACCTAGGTGTATTGACCCGCGACGTTGTTAACGCGGGTGATCGGGGGCTGGCCTTCGAGTGCGGTGTGGCAGCGATGGTAGTTGTAGGTGTGGAGGTAGTCGTTGAGGGCGGCGGTTCGTTCGCTGTTGCTGCC
>NZ_JAVREV010000111.1:0-261 GCF_031845565.1 Streptomyces johnsoniae | reverse complement strand
TCGGCACATCCACCCGCCGCGCACCCTCAAACACCCGCGCCCACTCCACCCCCACCCCATGCACCCACGCCTCCGACACCGACACCAAAAACCGCTCCAACCCACCCTCACCACGCCGCAAAGAACCGATTGCTACCCCATCCTCAAACCCCGGCACCAACACCGGATGCCCACTGCACTCAATAAACACCCCACACCCATCCCCCTCGGCAGCACCCACCGCATCAACAAACCGCACCCGCTCCCGCAAATTCATAAACC
>NZ_JAVREV010000110.1:0-291 GCF_031845565.1 Streptomyces johnsoniae | reverse complement strand
TGCACTCAATAAACACCGCATCCCCCAACCCCCGCACCACCTCATCAAACCGCACCCGCTCCCGCAAATTCGTAAACCAATACTCCGCATCCAACCCCGCCGTATCAAACAACCCACCCGTCACCGACGAATAAAACGGCACCCGACCCGACCCCGGCACCAAACCAGAAAGATCCTCCAGAATCCGATCACGAATCGCATCCACCTGAGCCGAATGCGACGCATAATCCACCGGAACCCACCGCCCACCCAACCCCACCAACTCACCCAGAGCCGCAACCTCCCCCGACA
>NZ_JAVREV010000109.1:0-298 GCF_031845565.1 Streptomyces johnsoniae | reverse complement strand
CTAGGCCCTGTCCTGCCGATCTTGCCGGGCCCACGACGCCAGCTACGGCACCTCGCTGCGTTGCCGAATCGCGCGAATACGGCCAAGTATGAGCTGCGATCCGGTGCCTTGCGATGCACCGCATCTGACGCCGCGGGCTGATCCGACAAGATCGACAGGACAGGACCTAACCCCTGTCCTGCCGACCCCCGCGGACGACAACGGGGGCCTGGCGTTCCCCGTTTCATACGCCGAGCACGATCTTGGCGGTGGTGAAGTAGATGACCAGGCCCGTGGCATCCACGAGTGTGGTGACCAT
>NZ_JAVREV010000108.1:0-309 GCF_031845565.1 Streptomyces johnsoniae | reverse complement strand
TGTATTGACCCGCGACGTTGTTAACGCGGGTGATCGGGGGCTGGCCTTCGAGTGCGGTGTGGCAGCGATGGTAGTTGTAGGTGTGGAGGTAGTCGTTGAGGGCGGCGGTTCGTTCGCTGTTGCTGCCGTAGGGGCGAATGTAGGCCCATTCATCCAGTAGCGTCCGGTTCAGGCGTTCGACTTTGCCGTTGGTCTGGGGTCGGTAGGCGCGGGTGAGCTTGCCGGTGGCGCCGAGGTCGGCCAAGGCCTGCTTCCACAGGGTGCTTTTGCGGTAGGACCAGGCGTTGTCGGTCAGGACACGTTCGATGC
>NZ_JAVREV010000107.1:0-322 GCF_031845565.1 Streptomyces johnsoniae | reverse complement strand
GGTCTTCGAGAATCTGATCGCGGATCGCATCCACCTGAGCCGAATGCGACGCATAATCCACCGGAACCCGCCGCCCACCCAGCTCCTCAAGAGCCGACACGTCTCCCGACACCACCGTCGACGCCGGACCGTTCACCGCCGCCACCGACACCCGACCCCCAAACCGCCCAATCAACCCCTCAACCTCACCCACCGGCAGCTGAAGGGACACCATCCCCCCACCACCCGCAAGCCGCTCCCCAATCACCCGAGACCGCAACGCCACCACCCGCGCACCATCCGCCAACGACAAACCACCCGCCACCACCGCCGCCGCAATCTC
>NZ_JAVREV010000106.1:0-378 GCF_031845565.1 Streptomyces johnsoniae | reverse complement strand
CCGCGTCGAGCAGTGCCGGATGCAGGTCGAAGTCGTCGCCGTGCCGCTCCTCGGGCAGCCGCACCTCCGCGAAGATCTCCTCCCCGCGCCGCCACGCCGCACGCAACCCCCGGAACGCCGGACCGTACTCGTATCCGTCCTGGGCGAGGCGCTCGTAGAAACCCGAGAGCGGAACGGCCTCGGCGCCGGCCGGCGGCCAGGTGCCGGACAGGTGCTCATCGACGACCGCGGCCGCCTCGGCGGTCACGGCCCCGGTGGCGTGCTGGGTCCACGGGGTGGCCTCATCCGGCCGCGCGAACACCCCCACATCACGCCGACCCACCTCATCAACCACCCCCACCCGCACCTGCACATCCACCCCACCCCGCTCCGACAACA
>NZ_JAVREV010000105.1:0-378 GCF_031845565.1 Streptomyces johnsoniae | reverse complement strand
CCTCCAGCAAATCCCACTCCACAAACCCCGACAACGCCCGCCCACACTCCTCCAACGCCTCCCGAAACACCGGAAACACCCCAGCCAACTCCACACCCATCCCCACCCACTGCGCCCCCTGACCAGGGAAGACGAAAACCGCCTCGTCGCCGATCGGGCCGACGCCCTCGACCACGTCGGCAGCGGCCGTCCCTCGGGCAATGGAGTCGAGACCGGTGACCAGCCCGGCCCCTCCGGTGCCGAGTGCGACCGCGCGGTGCTCGAGCGCGGCTCGGGTGGAGACCAGCGACCACGCCACCTCGTCAGGAGCCAGCTCAGGCCGCGCTTCGACGAACTCCCGCAGCCGCGCCGCCTGCGCCCGCAACGCCCCCTCGTCCT
>NZ_JAVREV010000104.1:0-380 GCF_031845565.1 Streptomyces johnsoniae | reverse complement strand
GCATCCAACCACGTACGGCTGGAAGGGCGCTCCTTACCCATGGGTTACCCAGCCGACGGCACGGTCAGACAGTCCCTCGACAGGACCCGGGCCAGCGCTTCGACGACCTCCGGCGCGTACTCCCCGGCGGTCGCCAGGCGCAGTTCCTCCAGCGCGGTGAGGGGTCCGCCGGGCCCGGCGCCGCGCGCTTTCTCCTCGTAGGCGTTGACGGCCCGCACGATCCGGGCGGCGACGGGCTGCTCCCGGCAGCGGTCGGCCTGCCGCTCGACGACCACGGCGACCGCCGCGTCGACCCCGGTCTGCCGGACGACGGCCCCGCCGAGCAGCGCGATGCGGCGCTGCTCGGCAGCGGGCAGTTCGGCGGTGGCGCCGTCCGGCAC
>NZ_JAVREV010000103.1:0-383 GCF_031845565.1 Streptomyces johnsoniae | reverse complement strand
ACTGTGGTTATATTCCTAAAGATTTACCGTCATGGATTGAAATTGATTGGAGCGCAACATACGACAATATGAAGGAGGATTATAGCGAAGTTGAATTAAATGGTAATACGTTTTATGTTCGTTAATTAATTCAATATAAGTTTTATTTTAGGATAATTTGTAAACATATCTTTATAGATTATCCACTAAATAAAATTTAATATAACACTCATTAAGTTTTATTTGTTGCTAGAAATAGCAAATTCATTTATCAATTAAAGGTGAGTATTATGGAATATAGTATTTTTACAAACGGTTTATTATTTGTAGCAGTATCAAACAAATGTAATTTAACAAAAAGTGATAAGTTATCTAATGAAACTATGGTTAGTAGTGCTATGTAT
>NZ_JAVREV010000102.1:0-385 GCF_031845565.1 Streptomyces johnsoniae | reverse complement strand
CGCTCGCGGTATCGATCCCGCTGACGGTGCTCATCATCTTCACGCTCAACATCCTGTTGGCTGAGTTCGGCGCGGCTGACGTCTCGGGCGCCGGTGCGGCGCTGGGTGCGGTCACGCAGCTCGGTCCTCTGGTGACGGTGCTCGTGGTTGCCGGCGCCGGTTCGACCGCGATTTGCGCGGACCTGGGTGCCCGCACCGTGCGTGAGGAGATCGACGCGCTCGAGGTGCTGGGCATCGATCCGATCGAGCGCCTCGTCGTTCCCCGCGTGGTCGCCTCCACCTTTGTGGCCTTCATGCTCAACGGCGCGGTCATCACCATCGGTCTGGTCGGCGGCTTCTTCTTCGGCGTGTATGTCCAGAACGTCTCCGCCGGTGCCTATGTATC
>NZ_JAVREV010000101.1:0-387 GCF_031845565.1 Streptomyces johnsoniae | reverse complement strand
GACAATTCCGGCATGACGCCCACAACGGCCACAGCTCCCGCCGCTTCGACCCCGCAGACCTCCCCGGCCACGCCCACACTCGATGACCGCATCACCCGCGCCCTCGTCGGCGCGGCCGTGGGGGACGCCCTCGGCGGCCCGGTCGAGGGCTGGACCCCCGAGCAGATCGCCGAACGCCACGGCGGCCGGGTGACCGGGATCGTCGGCCCCTGGCACGGCGAGAACTGGCGCACCGCCCGCCCCATCGCCCCGTACCACAAGGGCGACGGGCATGTCACCGACGACACCCTGATGACCCACGCCCTGGTCCGGGTCTACGGCCGGGTCCGCGACCACCTCGACGCGTACGCCGTCGCCGACCACCTCGTGCCGGACCTCCTCTCCCCC
>NZ_JAVREV010000100.1:0-388 GCF_031845565.1 Streptomyces johnsoniae | reverse complement strand
TGCTGCGCCGGACCGTTCGGCGCCGTCAGCCCATTGCTCGCACCGTCCTGATTCACCGCAGAACCCCGCACCACCGCCAGCACCCGATGACCGTTCCGCCGCGCATCCGACAACCGCTCCAACAGCAGTACGCCAACCCCCTCGGAGAACCCGGCGCCGTCCGCCTCCGCCCCGAACGCCTTGCACCGGCCGTCGGGGGACAGCCCGCGCTGACGGCTGAACTCCACGAACAGTGCGGGCGAGGAGAGCACGGTCACGCCGCCGGCCAGCGCCATCGAGCACTCGCCGTTCCGCAGCGACTGCGCCGCCAGATGCAGCGCCACCAGCGACGAGGAACACGCCGTGTCCACCGTCAACGCCGGGCCCTCAAGCCCGAAGCTGTACGCGA
>NZ_JAVREV010000099.1:0-390 GCF_031845565.1 Streptomyces johnsoniae | reverse complement strand
GTTGATCGACTGCTCGGTCGCGATCCCCGCGGCGCTGGCGCCCGCCCCTTGCGTCGAGCGGATCTCGATCTCGGCGTCCGAGAGCTGCCGACCGGCGATCTGGCCCGCGTCCGCCACGATCGAGAGGAGGAGGGCGCCGCCGAAGCGCTCGAAGAAGTGGGTGTCGATCTCGCCGTCGAAGCCGCCCCGGCCGAGCGCGTCGGTCGCCGGCGAGGCGAGCTGCACGATGACGCCCGTCGGGGTCCTCGCCCTGTTCCAAAGCACGAACATGCGCTTCGATCCCCGCCGGACATTGCCGCGATACTCGCCGACGACCTGGGTGCCCTTCTCCATGAGGACGACCGCGCCCGAATCCGACATCACGTCCCGCTCGACGGTGCAGCTGACGAA
>NZ_JAVREV010000098.1:0-397 GCF_031845565.1 Streptomyces johnsoniae | reverse complement strand
CCCAGGAGGCGAGGGTGCGGGCCTCCTCGGGGGTGAGCCGGTCCGCCGGTTCTTCCTGGGGGTGGCGGGCGGCGGGGATGTGCGGGGGCTCGCTCGGGGGTGCCTCCGGTGCCGACTCCCGTACGGGCTCCGGGGCCGTGTCCGGAGCGGTTTCCGCGGGGCGTTCGGTGGGGAGCGCGTCCCAGTCCCAGCCCTCGTCGAACGGTGCCTCCTCGAGAGGCGGCTCGTCCTCGTGGGCCGCGTCATGAGGCGGTACGCCGTCGGGTCCGGGCCCGTGCGCCGGTGGCCGCTCGTCCCCGTGGACGGCCAGGCTCTCCAGGTGGGCCAGCACCGTGTCCCGGGCGGCGCGGCGGCGGGTGAGGGCCGTGGCGTCGAGCGGGAGCGGCCAGGCCAGGTC
>NZ_JAVREV010000097.1:0-399 GCF_031845565.1 Streptomyces johnsoniae | reverse complement strand
GCCACGCCACCTCCTCACGCAGCAACCGCACATCCCCCGACGACCAGTCCACATGCGGCGACGGCTCATCCACATGCAACGTCCGCGGCAACACCCCATGCCGCAACGCCTGCACCATCTTGATCACGCCACCCACACCCGCAGCCGCTTGCGCATGCCCGATGTTCGACTTCAACGAGCCGAGCCACAGCGGTTGTTCGGCCGCACGCTCCTGGCCATACGTCGCCAGCAGCGCCTCGGCCTCGATCGGATCGCCCAGCGTCGTCCCGGTACCGTGCGCCTCCACCACATCCACCTCGGCCGCCGAAACACCCGCATTCGCCAACGCCGCCCGAATCACCCGCTGCTGCGCCGGACCGTTCGGCGCCGTCAGCCCATTGCTCGCACCGTCCTGATTCA
>NZ_JAVREV010000096.1:0-400 GCF_031845565.1 Streptomyces johnsoniae | reverse complement strand
GACCACCCTGACCCACGAACCGCAGGTGCTCGGCCAGAGCGCCCACATGTGGTCGCGAACCTCGTTGCGCCCCAGCGATGTCGATGTCGCCGAGCTCTATGAAGGATTCAGCTTCAACTGCCTGTCCTGGCTGGAGGGGCTTGGCTTCTGCGGCATCGGGGAGGCCAAGGACTTCCTCGACGGCGGCCACAACATCGCCCGCGACGGCGTCATCCCGCTCAACACCCACGGCGGGCAGCTCTCGCACGGCCGCACCCACGGGATGGGCCTCATCCACGAGGCTGTCACCCAGCTACGCGGCGAGGCCGCTGAGCGCCAGGTGGCCGACGCGCGCGTCGCCGACAGTGCGCGCACCGAAGTGGAAGTGGAGGCAGGTTGATGCGAGTCGGATTTATCGGGC
>NZ_JAVREV010000095.1:0-407 GCF_031845565.1 Streptomyces johnsoniae | reverse complement strand
CACCCGCTCCAAGCGGCCGATCAAGGTCTCGACGCTGCCCGCGTCGAACACATCGGTACGGAACTCCACCGATCCACCGATGCCCGCGGGCTGGCCCGACTCGTCGAACTTCTCCCCCAGGGCGAACACGAGATCCATTCGAGCGGTATGGGTTTCCGTTGCTATGGGCGCAGCCTGCACATCATCCGACCCCGACGCGGCGGCGGTGGTGCCGGCGGGGTTCTGCCAGGCCAGCATTACCTGGACCAGCGGATGATGTGACAGGCTGCGGGTCGGGTTGAGGCGCTCCACCAACACCTCGAAGGGCACGTCCTGGTGCTCGTACGCGGCCAGGCTGCGTTGACGCACCTGACCGACTGTCTCGGCAACTGTGGGGTCGCCGGCCAGATCGACCCGCAACACCAGGG
>NZ_JAVREV010000094.1:0-411 GCF_031845565.1 Streptomyces johnsoniae | reverse complement strand
ACATGGCGGTGAGGAAGACGGCGGACTTCCAGGTGAGGGTCGCGGTCCAGGCGGGGGAGCGGAGCCGGCGCCGCTTCGTCTTCATCGGCCGTTTCATCGGCCGTCCGAGGAGGGGGAGGGGTCCGAGGAGGGGGAAACCGAGGATGAGGTCGGGGCGGTCCCGGAGACCTCCGGTGTGGGGGCCGTGCGGTCCCCCCGCCGCTCCGGCGCCCGCAGGATCTCGTCCCGGGTGGCCAGCATCGCCTGCTGCCGCTCGTCCCAGGACCACGCGGTGCGGTACTCGTACCCCGAGATCACCGAAGGCGCCCGCAGCACCAGGTCCCGGCCCGCCCGCTCCACGCTGATCACGGCGTCGGACGTCGACATGATCCGGGTCAGCTCGCCGCCCTCCGCCCGGTACGCGCGCACGGC
>NZ_JAVREV010000093.1:0-413 GCF_031845565.1 Streptomyces johnsoniae | reverse complement strand
GGTCCTGCCCGGTGGCCATGGCGACCTTGAGCATGGCCGAACCGTGGTTCTCCATGCGTGCCGTGACGGGGGTCGGGGCGTAGCCCGAGAGGTGCTGGTTCATGACGGGCTCCCTCAGACCTCGTAGGGCTGGACGACGATGAAGTTGCCGGGGGCTCCCCGGAACTGGAGGTTCACGGTCTCACCGCTGTGCCCCGGGTCGGCGTTGCGGCGCAGCCGGACCTGGCTGGAGACGATCACCTGGGAGGCGGCCGACCAGGCCACCACCGCGTTGCAGTCGGCGAACGTGGTGGGTGTGACCGGCAGGACGACCGGCGTGCCGTGGGTCTTGATGACCACGGTGCCGGTGCCCTGGACCTGCATGGTGAACAGGGCGCCGCCGGGGATGCCGTGCCCGTCCACCCGGCGGACCT
>NZ_JAVREV010000092.1:0-414 GCF_031845565.1 Streptomyces johnsoniae | reverse complement strand
GTGCCGAGCTCCAGCAGCAGATCGTAGGCGAGGGCGAAGAGCGCGTCGCCGACCAGGATGGCCTGGGCGGGGCCGTGGACCTTCCACACGGTGTCGCGGTGGCGGCGCTGCTCGTCGCCGTCCATCAGGTCGTCGTGCAGCAGCGAGAAGTTGTGCACGAGCTCGACGGCCACGGCGCCGGGGACGCCCGCTTCGGCGGGGGCGCCCGCGGCCTCGGCCGAGAGCAGGGCGAGCGCGGGGCGCACGGCCTTGCCGCCGTCGCCGTCCGAGGGCCGTCCCTCGGCGTCGATCCAGCCGAAGTGGTAGGCCGCGACGGTGTCCATGGGCGGCGCCAGCCGGTCCACGGCAGCCCGCAGCACCGGCGCTGACAGGACTCGTCCGCGCTCCAGAAGCGCGGTGACGTCCGTGGTCTGG
>NZ_JAVREV010000091.1:0-415 GCF_031845565.1 Streptomyces johnsoniae | reverse complement strand
CTCCGACCCCGTCGACGCCACCACCCGTACCCGCGCCTCCGCCTACATCACCAGCAGGGCCGCCCGCGCGCTCGGCGCGACGACCGTGAACTACTCGGTCATCGCCTCTCCCGCCGGCCTCGCCCCCGACACGGAGGAGCGGCTGGTCAAGGCGCTCGAACCGGTCGACGTCGTCATGTCGGACGTCCGTATCGAGACCGGACCCGAGACCACCCCGTCCTCCGTGTGGTACCTCATGCTCGGCCTCGCACTCGCCGCCGTCGTGACCGTCCTCGGCATCACCATCACCTCATCCGCCACCGAACTCCGCCCCGACCTGGTACGCCTGCACCGCATCGGCCTGTCCCCGGGCACCCTGCGCCGCATCGTCGTCTGGCAGTCGCTCACCATCGCCACCCTCGCGGCGCTCCTCGGC
>NZ_JAVREV010000090.1:0-416 GCF_031845565.1 Streptomyces johnsoniae | reverse complement strand
ATGGTGGTGGGTCGCGGTGCGGCCCCCTCGTCAGACGGCACCCCGAGGGCAGCACACCGCCCGCCGGGCGTCCAGGACGCCTACGGCGCCGCAAGCGGTAAATCCTGGACACCCGACGAACGGCGCGCTGGGCAGAGCCTGCCGCCCAACGAGGGAACCACCCCGCTCAGCCCGGAACCCTGGCGGCCGCCGAGGACGGGGAACGCCCCGACAGGCCGACGTACGGGGAAAGGCTCGCCCGGCACCAGGACCCGCCGGTTACGGTGCTGACCATGGCAACCAGCACGAGACCGGCCGAACACCCCGGGTACGCACTGCTGATTGCCGCCGAGCCGTCCGTGCGCCACCCGCTCGCCGTCGCCGCGATGCTCCCGCAGCTGGCCGCCGTCCCGCCGGCGCGACTCGTGGGCACCTCG
>NZ_JAVREV010000089.1:0-423 GCF_031845565.1 Streptomyces johnsoniae | reverse complement strand
ATCGCCGGGATCAGCGTGACCGCGGTGGCACCGCTGCCGATCACGACGACCTTCTTGCCGGCGTAGTCGAGGTCCTCGGGCCAGTGCTGGGGGTGCACGATGCGCCCGGTGAACCGGTCGGTGCCGTCGAACTGCGGGGTGTAGCCCTGGTCGTAGCGGTAGTACCCGCCGCCGCAGAACAGCCAGCTCGCCGAGATCTGCACGAGTTCTGGATCGGCATCGGCACCGTCGGTCCGCTCGATGTCCACGGTCCAGGAAGCCCGCGCCGAATCCCAGGCCGCGCCGAGCACCTTGTGGTGGAACCGGATGTGGCGGTCGATGCCGTTCTCCGAGACCGTCTCGCGCAGGTAGGCGAGGATCTTGTCGGCGGTGGCAATCGCATGCTCGTCGCGCCACGGCTTGAACTCGTAGCCGAAGGTATGC
>NZ_JAVREV010000088.1:0-424 GCF_031845565.1 Streptomyces johnsoniae | reverse complement strand
GGCCGCGGCCGAGGCCGCCGCACGCTGCGCGGCCGAGGGCGGTGACGTCGCCGACGCGGCCGCGGCCGCCGGCGAAGCCGCATCAGCCGCCCTGGATCGCACACCGCAACAACTCGACGTACTGGCCAAGGCCGGCGTGGTCGATTCCGGTGGTCGCGGCTTGCTGGTCCTGCTGGACGCGATGACGGCCACACTGGCCGGGCATGTGCCCCGCCGGCCGGTCTACACCCCGGCCTCACCGCAGGCCGCGCTTGCCGCCACCGAACTGGCCGCCACACAGGCCCCGCCTCAGTTCGAGGTCATGTACCTGCTGACCGGTTGCGGCGCGCCCGCCGTCGAGGGGTTACGGGCCGCGCTTGAGCAGATGGGTGAGTCGGTGGCGATCGCCGCTTCCGGCGGTGATCAGTACTCGGTTCACGTCCAC
>NZ_JAVREV010000087.1:0-425 GCF_031845565.1 Streptomyces johnsoniae | reverse complement strand
GGTCACAGCGTCGGTGAGATCACCGCCGCCGCGATCGCGGGCGTCATCGACGACGAGGCGGCGCTCCGCTTCGTCCGCACCCGGGGGCTCGGCATGGCCGGGGCCGCCGCGGTCACCGAGACCGGGATGGCGGCCCTGCTCGGCGGCGACCCCGCCGTGACGGTCCCGCACCTGGAGAAGCTCGGCCTGACCCCCGCCAACGTCAACGGGGCCGGCCAGATCGTCGCCGCCGGTACCGCGGCCCAGCTCGCCGCCCTGGAGGCCGACAAGCCCGAGGGCGTACGCCGGGTCGTCGCTCTGAAGGTGGCGGGCGCGTTCCACACGCACCACATGGCCCCGGCCGTGGAGAAGCTGCGCGCGGCCGTCGGGGACCTCACGGTCACCGACCCGACCCTGCGGTACGTGTCCAACGCCGACGGCCACAC
>NZ_JAVREV010000086.1:0-428 GCF_031845565.1 Streptomyces johnsoniae | reverse complement strand
CGTGAGGTTGCCGTCGCGGATCTTGCCGATCAGGTTGTCGATCTCCCTGCGGTGCAACAGCAGCTTGCGGTTGCGCCGCGGCGCGTGGTTGGTCCAGGTGCCGTGGTGGTACTCGGCGATGTGCACGTTGCGCAGCCAGATCTCGCCGTCGTCGACGGTGGCGAACGCGTCGGCCAGTGAGGCCTGACCTTCGCGCAGGCTCTTGACCTCGGTGCCCATCAACGCGATACCCGCCTCATAGGTATCGAGAATCATGTAGTTGTGCCGCGCCTTGCGATTGCTGGCCACAATCTGCTTATTGCCGGCGGGGCTGGACTTCTTGGTCGCCACTAGTTCACGACTACCTTCGTATGTAGAGCCGCAGCGTCACATACGCGGTGATGCCGGACATCGCCAGGCCGAGGAACAGCATCCACGGTGCGCTGAAG
>NZ_JAVREV010000085.1:0-433 GCF_031845565.1 Streptomyces johnsoniae | reverse complement strand
GCTCCTTGAACTCCTGGACCTTGAAGTCGTCGACGCTGGTCTGCGGGATCAGCGAGCCGGGGACCGCGCCGAGGGAGAGCAGGAAGAGCAGGATCAGCGCGACCCGCATCGAGGTGAGCTGGCGCCAGAACCAGCGGGCCCAGCCGATCACCCCCATCGCGGGGACGCCGCTCCCGGTCCCGGATTCCGGCTCCGGGCGCTCCTCGCGGGGCGCGGTGGACAGCCGCTCCCCGGCTGCGCGGTCGGCGGGCTCGTCCGCCGGGACGTCCGTACGGGCGCCGGTGTCCGTGCTGTTCGTCTTGCTCATGAACTCAGATCCCCACAACGAAGCCGCTGGACCAGCTCTGCATCTGCTGCATGAGCGTCGCCCACACACCCGTCAGCAACAGGATTCCGGTCACGATCATCATGCCGCCGCCGATCCGCATGACCC
>NZ_JAVREV010000084.1:0-437 GCF_031845565.1 Streptomyces johnsoniae | reverse complement strand
GGCGGGAGTCCGTACGCCGTCGGCAGGCGGAAGCCGTACGTCGCCGGGGGCCGTACCCCGCTGGGAAGCCGTACGCCGCCGGCAGGCCGTAAGCCGTTGGAGTGAGGGCGCGGGACCGTACGTCACGCGCATCCGTGCCCCGCGGGCAGCGGGACCCGCCACTCCAGCACGGTGCCGCTTCCCGGGGCCGGGCGGGCGCCCACGGTGAGGGTGCCGCCGAGCCGCTCGGCCCGTTCGGCCAGGGTCCGCAGGCCGCTGCCCCGGGCACCCTCGGGGAGGCCGACGCCGCCGTCGGCCGCGGTGACCGTCAGGTAGCCGCCGTCGGCGACCACCGACACCTCCGCCTCCTCCGCCTCCGCGTGCCGGGTGATGTTGCTGAGGGCCTCCACGACCACCGCGATCACCTGGTCGGCCACGTCCTGGGGCACGTCCGTGTC
>NZ_JAVREV010000083.1:0-437 GCF_031845565.1 Streptomyces johnsoniae | reverse complement strand
ACCTACTACGAGTTCGGTACGGCCGCCGACCGGTGGGACCGGGCGCAGATGTTCTTCGAGGCCAAGGAGTACGTCACGGCCGCCCGGATTCTCGGCGGGCTCGTCGAGGAGGCGCCGGAGCAGGTCGCGCCGCGGCTGCTGCTGGCCCGCTCCTACTACCACTCCGCCCGGCTCGGCCCCGCCGAGGAGGCGCTGCGGGCGGTGCTGGAGATCGACCCGGTGGAGAGCTACGCGCGCCTCATGCTGGGGCGCACCCTGGAGCGCCAGGGACGGCGGACCGAGGCGGCCACGCAGCTGCGCATGGCCGCCGCGCTCGAAGGCGACTTCGGGCCGGGGGACGGCGGACTCTGAACCGGAGCCGGTCCGTACGGGGTCCGGGGCCGGGGCCGTACGGGGGTCGGGGCCGGGGCCGTACGGAGGCCGAGGCCGCGTCGGCC
>NZ_JAVREV010000082.1:0-440 GCF_031845565.1 Streptomyces johnsoniae | reverse complement strand
CCACGATGTGCAGGTCAGCTACTTCTTGTCCGTTCACCCAACGCTTCTGGCCAGCCTGAAGGTCGGATTCGTGCTGGCCGGTCACGTCGCCGGCGTGATCGCGGCACACGACCGGGCACTGCGCCTGCTGCCGAAGCAACACCAGCTCACCGGCCAGCTCGCGACGATGCTGGTGATGGTCGGCTACACCTTTACCGGGCTGTACCTGCTGTTCGGCGGGTAGCGTCGGGATCATGCGGAGGTCCAAGCAGGCTCGGGCACTCATCGTCGTCGATGTGCAGAACGATTTCTGCGAAGGCGGCTCGCTGGCGGTCGCCGGCGGCGCTGCGGTGGCGCGGGACATCACCGCACTCCTGGCCACCGACCACGGCTACGACCATGTCGTGGCCACCAAGGATTTTCACATCGACCCCGGTGAGCATTTCTCCGACACCCCCGAC
>NZ_JAVREV010000081.1:0-443 GCF_031845565.1 Streptomyces johnsoniae | reverse complement strand
TGCGGCATGGGGTGTTGCCGCGGACGTTGCATGTGGATGAGCCGTCGCCGCATGTGGACTGGTCGTCGGGGGATGTGCGGTTGCTGCGTGAGGAGGTGGCGTGGCCGGAGTCCGGCCGTCCCCGCCGCGCGGGCGTCTCCTCCTTCGGCGCCAGTGGCACGAACGCCCACGTCCTGGTCGAGCAGGCTCCGGAACGCGACCCCGCGGACGATGCCCCCGGGCCGGACATGCCCGCACCGCTGATCGTCTCCGCCGCCGGTGAGGCCGCGCTTGACGCCATGGTGGGGCGGGTGCGTGGCTGGGTGCTGGAGCGTTCTGAGGTGTCGTTGGGTGATGTGGGGTTGTCGTTGGCGGTGGGGCGTGCGGGGTTGGGGCATCGTGCGGTGGTGTTGGGTGGGGATGAGGTGCGGGGTCGTGTGGTGGTGGGGTCTGATCGGCCGGTG
>NZ_JAVREV010000080.1:0-444 GCF_031845565.1 Streptomyces johnsoniae | reverse complement strand
AGTGCCGCCAGTAGGTCCAATGGACGACCCCGAGTGCACTCTCCTGAGCCGAATGGGGGAGGGTGGAGACAGTCAGGGCACCTCGAAGAAGAGGCACTACGTCGGTGAGGGATGACGTGAGCGAGCACACCAACAACGCTGTAGTACTGCGGTACGGCGATGACGAGTACACCTACCCGGTGATCGACAGCACCGTCGGCGACAAGGGCTTCGACATCGGGAAGCTCCGGGCCAATACCGGCCTGGTGACGCTGGACAGCGGATACGGCAACACCGCCGCCTATAAATCCGCCATCACGTACCTCGACGGTGAGCAGGGCATTCTGCGCTACCGCGGATACCCGATCGAGCAGCTCGCCGAGCGCTCGTCGTTCCTCGAGGTCGCGTACACGCTGATCAACGGCGACCTCCCCAAGGTCGACGAGCTGGCGGACTTCAAGAACG
>NZ_JAVREV010000079.1:0-444 GCF_031845565.1 Streptomyces johnsoniae | reverse complement strand
GGCATAGCGTCCGGAACCTTTGCCTTCGACCCCGTCGACACGGATCGCATCGACGAGGTCCAGCCGCCCGAGAAAGCCCCTCTGGTGCTCGACGCGGACTCCTCTCAACGGCAGTGCATCGCCGCCGCGCTCGAAGGCCGCAGCTTCGTGATGGACGGACCGCCCGGCACCGGCAAGAGCCAGACGATCACCAACATGATCGCGGGCCTGCTGGAACAGGGCCGTACCGTGCTGTTCGTCAGCGAGAAGGCGGCAGCACTCGATGTGGTCCGCAACCGCCTCGGCGATCTCGGTCTCGACGACTACGTCCTGGCGTTGCACAGCAACAACATGGGCCGGAAGCAGGTGGCGCAGGAACTCGGCCAGGCGTTGCAGGCACCCCGCCGTACCTCGCCCGGCAGCGCCCAGTCGGACCTCAAACGCGCTCGCCAGCTACGCAAGAAA
>NZ_JAVREV010000078.1:0-447 GCF_031845565.1 Streptomyces johnsoniae | reverse complement strand
GACTGGACCGGCCCGGACGATCTGACCATCAAGATCAACGAGCTGCGGGAGATCACCGACTGGGAGAAACCCATCTACGTCAAGGTCGGGGCCACCCGCACCTATTACGACGTGAAGCTGGCCGTGCACGCCGGGGCCGACGTGGTGGTGGTCGACGGCATGCAGGGCGGCACGGCCGCCACCCAGGAGGTGTTCATCGAGCACGTCGGCATCCCGACCCTGGCCGCGGTGCCGCAGGCGGTGCAGGCCCTGCAGGAACTGGACGTACACCGGAAAGTTCAGTTGATCGTGAGCGGCGGCATCCGCTCGGGCGCCGACGTGGCCAAGGCGCTGGCGCTGGGCGCCGACGCGGTCGCGATCGGCACCGCCGCACTGATCGCGCTGGGCGACAACCACCCCCGCTACGCCGCCGAGTACGAGAAGCTCGGCAGCGCAGCCGGTTTCTAC
>NZ_JAVREV010000077.1:0-448 GCF_031845565.1 Streptomyces johnsoniae | reverse complement strand
CTCCCGGAATCACCGTGCAGCCGCTCTGGCGGGGAGCCAACGGTGCGAAGGCGGCGGTGACAACCATCGCGGCGGGCGCTGTCTGGGACGGCGAAGACCTACATGACCCCGGGCCCGAAGAGGTCTACGTCGTCTCGGGCGTCTTCAATGACGGCGTCAACGACTACACCGCGGGAACATTCCTGCACGCCCCGGCCGGGTCGTGGCATGTCCCGCAGTCTGCCGAGGGGTGTGTGCTGTTCCTTTTCTACCCAGAAGGCTAGGTAGGAACCAGCATGGTTAACCCCCGATAGCAGAACGCCACTCGTCGTACATGGCCTCGATCAGTATCGCGACTTCGTCGTAGGTCTCCCAGGTATCCGGTGTTTCGTATGTCGAGTCGTAACGGGCGACGACGGGCACATCGCCAAAACGCCGAAGGTAGGGGCGGTAAGCGGCTGAGGTAAAC
>NZ_JAVREV010000076.1:0-449 GCF_031845565.1 Streptomyces johnsoniae | reverse complement strand
CGGGACGCCTCGCCGAAGCCGGTGAGGCAGTTCATCACCCAGCCGAGCTGGGCGTGCTCGGGCACATGGCTCTGGACGAAGAGCGTGCACCGCTCCGGGTCCAGGCCGGCCGCGAGGAGCTGCGCCACGGCGAGCCGGGTGTTGGCCCGCAGCTCGGCGGGGTCCTGCGGGACCGTGATCGCGTGCAGGTCCACGACCATGTAGAAGGCGTCGTGGGTCTCCTGCAGCGCCACCCACTGGCGCACCGCGCCCAGGTAGTTGCCGTGGTGGAACGAGCCTGCGGTGGGCTGGATACCGGAGAGCACACGGGGGCGGGCGGGCGCGCCGGGGCGGCCCGTCTGCGGCTGGTCGGTGGAGAGCGCGGGGCGATCAGAGGCCATGGGCCCATTGTCTAAGGTGCGGGGGCGATCTCCGGCAGCCGGTGCGGGGCGCAGCGGGGGCGCACCCGC
>NZ_JAVREV010000075.1:0-449 GCF_031845565.1 Streptomyces johnsoniae | reverse complement strand
CGCACCGTCAGATCGGCGTAGGAGGACTCCCGCAACATCTCGGTTCCGGCGGTCAGGACCTTGCGGAAGGTCTCTTCCTGCCGGCGGTTGCGCGGGGCCTCCTTGTCTGGCTCCGGAGCTGGTTCTGTGACTGCGGACACCGCATCGCTGGACACATGTCCAAGTTATCCGACGATGTCGAGGTTGGGCAAGTGTGGATCGCGAAAGGCCACAATGAACTGCGAATTCTGGCGTCGAATGAGGCGTGATGAGGTGCGCCCTTGCGGCTCGACGTCGTCTGCGGCTATCGTTCGAGACGAGACAGCCGGACAGTTGTCCAGAATTCGTGAAGTGGAGTTCACCAATGCCGGTACTGGTCGATCGCCAGAGTCAACTGCTTATCGACGGCAAGCTCGTCGCCGGGGGCGGCGGAGTGTTCGAGACCGTCAACCCCGCCACCGAGGAGGTGC
>NZ_JAVREV010000074.1:0-454 GCF_031845565.1 Streptomyces johnsoniae | reverse complement strand
CTTCTCGTCGGGGATGTTGAGGTCCTTCTGGAACTTCAGCACCACCGAGGCGAACGCCTCGTTGAGCTCGAACAGGTCGATGTCATCGACGGTCAGGCCGGCACGATCCAACACTTTGCGGGTGGCTGGCTGCGGGCCGGTCAGCATGATCGTCGCATCAGCGCCGCTGGTAGCCGTCGCCACGATGCGAGCCCGCGGCGTCAGCCCCTGAGAGACACCAGCTTTCTCGGACCCAATCAACACCAGCGCGGCGCCGTCGACGATGCCCGAGCTGTTGCCGCCGGTGTGGACGTGGTTGATCTTCTCGACGTAGTGGTAGCGCTGCAGCGCCACGTCGTCGAAGCCGCCCATGGCGCCCAGGCCCTCGAACGCGGACTTCAGCTTGCCCAGGTCAGCCGCAGTGGTGCCGGGCCGCATGTGCTCGTCGTGGTCCAGCACGACGAGGCCGTTCTGA
>NZ_JAVREV010000073.1:0-461 GCF_031845565.1 Streptomyces johnsoniae | reverse complement strand
GGCGGTGCCGACGACCCGGCCGACGAACCCGGCGCCCTTGTAGCCGAAGTCGACCTTGCCCTGGGACATCACCATGCTGCCCTGGCGGGCCAGCACCCCGGTGCCGCCGATGGTCAGGTCGACGCGCATGAGCTGCTGGTTCTGCGGGGTCCAGCGCTGCCCGGTGGAGGTCTCCTTGTACTTCTGGAGGGCCGCGTGCAGCCCGGCACCGGCCGCCGGAGCGCCCTGGGGGACGCCCTGCGGTACGCCGGGGGGCTGCTGCCCGAAGGGGGCCGGGGCGGGCTGCCCGGACGGGGCCGGGACCGGCTGGCCGTAGGGAGCGGGCGCAGGCTGGCCGTAGGGAGGCGTGGGCGGGGCGGCCTGGCCGGGGACCTGGCCGAACTGCGGCTGCGGAGGCTGGTGGGGCTGCTGCGGCTGGCCGTACGGGGCCGGGGGCGCCTGCGGGGTGAGCGGGGCCGCGA
>NZ_JAVREV010000072.1:0-464 GCF_031845565.1 Streptomyces johnsoniae | reverse complement strand
GCGCTACCTCGACGCCGGGGCCACCGCCCACAGCGCGGCCAGATCCTCCGGCTCGGTCCGGATCGGGCTGAGCGCCACATCGGTGGCCCCGGCGTCGAGGTAGCGCTGCAACTGCTCGCGAACTTGCGCCGCCGACCCGACGGCCGCCAGTTCAGCGACACTGGAAACCTGTTCGCGGGCAATGACTTTCTGATACGACAGAATGGTCTCGTAGAACGCCAGTTGCTGCGCGGCGGCGCTACGGGCGGCGTCCGCGTCGTCGGCGACAAGCGCCGGCACCATGGCCACCACCCGGGGTTGTGGCCGGCCGACCGCCGTAGCCGCCGCGGTGATCGTCGGGACGATAAATTCCCCCACCGTGCGCGGCCCGGCGAGATACGGCAATGTTCCATCGGCCAATTCACCGGTCACCCGAAGGGCTTTCGGCCCCATCGCGGCGACATACACCGGGACTGGGGTACCAC
>NZ_JAVREV010000071.1:0-472 GCF_031845565.1 Streptomyces johnsoniae | reverse complement strand
CCCGGACAGTTCGGCGGAGGCCAGCGCGGCGTCGATCAGCCGGGCCTCCTCCAACCGCCCCGTCAGCGGCCAGGCGAGTCGCACGCATCGACACTAGGCCCAGGCCCGGTCGTTAGCAGCGTTAACGACGAACTTCGATGCTGTAAGAAACCCGGGTCGAGCTCAGCGTGGTCACCGACCCGTCGTGCCGTCGATCAGTTCACGCAGAATGTCGGCGTGACCTGCGTGGCGGCCGGTCTCTTCGATCATGTGGGTGAGGGACCAGCGGACGCTGGCCGCGGACCGCCCCGGCCGCGAACGCGGTAGCGGTGCCGCGAGATCGGTGCAGGCGTCGAGCACCTCGTTGGCGCGCTCGACGGCATTCCGGGAGCCGGCCACCACATCGGCAATGCTGTCCGACGGTTCGACAGTGAACGTCGCCTGCCAGTCGGAGACGTCGTCCCCGAGAAAAATCCACCGTTCGACGTAGGTC
>NZ_JAVREV010000070.1:0-472 GCF_031845565.1 Streptomyces johnsoniae | reverse complement strand
CTCCATGGTCAAGGTCACCGCGATCGTCGGCATGATCCTCATCTGCGCCGGAGTCCTGACCATCGGCTTCTCCGACGCGGGCGACACCGCGACCGTCTCCAACCTCTGGAACGACGGCGGGTTCTTCCCGAACGGCATCGGCGGCATGCTGATGACGCTCCAGATCGTCATGTTCGCCTTCCTCGCCGTGGACCTCGTCGGCGTCACCGCCGGGGAGTCCAAGGACCCCAAGACCGTGCTGCCCAAGGCCATCAACACCGTGCCGTGGCGCATCGCCGTCTTCTACGTCGGCGCGCTGATCATGATCCTGTCGGTCGTGCCGTGGTCCACCTTCAAGCCGGGCGTCTCGCCGTTCGTGAAGGCGTTCGAGGAGATGGGGCTCGGCGTCGGCGCCGCCATCGTCAACTTCGTCGTCCTGACCGCCGCGCTCTCCTCCTGCAACTCCGGCATGTACTCCACCGGCCGTATGCTC
>NZ_JAVREV010000069.1:0-474 GCF_031845565.1 Streptomyces johnsoniae | reverse complement strand
CGTTTGGGCCGGTCGACATGGGTGTGGGGCTCGCCGTCGAGGAAATGCGGTGGCATGGTGGGCCTTTCGAGATCGAACTACAGATTTACGAGACGAACAGCGGCCGGTCGCGTTCGGTGTGCCGCTGCGCCAGGACGTCGAGCAAGGGGTCGGACAGGTCGGCCGGCCCGATGACCGCCTCGGCCGCCACCGCGTCACACAACCCCGACAGCTCGAAGGTCAGCGCCGCGACATCGGCCGGGTCCAGCGCGAGCAACCGCTGCGCGGCGGTGGCCGAACCGGTCATGGTGGCGTACACCACCGACAGCGCGGTCTGGCCCGGATCCAGCTCGGCGGCCGCTCCGACGGCGCCGGCCGCGACCGGCAGATGCGGCCGGGGTCCGAGCGCTTCCCACGATTGCCGCGGCCAGACCCGCCGGGCCAGCCGGATCAATCCGCGCCCCTGGGCACGCGAGGCCTCGCGTGCCGCCGGAG
>NZ_JAVREV010000068.1:0-475 GCF_031845565.1 Streptomyces johnsoniae | reverse complement strand
ACCCGATTCCTTCGCCGGACGAGATCGCCGCGCTGCTGCAGGTCGAGCACCTGCTCGATCAGCGGTGGCCCGAGACCAAGCTGGACCCCAGCACGGCACGAATCTCCGCCCTGCTGGAGCTGTTGGGCTCGCCGCAGCGGGCCTATCCGTCCATCCACGTCGCGGGGACCAACGGCAAGACGTCGGTGGCCCGGATCGTCGACGCGTTGCTGGTCGCCCTGCACCGGCGCACCGGGCGCACCACGAGTCCGCATCTGCAGTCCGCGGTGGAGCGCATCTCGATCGACGGAAAGCCCATCACCCCAGCGCAATACGTGAACACGTATACCGAGATCGAACCGTTCGTGGAACTGGTGGACCGGCAGTCCGAGACTGCCGGTGGCCCGAAGATGAGCAAGTTCGAGGTCCTCACCGCGATGGCCTTCGCGGCCTTCGCCGATGTGCCCATCGACGTCGCGGTCATCGAGGTCGGAAT
>NZ_JAVREV010000067.1:0-475 GCF_031845565.1 Streptomyces johnsoniae | reverse complement strand
CTTGGCGGACACCACGACTTGTAACCTGGTGTCGATTTCTCCCCCACCCGACGATTCGAGGATTGACTGTGAACGGAAACTGGCAACCCGGCTGGCTGCCCGATCCTGAAGGCCGCTACGAATACCGCTGGTGGGACGGACAATCCTGGACCGATCAGATCTCTCATCAGGGCCAGGCCGGCAGGGCGCCGCTCAGCGCTTCCCCACAGCCGCCGCAGCAGCCACAGCAACCGCAGGTTCAGGCCCAGCCCACCGGCGACGGGTTCAACGGCATCAGCGGGGATCTCGTCGACGGACGGTTCAGCGAGAAAGAGGCGACGCCGATCGCCAACCAGAACAAGAAGATGCTGCGGGTCCGCCTCGGCGAGCCCTTCATGGCCCGGCAGGGCTCGATGGTCGCGTACCAGGGCAACGTCGACTTCGCCTTCGAAGGCGGCGGCGCATCGAAGTTCATCAAGAAGGCCCTCACCGGTGA
>NZ_JAVREV010000066.1:0-477 GCF_031845565.1 Streptomyces johnsoniae | reverse complement strand
ACTCCGTGACGCGCTGAAACGCGCCGCGTCGGCGTTCAAGGCGCACGGACCGCGGTTCGCCCTGGCCGGCAGCTACGCGCTGTGGGCCTACGGTGCACCCGAACCGGTGCACGACGTCGACTTCGTGGTCGCAGAGGCCGACGCCGAGGCGGCCGAGGTGACGTTGCGCAAGGCCGGATTCCAGATCGTGCACGTCCCCGAGGACTGGTTGTTCAAGGCCTATCCCGACGACGACGTCCTGGTCGACGTGCTCTACCAACTCAACGGGGCGTCGGTGGATGTGACCACCCTCGGATCCGCCGAGGTGCTCGACGTCCTGGCGATCCGGATGCCGGTCCTGCCGCCGACAGTGGTGGTGTCGGAAAGGCTGCGGTCACTCAACGAGCACCACTGCGACTTCGCGGCGCTGCTGCCCGCCGCCCGTGCGGTGCGCGAGCAGGTCGACTGGGATGCGGTGCGGGTCGCGACCGCCGACAA
>NZ_JAVREV010000065.1:0-477 GCF_031845565.1 Streptomyces johnsoniae | reverse complement strand
CCACAAACCCCGACAACGCCCGCCCACACTCCTCCAACGCCTCCCGAAACACCGGAAACACCCCAGCCAACTCCACACCCATCCCCACCCACTGCGCCCCCTGACCAGGAAACACAAACACCGGACGAGCCGGAGTCCCCCTGCGGCCGCTCACGACGTTGCCGGCCGGCTCTCCCGCCACCACCCGCGACAGACCCTCCATCAACTCCTCGCGCCCGGTGCCCACCACGACCGCGCACCGCTCGAGCGCGGCTCGGGTGGAGACCAGCGACCACGCCACCTCGTCAGGAGCCAGCTCAGGCCGCGCTTCGACGAACTCCCGCAGCCGCGCCGCCTGCGCCCGCAACGCACCCTCGTCCTTACCCGAGAGCACCCACGGCACCACACCACCCGGCAGCCCGGCCACGGACCGGACCTCGCCGGCAGGCCCGGCGGCACCGGCCGCCTCCGCGCCCTCCGTCCCATCGAAGGACTCGA
>NZ_JAVREV010000064.1:0-491 GCF_031845565.1 Streptomyces johnsoniae | reverse complement strand
CAGGTACACCGTGTCGGTGACGGCCCGGAACGAGGTGTGCACCGGGACCGAGAGCAGCGCGATGTCATGGCGGCGGCACGCGTCCACCAGCACGTCCGGAACCCTCCCGTGCGTCTCCTCACCCGCCAGCAGCGCCGCCGCCCCGGCCTCCCGCAGGGCCGCCACGAACCGGTCCGCCGTCGCCTCCTCGTCCGCCGCGCTCCACCACACCAGGCCGCTGAGCACGATCTCGCCCCGCTGGAGGAACCGCCCCGGGTCCTCCAGATCGGTCGCGGTGACCCCGCTGATCTCCCGGGCCAGGAGCGGCGGGCCGCCCCAGAGCAGGGTCAGGTCCAGGGACTCCAGCCGGAGGAGGTCTTCGACGTGCATGAGCGGTCTCCTAGGGCCTTGCTTCTGGATCATGCCGGGGCTGCCGGGCACCACACCCGCCGTTTCGCATTCACGAGGCTGATGCGTGTCACCGCATCGTCAATGCCAGGCCAGATGAGGAA
>NZ_JAVREV010000063.1:0-573 GCF_031845565.1 Streptomyces johnsoniae | reverse complement strand
CACTGCGCCTGGGCGCCAGCGTCGAGCAGGTGGCCGAGGCCTCCGGCGTCGACCCGTGGTTCGTCGAGCAGATCGCCGGTCTGGTCGCGCTGCGTGTCGAGCTGCTGGAAGCACCGGTGCTCGACGCGGAACTGCTGCGCCGGGCCAAGCACAGCGGGCTCTCGGACCGCCAGATCGCCGCGCTACGACCGGAACTGGCCGGCGAGTCGGGCGTGCGCGCGCTGCGTCGCCGGCTCGGCATTCACCCGGTGTACAAGACCGTCGACACCTGCGCGGCCGAGTTCGACGCCAAGACGCCGTACCACTACAGCAGCTACGAGCTCGATCCCGCTGCGGAGACCGAGGTCGCCCCGCAGACCGAGAAGCCCAAGGTGCTGATCCTGGGTTCCGGACCGAACCGGATCGGTCAGGGGATCGAATTCGACTACAGCTGTGTGCATGCCGCGACCACGCTGAGTGCGGTCGGGTTCGAAACGGTGATGGTCAACTGCAACCCCGAGACGGTGTCCACCGACTACGACACCGCCGACCGGTTGTACTTCGAGCCCCTCACGTTCGAGGACGTGCTGGAGG
>NZ_JAVREV010000062.1:0-583 GCF_031845565.1 Streptomyces johnsoniae | reverse complement strand
ATGGACCCGCAGCAGCGGTTGTTGCTGGAGACGTCGTGGGAGGTGTTCGAGCGGGCGGGGCTCGATCCGCTCGGGATGCGCGGCAAGGACGTCGGTGTCTTCGCGGGCGTCATGTACCACGACTACGCGGCCCGGTTGCAGGAACTACCCGACGAGGCGGAAGGGCTGGAGGGCTATCTCGGCAGCGGCAGCGCGGGCAGCGTGGCGACCGGCCGCATCGCCTACACGTTCGGTCTTGAAGGTCCCGCGGTGACGGTGGACACGGCCTGCTCCTCGTCGCTGGTGGCCCTGCACTGGGCGGCGCAGTCGCTGCGGAACGGCGAGTGCTCGATGGCGCTGGCCGGTGGCGTGACGGTGATGTCGACCCCTGGCCTCTTCGTGGAGTTCAGCCGTCAGCGCGGGCTCGCCCCCGACGGCCGGTGCAAGCCGTTCGCCGCCGCGGCCGACGGCACGGCATGGGCGGAGGGGGTGGGGGTGTTGCTGTTGGAGCGGTTGTCGGATGCGCGGCGGAACGGTCATCGGGTGCTGGCGGTGGTGCGGGGTTCTGCGGTGAATCAGGACGGTGCGAGCAATGGGCTGACGG
>NZ_JAVREV010000061.1:0-607 GCF_031845565.1 Streptomyces johnsoniae | reverse complement strand
CCGCGGGAGGCGGTGGCGGCTGATCCGCAGCAGCGGTTGTTGCTGGAGACGGCGTGGGAGGCGTTGGAGGATGCGGGGGTGGTGCCCGGTTCGCTGAGCGGCAGCCGCACGGGCGTCTTCACCGGCGTCATGTACGGCGATTACGGCGCGCACCTGACGGACGTGCCGCCGGGTCTCGAAGGCTATATCGCCAGCGGCAGCGCGGGCAGTGTCGCCTCCGGCCGGGTGGCTTATACGTTTGGTTTCGAGGGGCCTGCGGTGACGGTGGATACGGCGTGTTCTTCGTCGTTGGTGGCGTTGCATCTCGCGGTGCAGTCGTTGCGGAGTGGGGAGAGTGATCTGGCGTTGGCCGGCGGGGTGGCCGTGATGTCGAGGCCGCTGCCGTTCGTGGAGTTCTCCCGGCTGCGCGGTCTTGCGGTGGATGGGCGGTGTAAGGCGTTTGGTGCGGGTGCGGATGGGACGGGTTGGTCGGAGGGGGTTGGGTTGTTGGTGGTGGAGCGGTTGTCGGATGCGGTGCGGAATGGTCGTGAGGTGTTGGCGGTGGTGCGGGGTTCTGCGGTGAATCAGGATGGTGCGTCGAATGGGTTGACGGCGCCGAATGGTCCTT
>NZ_JAVREV010000060.1:0-610 GCF_031845565.1 Streptomyces johnsoniae | reverse complement strand
CGGTAGGAGTCGGCGTGTGACTGTTCGCGGTGACGACGGCGCCAGGTCGACAGAGCCGGCAACACCTCACGCAACCGCTCGTCATCGATCTGCAACGTGTCCGCCAACGCCCCCGGGTCCTCATTCTCCACAGCCGCCCAGAAACGCGCCTCCACCTCATCCACCACACCACCGGCACCCACAGCCCCATCCCGCTGCGACACCAACCAATAACGCCGCCGCTGGAACGCATACGCCGGCAGATCCACCACCCCCACCCCCGCCGGAAACAACACCGACCAATCCACCGGCAAACCCCCCGCATACCCCTCCGCCAACGAAGCCAGATACCGCGCCGCACCCCCCTCACCACGCCGCAACGACCCCACAACCAACCCCGCACCCGACTCCTCGACCCCCACCGTCAACACCGGATGCGCACTCACCTCAACAAACGCACCGAACCCCTCCCCCAACAACCCCTCGACCACCGGACCAAAACGCACCGTCTCCCGCAGATTCCGCACCCAATAATCCGCGTCCAGACCAGCCGTATCCCACACACCACCCACCACCGTCGAATAAAACGGCACCCGCGACGACCTCGGCTCCACCCCCGCCAACGCCTCCC
>NZ_JAVREV010000059.1:0-614 GCF_031845565.1 Streptomyces johnsoniae | reverse complement strand
CCAAACGCCCCTCCAACTCACCCGCCACCTCATCAAACGCCCCCGCGAACACCCCCGACACCCCATACAACCCCAACCCCATCCCCACCCGCTGCGACCCCTGCCCCGTAAACAAAAACGCCGTCTTACCCGCGGCGCGCGAGCCGCGCACGACCTGGGGCGCCGAGTCGCCGGAGGCCAGGGCCCGCAGTCCTCTCAGCAGGGTGTCCCGGTCCCGGCCCACGACCGCGCCGCCGTGTTCGAGCACGGCCCGGCCGGTGGCCAGGCCGAGGGCCACGTCGTGCGGGTCGAGCGCGGGCTCGTTCTCCAGGTGGGTCAGCAGCCGCGCGGCCTGGCCGCGGAGCGCCGCCGGGGTCCTGCCGGACAGCACCCAGGGCACCGCGGGGAGCGGGGCGGGAACGGCCGGCCGCGGACGCCCCACGGGCCCGGCGGACTCGGTGGGTGATGCGTCGGCTTCTTCGGGTGCCGGCTCCCGGGACTCGTCGAATTCTTCGATGATGACGTGCGCGTTCGTGCCGCTGATCCCGAACGACGACACACCCGCCCGCCGCACCCGCCCCACCCGCGGCCACTCCCGAGCCTCCCGCAACAACTCCACCCCACCAGAACCCCAA
>NZ_JAVREV010000058.1:0-615 GCF_031845565.1 Streptomyces johnsoniae | reverse complement strand
GGTTCGCCCTGCTGCCCGGGTACCTCGCACTGGTCGTGCGGGGCACCTCGCCGCGCGGACCGCTTCCCGCCTTGGGGCGGGCGCTGGCCGCCACGGTGGTGATGACCGCCGGATTCGTGGCGGTGTTCGGCACATTCGGGCTGCTCACGGTGGCGGCAGCGAACACCATCCAGCGCTACCTGCCGTACGTCACGTTGCTCATCGGTGTCCTCCTGGTCGTCCTCGGCTGCTGGCTGCTGGCCGGGCGCAGGCTGGGGCTGTTGCTGCCGGACGCGGTAGCGGGCCGGACCGGTTGGGCTCCGACCGCACGACTGGGTTCGATGGCCGGCTACGGCGTCGGGTACGCACTCGCGTCGCTGTCGTGCACCGTGGGGCCGTTCCTGGCGGTCACCGGGGCGACTCTGGAATCGAACACCGCGGTGCACCGTGTGGCGGTGTTCGCCGCGTACGCCGCGGGCTTCACCCTCGTCGTCGGGGTGCTGGCCGTCGCTACCGCGCTGACCAGCACGGTGGTGATCGACCGGCTGCGGCGCGTGGTTCCCTATATCAGCCGGATCAGCGGAGCGCTGCTGATCGCCGTCGGCGCATATGTCGCGTACTACGGCTGGTATGAGA
>NZ_JAVREV010000057.1:0-660 GCF_031845565.1 Streptomyces johnsoniae | reverse complement strand
CACGCCCCACCGCCAACGACAACCCCACATCACCCAACGACACCTCACCCACCGACCCCACAAACCCACGCACCCGCCCCACCATGGCGTCAAGCGCGGCCTCATCCGCACCAGAAAGCGGAAGAGGCACGACCGGCAGGCTGACCGGCTGCCGTTCGCTGTCGTTCCACACCGGCGGGCCCTGTTCGATGACGACGTGCGCGTTGGTGCCGCTCATCCCGAACGAGGAGATGCCGGCGCGGCGGAGCCGGCCGGTCTCCGGCCATTCCAGTTCGTCGTGGAGCAGCCGCACGTTCCCTGCCGACCAGTCCACGTGCGGCGACGGCTCGTCCACGTGCAGCGTTCTGGGGAGGACGCCGTGCTGCATGGCCTGCACCATCTTGATGACGCCGCCGACCCCGGAGGCGGCCTGGGCATGCCCGATGTTCGACTTCAACGAGCCGAGCCACAGCGGTTGTTCGGCCGCACGCTCCTGACCGTACGTCGCCAGCAGCGCCTCGGCCTCGATCGGATCGCCCAGCGTCGTCCCCGTGCCGTGCGCCTCCACCACATCCACCTCGGCCGCCGAAACACCCGCATTCGCCAACGCCGCCCGAATCACCCGCTGCTGCGCCGGACCGTTCGGCGCCGTCAGCCCATTGCTCGCACCGTCCTGATTCA
>NZ_JAVREV010000056.1:0-722 GCF_031845565.1 Streptomyces johnsoniae | reverse complement strand
ACCGTCTCCCGCAGATTCCGCACCCAATAATCCGCGTCCAGACCAGCCGTATCCCACACACCACCCACCACCGTCGAATAAAACGGCACCCGCGACGACCTCGGCTCCACCCCCGCCAACGCCTCCCGCAACTCCCCCGCCACCGACTCCACCTGCACCGAATGCGACGCATAATCCACCGCAACACGACGCACCCTCAACCCCTCACCCTCACCCCACGCCAACCACTCCTCCAACGCCCCCGGCTCACCCGCCACCACCGTCGACGACGGACCATTCACCGCCGCCACCGACAACCGCCCCTCCCACCGCACCAACCCACCCCGCACCTCATCCACACCCAACGCCACCGACGCCATCCCACCCCCACCAGCAAGCCGCTCACCAATCACCCGCGACCGCAACGCCACCACCCGCGCACCATCCTCCAACGACAAACCACCCGCCACCACCGCCGCCGCAATCTCCCCCTGCGAATGCCCCACCACAGCAGCAGGCACCACACCAAACGACTCCCACAACCGCGCCAACGACACCATCACCGCCCACGAAGCAGGCTGCACCACATCCACCCGCAACAAATCACCACCCAACTCCTCCAGCAAATCCCACTCCACAAACCCCGACAACGCCCGCCCACACTCCTCCAACGCCTCCCGAAACACCGGAAACACCCCAGCCAACTCCACACCCATCCCCACCCACTGCGCCCCCTGACCAGG
>NZ_JAVREV010000055.1:0-741 GCF_031845565.1 Streptomyces johnsoniae | reverse complement strand
TTGCCGTTGGTCTGGGGTCGGTAGGCGCGGGTGAGCTTGCCGGTGGCGCCGAGGTCGGCCAAGGCCTGCTTCCACAGGGTGCTTTTGCGGTAGGACCAGGCGTTGTCGGTCAGGACACGTTCGATGCGGTCGATGCCCACGCCTGCGAACCAGGCGGCGGCACGTCGCAGGAAGGCGGCGCAGGTGGCGGCCTTCTCGTCCGGCAGGACCTCGCTGTAGGCCAGTCTGGAGTGGTCGTCGACGGCAGAGTGGACGTAGTCGAAGCCGACACCGGTCTTCGCCGCGCGTCCCGCTTGCCGGCCCAGGGCCCTGTGGCCGCCGCCGTCGGGTATCCGGCCGAGCTTCTTGACGTCCACATGGACCAGTTCACCGGGCCGCTCACGCTCGTAGCGGCGGATCACGGCGCCGGTGGGCCGGTCCAGGAAGGCCAGGCGGTTGAGGCCGTGGCGGGCCAGGATCCGGTGCACGGTCGAGGCAGGCAGGCCCAGGATCGGACCGATCCTGGCCGGGCCGAGCTTGCGGGTCCTGCGCAGCTGACACACCCGCGACTCCACAGCGTCCGGGGTGCGGTGCGGGGTGGTCCGCGGGCGGCTGGGACGGTCGGCCAGACCGGCCTCGCCCTCGGCAACGGACCTGCGCACCCACTTGTGCGCGGTCGTCCGGGAGACACCCATCTCAGCGGCGACATGGGCGACAGGGCGACCCGAACGAACCCGCTCGACCAGCAGCCGCCTGCCATGA
>NZ_JAVREV010000054.1:0-834 GCF_031845565.1 Streptomyces johnsoniae | reverse complement strand
CACCGGCCGATCAGACCCCACCACCACACGACCCCGCACCTCATCCCCACCCAACACCACCGCACGATGCCCCAACCCCGCACGCCCCACCGCCAACGACAACCCCACATCACCCAACGACACCTCACCCACCGACCCCACAAACCCACGCACCCGCCCCACCATGGCGTCAAGCGCGGCCTCATCCGCACCAGAAAGCGGAAGAGGGGCCACGGGCAGGCGAGGGGCGTGGGCGGGGGCCGGCTCAGGCTCCTCCGCGGGGGATTCGACGATGACGTGCGCGTTGGTGCCGCTCACGCCGAAGGAGGAGACGCCCGCCCGGCGGGGACGGCCGGACTCCGGCCACGCCACCTCCTCACGCAGCAACCGCACATCCCCCGACGACCAGTCCACATGCGGCGACGGCTCATCCACATGCAACGTCCGCGGCAACACCCCATGCCGCAACGCCTGCACCATCTTGATCACACCACCCACACCCGCAGCCGCCTGGGCATGCCCGATGTTCGACTTCAACGACCCAAGCCACAACGGCCGTTCCGCCGCACGCTCCTGGCCATACGTCGCCAGCAGCGCCCCCGCCTCGATCGGATCGCCCAGCGTCGTCCCCGTGCCGTGCGCCTCCACCACATCCACCTCGGCCGCCGAAACACCCGCATTCGCCAACGCCGCCCGAATCACCCGCTGCTGCGCCAGGCCGTTCGGCGCCGTCAGCCCATTGCTCGCACCGTCCTGATTCACCGCAGAACCCCGCACCACCGCCAGCACCCGATGACCGTTCCGCCGCGCATCCGACAACCGCTCCAACAGCAACACCCCCACCCCCTCCGCCCA
>NZ_JAVREV010000053.1:0-843 GCF_031845565.1 Streptomyces johnsoniae | reverse complement strand
AAGACGGCGTTTTTGTTTACGGGGCAGGGGTCGCAGCGGGTGGGGATGGGGTTGGGGTTGTATGGGGTGTCGGGGGTGTTCGCGGGGGCGTTTGATGAGGTGGCGGGTGAGTTGGAGGGGCGTTTGGGGTGTTCTTTGGTGGAGGTGATTCGGGGTGGGGTTGGTTTGGATGAGACGGTGTTGACGCAGGCGGCGTTGTTTGCGGTTGAGGTGGCGTTGTTCCGGTGGTTTGAGTTTCATGGTGTGGTGCCGGAGTTTTTGTTGGGGCATTCGGTGGGTGAGGTGGTGGCTGCTCATGTGGCGGGGGTTTTGGATGTGGGTGATGCGTGTGTGTTGGTGGCGGAGCGTGGGCGGTTGATGCAGTCGGTGCGTGGAGGTGGGGGGATGGTTGCGGTGGAGGCGGGGGAGGGTGAGGTGCGTGAGGTGTTGGGGGAGTTGGGTGGTGGGTTGTCGGTGGCGGGGGTGAATGGTCCGCGGGCGGTGGTGGTGTCGGGTGATGTGGGGGTGTTGGAGGAGTTTCGGGGTGTGTGGCGGGGGCGTGGGGTGCGGACGAAGCGTTTGGCGGTGAGTCATGCGTTTCATTCGTCGTATATGGATGAGGTGGTGGGTGAGTTTCGTGAGGTGGTGTCGGGGTTGTCGTTGCGGGAGCCGCGGTTGGGTGTGGTGTCGAATGTGTCGGGGCGTCTTGCGGAGCCGGGTGAGTTGGTGTCGGCGGATTATTGGGCGCGTCATATGCGGGAGGCGGTGCGTTTCGCGGATGGGGTGGGGGCGTTGGAGGAGTTGGGGGTCACGCAGTTCGTGGAGCTGGGCCCGGACGGCGTCCTGACCGCCCTCGTCCCCGAC
>NZ_JAVREV010000052.1:0-873 GCF_031845565.1 Streptomyces johnsoniae | reverse complement strand
TAAGACCGTGTCCTACGTGGTGAGCCGGTCGTTGGTTGGGCATGGGGAGTTCGCGGTGGGGTTGGATCGTTCCGGAGGGCCTGTGGGAGATCGCGCGGCCGTTGCTGCCGCCGTCACGGGGGCGTCCGCAGGGCGGTGGGACGCAGAACACGCCTGATGAGGCGGTGTTCGCGGCCATCGTCTACGTGCTGACCAGTGGGTGCGCCTGGCGGCATCTGCCGCCGTGCTTCGGGATATCGAAGTCCACCGCGCACCGCCGGTTCCTGATCTGGTCCCGAGCCGGGGTGTGGGGCCGGCTGCACCGGGCCGTGCTCGACGAACTCGCCGCCCACGGCCTTCTCGACCTTTCCCGCATCATCCTCGACACCGCCCACGTGCGGGCTAAAAAAGGGGCGAACACACAGGTCCGAGCCCCGTGGACCGGGGTAAGCCCGGTTCCAAGAAGCACATCCTGTCCGATGCGGGCGGGCTGCCTGTCGTGGTCGCTGTCTCAAGTGGCAACGTCCACGACAGCGAAGGCCTGAAGCCTCTGCTCGCTGGTCTCCAATCGAGACACGACCCCGACCGCGGTTGGCACTTCCGCCCCGGCAAGATCCATGCCGACAAAGCCTACGACCGACCCGACCTGCGCAGATGGCTCCGCGGCAAGCGCATCGCGGTCCGGATCGCGCGCAAGGGAGTGGAGTCCAGCCAGCGGTTAGGCCGTCACAGGTGGCTGATCGAACGCACCATGTCCTGGCTGTCCGGCTACCGGCGCCTGTCACCCCGCTACGAGCGTCATCCCCGCAACTACCTGGCCTTTCTCGGTCTCGCCGCAGCCCTGTGCTGCTACAAACGCCTCCGCCGACTCACCACATAGGACACGGTCTAAGT
>NZ_JAVREV010000051.1:0-970 GCF_031845565.1 Streptomyces johnsoniae | reverse complement strand
AGACGAGTTATGCCGATCTCAGTGGTCGAAGGCGATTAGTGAGCGGGTGATGGGCTGGCCGGTGGCTCGGTTGTGCCAGATGGCGGCGGTCAGGGCGAGGATGCGCTGGCTGACGCGGACGGTGACGCCGGCGGGTGTGCGGCCTCCGTGCTGTTCCAGCGCCATCTGGCCTTTGAGCGTGTCGTTGACGGATTCGATCAGTTGCCGGACGGACTTCAGCAGGTGCTGGCCGGGGCGGGGTGTGTGGTTGCGGTAGGAGGGCCGCAGTAGCCGCAGTCCTCCGTCGGCGAGCTGTCGGTCCAAGTCGCGTGAGACGTAGCCTTTGTCGGCGATGATCGTCTGTCCCGGGTGGGCGGCCAGGAGTTCGGGCTCGGTGGCCAGCATGCCGAGGAGCACTTCGCGTTCGTCGGCCTTGGGGTTGGCCAGGGCCCAGCTGACAGGGAGTCCGGCGGGTGTGCACAGCAGGTGGAGGCGCAGGCCCCAGAAGAAGCGGGAGTGGGAGGCGCAGTAGCCGTAGGCAGCCCATCCGGCCAGGTCGGAGCGTTTGACGGTCTCGCGCGAGCGGGCGCATTCCACGGGGGTGGAGTCGACCAGCCAGATGTCGTCGTGCCACAGGTCGGTGTCCTGGGACAGCATGCGGATGGCTTGGCGGATCAGGGGTTCGGCGGCGCGTAGGCGGCGGTTGTAGGCGGGTTGTCCTGGCAGGTAGGGGAAGGCGCCGGGCAGGCGGGTGGCGGCGATCCGCAGCCAGCGGGACTCGGAGGTGATCCCCAGCAGAGCCTGGGCGACGGCGAGCGTGACGAGCTCGGCGTCGGACAGCTTCGGCGGTCGGCCCATCCTGCGGGTTCGCGGCAGGTGGTCGTCGATCTCCACGTAGAGTGCGGTGATGAGGGTGTCCAGGTCGGTCAGCACAACCGGATCTTGGACACCCTCACCTCATTCCCGCAGGACTTCGGCATAACTCGTCTAG
>NZ_JAVREV010000050.1:0-990 GCF_031845565.1 Streptomyces johnsoniae | reverse complement strand
ACCACAACGGCCGACCCACCGACCGCCCCTGCCCATACGTCGCCAGCAACGCCCCCGCCTCAATCGGATCACCCAAAGACGTCCCCGTCCCATGCGCCTCCACCACATCCACCTCACCCGCCGAAACCCCCGCATTCGCCAACGCCGCCCGAATCACCCGCTGCTGCGCCACACCATTCGGCGCCGAGAAACCACTGCTGCCACCGTCCTGGTTCACCGCGGAGCCCCGCACCACCGCAAGCACCGGATGACCGTTCCGCCGCGCATCCGACAAACGCTCCAGCAGCAGCGTTCCCGCTCCCTCGGACCAGCCGGTGCCGTCCGCCGAGGCGGCGAAGGACCGGCATCGGCCATCGGGAGACAGGGCGCGCTGGCGGCTGAACTCCACGAAGCCCAACGGGCTCGTCATTACCGTGACGCCGGCCGCGAGCGCGAGACTGCACTCGCCGTTCCGGAGCGACTGCGCGGCCAGGTGCAGCGCCACCAGCGACGAGGAACACGCCGTATCCACCGTCACCGCCGGCCCCTCAAGACCCAGCGTGTAGGCGACCCGGCCGGACACGACGCTGCCGGAGTCCCCGGTCAGGAGGTATCCCTCGAGTTCTTCCGGCACCTCCTCCAGAAGGGTTGCGTAGTCCTGGTGCATGACTCCGGCGAATACTCCGGTGCGGCTGCCTCGAACGGAATCCAGGGGAATTCCGGCGCGTTCGAACGCCTCCCACGCGGTTTCCAGCAACAACCGCTGCTGGGGATGCATGGCCAGGGCTTCGCGTGGACTGATCCCGAAGAACTCCGCGTCGAAATCACCCGCGTCCCGCAGGAAACCCCCCTGCCGCACATACGACTTCCCCGGCACCCCCGCCTCCGGATCGAACAGACGCTCCACATCCCAGCCCCGGTCCTCAGGAAAATCCGACACCGCATCCACCCCACCCGCCACCAGCCGCCACAAATCCTCCGGCGACCGCACATCCCCCGGGAAACGGCAGG
>NZ_JAVREV010000049.1:0-998 GCF_031845565.1 Streptomyces johnsoniae | reverse complement strand
TGTGTTGTCCCGGGACGTTGGTGACACGCGTGTTGGGTGCTTGAAATGGGTGAGGGCCTTCTGGCTCGGTGTGGATTGCGACATCTACGTCCGACCGCAGGAGGCCCTCGTGTCCCACCGTAACGCTCCGCTGACCGAGACCGGTCGGCTGCGTCTGGCCCGCTGTGTCGTGGAGGACGGGTGGCCCCTGCGCAGGGCCGCGGAACGCTTCCAGGTCTCCCACACCACCGCTGCGCGCTGGGCCGCCCGCTACCGCCGGTTCGGCATCGCCGGAATGAGTGACCGGACCAGCCGTCCGCACCACCAGCCGCTGCGGACGCCGGCCGCGATCGAGGAACGTGTTGTGCGGCTGCGCCGCGAGCACCGGATCGGCCCGCTGAGACTGGCCGCCCGATGCGGGATCGCACCCTCGACCGCCCATCGCATCCTCACCCGGCACGGCCTGCCGCCCCTGGCCGCACTCGACCGGGCCACCGGTGAACCCGTCCGCCGCTACGAACGCGCACGCCCCGGCGAACTCCTCCACATCGACGTCAAGAAACTCGGCCGCATCCCCGACGGCGGCGGCCACAAAGTCCTCGGCAGAGCAGCCGGCAGCCCGAACAAGGACCGCCGCAACGGCACCGGATACGCCTACCTCCACACCGCCCTGGACGACCACACCCGCCTCGCCTACACAGAAGACCTCCCCGACGAGACCGCCCCCACCTGCGCCGCCTTCCTCGCGCGGGCCACCGCCTGGTTCGCCACCCTGGGCATCACCGTCGAACGCGTCCTGACCGACAACGCCTGGGCCTACACCAAGAACACCTGGCGCCGCACCTGCCACGAACTGGGCATCAGCCCCCGCTGGACCCGCCCCTGGCGGCCACAGACCAACGGCAAGGTCGAACGCTTCCACCGCACCCTGCTCGAGGAATGGGCCTACCACCGCCCCTACACCTCGGACACCGAACGCCAGACCGCGTTCACCGACTGGATCGACTGGTACAACTACC
>NZ_JAVREV010000048.1:0-1108 GCF_031845565.1 Streptomyces johnsoniae | reverse complement strand
CGTGCGTGACGTTGAGGTCGTAGATCTCGACCTCGCCGTAGTTGTCGCCGCTGCACGGGGAGGAACGGTCGCAGTTGGCCTGCGTGTAGGCGCCGGCCTTGAAGTAGTTGCCGTCGCCGGAGTTCTCGATGGTGGTTTCGAGTTCACCGTTGTAGTAGATGTCGATCTCGCCGTCGCTCACCACGTACTGGAGCTCGAAGACGTCGCCCAGCTGGTAGTTGTCGGTGACCAGGTGATGCTCGACGGTGTCGTCCTCGGTGATCCACAGCTCCTCGCCCACCAGCCGCAGCGCGGTCACATCGTCGTCACCGCCGTGGATCTGGGCGCCGACCACCTCCGGCTTGTCCTCCGGCAGGTGCGTGAACGCCTCCCGCACCGTCATGGTGTGCGTGCCGGACGTCGAGGACCACGCGATCTCGTCCTCGCCGTCGCTCTCCATCTCCCGCAGCTCCGAACGCGGGTAGCTGGAGCCGCCGGTGGTGACCCCGTCGACCGGCGAGCGGAAGCGCACCCCGTCCCCGGAATCGGTGACGCGGAAGTACTCGTCGTGGGAGTAGTCCTCCAGGTCGGGCTGGAAGATCTCGGTGGGGTCCCCCTCGTCGCCGGTGGGGAGCGTCAGCTTCCAGTTGCTCAGGTCCAGTACGTCGGACGGGAGTTCGGCAGGAGGCTGAGGCTCGCCGCCGTCATCGTCGTCGCTCTCGCCGGTCCAGACCTCGATCTCGGTGAGGCTGTTCCAGTCGCCCTCGCCGTCGCCCTCGTAACCGTGGCCGAGGTAGCGGATCTTCGAGGTCTCGACCGGGTCGAACTCGAAGGTCTCCAGGCTGTTGCTCGTGCCGCTGGTCTCGCCGTCGTAGACGGTGTCCCAGCCCGAGCCGTCCCAGGACTGCAGCTCGAAGACGTTCTGCCGGCTGGTGCCCTGGTGCACGGCGAGTTTGACGTGGCTGACCGTCTCCTCCGAGCCCAGGTCAAGCTCCAGCCAGGCGCCGTCGCCCTCGCCGGACCACCGGGTGCCGAAGTCGCCGTCCACGGCGTTCGCCGGCTCGTTCTCATCACTCGTACTGGCCGTGACGGCACTGCCATCCGGCGTAACCTCCACGGCGGCGGCCTG
>NZ_JAVREV010000047.1:0-1868 GCF_031845565.1 Streptomyces johnsoniae | reverse complement strand
ATGTTGTGGTGGGTAGGGGAGCGTCGTGTGCCGGGTGAAGCAGCCGTGGAAGCGTGTTGTGGATGGTTCACGAGTGAGAATGCAGGCATGAGTAGCGATACACACGTGGGAAACGTGTGCGCCGATTGACTAAGGGTTCCTGGGTCAAGTTGATCTGCCCAGGGTAAGTCGGGGCCTAAGGCGAGGCCGACAGGCGTAGTCGATGGATAACCGGTTGATATTCCGGTACCCGCTATGGAGCGCCAGCGCTGAATCTTCTGATGCTAAGCCCGTGAAGCCGCCGGCAGGGGTCTTTGATTCTTGTCGGAGTGGTGGAGCCGGTGACCCGAGGGGGTAGTAGGTGAGTGATGGGGTGACGCAGGAAGGTAGTCCAGCCCGGGCGGTGGTTGTCCCGGGGTAAGGGTGTGGCCCGTCGTGCAGGTAAATCCGTGCGACATGTGGGTGAGACCTGATGCCGAGCCGATTGTGGTGAAGTGGATGATCCTATGCTGTCGAGAAAAGCCTCTAGCGATGTTTCATGGTGGCCCGTACCCTAAACCGACTCAGGTGGTCAGGTAGAGTATACCGAGGCGTTCGGGTGAACTATGGTTAAGGAACTCGGCAAATTGCCCCCGTAACTTCGGGAGAAGGGGGGCCGCTTCTGGTGAAGGACTTTTCGTCTGGAGCTGGGGGTGGCCGCAGAGACCAGCGAGAAGCGACTGTTTACTAAAAACACAGGTCCGTGCGAAGCTGTAAGGCGATGTATACGGACTGACGCCTGCCCGGTGCTGGAACGTTAAGGGGACCGGTTAGCTGCCCTTTTGGGGGTGGCGAGGCTGGGAACTTAAGCGCCAGTAAACGGCGGTGGTAACTATAACCATCCTAAGGTAGCGAAATTCCTTGTCGGGTAAGTTCCGACCTGCACGAATGGCGTAACGACTTCTCGGCTGTCTCAACCATAGGCCCGGTGAAATTGCAGTACGAGTAAAGATGCTCGTTTCGCGCAGCAGGACGGAAAGACCCCGGGACCTTTACTATAGCTTGATATTGGTGTTCGGTTCGGTTTGTGTAGGATAGGTGGGAGACTGTGATGCTCGGGCGCCAGCCTGGGTGGAGTCGTTGTTGAAATACCACTCTGATCGTGCTGGATGTCTAACCTGGGTCCGTGATCCGGATCGGGGACAGTGTCTGGTGGGTAGTTTAACTGGGGCGGTTGCCTCCTAAAGAGTAACGGAGGCGCCCAAAGGTTCCCTCAGCCTGGTTGGTTATCAGGTGGTGAGTGTAAGTGCACAAGGGAGCTTGACTGTGAGACTGGCGGGTCGAGCAGGTGCGAAAGCAGGGACTAGTGATCCGGCGGTGGCTTGTGGGAGCGCCGTCGCTCATCGGATAAAAGGTACCCCGGGGATAACAGGCTGATCTTCCCCAAGAGTCCGTATCGACGGGATGGTTTGGCACCTCGATGTCGGCTCGTCGCATCCTGGGGCTGGAGTTGGTCCCAAGGGTTGGGCTGTTCGCCCATTAAAGCGGTACGCGAGCTGGGTTTAGAACGTCGTGAGACAGTTCGGTCCCTATCCGCTGTGCGCGTTGGAGTCTTGAGAAGGGCTGTCCCTAGTACGAGAGGACCGGGACGGACGAACCTCTGGTGTGCCAGTTGTTCTGCCAAGGGCATGGCTGGTTGGCTACGTTCGGGAGGGATAACCGCTGAAAGCATCTAAGCGGGAAGCCTGCTTCGAGATGAGGACTCCCACCTACTTGATAGGGTAAGGCTCCCTGTAGACGACGGGGTTGATAGGCCGGAGATGGAAGCCTGGTGACGGGTGGAGTTGACCGGTACTAATAGGCCGAGGGCTTGTCCGCAGATGCTCGCGTCCACTGTGAATTCTTAGCCG
>NZ_JAVREV010000046.1:0-1874 GCF_031845565.1 Streptomyces johnsoniae | reverse complement strand
GGCCGGAGCCGAATTCCTCCGGAATTCGGCTCCTGAATCCCTCCGGAATTCAGGAGCAATTCCTCCGGAATTGCTGAATACAATTGCTCCGCAATTGTATTTTTCGGCTGGGGGTGTCTGTGTGGCTTGGGTTGACACCTCGTCAGGTGCTGGTGGTTGCTCCTGACGAGGTGTCACTTGGAGTTCTTAATACCTCTTTGTGTTTTTTGTCCGGGTTTTCACGGTTCATTTCCTCTTGCTGCTCGTGTCTGCGAGGGTTCCCGGTTCCGTGGAGCTTTCGTGGCGCGGGGTCACGCGCAGGCGCATGCGCCGGGGGTCTGTCAAACGAGCGGCTCTGTCTCACATTCGGTGGTGACGGAGAGTGGACAGCGTCGTTGACATTCGTGTGAAGGATGTCAACGAGCTTGTGCGGACGGTGTTTTCGGGTCTGTCGCCGCTGGTCATCGATAATGTGGCCGATGAGGGTGAGCGGATCGTGGTGCGGGCGAGGACCCCGCAGACGGCTGCGGTCTGTCCGCTGTGCGGGGCGTCGTCGGGGCGGGTACACGGATATCACCTGCGGACGGTGGCCGACGTGCCGGTCGACGACCGCCGGGTGATAGTCCACGTGCGGGTGCGGCGCTTGGTGTGTCCCACGCGTGACTGCCGACAGACCTTCCGCGAGCAGCTGCCCGGAGTGCTGGAGCGATACCAGCGCCGCACCGCCCGTCTGACCAGGCACGTCAAGGCCGTGGTCAAGGAGTTAGCGGGCCGGGCCGGGGCCCGCTTGCCGACGGTACTCGCGGTGGGCGTCTCGCGTCACACGGCCCTGCGCGCCCTGCTGAGCATCCCGTTGCCCACCGGGCGGAGACCCCGCGTGATCGGCGTCGACGACTTCGCTCTGCGCCGCCGGCACCGCTATGCCACCATGGTGATCGACGCCGGGACCCACGAGCGGATCGACGTCCTGCCCGACCGCACTGCCGACACCCTGGAAGCGTAGCTACGCAAGCATCCAGGCATCGAGGCCGTCTGCCGCGACGGCTCGGCGACCTATGCCGAGGCCATCCGCCGCGCCCTGCCCGACGCGGTGCAGGTCGCCGACAGGTGGCACGTCTGGCACAACCTGTGCGAAGCGGTCTCAAGCGAGGTGAAGGCGCACAGCACCTGCTGGGCCGCCATGCTGGACGCGCCCCTCCACGACGGGCCCCGCGCACAGACGACCCCGGAACGCCGGCACCAGATCCACAGCCTGCTCGACCAGGGCGTGGGCCTGCCCGAATGCGCCCGCCGCCTCCAACTGGCCCTGAACACCGTCAAACGCTACGCCCGCGCCGACCGGCCCGAGAGGATGCTCCGCACCCCCGAATACCGCGCCAGTCTCGTCGACCCCTACCGCGAGCACCTGCGAAGACGCCGGGCCACCGACCCCGCCGTCCCCGTCCAGCACCTCTTCGAAGAGATCAAGGCCCTCGGCTTCACGGGCTGCCTCAACCTCCTGCACAAGTACATCAACCAAGGCCGCGCAGACGCCGACCGCAGCCACATCTCCCCACGCCGGCTCACCCGGATGCTGCTCACCAAGCCCGACAACCTCAAGGCCGAACATCACGACCTCCTGGCCCGGCTCACCGCCGCCTGCCCCGAAAAGACCCAACTGACCGCCCACATCCGGACCTTCCCCCCGCTCCTGAAGCCTCAGACAGGGAACGCCGACGCACTCGAAAACTGGATCACCCAGGCCCGCGCAGCCGATCTGCCCCATCTGCTGTCGACGGTCAAACAATTCCCCACGATCTGCATGATCGGCGTCAGCCAATTCCCCACCTCTGTGGTCACGACTCCCCACGGGGACGCTGACCGTCGATGCTGCCGCTGAACATGCTCGAAGTAGC
>NZ_JAVREV010000045.1:0-2942 GCF_031845565.1 Streptomyces johnsoniae | reverse complement strand
CGGCCGGTCACCGGACCGGCTCTGACCATAAGTGGCCAGCAAAGCCTGCGCCTCGATCGGATCACCCAGCTTGGTCCCCGTCCCGTGCGCCTCCACCACATCCACCTGCCCGGCCGACAGCCGCGCGTTCGCCAGCGCCTGCCGAATGACGCGCTGCTGGGAAGGACCGTTCGGCGCCGTCAGCCCGTTCGACGCGCCGTCCTGGTTGATCGCCGAGCCCTTCACCACGGCCAGTACCCGGTGCCCGTTCCTCCGCGCCTCCGACAGGCGCTCCACCAGCAGCACACCCACGCCCTCGGCCAGGCCGAAACCTTCGGCACCCTCGCCGAAGGCCCGGCACCGCCCGTCGCGGGAGAGGCCGCGTTGACGGCTGAAGGAGACGAAGTCATGCGGTTCCGGCATCACCGCGACACCGCCGGCCACCGCCATCGAGCACTCGCCCTGCCGCACCGCCTGGACCGCCAGATGCAGCGCCACGAGCGACGAGGAACAGGCCGTGTCCACCGTCACCGCGGGCCCCTCGAATCCGAAGGTGTAGGCGACCCGGCCGGAGGCGACCGCGGCGATGTTGCCGGTGACCCGGTAGCCCTCCAGCCCTTCGTGCGCGGGGGTGCCTTCGGTGCCTCTGCCGTATTCGCGGTGGGTCAGTCCGGTGAAGACGCCGGTGCGGGAGCCGCGGAGGGCCTGGACGTCAATGCCGGCGCGCTCGAACACCTCCCAGGAAGCCTCGATGAACAGCCGCTGCTGCGGGTCCATGGCCAGTGCTTCGCGCGGCGAAATCCCGAAGAGATCCGCGTCGAACTCGTCGGCATCGTGCAGGAAGCCGCCCTCGCGGGCATACGACTTCCCCTTGGCCTCAGGGTCGGACGAGTAGAACTCGGACAGGTCCCATCCCCGGTTCGTGGGCATGGAAGAGATGACGTCGCCGCCCTCGGCAATGACCTGCCAGAGATCCTCGGGGGAGGAGACGCCGCCAGGGTAACGGCAGGCCATGCCGACGATGGCAATGGGCTCGTCGGCCAGGGTCACCGCGCCCACCTGGGCCTCGCCAGGCTCGGGCGCCGTGTCCTCGCCGAGAAGTTCTCCGCGCAGGTACTGGGACAGCACCAGAGGCGTCGGATAGTCGAAGACCAGGCTGGCCGGCAGCTGAAGGCCGGTCGTGGCGTTGAGCCGGTTCCGGAGTTCCACAGCGGCAAGCGAGTCGAATCCGGTCTGCCGGAAGGCCCGTGCCGGGTCGATGCCGTCGGGCGAGTCATGGCCCAGAACCTGGGCAGCATTGGCGCGCACCAGCTGGACGAGCTCCCGCTCCTGCTCGGGCACGGGGAGCGGGCGCAGCCGCGCGGCCAGTTTCGTCTCGCCGTCGGCCGACTCGTCCTGGGGTGCGTTTCCGGCGGCGGCCAGGGCCCGGCGTGCCTCGGGAACTTCGTTCAGCAGTTTACTGGGACGCTCCGAGGTGAAGATCACGGCAAACCGGTCCCAGTCCACGTCCACGATGACGGAGTGGGTCTCCTCATGGTCCAGGGACTGCTGCAACGCCGCGAGCGCCTGCCCGGGGTCCATGGGGAGCATGCCGTGGCGCCGGGCACGTTCACCGATGTTCCCCTCGGCCATGCCCGCGCCCGTCCAGGTGCCCCAGGAGATCGCGGTCGCGGGCAGCCCTGCGGCGCGTCGCTGCTCGGCCAGCGCCTCCAGATAGGCATTGCCGGGGACGTAGTTGCCCATCCCCGGGATACCGAAGACGGAAGCGAAGGAGGAGAACAGGACGAACGCGGAAAGACCCATGTCCCGCGTCAGCTCGTGCAGGTTGAGCGCGCCGTGGGCCTTCACCCGGAGCGTGTGGGCCAGGCGTTCGGCGTTCAGCGCGTCCACCACGCCGTTGTCGAGTACGGCGGCGGTGTGGACAACGGCGGTCAGCGGCACGTCCTCGGGGATGCGGGCGATCTCCTCCGCCAGTGCTTCGCGGTCCCCGATGTCGCAGGCGGCGATGGTCACCCGGGCGCCCAGTTCCGTGAGCTCGGCCGACAGTTCGTCGGCACCGGGTGCCTCGGAGCCCCGCCGGCTGATCAGCAGGAGGTGGGCGGCGCCGTTCCGTGCGGCCCAGCGGGCGACATGCGAGCCGAGCCCGCCGGTGCCTCCCGTGATCAGCATGGTGCCCTCGGGCCGGTAGGCACGGGCGGGCCGGGCCCCGCCGAGCCGGGCGCGCTCCACCCGGCGGGTCAGCAGGCCGGACCCACGGATCGCTACCCCGTCCTCGCGGTCCCGGCCGGTCAGGACAGAGGCCAGCCGTGCCAGGGTTCGCCGGCTGGGCCGCTCGGGCAGGTCGACCGAACCGCCCCACATGTGCGGGTACTCAAGGGCGATCACTCGGCCCAGGCCCCACGCCTGGGCCTGGACCGCGCTCGCCAGCGGCTCTCCCGGTACGGCCGCGACGGCTCCCCGGGTGGCGCTCCACAGCGGCACCTCGATGCCGATGTCGCTCAGCGCTTGCACCAGGGCGAGCAGCGCCGCGTTGCCGCCGGCCACCAGCGGGAAAGCGGAGTGCGGGGTCTCGTCCAGCGCCAGCAGGGACAGCACCCCGGCCAGTGTCGCGTCTTGATCGGCCAGCGCGACGCGTATGGCGTCGGCGACACTCCCCCGGTCGGCCGTACCGGTCGGCACGTGGACGGTGATCACCTGGGCGCCGGCGCTGGTCAGGGCTGCTGCCGCGCCCTCGACCCACTCCTGTGTCCCGTCGGTCCCGGGGACGACGAGCAGCCAGGCACCGGACAAGGCGGCGGTGCGGGGGTCGGCGAGCCGACGCCAGGTCACGCGGTAACGGTAGGAGTCGGCGTGTGACTGTTCGCGGTGACGACGGCGCCAGGTCGACAGAGCCGGCAACACCTCACGCAACCGCTCGTCATCGATCTGCAACGTGTCCGCCAACGCCCCCGGGTCCTCATTCT
>NZ_JAVREV010000044.1:0-3113 GCF_031845565.1 Streptomyces johnsoniae | reverse complement strand
TTTGTTTTACAGTTCAGCGAGGTTATTGCTCGCGTGGATTGTTTCTTTGAAGCATTCACGGAGAGTTTGATCCTGGCTCAGGACGAACGCTGGCGGCGTGCTTAACACATGCAAGTCGAACGATGATCCGGTTTCGGCCGGTGATTAGTGGCGAACGGGTGAGTAACACGTGGGTAATCTGCCCTGCACTCTGGGATAAGCCTGGGAAACTGGGTCTAATACCGGATATACACTGGTGGTCGCATGGCCTGCTGGTGGAAAGCTTTTGCGGTGTGGGATGGGCCCGCGGCCTATCAGCTTGTTGGTGGGGTAGTGGCCTACCAAGGCGACGACGGGTAGCCGGCCTGAGAGGGTGACCGGCCACACTGGGACTGAGACACGGCCCAGACTCCTACGGGAGGCAGCAGTGGGGAATATTGCACAATGGGCGGAAGCCTGATGCAGCGACGCCGCGTGAGGGATGACGGCCTTCGGGTTGTAAACCTCTTTCAGCAGGGAAGAAGCTCCTTGGGGTGACGGTACCTGTAGAAGAAGCACCGGCTAACTACGTGCCAGCAGCCGCGGTAATACGTAGGGTGCAAGCGTTGTCCGGAATTATTGGGCGTAAAGAGCTCGTAGGCGGCTTGTCGCGTCGGTTGTGAAAGCCCGGGGCTTAACCCTGGGTCTGCAGTCGATACGGGCAGGCTAGAGTTCGGTAGGGGAGACTGGAATTCCTGGTGTAGCGGTGAAATGCGCAGATATCAGGAGGAACACCGGTGGCGAAGGCGGGTCTCTGGGCCGATACTGACGCTGAGGAGCGAAAGCGTGGGGAGCGAACAGGATTAGATACCCTGGTAGTCCACGCTGTAAACGGTGGGAACTAGGTGTGGGCAGCATTCCACGTTGTCTGTGCCGCAGCTAACGCATTAAGTTCCCCGCCTGGGGAGTACGGCCGCAAGGCTAAAACTCAAAGGAATTGACGGGGGCCCGCACAAGCGGCGGAGCATGTGGCTTAATTCGACGCAACGCGAAGAACCTTACCAAGGCTTGACATATGCCGGACAGCTCTGGAGACAGGGTTTCTCTTTGAGTCGGTGTACAGGTGGTGCATGGCTGTCGTCAGCTCGTGTCGTGAGATGTTGGGTTAAGTCCCGCAACGAGCGCAACCCTTATCCTGTGTTGCCAGCAACATCCTTTGGGGTGGTTGGGGACTCACGGGAGACTGCCGGGGTCAACTCGGAGGAAGGTGGGGACGACGTCAAGTCATCATGCCCCTTATGTCTTGGGCTGCACACGTGCTACAATGGCCGGTACAATGAGCTGCGATGCCGTGAGGTGGAGCGAATCTCAAAAAGCCGGTCTCAGTTCGGATTGGGGTCTGCAACTCGACCCCATGAAGTCGGAGTCGCTAGTAATCGCAGATCAGCATTGCTGCGGTGAATACGTTCCCGGGCCTTGTACACACCGCCCGTCACGTCACGAAAGTCGGTAACACCCGAAGCCGGTGGCCCAACCTCCTTTGTGGGGAGGGAGTCGTCGAAGGTGGGACTGGCGATTGGGACGAAGTCGTAACAAGGTAGCCGTACCGGAAGGTGCGGCTGGATCACCTCCTTTCTAAGGAGCATTTGGCCGGCCCTGGGCGAGTGTCCTGGGGTGGTTGCTCATGGGTGGAACGTTGACTATTCGGGGTTGGTTGGCCTGTGTGTGTCTGAGTACTGCCACGGTGTGGTGTGGAAAGGGTGTGCGGGGGTTGGCTGGTTCCGGGCGCGCTGTTGGGTTGTGAGGGCATGGCTGCTTTGCGGTGGTGTGTCTTCGTTTGTTGGTTGAGAATTGCACAGTGGACGCGAGCATCTGTGGCCAAGTTTTTAAGGGCGCACGGTGGATGCCTTGGTACCAGGAACCGATGAAGGACGTGGGAGGCCGCGATAGTCCCCGGGGAGTTGTCAACCGAGCTGTGATCCGGGGGTTTCCGAATGGGGGAACCCGGCAGTCGTTATGGGCTGTCACCTGCCGCTGAATGTATAGGCGGTGTGGAGGGAACGCGGGGAAGTGAAACATCTCAGTACCCGTAGGAAGAGAAAACAACCGTGATTCCGGGAGTAGTGGTGAGCGAAACCGGAGGAGGCTAAACCGTTTGTGTGTGATACCCGGCAGGGGTTGCGCAGGCGGGGTTGTGGGAGTTCCTTGTGATCGTTCTGCCGGACGGTCGGCGAGTGAGAAATCGTGGGTGTAGGCGAAGGGCATGCGAAAGGCCTGGCGTAGAGGGTAAGACCCCCGTAGCTGAAATGTCTGCGACTCGTTGAGGGGCCACCCAAGTAGCACGGGGCCCGAGAAATCCTGTGTGAATCTGGCGGGACCACCCGTTAAGCCTAAATATTCCCTGGTGACCGATAGTGGATAGTACCGTGAGGGAATGGTGAAAAGTACCGCGGGAGCGGAGTGAAAGAGTACCTGAAACCGTGTGCCTACAAGCCGTGGGAGCGTCGCAGCGAGTGCTTTGTGTGCTTGTTGTCGTGACTGCGTGCCTTTTGAAGAATGAGCCTGCGAGTTTGCGGTGTGTTGCGAGGTTAACCTGTTGGTGGGGAGCCGTAGCGAAAGCGAGTCCGAAGAGGGCGTTTGAGTAGCATGCCCTAGACCCGAAGCGGGGTGATCTAGCCATGGGCAGGGTGAAGCGTGGGTAAGACTGCGTGGAGGCCCGAACCCACCAGAGTTGAAAATCTGGGGGATGACCTGTGGTTAGGGGTGAAAGGCCAATCAGACTCCGTGATAGCTGGTTCTCCCCGAAATGCATTTAGGTGCAGCGTCGTGTGTTGCTTGTCGGAGGTAGAGCACTGGGTAGGTGATGGGCCTTACCGGGTTACTGACCTTAGCCAAACTCCGAATGCCGGCAAGTTGAGCGCGGCAGTGAGACTGTGGGGGATAAGCTCCATGGTCGAGAGGGAAACAGCCCAGAGCATCGACTAAGGCCCCTAAGCGTGTGCTAAGTGGGAAAGGATGTGGAGTCGCAGAGACAGCCAGGAGGTTGGCTTAGAAGCAGCCATCCTTGAAAGAGTGCGTAATAGCTCACTGGTCGAGTGATTCTGCGCCGATAATGTAGCGGGGCTCAAGTACACCGCCGAAGTCGTGTCGCCACA
>NZ_JAVREV010000043.1:0-3315 GCF_031845565.1 Streptomyces johnsoniae | reverse complement strand
CTGTCGACGGTCAAACAATTCCCCACGATCTGCATGATCGGCGTCAGCCAATTCCCCACCTCTGTGGTCACGACTCCCCACGGGGACGCTGACCGTCGATGCTGCCGCTGAACATGCTCGAAGTAGCCTGATGTTCCCTGTTTCGGGTGGTTTGCTGAGTTTTTGGGTCTTCCTTGCGAATCGGTCTGGTTCCCCATGGGCATGCCGGTGCCCGGGTTGAGGGTCTGGACCTCTCGGAGCCGTCGAGGTCCCTCGATCTGCGAGCCGAGAGGCCGACGGACGCACCGGATGGCAAGGAGAACTTTCACCGTGGTCGACATCGTCGAGATCTACGTGCACTGGTACGCGGGCCGGTCCAAGAGCCAGGTGTCCGCCTCGCTGGGGGTGGACCGCAAGACGATCAGGAAGTATCTGGCGCCGGCGGAGGCGGCTGGGATCACTCCGGGAGGGCCGCCGATGAGCGAGGCGGACTGGGCCAAGCTGCTCAAGAGCTGGTTCCCGGAGCTGGCCAGCCGGAGGCTGAACCAAGTGCGGTGGGCAGAGATCGAGCCGCACCGGGACTACGTCAAGAGGCTGCTGGAGACCACGACGGTCACCACGATCCACCAACGGCTCCGGGACGAGGGCAAGTTGAAGGTGTCGTTGTCGACGTTCCGGCGCTGGGTGCACGAGAACCTGCCCGAGGAGGCGGCGCGATCGAAGGTCACGGTGCTGCGGGAGAACGTCGAGCCGGGCTCGGAGGCCCAGATCGACTACGGCTTCCTGGGGCAGTGGATCAACCCGGCGACCGGGAAACGGCACCGGATCTGGGCGTTCGTTATGGTGCTGCCTGCCTCGCGGCACATGTTCGTCCGCCCGGTGGCCCACATGGACCAGCACGCCTGGACCGAAGCGCACGCGGAAGCGTTCCGATTTTTCGGCGGTGTGCCGCGGCGTCTGGTGCCGGACAACTTGAAGACGGGGGTGGACAAGCCGGATCTCTACGACCCGCAGATCAACAAGTCTTATGCCGAACTCGCCTCCTACTACGGCACGTTGGTGGATCCGGCTCGCGCTTCGAAGCCGAAGGACAAGCCCAGAGTGGAGCGGCCCATGCCTTATGTCCGCGACTCGTTCTGGAGCGGGCGGACGTTCACCTCGCTGGAGCACATGCAGGCCGAGGCCCTGCTCTGGGCGAGGAACGTCGCCGGTCAGCGGCAGTGCCGGCCGCTGGATGGTGCGAAGCCAATGTCGGTGTTCGAGGCGGTGGAGGCCGAGGCTCTGCTTCCGCTGCCGGAGGAGCCTTTCGTGCTGGCCAAATGGTCAAGGGCGACGGTCGGACCGGACATCCACATCAAGGTCGGCCGCACCCTTTACTCGGTGCCCTGGAAGCTGATCGGCCGCCGTGTCGATGTCCGCTCAACGGCTGTCACGGTGCAGATCTTCCACGAGGGCGAGCTGGTCAAGACCCACGCCGCCCTGGAGCAGGGCAAACGCACGGACAGAAGCGACTACCCGCCCGAGAAGATCGCTTTCCAGATGCGCACGCCGATCTGGTGCCGCGGCCAGGCGTCCCAGGTCGGGGATGCCTGCCGGGAGGTCATCGACCAGCTCCTGGAGGTCAACGCCCTCTACCGGCTCCGCGCCGCCCAAGGGGTGCTCGGACTGCGGAAGAAGTACGGCGACATCCGGCTGGAGGCCGCCTGCTGCAAGGCGGTCGCGGTCGGCGACCCCTCTTACCGCACCGTCAAGGGCATCCTGGTCGCCGGCACCGAGACCGACCCGGAACCCGAGACCGGCGATGCCGGAGCCTCGGCCTTCCTGCACGGGCCCGAGGGCCTGTTCGCCGCCACCGTCCCCACCCAGACGCCCGGCAGTGTCCACGACGACCAGGGCCGCGATGACGCCGAGGAGGCCGCCCGATGAGCGTGATGACCACCGCCCTGCGCGATTCCCTCAAGACCCTGCGGCTGTCCGGCATGCTCGAAACCCTCGACGCCCGCCTCACCCAGGCCCACAAAGGCGAACTCGGACACCTCGACTTCCTGCAGGTCCTCTGCCACGACGAGATCACCCGCCGCGAGTCCGTCGCTCTCGAACGCCGCCTGCGCAAAGCCAAGTTCGAGCAGCAGGCCACCTTGGAGGGCTTCGACTTCAACGCCTCCCCGAAGCTGCCCGCCGCCCAGATCCGCGACCTCGCGGCCCTGCGCTGGCTCCACTCCGGCGAGTCCGTAATTCTGTTCGGACCCGTCGGCGTCGGGAAGACACACGTCGCCCAGGCCCTCGGCCACCAGGCCGTCCGCCAGGGCGCCAACGTTCGCTTCGCCAAGACCAGCCGCATCCTCGCCGAGCTCGCCGGCGGCCACGCGGACCGCACCTGGGACAAGCGCATGCGCGAACTCATCCGCCCCGACCTGCTCATCCTCGACGACTTCGCCATGCGCCAGCTGTCCGCGTCCCAGGCCGACGACCTCTATGAACTCGTCTCCGAGCGGCAGGGCCGGTCCTTGATCATCACCAGCAACAGGGCGCCCAGCGACTGGTATCCCCTCTTCCCCAACCCGGTCGTCGCCGAGTCGCTGCTGGACCGGCTGATCAACTCCAGCCACCAGGTCATCATGAACGGCCCCAGCTACCGGCCCAACAAGCGACCGAAAGGACCCACCACCCCGACCGAACCACCGCAGCAATAGGCAGTCCGGCGGATCACCGGTCTGCTCGGCACCGCTGTCAGTGGTGCGGAATACGATCCGGGGATGCGAGCTTCAGGAACATTCAAAGTGGCCGACTTCACCCCAGCTCCGGTGCCCAGCCCGGCGATCGAGACCGCGGTGCCCGTCGGCCTCGCCACGATGAACAAGCAGTACGAAGGCGAGGTCGTCGGGCGCTCCGCCACCTTGTTCACCGCGGCGTTCGACCAGTCCACCAGCACGGGCACCTATGTCGCGATGGAGTCCTTTGAGGGGGAGCTCCATGGCCAGTCGGGTGCCTTCAACTTTGCACACTCCGCAACCACCCTGGGTGAGGGCAGGCAAGGCGACTTCTTCATCATCGTTCCGGGCAGCGGAACGGGCGAGCTGGCCGGGATCACCGGGGCCGGAGGCATCGCCGTCGACCCGGACGGCACACACCGGATCTGGTTCGCCTACGACCTCGGTCAATAGCCCAGCAGCTCAAGCCCTCAGCACGACATTGGTTCCGCGCTGACACCGGACAGCTGACGTTCCCCCACTCCTCCGTCTGCCCCATCCCTCTTTCCCATCGAGCACCACAGCCTGGCCATGGGGTGGGGAATTACGTGAACACGGAGGGTGGGGAATCGGCTGACCGTCGACA
>NZ_JAVREV010000042.1:0-3359 GCF_031845565.1 Streptomyces johnsoniae | reverse complement strand
CCCAGCCCCGGTCCTCAGGAAAATCCGACACCGCATCCACCCCACCCGCCACCAGCCGCCACAAATCCTCCGGCGACCGCACATCCCCCGGGAAACGGCAGGCCATCCCCACAATGGCCAGCGGTTCCGACCTTGCGGCGGTCAGCTCGCGGTTCTGCTGCCTCAGGAGTTCGGCCTCCTTCAGCGAGGCCCTCAGCGCCCTGACGACTTCTTCACTGGATGCGGTCATCGTCGCACTCCGAATCTCAGGTCACGTACCGGTCAGTGATCGCCCAGCGCTACACGTACGAGACTGGCCACGTCCATGGTGTCCAGCGTGTCCACAGCGGCCGTTTCGTCAGGCACTGTTGCCGCCGCATCGGTTTCGGCAAGCCGAAGCAGCGTCGCCACCAAGCCGGCTTCCCGGTATCGGGCCAGGGGAATGGATGCCAGAGCCCGGCGGAATTCCGCTTCACTGGTGTCCGCGGAATCGTCCTGCGGAGGGACGGGGAAAAGTTCCGCCTGAAGGTGGCGTGCCACCGCGGCCGGAGTGGGGTGGTCGAAAATCAAGGTCGGGGAAAGGCGGCAGCCGGTCGCCGCATTCAGCCGGTTGCGCAGTTCGAGGGCTGTCAGGGAGTCCAGACCCAGGTCGAGGAATCCGCGTTCCGGGTCGACCGATGCGGCTGCCGCGTGCCCGAGCACGGTGGCCACGTGGCCACGGACGAAGTCCAGGAAGGCGCGGTCGCGTTCGGTGCCGGAGAGGGCTTCGAGGCGCCGCTGCAACGCACCGGCCGTCTCGCCGTCGGCCTGGCGCCGGGCGGGAGTCCGCACGAGGCCGCGGAGGAGGAACGGTACCTCGCCGCGCATCCGTGCCCCGGCCGTGTCCAGCAGCGCAGGGACCAGCACCGCGCGGGTATCCGCCACGGCGGCGTCGAACAACGCGAGCCCCTGTTCCGTCCCCAGCGGCAGCAGACCGGTGCGGCCCAGGCGCCGCACCTCCTCTTCACCGAGATGGCTGGTCATGCCGCTCGCACGAGCCCACAGTCCCCAGGCGAGAGACGACCCACTGAGGCCCGCCGCCCGGCGGTGGTGGGCGAGAGCATCGAGGAAGGCGTTCGCGGCGGCATAGCTGCCCTGGCCCGCGTTGCCCAGCAGGCCCGCGGCCGAGGAGAACAGGACGAACGCCGACAGGTCGTAGCCGCGCGTGAGTTCGTGCAGGTGCCACGCCGCGTCCACCTTCGGCCGCAGCACCGTGTCGATGCGCTCCGGGGTCAGCGAGGCGATCACCCCGTCGTCCAGGACACCGGCGGTGTGGACGACGCCGGTCAACTGCACCCCGGCGAGCGCGGTGGCCAGTGCCTCCCGGTCGGCGGCGTCACAGGCCACCACGGTCGCTTCCGCGCCCAGCGCGGCGAGGTCGGCAAGCAGCTCCGCCACACCGTCCGCGTCCGGGCCCTGGCGGCTGATCAGCAACAGGCGCCGCACGCCGTGCGCCTCGGCGAGGTGGCGGGCGACCAGGCTGCCCAGCGTTCCGGTGCCGCCGGTGATCAGCACGGTTCCCTCGCCGCCGAACACCGGCGTGCGGTCGCCCGCGGCACGTTCCGTCCTGGTCAACCGCGGGACGCGGGCCAGGCCCGAGCGCACGACGATCTGCGGCTCGCCGCTGGGCAGGGCCGCCAGCAGCGCCGCGAACGAGGCGCGGTGATCGTCGATATCGGCGAGGACGAGGCGCCCCGGGTTCTCCGACTGGGCGGAACGGACCAGTCCCCACAGCGGTGCGCGGGCCAGGTCGGTGACCTCGCTCTCCGGCACGTCGGCCACGGCGCCACGGGTGAGCAGGATCAGCCGGGAGGAGGCGAACCGCTCGTCGCCGAACCACTCCTGCACCAGCCGCAGCGCTTCGCCCGTCGCGGCGCGTGCCGCCTCGGCTGGGCTCTCCCCGGCCGGCGGGGACAGGAAGGGGGCGATCACGATGTCGGGAACCGGCGAGCCGAATGCCGACAGGCCAGGAACGAGCGGCAGTGAAGTGCCCAGGCCGTCCGGGCCAAGCAGCGCGACACCGTCCGCCCGCGGCGGGGTCGATGGCGATGCCGGCTGTGCGGCGCCGCCCGGTAGGGGCAGCCATTCGACGTGGTGAAGCGGCGTGTCGCGCCGCTGGGCCGATAGCTGCTGGGGCGTGACGGGGCGGAGGGTGAGCGATGCCACCGTGGCGACGGGCGCGCCCGTTTCGTCGGCCAGGGCCAGGCTCATGGTGTCCGGGCCGGTCGGCGTGAGCCGCACCCGCAGGGCCGTCGCGCCCGTGGCATGCAGGGTCACCCCGGTCCACGAGAACGGCAGCCGGACGCGGTCCGCGCCTTCGAGCAGTCCGGCGTGCAGGGCCGCGTCGAGCAGTGCCGGATGCAGGTCGAAGTCGTCGCCGTGCCGCTCCTCGGGCAGCCGCACCTCCGCGAAGATCTCCTCCCCGCGCCGCCACGCCGCACGCAACCCCCGGAACGCCGGACCGTAGGTGAAGCCGGTGTCGGCGAGCCGGTTGTAGTCGACCGGCACCGGAACGGCACCCGGCGGTGGCCAGGTGCCCTCCCACGCGGGCGGCTCGGGGTCCGGCTCGCCGGACAGCACTCCGGTGGCGTGCTGGGTCCACGGGGTGGCCTCATCCGGCCGCGCGAACACCCCCACATCACGCCGACCCACCTCATCAACCACCCCCACCCGCACCTGCACATCCACCCCACCCCGCTCCGACAACACCAACGGCACCCGAAGCGTCAACTCCTCCAACCGCCCCCCACCACACAACCCCAACCCCACAAACACCGCCCCCGGCACCAACACCGACCCCCACACCCCATGATCCCCAAGCCACCCAAACCCCTCCAACGACACCCGACCCGAAAACACCACCCCACCACCACCAGCCAACTCCACCCCACCACCCACCAAACCCCGACCCCCCACACCCGAACCACCCAACCAAAACCGCTCCCGCTCAAACGCATACGTCGGCAGATCGACATGGCAATACCCCTCAAAAAGCCGCCCCCACTCCACCCGCACCCCATGCACCCACGCCTCACCCACCGACCTCAAAAACCGCCCCAACCCACCCTCACCGCGCCGCAAAGAACCAACAGCCACCCCGTCCTCGAACCCCGGCACCAACACCGGATGCCCACTGCACTCAATAAACACCGCATCCCCCAACCCCCGCACCACCTCATCAAACCGCACCCGCTCCCGCAAATTCCTGAACCAGTACTCCGCATCCAACCCCGCCGTATCAAACAACCCACCCGTCACCGACGAATAAAACGGCACCCGACCCGACCCCGGCACCAACCCCGCAAGGTCTTCGAGAATCTGATCGCGGATCGCATCCACCT
>NZ_JAVREV010000041.1:0-3439 GCF_031845565.1 Streptomyces johnsoniae | reverse complement strand
CACCCCCGATTCGAGGGAAACTCACTCACCGCATCCACCCCATCCGCCACAAGACGCCACAGATCATCCGGCGAACCCACCCCACCCGGATAACGGCACGCCATCCCCACGATCGCGATCGGCTCGTTCTGCTTCTCCTCGACGTCGCGCAGACGCCTGCGGGCATCGCGTGCGTCGGAGATGGCCCGTTTCAGGTACTCGCGGAGCTTGCTCTCGTCCGTCACGTGGTTTCCCCTCCTCGTCGGGTGTGCGGTGTGCGGGATGCGGTGTGCGGTGTGCGGGATGCGGTGTGCGGTATTCCGGCGGTTCTCAGTCGAGGCCGTCGACGAGGGCGAACAGCTCGTCGTCGCTCGCGGAGTCGAGATCGACTTCCGCCTCCTCCGCGCCGCCCGCGCCGGCCGCCGTTTCGGCGAGGCCGACGAGTTCGAGCAGCCGGGCGGCCAGGCGTTCGCGCGAGGCGTCGTCGGAGCCGAGCGACTCGATCGCCGGCTTCATGCGTTCCAGCGCCTCAAGCAGGGAGTCGGCGGCGGCCGTGTCGTCGGGCCCGATCCGGTCCGCCAGGTGGCGGGCCAGGGCGACCGGGTTGGGGTGGTCGAAGATCAGGGTCGCGGGCAGCCGCAGCCCCGTGGCCGCCGTCAGCTGGTTGCGCAGCTCGACGGCGGTCAGCGAGTCGAACCCGAGGTCCTGGAAGCTGCGTTCCGCGTCGACCGCGGTGTGGTCCCGGTGACCGAGGACCCCGGCCACGTGGGTGCGCACCACATCCGCCAGCGCCTCGGCCCGCTCGTCGGGGCCGAGCGGCGCGAGCCGCCGGGCCAGCGCCTGCCCCTGGTCCTGCTCCGCGACGCCCGCGGCGGCGCGCCTGGCCGTGGCCGGTGCCAGACCGCGCAGCAGGGGCGGCAGGCTCTCGCCGCGTTCGCGCAGCGCCGCGGTGTCGAGCCGGGTGACGGCCAGCACGGGCCGGCCGGTGGCGTGCGCGGCGTCGAACAGGTCGTGCGCCTCCGCGGCTTCCAGCGGCAGCAGGCCGAGGCGCGCGAGCCGCCGCAGGTCGGTGTCGTTCAGCCCCGCGCTGATGCTGCTGGTCTGCGACCACAGGCCCCAGGCCAGCGAGAGGGCCGGCAGCCCCTGGGCGCGGCGGTGGTGGGCCAGGGCGTCGAGGAACGCGTTGCCCGCCGCGTAGTTGGCCTGTCCCGCGGTGCCGATGAGCCCGGCGACGGAGGAGTACAGGACGAACGCGTCGAGGTCGAGGCCGCGGGTCAGGTCGTGCAGGTGCCACGCCGCGTCGACCTTGGGCCGCAGCACGGCGTCCAGCCGCCGGGCCGTCAGCTCCCCCAGCACGGTGTCGTCCAGCACGCCCGCGGTGTGCACCACCGCGCGCAGCGGATGCTCCGCGGGAACGGCGGCCAGCACCGCGGCCAGCGCTTCGCGGTCGGCCGCGTCACAGGCCGCGAAGGTGACCTCGGCCCCCGAGGCGGCCAGCTCCGCGCGCAACTCCGCTGCCCCAGGCGCCTGTTCGCCGCGCCGGCTGAGCAGTAGCAGGTGCCGGGCGCCGTGCGCGGTCACCAGGTGGCGCGCGAGCAGCTGTCCCAGGGTGCCGGTCGCGCCGGTGATCAGGACGGTGCCCTCGTCCCAGCGCGGGGCCTCGGACTCGGGCCGGGACTCGGCCCCGGCCCGGGTCCTGGCCAGGCGCGGGACGAGTACCTGCCCGTCGCGCACGGCGAGTTGCGCTTCCCCGCCCGTCAGCGCGGCGGGCAGCAGATCTTCCGTGTCGGTGTCGGTGTCGGTGTCCGTGTCCGTGTCGAACAGGACGATGCGGCCCGGATGCTCGCTCTGCGCGGTGCGCAGCAGACCCCAGGCACCGGCGTGCGTCAGGTCGGTGACGTCCTCGGGGCCTGCGGCGACGGCGCGCCGGGTGACCACCACGAGCCTGGTGTCGGCCAGCCGCTCCTCGGCGAGGAACGCCTGCACGTCCGCGAGCAGTTGCCGCAGGGCCGCCCGCGCCTCGGCGGGCAGGTCCGCCCCGGCCGCGGGAGCGCCGCCGGTCCGCAGGGGCAGCAGCACCGTTCCGGCGCCCGATTTCGCGGCATCCGCCGGGTCGCCGTACGCGGTGACGCCGGCGAACGGGGACGTGCCGAGCACGGCCCAGCCTTCGGTGTCGGCGCGGCCGTGCTCGCCGGGGAGCGGGGACCAGTCCACGTGCAGCAGCCCGTCGCGGCCCGTCCGCGCGGCGGCGCGCAGCGCCTCGGGGGCCGGCGGGCGCAGCAGTAGCGAGTCCACCGTCGCGACCGGTGCCCCGGTGGCGTCGGCGATCCGCAGCGCGGCCCTGAGGGTCTCCTCGTTCTGGTCGGAAACCGTCAGCAGGACCCGCAGTTCGGCCCCGCCCACGGCGTGCACCTCGGCGCCGTTCCACGAGTACGGCAGCCGCGGCCGGCCGCTTCCGGTCGCGACGCCGGGGAGCAGCGGGTGCAGCGCGGCGTCGAGCAGGGCGGGGTGGAGGATGAACCGGCCTGCCTGGTCGCGCAGTTCCTCGGGCAGGGCGACCTCGGCACAGAGGTCGTGGCCGGTGCCGCGCCAGACACGGCGCAGGCCCTGGAAGGCCGGGCCGTAGGCGAATCCCTGGTCGGCGAGCCGCGCGTAGGCGTCCTCGATGCCGACCTCGGTGAAGCCGGGCGGCGGCCAGGCTTCGAGCCCGGCGCCGTCGGCCAGCGGGTCGCGGGCGGTCAGGGTGCCCTCGGCGTGGAGCGTCCAGGCGCCGTCCTCGCCGTCGGGGCGCGCGTGGATGCCGACCGGGCGGGCCCCGCCGCCGTCGGCGGTGCCGACGAGCACCTGCACCTGGACGCCGCCGCGTGACGGCAGTGCGAGGGGCGCGGCGAGCGTCAGTTCCTCGACGCGCGGGGTGCCGACCTGCTCGCCGGCCCGGACGGCCAGTTCGAGCAGGGCCGTGGCGGGCAGGATGGCCGCGCCGGCGACCGCGTGCTCCGCGAGCCAGGGCATGGCGCGGGGCGCGAGGTGGCCGGTGAACAGGTGCTCGTCCCGGTCCGCGCGGGCCACCGCGGCGCCGAGCAGCGGGTGTTCGACCGCGTTCAGGCCGAGGCCGGTCGCGTCCGCGGGGGCCGCCCGGTCCTCCAGCCAGTAACGCTGGTGCTGGAAGGCGTAGGTGGGCAGCGGGACCGGCCGCGCGCCGGGGAACACGGCGGACCAGTCGGGCCCGGCGCCGCGCAGGCCCAGCAGGGCGAGCGCCGCCGTGGCGGTCTCCGCCTCGGGCCTGCCCTTGCGCAGGGCCGGGACCAGGAGCCCCGCCCGCTCGGTGAGGCTGTCGGGGACGAGGGCGGTCAGGACGCCGTCCGGGCCCAGCTCCACGAACTGCGTGACCCCCAACTCCTCCAACGCCCCCACCCCATCCGCGAAACGCACCGCCTCCCGCATATGACGCGCCCAATAA
>NZ_JAVREV010000040.1:0-3552 GCF_031845565.1 Streptomyces johnsoniae | reverse complement strand
CGGAGTATTGGTTTACGAATTTGCGGGAGCGGGTGCGGTTTGATGAGGTGGTGCGGGGGTTGGGGGATGCGGTGTTTATTGAGTGCAGTGGGCATCCGGTGTTGGTGCCGGGGTTTGAGGATGGGGTAGCAATCGGGTCTCTGCGGCGCGGTGAGGGTGGGTTGGAGCGGTTTTTGAGGTCGGTGGGTGAGGCGTGGGTGCGTGGGGTGCGGGTGGAATGGCAGCGGCTTTTCGAGGGGTATCGCCATATCGACCTGCCGACCTACGCCTTCCAGCGGGAACGGTTCTGGCTCAAGGACCTGGAGCCCGACATCGCCGCGCGCGGCCGCCGCGCGCGAGCCACCGTGGACAGCTGGCGCTACCGGATCGCGTGGCAGCTCCTGCCGGCGGCCACGGCGCCGGCGCCCGTTCTCCATGGGACGTGGGCCGTCCTGGTGCCGGCGGGCGGCATGAGTGAGGCGTGGGCGGTCGCCGTGCTCCGGACGCTCACCGACCACGGAGCCGCCCGCGTCGTACCCGTGGAACTGTCGGCGGCGGACACCGACCGTGCCGCTCTGGCGGCACGCCTGCGCGATGCCATGAGCACAACGGCTCCGTTCGATGGCGCGCTGTCGCTTCTGGCGACCGACGAACGCCCCAGCCCGGGGCGCCCGACCCTGACGACCGGCCTGGCGCTCACCCTGACGCTGGTCCAGGCACTGAGCGACCTCGGCGTCGAAACGCGCCTGTGGTGCGTGACGCGCGGCGCCGTCTCGACCGGCTCATCCGATCCGCTGATCAGCCCGCGGCAAGCGCAGGTCTGGGGCCTCGGCCGGGTCGTTGCCCTGGAACATCCCGCCCAGTGGGGCGGATTGATCGATCTGCCCGAGAGCCCGGATGCGCACGCTCTCGCCGAGCTGTGCCAGGTGCTTGCCGGGCTGAACGGCGAGGATCAGGTGGCGGTGCGTTCCCAAGGGGCGTTCGCCCGGCGGATGGTGGAGGCCGCAACGGGTGATGCCGCACCGCGGCGCGACTGGAAGCCCAGGGGCACGGTGCTGATCACGGGCGCCACCGGCAGCCTCGGTCCGCGCGTCGCCCGCTGGCTTGCCACCCGTGGCGCCGAGCACGTGGTGTTGGTCAGCCGTTCCGGCTCCGACGCCCCGGGCGCTGACGAACTGGCGGCGGAGCTGGCGGACATGGGCGCGGCCGTCACCCTGGCGGCCTGCGATGTCGGTGACCGTTCCGCCGTGGAGACGCTGCTCGGCGGGCTGCGGGACGCCGGGCACACGGTGCGCGCCGTCGTGCACACCGCCGCGCACATCGAGCTGGCCGCGGTGACCGGCACCACCCTGGACAGCCTTGCCGCGGTGCTGTCCGCGAAGGTCGCCGGGACCGAGCACTTCGCCGCGCTCCTCGACCGCGACGAACTGGACGCCTTCGTCCTGTTCTCCTCGATCGCCGGCGTCTGGGGAAGCGGCGACCACGCCGCATACGCCGCCGCCAACGCGGGGCTCGACGCCATGGCGGAGCAGGGCAGGGCCCAGGGGCTGCCGATGACTTCCGTGGCGTGGGGCGTCTGGGAGGACGCGCTCAACACGTGGCGCGGCATGGACGGCCTCGACCCGGCCGCGACGCGCGAACGAGTCCGGGGGCAGGGACTGCCGCTGATGCGTGCTGACCTGGCCATCACCGCACTTCAACAGGCACTCGACCACGAGGACACCTTTGTGGCAGTGGCCGATATCGACTGGGAACCGTTCGCCTCCCTGTTCACGGCGACGCGGCCGAGCCCGTTCCTCGGCGAACTGGCCCGTGCGCGCAGGGCGCAGAGCGCTCCAGCGCAGGGCGCGGCGGCCGAGAACATCCCGGCCCGCTCCGAATTGCGGCAGCAGCTCGACGGCCGTTCGGCGACGGAGCAGGAACGCATCCTGCTCGACCTGATCCGCACCCACGCCCGCGCCGTCCTCGGACACGCGTCGCCGGAGGCGATCGGTCCGGAACGGGCCTTCAAGGACCTCGGGTTCGAGTCTTTGACGGCGGTAGAACTCCGCAACAGGCTCGCCGCCGCATCCGGACTGCGGCTGCCGGCCACGCTGGTCTTCGACCAGCCGACGCCCGTCGCCCTGGCGACACATCTGCGTGGGGAGATTCTGGGACTGGACGCGGCCCCCACCGCCCCGGCCACCGTGATGCGCGCGGCGGACGAGGAGCCGTTGGCGATCGTGGGGATGGCGTGCCGCTTCCCCGGTGGTGTCGGCAGCCCGGAAGACCTGTGGCGGCTGGTTGCCGAGGGCGCCGACGTGATCTCCGACTTCCCCGACGACCGCGGCTGGGACCTTGCCGACCTGTTCGACCCAGACCCGGGGCGGCGCGGCAAGAGTTACGTCCGGTCGGGCGGCTTCGTCGAGGGCGCGGACCGCTTCGACGCGGCGTTCTTCGGGATTTCGCCGCGTGAGGCGCTGGCGATGGACCCGCAGCAGCGGTTGTTGCTGGAGACCGCGTGGGAGGCGTTCGAACGGGCCGGGATCGCCCCGGACACCCTGCGCGGCTCCCGCACCGGGGCCTTCGTCGGCGCCATGTCCCACGGATACGGCCCGCGGGCCGGCGAAGCGGCACCTGCCATCGAGGACTACGTCGTGACGGGCAGCGTTCCCAGCGTCATCTCGGGGCGTGTCGCGTATGCGCTGGGTCTTGAGGGGCCGGCGGTGACGGTGGATACGGCGTGTTCCTCGTCGCTGGTGGCGCTGCACCTGGCGGCGCAGTCGCTGCGGAACGGCGAGTGCACCATGGCCCTCGCGGGCGGCGCTGTTGTGATGCCGACTCCCGACGCGTTCGTCGGGTTCAGCCGGTTGAGGGCGCTGTCGGCCGACGGCCGGTGCAAGGCGTTCGCCGACGAGGCCGACGGCTTCGGGCTGTCCGAGGGGGCCGGCGTCGTCCTGCTGGAACACCTTTCGGATGCGCGGCGGAACGGGCATCCGGTGCTTGCGGTGGTGCGGGGCTCCGCGGTGAACCAGGACGGCGCGTCGAACGGGCTGACCGCGCCGAACGGCCCCTCGCAGCAGCGCGTGATCCGCCAGGCGCTGGCGAACGCCCGCCTGTCTGCGGCCGACGTGGATGTGGTGGAGGCGCACGGGACGGGCACGTCGCTCGGCGATCCGATCGAGGCGCAGGCGCTGCTGGCGACGTACGGGCAGGAACGGCCCGCGGGGCGGCCGTTGTGGCTGGGCTCGGTCAAGTCGAACATCGGGCACGCGCAGGCCGCCGCGGGCGTGGCGGGCGTGATCAAGATGGTGATGGCGTTGCGGTATGGGGTGTTGCCGCGCACGCTGCACGCCGACAAGCCCTCCTCGCACGTCGACTGGTCCTCCGGAGCGGTCGAATTGCTCCAGGAAGCGCGCGCATGGCCGAGCACCGAGGGCAGGCCGCGACGCGCCGGAATTTCCGCATTCGGTATTAGTGGGACGAATGCGCATGTGGTGGTGGAGGAGGCGCCGGTTTCTGAGTCGGGTTCTGTTTCTGTTGTGGGTGGTTGGGTGCCGTGGGTGGTGTCGGGTCGTTCGGTGGGGGCGTTGT
>NZ_JAVREV010000039.1:0-8161 GCF_031845565.1 Streptomyces johnsoniae | reverse complement strand
TGCCGGGCCCGCGACGCCAGCTACGGCACCTCGCTGCGTTACCGAATCGCGCGAATACGGACAGGTATGAGCTGCGATCCGGTGCCTTGCGATGCACCGCATCTGACGCCGCGGGCTGATCCGACAAGATCGACAGGACAGGACCTAGCCGAAACGGCACTCACCGGGCACCTCCACTGCGACCGCACGCATCGACGAAGCAGTGGCCCTTCCCTTACCGGGGGGTGTGTTGTCCCTCCGGTTCAAGCGGTACTACGGCCACCTCCGACGCCCACCCGGCCCGCTCCCACTTCCCGGAGGACGTCCGGTTATAGGAAGCGACGCTTCCGGTGACACCTTTCCGCAGGCCACCGGGCCGGGGAGGGCCTCCCCAGTTCCCGCCGTTACTGTCCGAACGTTCCACGCCCCATACGCCGGGGAGTTCATCGCGGCTGCCTCTCCAGGGTCTTCACCGCTTCCATGGCCTTCGCCCTGACATCCCGGGCTCGGCTCTCCCTCTTCTGCCTTGCGGCAGGACATTAACGACGCGGCAGGCTTCGCGTGATGCTGCGGACCGTTCGGTTGCTCCCCCCACAGGGGCTCTTGACGCTGGGCTTCGACCCGACCCGTTTCCCGGTCAAGCCGCCAGCCTGCTACCGGGCTTCCTGGCAACTACCCGGACCGGACTTTCACCGGCAAGCAACGACGAGCTTACGACCATCCAGCAACCGTTACACGATCAACCTCCGGTCTCTGGGCGCACGATGAGGCTTGTCTAAGGTCTCCGTCATCCCAGCGGGAGGCACTTTCTGCGTGCACACTACCGTCTCGCGTCCCAGGCTCGTCGTCTCCACGGACGGGCGGGGTGTGGTCAGCCATGCCAGGTCCCGCCTGCTGGCCGATCTCGCTGAGGTCACCGGCCTCACCTCCGCTTTCAGTGATGCCCTGCGCCGGCTGAGGCCGCGCGGCACCGGACACGCCCCGGGCCGGATCGCGGCCGATCTTTCGGTGATACTCGCCGACGGCGGCGAGGTGATCGCCGATCTGGCACTGCTGCGCAACCAGCCCGAGGTATTCGGCCCCGTCGCCTCCGCCCCCACCGCCTGGCGGCTGCTGGCCGACATCGGCACCGCCGCCCTCGGTGACCTGCGCGCGGCCCGTGCCACCGCACGCGAGATCGCCTGGGCACAGGCCGGCGAGACCCGGGAGTCCTTCCCCGTCTCACACGCGGGCGGCCAGGAACTTCCCGGTCTGGTCCTGGACATCGACGCCACCCTCGTGACCTGCCACTCCGAGAAAGAACACGCGGCACCGACCTACAAACGCGGCTTCGGCTACCACCCGCTGCTGTGCTTCCTCGACAACACCGGCGAAGCCCTGGCCGGACTGCTGCGGCCCGGCAACGCCGCAGCGAACACCGCCGCCGACCACATCACCGTCCTCGATACGGCCCTGGCCCAGATCCCCGACGCTCACCGCCACGGCACCGACATCCTCATCCGCACCGACAGCGCCGGATCGGCCAAGACGTTCCTGAACCACATCCGCGCCCTGCGCTCACGCGGGATACGCACCGGCTTCTCCGTCGGCTGGTCCATCACCGAGCCGGTCCGCCGGGCGATACGCCATCTGCCCGAGCATGTGTGGCACCCCGCCCTCGAACAGGACGGCACCCTGCGCACCGGCGCCCAGGTCGCCGAGCTGACCGGCCTGGCCGACCTGCCGGGCCTGCCCAAGGACACCCGGATCATCGTCCGCCGCGAGCGCCCGCACCCCGGCGCCCAGCTGTCCCTGTTCGACTGCGAGGAGGGCATGCGCCACCAGGTCTTCCTCACCGACACCCCCCACACCGGCGGCGGCTCCGCGCAGTACCTGGAGGTCCGCCACCGCGCGCACGCCCGCGTCGAGGACCGCATCCGCTGCGGCAAGACGACCGGCTTCGGCCGCTTCCCCTCCCGCCACTTCGCCCTCAACCAAGCCTGGCTGGAGCTGTCCCTGGCAGCCATCGACCTGCTCGCCTGGACCAAGGCTCTGCTCCTTGACGGCGAACTGGCCACCGCCGAACCGAAGAAGCTCCGCCACCGGCTCCTCCACGCTGCCGCCCGCATCACCCGAGGAGGACGGCGCCTCTACCTGCGGATCGCCGCGACCTGGCCCTGGCGACACGAGCTGACCAGCGCATTCACCCGCCTGGCCACCCTGCCCCGCCCAGCCACCTGACCCACCGAACCGCCCCTGACCACCCACGACCCAGGAACCAGGAGAACCCGGCCCGAGCGCCGGACCCTCAGCACGCCCCGAACCCACAGCCACCCACGAGACGAACACCAACACCATCAACCCGGCACAGCCGAACCCAACCGAAAGACCGAGGCTAAGAGTTCGTCGGCGCTGGTGAGCGGCGGACGGGGCGTCGACGGCGGGGCCGGTCTGAAGTCTTGCCGCAGATAACGCCCTATTATCTGCGGCAGCTTGGTTCGTCACCTGCGGTGACGTTCTCCAGCCGCTGCACGAAGCGGCACTGTTATCTGTGGCAAGGGGGAAGCGGTGCCAAGTGTCGTGCAGCTGCCGACTGGCAAGGCGTTGACCGTCCGGGCGGCGGCCGACGTGTTCCTCGACTCGCTCGGCAGCCCAAACACGGTCCGGGCCTACGGGATCGGGGTGGGTAAGACTGCAGAACGGCTCGGCGAGGCTCGTCCGCTGTCGTCGGTGGCGGACGACGAGATCGGGGAAGCCCTCGAACTGCTCTGGGGCGCTGCGGCGGTCAACACATGGAACTCCCGGCGGGCGGGGGTCCTGTCCTGGCTCGGCTGGTGCCGTGATCGCGGCTACGAGGGGCCGATGGTTCCGGCCTGGGTGAAGCGGCTGGCGGTGCCGGACTCCGAAACCCCAGCTCGCTCGAAGATGACGGTCGACCGGCTGATCGCCCGCCGCGACGTCCACCTGCGGGAGAAGACCTTCTACCGGATGCTCTACGAGACGGCCGCCCGGGCTGAGAAGATCCTCGGGTTGAATATCGAGGACTTGGACTTGGCCGGTCGCCGCGCACCGGTGAAGGCGAAGGGCGCCCGCGCCAAGACCCGGCGCCGCGGGCAGGCACGGGAGGACTTCGTGCTGGAGACGGTCTATTGGGACGCCGGCACCGCCCGGCTGCTGCCGAGGCTGTTTCGCGGCCGGACCCGCGGCCCGGTGTTCGTCACTCACCGCCGCCCAGGGCCGGGCAAGGTGCTCTCCGCGCAGGACGTCTGCCCGGATACCGGGATCGCCCGCCTGTCCTACGGTCAGGCCCGCGCCCTGCTGTACGAGCACACCGCGGTGCGCGGGCCCGGTACCGGCTGGGATCTGCACGAGTATCGCCACTTGGCCCTGACCCACCTCGGCGAGCAAGGCGCCTCGCTGCTGATGCTCATGGCGAAGTCTCGGCACAAGAAGCCGGAGAACGTCCGCCGCTACTTCAAGCCGTCCCCCGAGGCAATCGCCGAGCTCAGCAGCCTGCTCGCGCCCGGTGGCGGCATGCGGTGACGACGCTCACTGCGTTCCGAGGTCGTGAGCGGTGCCGTCGGCGACGGCCTGGAGTTTGTCCGGGTTGGCCACGTTGTGGATGGCGGTGATACGACCGTCGGCGTCGAAGTCGAAGGTGACGGTGGCGATCACGCGTCCCGGCCCGCTGAACACGATGCCCGGCCCACCGTTGATCTCGACGAGTTCGGCTTTCATGTCGGCAGGCTCGACGCCCTGGTAGGTGACGGTGCCGGTGGCCGCGAACCAGGCGGCCACCGTGGCCGCGCCCACAACCGGGCGCAGGGCCTGTCGGACCTTGCCGCCGCCGTCGGTCCACAGGGTGACGTCTGGGGAGAGCAGTTCCATCAGGGCGTTGACGTCACCGCCGGTCGCGGCGGCGAAGAACCGCTCGGTGGCCTCGCGCTGCCGCGACCGGTCGGCGGCGAAGCGCGGCCGCCGGGACCGTACGTGCTCGCGGGCCCGGTGCGCGGCCTGCCGCACCGCGGCCTCGGAACGCTCCACCGCCTCGGCGATCTCGGCGTAGTTGAAGTCGAAGACCTCCTTCAGCACGAACACCGCGCGTTCCAGCGGGCTGAGCGTCTCCAGCACCACCAGCATGGCCATCGACACCGACTCGGCGTCCGTGACGGCCTCGGCGGCATCCCCGCCGGTGAGTATGGGCTCCGGCAGCCACGGCCCCACATAGGTCTCCCGCTTGTGCCGGGTGGAGCGCAGCCGTTCCAGCGCCAGGTTCGAGACGATCCGGATCAGGTACGCCTTGGGGTCGGCCACCTGCGAGCGGTCCGCGGCAGACCACTTGATCCAGGCGTCCTGGACCGCGTCCTCGGCGTCGGCCGCGCTGCCGAGGAGGCGGTAGGCCACGGAGAACAGCAGCCGCCGGTGCTCGTGGAAGACTTCCTGGTCGGGGCCGGGGTCGGGGTCGGGGTCGGGGTAGGCGGGCAGGTCGGTCACTGGGCCCTCCGGATGCGGGTGAAGCGGCCCCCGCGGGGCCAGAACGCGCCCGAGGCGGGCATCTTCTTCATACGGCTGTAGGTCGGCCAGGGCGAGGCGGTCACCGTCTCCTTGTACCGGACGGCCATGCGGCCGGTCAGGCAGATCCGGCGCGGGCTGTCATCAGGCCGTGTGAACTGCACCACGGCGTCACCGCGTCCCAGGCTCACCGGCGTGTGGTAGTAGCCGAAGCGGAACGGCTTGGGCTGCCTGCCCCTGAGCACCCGGTCGATCGACAGCGCGGCCTGCACCCCGGTCGGCATGCCGCCCTGGCAGGTGCCGTGCATGACGCCGTAACCCTGGCGGATCGCGGCCGCGTCGCCGATCGCGTACACCTCGGGGTGGGACACCGACCGCAGCGCGGCGTCGGTGACGATGCGTCCGTGCCCGTCGACGGCCAGCCCGGCGGCGGCCGCCAGCGGCGACACCCGCGTGCCGCTCGTCCACAGGACCGCGTCGGCCGCAATGCTCTCCCCGCCCGCCAGTTCCACCGCGTCGGGCAGCACCTTCACCACCTCGACGCCGACGCGTACCTGGACGCCCAGCCGGTCGAGCGCGGCGTGCAGATACGCCTTGGCCTTCGAGTTCATGGCCACACCGGGCTCCTGCCTGCCCAGCAGCACCACGTTCAACTCCGGGTGCCGCTCGGCGATCTCCGCGGCCGCCTCGATGCCGGTCAGCCCGCTGCCCGCGACCACCACCGTGCCGCTGCCGAGCCGCGCCAGCCGGTCGGCCAGCAGCTCGGCGTCCTGGGCGCTGCTCAGGGTGTACGCGTGGTCCTCGGCCCCCGGCACCGCCGAGGTGTCGGCGACGCCGCCCAGCCCGTACACCAGCGTGTCGTAGGGCAGCACCCGGTCGTCGTCGATCCGCACGGTCTTCGCGTCCGCGTCCACCGCCGTCACCCAGCCGCGCACGAACTGCGCGCCCCTACCCTCCAGCAGGTGAGGGATGCTCAGCTCGGCGAGCTGTTGCCCGGTCGCCGTCATGTGCAGGCGCATACGCTCGGTGAACCGCTCCTGCGCGTTCACCAGGGTCACCTGCACGTCCTCACGCCGCTTCACCCGGGCCGCGAGCTGGATGGCCGCAGCCATGCCCGCGTATCCCGCCCCCAGGATCACTACGCGGTGCGCGGTCGCCGTGCCGGTCTCCTGCTGTGCGCTCATCGTTCCGTCCTCCTCGGCTCGCTTGCTGACGCCCACCAGATGGGAGCAGGCGGCCTGGACGTGACATGGGCCGGTTGTGATGCACGACACAGGCCGAATCGGGGCCCACCGGAAGGTGGGCGAAGGGGTCCGCGAAGCCGTCATGACCCGGCGAGCGTGACAACTGTCAGTCCCCTTCGGGGCAAGGGTCAGCAGGAAGTCTCCGGTCAAGCAGGCGACGGTCAGGACAGGTTCGGGACGTCACTCATGCGTCGTCGGCAGCGTCCTTGTCACGCAGGGGACGCAGTCCACCGGGCAAGTCGGGCAGCTGGAAGGAGTAGCGGCCCAGCATGTTCTTATCTGGACGTTTTGGGTGACTGACGTTTTCTCAGCCGAGTTCATTTCCATGAGGTGTTGAGGACGAGTGCGGCTTTGGCGATGGCTCCGATGCGGGAGGGGCTGATCGTGACGTGCTGGAGTGCCCGCCAGCGTTGTTTGAGTTCCGCCGCTGCGCGTTCGCCCAGGGCCCGGATGCCCCGCAGCAGCCGGTTGTGGGTGCGGTTGTCCGCGGCGAGTGGGGAGGAGATGTCGGGGTGCGGGCGGAAGGGCGTGTGGATACCGATGCCGGCCCCGGTGTAGCCCGCATCAGCCAGGGTCGGCAGGCTGTCGCGGGCGGCCGGGTACAGGGCGGGCAGGGCGTGGATGCGGGCGGCGGTCAGGTCGTGCACCGATCCGGGCTCGACGTCGGAGACCCACAGGGGAGTGCCGTCGGGTGCGGCGATGAACTGCACGTTCCCCGCGAAGTGCTTGGCCTTCCCGGAGTACCACAGGTCGTTGCCCTTCTCGGTGGTCCCCGCCACACGGTCGCAGGCGACGAGCGTGCCGTCCAGGACCACATGGGTCATCCCCTCCGCGTGGCAGCGCCGCAACACCTCGTGCAGGTCCGGGGCCTGGCTGGCGAGGACGTCGATGCCTTCGTGTAGGTAGCGGTAACCGGTGGCCTGCGGTATCCCGGCGTCACGGGCCAGGCAGTGCACGCACCCGGCCTCGCGGAACCAGCGCAGCACCAGCATCGCCTGTCGGAAAGGGCCCAGCACGCGGGAGCTCTTCGGGGTGCCGATCCGGCGGCGGTGTCCGGTCAGCAGCCGGGCCAGGTACTCCACCACGTGGCGCGGGACATCGAGCATGGCAGCATAGGGGATCAACGTGAAGCCTCTGGTTCAGCGGACGATCTTGTGGTGAGAACCGTCCTATCAGGGGCTTTACGTCTGTCCATACCCGGGCCATCACTGTCCGATCCGGTCTGCGGTGCCCAGATCAACCCGCTTCGCGAAGATCATTTCGCTGAGAAAACGTCACTGGCTCACCTACGGCCTGGCCGGCAAGGCCCCGAACACAGTGAAGAACTACAAGATCCTCTGCCACACGCATGTAATCCGGGACCTGGGCAAGCGGAGGCTGTCGGACCTGACGGCCGATCACGTGGACAAGTGGCTGGCCGGAAAGGCCAGAACGCTCAGCACACGGACTCTCCAGGCGATCCACTCCTGCCTGAGCCGTTCCGTCCAGCGGGCCATACTGCGCGAGAAGGTGCACCGCAACGTCGTGGCTCTGTGCGAAGTACCGACCGGACGGCCTGGGCGCCCGTCCAAGGCGCTGACGTTCGCACAGGCCGAGGCGGTCCTTGACGCCCTGGAAGGCGATCCGATGCACGCCTACGTCATCGTCTCGCTTCTCACCGGCGCGCGCACCGAGGAACTGCGCCCGCTCACCTGGGATCACGTGGGCCTCGAAGGGCGTCCCGACAGCAAACCGCCCGTGCCGCCGCACATCGCGGTCTGGCGTTCTGTCCGCGAAGGAGGCGACACCAAGACCAGGAAGTCCCGCCGGACACTCGCCCTCCCCGCGCGCGCCGTCGCGGCGCTCCGGGTGCAGCGCCGACGGCAACAACGACAGCGTGAGGCAGCCGGCGTTGACTGGCGGGAGAGCGGGCTCGTCTTCACCTCCGAGGTCGGGACCCCGATGGACGCGGCCAACGTCAGGCGTGCCTTCCGACGGGCGCTTGCCAAGGCGGAGGGCATCGACCCCGCGGAGTGGACCCCGCGGGAGCTGCGGCACAGCTTCGTGTCCCTGCTCTCCGACCACGACGTGCCCGTCGAGGAGATCGCCAGGCTCGTGGGGCACGCGGCGACGGCCACGACGGAGAAGGTCTACCGGAAGCCGATCCGCCCGGTCATCCAGACGGGAGCACAGGCGATGGACCGGATCTTCGGGGCCTGAGCCCGGACCGGAATCCATAGTCACTCAGAGGCCCCCTCCGGATGGGAGGGGGCCTCTGACCTGTGGAGCTAAGGAGAATTGAACTCCTGACCTCTTGCATGCCATGCAAGCGCTCTACCAACTGAGCTATAGCCCCTGGGTGGTCCGCCTCGGGGCTTCCCTTGGCGGCGATGCCTACTCTACACGGGCCTGCCGGGCGATTGCCAAATCGGTTGCTGCCGCGGATGGCGGGTGGGCGGGGGGTGGGT
>NZ_JAVREV010000038.1:0-8751 GCF_031845565.1 Streptomyces johnsoniae | reverse complement strand
CTCCCGCAGCCGCGCCGCCTGCGCCCGCAACGCACCCTCGTCCTTACCCGAGAGCACCCACGGCACCACACCACCCGGCAGCCCGGCCACGGACCGGACCTCGCCGGCAGGCCCGGCGGCACCGGCCGCCTCCGCGCCCTCCGTCCCATCGAAGGACTCGATGATCACGTGAGCATTGGTGCCGCTGATCCCGAAAGCGGACACGCCCGCACGCAGCGGCTCACCGTCCTTCACCCACGGCCTGGCCTCCGTCAGCAGATCCACCGCACCAGACGACCAGTCCACGTGCGGGGTCGGCTCATCGGCGTGCAGGGTCCTGGGCAGCACACCATGACGCATCGCCATGACCATCTTGATCACACCCGCCACACCGGCCGCAGCCTGCGTGTGACCGATATTCGACTTCACCGACCCAAGCCACAGCGGCCGGTCACCGGACCGGCTCTGACCATAAGTGGCCAGCAAAGCCTGCGCCTCGATCGGATCACCCAGCTTGGTCCCCGTCCCGTGCGCCTCCACCACATCCACCTGCCCGGCCGACAGCCGCGCGCTGGTGAGGGCCTGCCGGATGACCCGGCGCTGGGAAGGACCATTGGGGGCGCTGAGGCCGTTGCTCGCCCCGTCCTGGTTGGCGGCGGAGCCGCGGATCACGGCGAGCACCTCGTGCCCGTTCTTCCGCGCCTCCGAGAGCCGTTCGAGCAGCAGCAGACCGGTGCCCTCGGCCAGGCCCATGCCGTCCGCGCCCGCGCCGAATGCTTTGCACCGGGCGTCGGGGGCCAAGCCGCGCTGCCGGCTGAACGCGATGAATCCGTCGGGCACGGTCATGAAGGCCGAGCCACCCGCCATCGCCATCGTGCAGTCGTTCTGCCGCAGCGCCTGGACCGCCAGGTGGATGGCGACCAGCGACGAGGAACAGGCAGTGTCGATGGTGACCGCGGGTCCTTCGAGGCCGAAGGTGTAGGAGATCCGGCCGGAGATGACACTGGGGGAACACCCCGTCAACAGGTGGCCCTCCAGGCCCTCGGGCGCCTTGCTGAAGTCGAGCGCGTAGTCCGGCCTGGAGGCCCCGATGAAGGTGCCGATGCGCTGCCCGTGCACAGAGGTCGGGTCCGTTCCTGACCGCTCCAGCAGCTCCCAGGCGGTCTCCAGCAGCAGCCGCTGCTGCGGGTCCATGGCCAGCGCCTCGCGCGGGCTGATCCCAAACATGTCAGGGTCGAACTGCGCCGCTTCGTACAGGAAACCGCCGTCACGGACGTACGACTTGCCCGGAACTTCCGGATCGGGGTCGAACATGCCGTCGAGGTCCCAGCCTCGGTCGGTCGGGAAACCCCCGATGGCGTCCACGCCGTCGGCAACCAGGCGCCACAGGTCCTCCGGGGAGGTGACGCCGCCAGGGTAACGGCAGGCCATGCCGACGATGGCGATCGGCTCCTGACTGGCCTCCTCGACGTTCCGCAGACGCTGACGCGTCTCGTGCAGATCCGCCGTCACCCACTTGAGGTAGTCACGGAGCGTCTTCTCGTTGTTCGCCATGGGGGTCTCCCGCAGAGTCGTTCAGAGGGTGAAGAAGTCGGATGTCGTGAGCGGTTCAGGAGGCGGGGCCGGGCTGGCTGCCGAACTCCCTGCGGATGAACTCGAACATCTCGTCGTCGGTGGCCGACTCCAGTTGATCGGCCACGGAGGAGATGCCCTCCTCGGCGGCTGTGTCCGTGGGCTGCCACTGCGCCAGAAGGGTCTGCAACCGCTTCGCGATGGCATCACGTTCGAGAGCGTCGGCGGTCACCGAGCCCAGGGCGGCTTCCATCTGGTCGATCTGCGTGTGCACATAATCCGGCGTGATTTCCTGCTCCTGGAAGAGCTCCGCCCGCACCATCGCGACCAACGCCTGGGGCGTGGGGTAGTCGAAGACGAGGCTGGACGGCAGCGTGAGGCCGGTGGCCCGGCTCAGGCGGTTGCGGAGGTCCACAGCGGTCAGCGAGTCGAACCCGAGGTCCCGGAAGGCGCGTTGCGGCTCGATGGCGTCCGTGCTGCTGTGGCCGAGGGTGGCGACGGCGTGGTTGCGCACCAGCTTGAGCAGGTGGCTGTCGACCTCCGCCGGGGAAAGGCCGGCGAGCTGCCCGCGCAGTTCGGAGACATCGCCCTCGTCCTCCGCCTTCCCGTCCTTCGCCCCCGGCTCGCGGCCCGCGGCGATGGCGCCGGGCAACTCGCTGATCAGTCGGCTGTCCCGGTTCATGAGGAAGAGGGAGACGAAGCGCTCCCAGTCGATGTTGGCCATCGCCACGTAGGTGTCGTCGTTGTCCAGCGCCTGCTTGAAACCGGCAGCGCCGAGGTCGGGGTCGAGCCACGGCAGGCCCTGCGACTGGGCGCGGGCGCTGAGGGTGTTCCGTAGCTCGATTTCCTCCTCCGTGAGGAATTCGTGGTAGTTGACGGGCCGCCAGACACCCCATGCCACGGAGGTTCCGGCCAGTCCACGCGCGCGCCGCTGGAAGGCCAGGGCGTCGAGGTGCGCGTTGGCGGCCGCGTAGGAGCTGTGGTTGCCGCTGCCCCAGAGGGATGCGATGGAGGAGTAGAGGACGAATGCGTCCAGAGTGTCGCGGTCGAAAATGCGGTCGAGGTTCTGCGCGCCGATGACCTTCGCGTCGTAGGACTCGGCCAACTCCTCCGGTGTGACCCCGAGTATCGGGTTCAGCAGGACGAGCGCGGCCAGGTGTGCCACGGTCCTGATCGGCGGCCCGTCGGCCTCGACCTGGCGCACCAGTGCGGCGAGGGCGTCGTGGTCGGTGACATCGCAGGTCGCGTTGGTCACGCGCACGCCCAGGTCGTTCAGCTCCTGCTCGAACTCGGCGGCGCCGGCACCGCTGGAGCCGCTGCGGCTGACGAGCACCAGGTGCTCGATGCCGTTGTGGGCGAGCCAACGGGACAGTACACGGCCGATCGCGCCGCCACCGCCGGTGACCAGAGCCGTGCCGCGGGGCTTGTAGACGCCGACGGGTCCGCGGCTGCCGAGCGCGTCATGCACCATGCGGCGGGCGAAGATCCGGGCGGAGCGCAACGCGATCTGGTCCTCGCCGTCCGTGCGGCGCAGTGCCTGAAGAAGTTCCCCGAGTGCCGGCTCGTCCGCGCCGGGCGCCAGGTCGACGAGCCCGCCCCACATGCGGGTCTCCTCCAGGGCGGCCACGCGGCCGATGCCCCAGATCTCGGCCTGGACCGGGTCGGCGGGCGCGTCCCGGTCATCGACGGCGACGCCGCCACGGGTGACGCACCACAGGGAGCTCACGAGCCCGGAGTCCGCGCAGGCCTGGATCAGGGTCATGGTGCCCAAGGTGCTGACCGGGAGCACGGGCTGGGCCGGGTGCGCGGTATTGTCCAGGGCCCACAGGCTCAGCACCCCGACCGGCTCGGCGTTCCCGCCGGCCCTCTCGCGCAGAAGCGTGCCGAGCCGCTCACGGTCGGCGTCGGCCGGGCCGACCTCCAGCAGGACGACATCGGCGCCCGCCTTCTCCAGGACCTTGCGAACGCCCCCGGGGTAGGGGTCCCGGGCGTGCGAGGCCGGCACGACGAGCAGCCAGGTGCCGGTGAGCGTCGTGTGCTCCGCCTGGGCGACAGGCCGCCAGGCGACGTTGTACCGCATGCCGTCCACCGCGGATCGCTCGCGGTGCTCGCGCCGCCAGGAGGAGAGAGCGGGCAACAGGTCGGGCAGCGTGGCGGACTCTCCGACGCCCAGGGTCGTGGTGACGGAGGAGAGGTCCGCGCTCTCGACCGCCTCCCAGAACGCGGACTCGGTCTCGTCCACGGGAACGGCCGCCTTCTCGCCACCCGAGGTCTTGAGCCAGTAGCGCTCGTGCTGGAAGGCGTAGGTCGGCAGTTCGACGATCGCGGGCCGCTCGAACGCCGGGGCCCAGTCCACAGCCACACCGCTCGCCTGGGCCTCGGCCAGCGACAGCAGGAATCGTTCGCTGCCTCCCTGCTCACGGCGGAGCGATCCCACGGTGACGACGCCCGGGCTGAGGGTCTCCTCGACGGCCATGGCCAGGACGGGGTGCGGGGACGACTCGATGAAGAAGGAGTGCGCGCCCTCCCGCAGGAGCCGGAGAACCTTTTCGAACTCGACGGTCTGCCGCAGGTTGCGCACCCAGTAGTCGGCGTCGAGGGCGGTGGTGTCGATCAGGGCGGCCTCGACCGTGGAGTAGAACGGGATCTCGGAGGCACGCGGCCGGAGCCCGTCGAGTTCGCTCAGCAGTTCCTCGCGGATGGAGTCCACCTGGGCGGAGTGCGAAGCGTAGTCCACGGGAATCCGGCGGATACGAATGTCCTCCGCCTCGCAGGCGGCGACGAATTCTTCCAGGGCTTCCGGATCGCCCGAGACGACGGTGGAGTTGCTGCCGTTGGCCGCGGCGACCGCCAAGCTGCCTTCCCACGCCTGGATGCGGGCGAGCGTCTGCTCGCGGCTCTGGGCAAGCGAGGCCATGGCCCCGTGACCGGCGAGCCGTTCCCCGATGATGCGGCTGCGCAGCGCGACGATCTTCGCGCCGTCCTGCAAGGAGAGGGCCCCCGAGACGACGGCGGCGGCGATCTCGCCCTGGGAGTGGCCGACCACGGCCGCCGGCTCCACACCGTACGAGCGCCAGAGTTCGGCGAGGGACACCATCACCGCCCAGGTCACCGGCTGGACGATGTCCACCCGGCTCAGGTCTCCGCGCAGCTCCTCCAGGAGGTCCCATGCCACGTACGGCTTCAGTGCCTCGGCACAGGCAGCCATGGATGCGGCGAAGGCGGACGAAGCGGTCACCAGGCCGAGGGCCATTCCGGACCACTGGGCGCCCTGGCCGGGAAAGACGAAGACCGGACGGGCGGCCCCCTGGCTCACGACGCCCAGGGCGGTGTCGGGACCGGGTTCAGCGCCGTCGGCGATGCTGGCCAGCGCGCCCAGGAAACTCTCCCGGTCGGAGCCGACGATCACGGCACGGTGGTCCAACGCCGCCCTGGCGCTGGCGAGGGACCAGCCGACGTGCGCGAGATCGGCGTCCGGACGCTCACTGAGGTGGACGCGCAGCCGGCCGGCCTGGGCGCGCAGCGCCGCGCCGGTGTGCCCGGAGACGACCCACGGCACCGGCTCGCCGGTGTGCGGGACGACCTCACCGTCCGCCGCCGCGTCCTCGTCCGTGGCTTCCTCAAGGATGATGTGGGCGTTGGTGCCGCTCACGCCGAAGGCCGAGACGCCGGCCCGGCGCGGGCCGCCCCGGCCGGCCCAGGGCCGCGCCTCGGTGAGCGGACTGATCACGCCCGAGGACCAGTCCACTTCCCGGCTTGGCTCCCCGACGTGCAAGGTCTTGGGCAGGACGCGGTTCCGCAGCGCCATCACGGTCTTGATGACGCCGGCGATCCCGGCCGCGGCCTGGGTGTGGCCGACGTTCGACTTCAGCGAGCCGATCCACAGCGGCTGGTCGGCCGGGCGGTTCTCGCCATAGGCGGCGATGAGGGCACGGGCCTCGATCGGATCACCGAGCTTGGTGCCGGTCCCGTGCGTCTCCACGGCGTCCACCTGCTCGGGGGCGAGCCGGGCATCGGCCAGGGCGGCCTCGATGACCTTCTGCTGGGCGGCACTGCTGGGCGCCGTCAGCCCGTTGCTCGCGCCGTCCTGGTTGATCGCGGAGCCGCGCAGGACGGCGAGGACGGGGTGCCCGTTGCGCCGCGCGTCCGACAGCCGCTCGACCAGAACCATCCCGGCTCCCTCGGCCAGCCCCATTCCGTCGGCGTCGGCGGAGAAGGCGCGGCAGCGGCCGTCGCGGGACAGACCGCCCTGGCGGCTGAAGCCGGAGAAGATCACGGGGGTGGCCATCACCGTGACGCCACCCGCCAGCGCGAGGCGGCAGTCGCCGCGCCGCAGGGACTGCACCGCCAGGTGCAGGGAGACCAGGGACGAGGAGCAGGCGGTGTCGACGGTGATGGCCGGCCCCTGGAGACCGAGAGTGTAGGCCACCCGCCCGGAGACGACGCTGGGCGCCATACCGGTGACCACGTATCCCTCGAAGCCCTCGTTGTGCCCGGAGACCGCGCCGCCGTATTCCAGCGGATTGGTGCCCAGGAAGGTGCCGATGTCGGCGCCGACGGTGGACAGCGGGTCGATGCCGGCCCGTTCGAATACCTCCCAGGCCAGCTCCAGCGGGATCCGCTGGTGCGGGTCCATGGCCAGCGCCTCGCGCGGCGAGATCTTGAAGAGGCCGGGGTCGAACTGGTCGGCGCCCTCAAGGAACGCGCCCTGGGTGACGTAGGTCTTGCCCTCCTTCTCCGGGTCCGGGTCGAAAAGATGCTCCAGATCCCAACCGCGGTTGGTAGGGAACGCTCCAACCGTGTCCTCACCGTTTGCCACCACGCGCCAGACATCCTCGGGTGAACGGACACCGCCCGGGTAACGGCACGCCATGCTGACGATGGCAATGGGCTCTTCGTCCCTGGCTTCCAGGGTGCTCAGCTTCGACTGAGTCCGCTCCAGTTCCTGCGTCACCTGCTTGAGGTAGTCGAAGAGCTTCTGCTCGGTGGACGGTGAGCTGGGGGCGTTGGACATCGTCGGTTTCTCCACTCAGGAACAAAGGTCGGCGAGGCTTGGTGGGACGGCTCAGGAACGTCCCAGCCGCTTGTCGATCAGACCGAACAGCTCGTCGGCGCTGGCGGACGCGATGTCGATCTCGCCGACGTCCTCCCCGCCCGGTTGGGCGTCGCCGGGCTTCGCCTCGTCCCAGCTCCACAGGAGGTTCCTCAGGCGCTTGGCCACCTGGGCCCGGGATTCGCTGTCGGGGCTCAGCGCGGACAGCGCCGACTCCAGCTGGGCGAGCTGGTCCAGGACCGCCTGCTCTTCGGCATCCTGGTCGGGCACCAGCTGGCCGCACAGGCCGACCGCCAGGGCCACGGCGTTCGGGTGGTCGAAGACCAGCGTGGCCGGCAAGCGCAGCCCCGTGACCGTGTTGAGCCGGTTGCGCAGTTCCACTGCCGTCAGCGAGTCGAAGCCCATGTCGCGGAACGTCCGGTCGGTCTCGATGGCCTCGCCCGAGGCCCCGTGGCCCAGGACCTGCGCGGCCTGAGAGCGGACCAGGTCGAGGAGCAGGTGCTCCTGCTCGGCCCGGGTCGCCCCGGCGAGCCGGTGGGCCAGCTGTCCCTGTTCACCTGGTTCCCCGGCCGGGGCAGGGCCCGTCAGCGCCTGCTGTGCCTCCGGGATCTCGGAGATCAGACGGCTGGGCCGAGCCATCGTGAACAGGGTGGTGAACTGCTCCCAGTCCACGTCAGCGATGGCGACCATCGTCTCGTCGTGATCGAGCGACTGCTGGAGGGCGGAGAAGGCCAGTCCCGTTTCCAGCAGCGGCAGGCCGTGCCTGCCGGACTTCTCGCTCTTGAGCGCCCGGATCTCGCTGTTGCGCTCATCCCAGTCGTTCGCGGCGTCCCACACGCCCCACGAGACGGAGGTGGCGGTACGGCCACGGGCGCGCCTCGCCTCGGCGAGCGCGTCCAGCTGGGCGTTCGCGGCGGCGTAAGCGCCATGCTCGCCGCTGCCCCAGAACGAGGCGATGGCCGAGAAGAGCACGAACGCGTCCAGCGTGTCCTGATCGAACAGCTCGTCGAGATGCTGGGCTCCGAGCACCTTGGCCCGGCACACCTCGGCGAAAGAGGCGGGCTCGATGTCGGCCAGCGTCTCCAGCTCGGTATAGGCCGCCGTGTGCAGGACGGCACGAACCGGCGGTCCCTCGGCCTCGACCTGACGCACCAGGGCGGTCAGCGCCTCCCGGTCGGTGACGTCACAGGCGGCGATGGTCACCCGGGCGCCCAGCTCGGTGAGCGCCGCCTCCAACTGCGGTGCGCCCAGGGCGTTCCTGCCGCTCCGGCTGATGAGCACCACATGCTCGGCGCCGTTGCGGGCCACCCAGCGGGCCAGATGACTGCCAATGCTCCCGGTGCCCCCTGTTACGAGCACGGTGCCGCGCGGAGTCCAGCGGCGCGACGGCGTCCGGTGGGAGAGAGGAGCACGCACGATCCGTCGGGCGAGGAGCCCAGCGGGCCGGATGGCGAGCTGGTCCTCACCGTTCGGGTCGCCGAGGGCCTGGCACAGGCGGCGCAGCGCCCGGCCGTCCAGCCGTTCCGGCACGTCGATCAGGCCGCCCCAGTGGCTGGGGAGCTCCAGAGCCGCGACCCGGCCCCAGCCCCATACCTGCGCCTGTTCGGGGCTGGTGAGGTGATCGGAGCCGGTGGTGGTGACCGCTCCCCGGGTCAGGACCCACAGCGGTGCCTCGATCCTCAGGCCATGCAGTGCCTGAACCAGCGCCAGGGTCCCGGCGCTGCCCACGTTGTGCCCTGGCAGATCGGGGTGTGGCGTGTCGTCGATCGGCCACAGGCAGACGACACCGGACAGATCGGCGCCCGCGCCGACGATCTCGTCGAGCCTGAGGTCCAGCTTCGCCCGGTTCACGTCTTCGAGGGTCACGTCGAGCCGTTCCGGGGTGGCCCCACGGTCGGACAGGGCGCGGAGCAGACTTGCCGCATCCTCGTCACCGACACCGACCGGTGTGACCACCAGCCAGGTGCCGGACAGAACGGCGGCGTCCGACTCGCTGACCTGCCGCCAGACGGCCTGATAGCGGTAGGAGTCGGCGTGTGACTGTTCGCGGTGACGACGGCGCCAGGTCGACAGAGCCGGCAACACCTCACGCAACCGCTCGTCATCGATCTGCAACGTGTCCGCCAACGCCCCCGGGTCCTCATTCT
>NZ_JAVREV010000037.1:0-9961 GCF_031845565.1 Streptomyces johnsoniae | reverse complement strand
CCGCCACCGCCCCTGCCGCCCCTGCCGCCCCGCACGGGCGCTGTCGCCTCGCCGCTGCTGCGGCGGCTGGCCCGCGAACGCGGCGTGGACCTGCGCGAGGTGACCGGCTCGGGGCCCGGCGGCCTGATCGTCCGCGCCGACGTGGAACGGGCCGCCGCCGCCCGGCGCGTCCCGCTGCGCGGCGTGCACGGCACCATGGCCGAACGCGTCACCCGCAGCCACGCCGACATCCCCGCCGCCACCTGCTGGGTGGACGCCGACGCCACCCGGCTGATCGAGGCCAAGCGGCGCACCGGGCTGCCGCTGCTCGCACTGCTCGCCCGCGTCTGCGTCGCCGCCCTGGCCCGCCACCCCGAGCTGAACGCGTCGCTCGACGCCGACGCGCGAGCCGTCGTACAGCACCGGGCCGTGCACCTCGGCTTCGCCGTCCAGACCGACCGCGGGCTCCTCGTTCCCGTCGTCCACGACGCGCACACGCTCACCACCGAGGCGCTCGCGGCCGAACTGGCCCGCCGCACCGAAGAGGCCCGCGCCGGAACGCTGCCGCCCGCCGCGCTCACCGGCTCCACGTTCACCCTCAACAACTACGGCGTCTTCGGCGTCGACGGCTCCACACCGCTGATCAACCACCCGGAGGCCGCCATGTTCGGAGTCGGCCGCATCGTGGAGAAGCCGTGGGCGCACGAGGGGCAGGCGGTGCTGCGGCATGTCGTGCAGCTCTCCCTCACCTTCGACCACCGCGTCTGCGACGGCGGCGCCGCGGGCGGCTGCCTGCGGGAGGCCGCCGATCTCGTCGAGGAGCCGCTGCTCCTGCTGCGCCGGGCGTAGGCCCCTCGGCGCGGGCGGGTACGGTGCCCGCATGGCTTCCTACGACGCCGTCGTCCTCGCCGGCGGCGCGGCCCGCCGGCTCGGCGGCGCGGACAAACCGGCCGTTCGCGTCGGCGCCCGTTCCCTCCTCGACCGCGTGCTCGCCGCCTGCCCGGACGCGGCGGCCACCGTCGTCGTCGGGCCGCGGCGGGCAGTCGCGCGGCCGGTCCGCTGGGCCCGCGAGGACCCGCCGGGCGGCGGCCCGCTGGCCGCCCTGCACGCCGGTCTCGCGCATACCGACCGGCCCCTGGTCGCCGTGCTCGCCGCCGACCTGCCGTTCCTGACCGCCGGCACCGTCCACCGGCTGCTCGCCGTGCCCGACGCCGCGGACGGCGTGCTGCTGCACGACGCGGAGGGCCAGGACCAGCCCCTCACCGCCGTCTACAGGACCGAGCCGCTGCGCCGCGAGATCGCCGTGCTGGCAGCCGAGTTCGGCACCCTGGCCGGGCTGCCGCTGAAGCTGGCGCTGTCCGGGCTCGCCATGCACCGGCTGCCCGCCCCCGACGGTCTCGACTGCGACACCTGGGCGGACATCGCCACGGCCCGCGCCAGGATCAGGGACGATGGAGCCGTGCTGGACGAATGGATCGCCGCGGTCAAGACCGAACTCGGCATCGACCCCGACGTGGACACCACCGCGCTCCTGGACGCCGCCAGGGATGCCGCGCACGGCGTGGCCCGCCCCGCGGCGCCGCTGACCACGTTCCTGATCGGGTATGCCGCCGCACTGCACGGCATGTCGCCCGCGGAGGCTGCCCGGAAGGTGTCCGCCCTCGCGGAGAGCTGGCAGCAGGAAGAGCCGCGGGGATGACGGACGAGTTCGACGACGCGCTCGCCCTGGCCAACGGCCCGGCGGGCGCCGCCCCCGCCGCGGCGCGCGGCGCGGGCCGCCGCGGCGTGGCGCGGCCGAGGCACGCCCCGGCGGAGGGCGCCGCGCACGTCGGCCCGGCCTGGGAGAGCGCCCGCGCCACCGCGTTCCGCTCGGTACGCCCGCTGCCGCCGCGCCGGCTGCCGCTCGACCTCGCGCTCGGCCACACCCTCGCCGCGCCCCTGACCGCGCTCACCGACCTGCCCGCGTTCGACACCTCGGCGATGGACGGCTGGGCCGTCGCGGGCCCCGGGCCCTGGCGGCTGACCGCCGGGGAGCCGGGCCTGCTCGCCGGCGCCCCGGCCGCCGGGCGGCTGACGGACGGCGAGGCCGTGCCCATCGCCACCGGTGCCCGGGTGCCCGAGGGGGCCACGGCCGTTCTTCGGTCAGAACGCGGCACCGCGGCGGACCGCCGCCTGCGCGGCCCGAGCCCGCAGCCCGGCGCCGACATCCGCCCCCGCGGCCAGGAGTGCCGCAGCGGAACGGAGCTGCTGCCGGCCCGCACCACGCTGACCCCGGCCGCCCTGGGCCTGGCCGCGGCGGCCGGCTACGACCAGCTCGCCGTGCGGCCGAAGCCGCGCGCGGAGGTGCTGGTCCTCGGCGACGAACTCCTGTTCCGCGGCCTGCCGCACGACGGCCGCATCCGGGACGCGCTCGGCCCGATGACCGGGCCCTGGCTGGCCGCGCTCGGCGCCCAGGTCATGGTGACCCGGCGGCTCGGCGACGATGCCGAGGCCCTGCACGAGGCGATGAGCACCAGCCGCGCCGACCTGATCGTCACCACCGGGTCCACCGCGGCGGGCCCTATGGACCACCTGCGGGCCGTGCTCGCCCGGCTCGGCGCCCACCTGCTCATCAGCGGCGTCGCCGTCCGTCCTGGCCACCCCATGCTGCTGGCCGAACTGCCGGGCGGCACACCCCTGGTGGGCCTGCCCGGCAACCCGCTCGCCGCCGTCTCAGGACTGCTGACCCTGGCCGAGCCGCTGCTGCGCGCGCTCGCCGACCGGCCGGCCGCGGCCGAGCGGCACGGGCGGCTGACGGACGAGGTGCGCGGCCACCCCGAGGACACCCGGCTGGTCCCGGTGGAGCTGCCCGAGCCGGACGCGGCCAGGCCGCTGACCTACGCGGGCCCCGCGATGCTGCGCGGGATCGCCGCCGCCGCGGCGCTCGCGGTGATCCCGGCCGGCGGGGCGCGGGCGCAGGACCGGGTCCGGCTCCTCGACCTGCCTGCCGCATGAGGTTCCCCGCCCGGGCCGCCCGCCGCGCAGACGAGGACAGCCGTTCGCCCGGCGTTCAGCTGCCGCGCTACGTCGCGGGGCCGCTGATCCAGGTCGTCCGGCGGCTGTGCATGGCGCTGGCCGTGCTGGCCACCGCCGTCGTGATCGTCTACGCCGACCGCGGCGGGTACACCGACAACCACGACGGCGAGGTCGGCTTCGCCGACGTCCTCTACTACGTCACGGTCTCGCTCTCCACCACCGGCTACGGCGACGTCGTCCCGGCGTCCGACGGCGCGCGGCTGATCACCACGTTCCTGATCACGCCGCTCCGCGTCCTGTTCCTGATCATCCTGGTCGGCACCACACTGGAGGTGCTGACCGAGCGCACCCGCGACCAATGGCGGCTTGCTCACTGGAGGAAGACCTTGCGCGACCACACCGTCATCGTCGGCTTCGGCACCAAGGGCAGATCCGCGGCGGAGACGCTGATGAGCGGCGGCCTGAGCCAGGACCAGATCATCGTCGTCGACCCGAGCGCGGCGGTCGTCGAGCACGCCAACGCGGAGGGTTACGCCGGCGTCGTCGGCGACGCGACCCGCAGCAGCGTGCTGGGGCGGGCCCGCGTGGGGCGGGCCAGGCAGGTCGTCATCTCCACGCAGCGGGACGACACGGCGGTGCTGGTGGCGCTCACCGTCCGGCAGTTGAGCTCGTCGGTGCGGATCGTCGCCTCGGTGCGCGAGGAGGAGAACGTTCCGCTGCTGCGGCAGTCCGGCGCCGATTCGGTGATCACCAGCGCGAGCGCGGTCGGGCGGCTGCTCGGCCTGTCGATGATCAGCCCCAGCTCGGGCGCCGTGATGGAGGACCTGATCCAGCACAGCAAGGGCCTGAGCCTGCGCGAGCGGCCGGTCACCAAGGCGGAGGCGGGGCGCTCCCCGCGCGACTGCCCTGACCTGGTCGTCTCGGTGATACGCGGTCACCGGCTGCTCGGCTTCGACGACGAGGAGGCGCAGACGCTGGAGCTCACCGACCGCCTCGTGGTCATCCACCGTGTGCGGCCGGAGGAAGTGAAGCCGCTGCTCCAGAAACAGGAACGGGACCGCGGCCCCGGCTCCTGGCGCATCCCCCGCCGCTGAGTCCTGTCCGGACGGATCGCCACCACGGAGCTGCCGAGCCCGTCGGCCAGGCCGCGGGTCCGGTCGGCCGGGTCCGGTCGCTCGGGTCCGCCCGCTCGGGGCCGGTCGGTCGCCAGCGGTCTCAGGTGAAGTCGGCGGCGTGGTCGCGGGCCCAGTCGGCGAACGTGCGCGCCGGTCGGCCGGTCGCGTCGGCCGCCGTCGGGACCTTCGCGGCAGGTGCCGGCTCCTGCGCCTCGGCGGGGTCCGCGGCCGGGCCCTCGGCCGGGCCCTCGGCCGGGTCCGCGGCCTGGCCCGAGTAGTCGGTGAAGCCGAGCAGGAAGTCCGCGTTGTCCGCGGCGAACCCGCCCTGTGCGAGGTACCGTTCGCGTGCCTCGGCGGGGGTGACCCGCACCAGCTCGATGTCCTCCCCGAGCGCCGCCGCGATGGCCGCGACCTGCTCCTCGCGCGTCAGCAGCTCCGGCCCGTTCAACGTGTGGGCCGCGCCGGTGTGCCGGTCGGTCAGCAGCGCCTCGGCGGCCACGTCGGCGATGTCCGCCTCGTGCACCGGGTACCAGGGGACCTCGGGGAACGGCTCGTGCACCACGCGCGCGGAACGGATCGAAGGGCCCCACAGCCACAGCTTGTTGAGCATGAACTCCCCGGGGCGCACGAAGGTCCACGCCATCCCCGACTCCGCCACCGCGCGCTCCACCGGCAGGTGGAAGTCGGTGTCGAAGCCCGCGGTCACCGCCCCCGAGGACAGCACCACCACGTGCCGCACCCCGGACCGCGCGGCGAGCGCCGCGACCTCCCGGGCCGTGCCGGGGAAGGGGAAGAGGTACATGCGCTCCACGCCGCGCAGCGCGGGCCGCAGCGAGTCCGGGTCCGCCAGGTCTCCCACGGCGGTCCCGACTCCCGCGGGCAGCACGGCGGCCGCGGCCGCCGGGTCGCGCGTCAGCGCCCGCACGTCGGCTCCCGCGTCCCGCAGCCGCGCCGTCACCAGCCGGCCGACATGGCCCGTCGCTCCTGTCACCAGAATCGTCATGGAATTACCGTATGGCATACGGGAATGTAGGATCAAGCGCATGGCAGCCGAGCGCAGCGGGGCGGGCGACCCCAGGCGGACCCTCGATCTGCTGTGGCGCGCGGGTCCTGGCGGCGGCCCGCGGCGCCCGGCACGCGGCCGTCGGCCGCGGATCTCGGTGGACCGGATCATCGACGCCGCCGTCACCGTCGCCGACCGGGACGGCATCGGCGCGATGTCCATGGAGCGCGTCGCAGAGGCACTGGGCGCGGGCACGATGTCGCTCTACACACACGTGCCGGGCAAGGCCGAGCTGATCGACCTCATGGTGGACGCGGTCCTGGCCGAACGCGACCTGCCCGGCGCCGGGCAGGCCCGCCCGGACGGCTGGCGGGCGCGCATCGAGCTGTACACCGCGCGCACCGGCGACCTCCACCGCCGCCACCCCTGGTTCCACCAGGTCTCGCTGGTGCGCCCGCCGCTCGGCCCCGGCCTGCTCGCGCAGGAGGAGTACCTGATCGCGGCCCTCACGGACAGCGGCCTGCCGCCCGACGACATCGCCGCCGCGGCCGGTGCCGTCGCCGCGGCCGTGGACGCGGCGGCCTCGGCGGCCGCGGCGGCGGACCGCGCCGAGCACGAGACCGGCCAGTCCGACGCGTCGTGGTGGGCGGCTCGTTCCTCGTTCTGGGAACGTGACTTCGACGACGAGCGCTACCCCGCCATCGCCGCCCTGTGGCGCGCCGGCGGCCTCGGCCGCGGCGCCCGCGAAGTGGCCACGCGGGCGGGAAGGTTCGGCCTTGACCGCCTGCTCGACGGCATCGAGGCGCGGGCCGCGGCGGCGGGTGCGGGCGGTGTCCGAGGCGGCTGAGGCGGCGGCCCTCGCCGCCGCCATGACCGGGGACGAGCCCGTGGTGCTGGCCGACCGGCTGGACGGCACCGTGGTCAGGATCGGCGACGTGGTCGTCAAGGCGCACGGCGAGGGCACCGACGCGGCGGCGCTCGCCGCGCGCGTCCGCGCCGCCGCGCACCCCGCACTGGCCGGCGTGCTGCTGCCGCCGTTGCCGCCCGGCACCGTGTCCCTGCTGCACGACGGCAGGCCGGCCACGCTCTGGCCCTACGGGGCGCCCGTCGATCCGGAGGCGGTGCCCTGGGAGGCGGCCGGTGCGCTGCTGGCCCGGCTGCACGCGGTGCCGCCGGCCGTGCCTGGGCCGCTGCCGCCCGCGGGCGGCCCGGCGCGCGCGGCGCGGGCGCTGGCGCGCCTGCGGTCCGCGCGCCTCCCGTCCGCGCACGCCGCGGTGCGGGACGCGGCGGCGCGCATCCTCGCAACGCCCGTGCCGGTGCGGTCGGTTGCCCTGTGCCACGGCGACTTCCACCTCGGACAGCTCATCAGGTACCCGGCCGACGGGGGCGCCTGGCGGCTCATCGACGTGGACGACCTCGGCACCGGCGACCCGGCGTGGGATCTCGCCCGGCCCGCCGCGTGGTTCGCGGCCGGGCTGCTGCCCGCCGAGGACTGGCACCGGCTGCTCCACGCGTACCAGGCGGCGGCCGGCACCGGGGGCGAGGACCCGTGGCCCGCGCTTGACGGCCCGGCGCGGGTGCTGACGGCGCAGTGCGCGGCGCGCGCCCTCGTCCGCACGGCGGCGGCGGGCCGGCCACCGGAACCGGAAGATGAGGCTCTCTTCATCTCCTGTCTCAGGATCGCCGCGCTGCCATAGAGTTGAGACAGCCAGCAAATCGACCATGGAGCCGATGATGCAGTGTCCCAAGTGCCGTGCACCGATGCACACGTTCAACCGGAGCGGGGTTCAGATCGAGCAGTGCAGTGGCTGCCGGGGGATATTCCTCGACTACGGCGAGCTTGAGCACATCGCTCAGCTGGAAGCCAATTGGGCACCGCAGGCGGCGGCCCCGCCGCCCCCCGCGCCGCCGCAGCAGCCGTACCCGCCGGCCGGCGGTCCGGCCTGGGGGGCGCCGCAGCACGGACATCACCACGGCGGTCACCACTACCCGCGCCGCAAGAAGGGCGGCATGTCCGGGCTGTTCTTCTCCTCCTGAGCGTTCACGGAGCGGACCGACGGCCCGCGGGAGGACACGCGTTCCCGCAGAGCAATCCCCCCGCTGCCCGCCCGGGCTGCGGGGGTTCGCCGTGTCGGTCGGTCGTCAGTGCGCGGCCGGGCCGCCGCCCTTGACGGCGCCGACGAAGCCGGTCCAGTCGGCCGCGGCAAACGTGAGCACCGGTCCGGCCAGGTCCTTGGAGTCCCGCACCGGGACGATCCCGGCAGCGGCGGCAATGTTCTTCGCGTACTCGAGGCAGGCGCCCCCGTTGCCGCTGCTGTAGCTGGACTTGACCCAGTCGGCGCCGGCCAGGTCGATCGTGCTCTTCATCGGGAGTACTCCTCCAACATCACCTTTTTGATGAGCGCCCGCGACTCGTCAGGCGACATGGCGTCCGCCCGCAGCCGGTCGTAAGTCGCGGCGGCTTGCGCCACTTGCGCGGATGAGTCAATCACATGGCCGCCACTCCAGGATTCCTCATAGAGCAGCGGGGGATCTTCGGTGAACCTCAGCAGGATGAAGCTTTCCGTCGCAGGCGCCGCTCCGCTGGAGAACGGGAGGACCTGAATGATGATCTGCGGCGATTCCGACTTGCTGAGAAGATGGCCCAACTGCGCGCGCATGACAGCGATTCCACCGATCTGACGGCGGAGGCATGACTCGTCGAGAATCACCCACAAGAGTGGGGGGTTTGCTCGTTCGAGTGCTTCGTGCCTGCGCATCCTCGCGTCGACCTTCCGCCTGACCCACTGCTCCGAGGAAGTCGGGTGCGCGTGCCGGTAGATGGCGTACGCATAGTCCTCCGTCTGGAGGATGCCGGTGACCAGGTTGGCGTTGTAGTCGAGGATCGTGTCCGCCTGGGCTTCCCACTTGACGTACGGCTCGAACCAGGAGGGGTGTTCGCGGCGGTTGATGCGTTCGCGCATTCGCGCGAAAAACCCAGAAGTGTTGAACACGCGATCGCAAGCCGCCGCGAACTGCGCACTGCCGAGCAGCAGTCCGTTCTCCACCTTGCTGATATAAGGCGGCTGATAGTGCGTTTCGTCCGCGAGTCCCTTCTGGGTCAGCTTCGCGTGCAGCCGCGCCTCCCTGACCTCAAGTCCGAAATAGGCGTAGCCGTCGCTCGGTTCACTGCCGCTGAACTCGTTCACTTGTTTGTCTTCCTGACTTTCCGGACCAATGGGAAACCCGAAACCCGGTGTCTTGCGGACACCGGAGGGTGATGGTTGGAGTACGCAAGGTGAATACCCATGGCGGAGGTGGCGGTCACATGACGGCAGACAATCTCATCGGAGAAGTGCATACGATTTCGCGTACGAGCCTTCACACGCGCGCGAGGGCACGGGCGCAGAGTCCGGGGTGTTCCGCATGAGCGCGAGTGTTCATGTCGCCCTGCGCGGCATCGTGTTCTCCGGGGTGAGCGGCTGGCCGCTGCCGCAGCGGGCCCCCGAGGGCAACGACTGGGTCACCGGCCGCTGCTGGCTCTACTGCCGGCGCGAGAACGTGAGCGTGCTGTGGATCGGCCCGCTGCGGACCCCGTCGGTGGAGGGCGAGCTGTACGCCTGCGGGCAGTGCATCGCCGAACTGGTCAGCATGGCGCGCGAGGAGCAGCGCCGCCGCGACCTGCCGGAACACCAGGTCTGCGAGCACCGGGAGCTTGAGCGACGGGAGGGAAAAACGTTTTGCAGCGGATGCGCGCGCCAGATCTATCTGTAGCGTCGCAGGTATGCGTGCGATCACCGTTCCCGAACCGGGCGGACCCGAGGCGCTGGTGTGGGCCGAGGTCGAGGACCCGGTGGCCGGGCCAGGGGAAGTCCTCATCGACGTTGCCGCGGCCGGTGTGAACCGGGCCGACGTGCTCCAGCGGCAGGGTCACTACGACCCGCCGCCCGGGGCGTCGCCGTATCCCGGCCTCGAATGCGCCGGCCGCGTCGCGGCGGTGGGCGAGGGGGCCGGGCCGTGGCGGGTGGGCGAGGAGGTGTGCGCGCTGCTGGCCGGGGGCGGCTACGCCGAGCGCGTCGCGGTGCCCGCGGGCCAGTTGCTGCCCCTGCCCGCGGGCTGCGACCCGGTGACCGCGGCGGGGCTGCCCGAGGTGGCGTGCACGGTGTGGTCCACCGTCTTCATGGGCGCGGGCCTCGCGCCGGGCGAGACGCTGCTGGTGCACGGCGGCGCCAGCGGCATCGGAACGATGGCGGTGCAGCTCGGCAAGGCGGTGGGCGCCCGCGTGGCGGTGACCGCGGGCAGCGAACGGAAGCTGGCGCACTGCCGGGAGCTGGGCGCGGACGTGCTCATCAACTACCGCGAGCAGGATTTCGCCGAGGAGCTGTCCGGCGGCGCGGACGTCATCCTCGACATCGTCGGCGCGAAGTACCTGGCGCGGAACGTCCGGGCCCTGGCGCCGGGCGGGCGGCTGGTGATCATCGGGTTCCAGGGCGGGGTGCGGGCGGAGTTCGACCTGCGGCAGCTGCTGGCGCGGCGCGCCTCGGTGTCGGCCGCGTCGCTCCGGGCGCGTCCGCCGAAAGAGAAGGCGGAGATCGTGGCGCAGGTGCGCGCGCACGTGTGGCCGATGCTGGCCGACGGGCGGGTGCGCCCCGTCGTGGACCGGCGGCTGCCGCTGAGCGAGGCGGCGCAGGCGCACCGGGCGATGGAGGCCGGGGAGCACGTGGGGAAGATCGTGCTCACGGTCTAGACGAGTTATGCCGAAGTCCTGCGGGAATGAGGTGAGGGTGTCCAAGATCCGGTTGTGCTGACCGACCTGGACACCCTCATCACCGCACTCTACGTGGAGATCGACGACCACCTGCCGCGAACC
>NZ_JAVREV010000036.1:0-12552 GCF_031845565.1 Streptomyces johnsoniae | reverse complement strand
CCGGGCATTACGGTGGGACATGAAGACCTCCATGCGGTGCAGTCCTAGACAGCTCCACCACATCGGAGGTCTTCGCCATGATCAAGCCCCAACGAGTGTCAACAACGCTTGTGAGCAATACACCTAGGCTGCGGGCATGCACCAGCCCCTGCCGCCCGCCACCGCCGCCATGACGATGCTCGCCGCCGCCGTCATCGTCCACGACCCCGCCACCGACCGCGTGGTGCTGCTGCGCCGCGGGCCCGCCGCGAAGTTCGGGCGCGGCCTGTGGGATCTGCCGGTCGGCAAGAGCGACCCGGGCGAGCCCGTCACCGTCACCGCCGCACGGGAACTGGCAGAGGAGACCGGGCTCGTCGTCGACCCGGCCGAGCTGCGCCTGGCGCACGTGATTCACGCCGCACGCGGGGCGGAGGCGCCCAACGGGTTCCTCACCGTGATCTTCCTCGCCCGCCGCTGGCGCGGGACGCTGCGCAACGCCGAGCCCCACAAGCACTCCGAGGTCCGCTGGGTGGACGCGAAGGCCCTGCCGACGGACATCGTGTTCGCCGCGGACGGCATCATCCGGCGGGCGCTGGCAGGCGAGTCCGGCATCGGGCTGCACGGCTGGGCGTGACGGGCGCCGCCGCACCGCGCACGCCGCGCGGGTACCATCGGCGATCATCGCGGCGCGCACGCGCAACGCCGCGGGAAAATCGAGGAATTGACGCTTCCATCATGGCCACAGTACGCACCGAATGCATTACGATGAGTAATACCGTCGAGGTGGTCGGAAGGTTCCGCCGCATCCCGGGCCGGGCGACAGCACGCCATGGATCGCGGTAGCGTCGCAAGGCGACCCGGGCACCTCTGCGGTGCCCGGGAGCGCTCAATCAGTGTGAGTCTCTGTGGAGGTGAGGGTGTCCCCCATCCCAGGTGAGCCCGGATCGCAGGACTTCGTCGAAGTCCGGCTGCCGGCGGCGGGTGCCTATCTGTCAGTGCTGCGAACGGCCACGGCCGGTCTCGCGGCGCGGCTGGATTTCACCCTGGACGAGATCGAGGACCTGCGCATCGCGGTCGACGAGGCCTGCGCCATCCTGCTCCAGCAGGCGATTCCGGGGAGCGTCCTCGAGTGCGTCTTCACCCTGGTCGGCGACGCCCTGCGGGTCACGGTCTCGGCGCCCACCACCGAGGGCCACGCGCCGGAGCGGGACACCTTCGCCTGGACCGTGCTGACGGCGCTCGCGGGTGAGGTCGAATCGGCCGTCGGAGAGGACAAGACGGTCAGCATCAGCCTGCACAAAAAGCGCGGCGGCGCCCCCGGAGCGCCGTGACCGGCGCGCAGGGGCCGCCACGGGACGAGGGGGCCGAGGTGAACGAGGTGGAACAGGCCGCAAGACCCCGCCGGGAGCCGGCCGGGGCAGCCATTCCCGGACAGCAGGAGCCTGCCGCGCCCGCACAGCGGCGGGTGCTGCCCGACCCGCACGACCGCGGGGCGGCACGTGATCTCTTCGTCGAGCTGCGCAAACTGCCCGACGGCTCGCCGGAGCGCGCCGAGCTGCGCAACAGCCTGGTGCGGATGCACCTGCCGCTCGTGGAGCATCTGGCCCGCCGCTTCCGCAACCGCGGGGAGCCGCTCGACGACCTGACGCAGGTGGCGACCATCGGCCTGATCAAGTCGGTGGACCGCTTCGACCCGGAGCGCGGCGTGGAGTTCTCCACGTACGCCACACCCACCGTGGTCGGCGAGATCAAGCGGCACTTCCGGGACAAGGGCTGGGCGGTACGGGTGCCGCGGCGGCTGCAGGAGCTGCGGCTGTCCCTCAGCCAGGCGACCGCGGAGCTGTCCCAGCAGCACGGCCGGGCGCCGACCGTGCACGAGCTGGCCCAGCGCCTCAGCATCTCCGAGGAGGACGTGCTCGAGGGCCTCGAATCGGCGAACGCGTACAGCACGCTGTCCCTCGACGTGCCGGACACCGACGACGAGTCGCCGGCCGTGGCGGACACCCTGGGCGCCGAGGACGACGCCCTGGAGGGCGTGGAGTACCGCGAGTCGCTGAAGCCGCTGCTCGAAGAGCTGCCGCCGCGGGAGAAGAAGATCCTGCTGCTGCGCTTCTTCGGCAACATGACGCAGTCGCAGATCGCCCAGGAGGTCGGCATCTCGCAGATGCACGTCTCCCGGCTGCTGGCCCGCACGCTCGCGCAGTTGCGCGAGAAGCTGCTGGTGGAGGAGTAACGGCCGCGGCCACGCCCCCTCAGGCAGCCCCGCGGGGCGCGGTGCCCAGTGCAGCGGTGGCCGTCGGGTTGATCAGGCAGCCGAGCGCGGCGATGGCCGAGAGGCCGAGCGCGGCCGCCGCCACCGGCCAGAGCCCGCCGCTGCCGAACAGCGTCCAGGTGACGGGGACGGCGAGCAGCTGCGTCAGCACGGCCGGGCTGCGGCTCCAGCGGCGCAGCCGCCACAGCCCGTGGCCCGCGGCCAGTGGCAGCGCGGACAGGGCCAGCAGCGTCACGGCGCCGGTGAGCGCCTGCGTCGGGTCGTCCGGGTCCCCGGTCACCACGAGGAGCAGCATGGCCGCGCCGACCGCCGCGATCGCCGCGCCCTGGAGGCCGTTCAGCACGGCCGCGACGGTCACCGTACGCGGACGCCCGGTCACGTCCTGCCCGCTCTGCTGAGTGCTGTTCTCGCCCACCCCGCAAGCGTATAGCCCACCGGCGGCGCCCCGGCCGCCGTGGCCTGGGTACTCTGCCATGCATGCGCGCACTACTCGTGGTCAACCCGGTCGCCACCACCACCAGCGCGCGGACCCGTGACGTCCTCACCCACGCACTCGCCAGCGACCTGAAGCTGGAGGTCGCCGCGACCGGTTACCGCGGGCACGCGCGGGAGCTGGCCAGGGAGGCGGCCGAGCAGGGGACCGCGGACCTGGTCATCGCGCTCGGCGGCGACGGCACGGTCAACGAAGTGGTCAACGGCCTGCTGCACCACGGCCCTGACACCGGGCAGCTGCCGCGGCTCGCGGTCGTGCCCGGCGGCTCCACGAACGTGTTCGCGCGGGCGCTCGGTCTCCCCAACGACGCGGTCGAGGCCACCGGGGCGCTGCTGGACGCGCTGCACGCGAAATCGGAGCGCGCGGTCGGTCTCGGCCTCGCGGCCGGCACGCCGGACACCCAGGACGCCGAAGTCCCGCGCCGCTGGTTCACGTTCAACGCGGGGCTCGGTTTCGACGCGGGTGTCGTCGGCCGGGTGGAGTTGCAGCGGGAGCGCGGCAAACGGTCCACGCACGCGCTGTATGTGCGGCAGGCGATGCGGCAGTTCTTCGGGGACCAGCACCGCACCGCGGGCACGATCACGCTGCGGCGTGCGGGGCACGAGCCGGTGACGGGGCTCGCGCTGGCGATAGTGTGCAACACCGCGCCCTGGACGTTCCTGGGGAACCGGCCGATGTACGCGGCGCCCCGCGCCTCGTTCGACACCGGGCTCGACCTGCTGGGACTCACCCGGCTGTCGTCCGCGGCGGTGACGCGGTACGCGACGCAGCTGCTGCGCAGTTCGCCGGATCGCGGGCCCCGCGGGAAGCATGTGGTGGCCCTCCACGACGAACCGGACTTCACCTTGCAATCGCAGGTGCCACAGCCGTTTCAGCTTGATGGTGACCACCTCGGACTGCGTACAAGTGTGACCTTCACAGGCGTACGCCATGCACTGCGTGTGATTGTGTGAGCAGAAGCCCGCAAACTCCTTCCAGTCGAACGTTTAGTGCAGGCTCCACCCGTCGGAAGTAGGGCTGTGAGCTAGGCGACACCAAGGATTCAAAAAAAACTTTCCGGAAGGGGTTGTATCCGCAGCCCAGGTTTGCGAACCTCTACATGGCGATCGGGACGGCCGGGACACACCTCGGCCCCCTTGAGAGTCCGAATCCTCTTCGAGCCTGCGGGTGCCGCAGCGAAGGTCCTCACTGAAGATGCCTGAGCAGCAGCCCGATCTTTGTCTGGGGATTCGTGAAAGCGTTCACATTCACAAGCAATGTAACTGCAACGTGCAGGAGATGGAGCAGACATGGACTGGCGTCACAGCGCCGTTTGCCGCGAGGAGGACCCCGAGCTGTTCTTCCCCATCGGCAACACCGGTCCTGCGCTGCTGCAGATCGAGGAAGCCAAGGCCGTCTGCCGCCGCTGCCCCGTCATGGAGCAGTGCCTGCAGTGGGCTCTGGAGTCCGGCCAGGACTCCGGCGTCTGGGGCGGAATGAGCGAGGACGAGCGCCGTGCCATGAAGCGCCGCGCCGCTCGCAACCGGGCGCGCAAGGCCAGCGCCTGAGTTATCGGGCGCCCTCACGCCCCCGCCACCCGCTGCCCCGAGCCGCAGCACGCGCAGCACCCGTCAGGTGCCCAACGCGAAACGCACCGAGCCCCGACCCGCGAGCACACATCACCGCGGGCCGGGGTTCGGCGTTTGTGCGTCCCGGGCTCAGCAGTTCAACGGCTCAGCAGTTCAACGGCTCGGCGGCTCGGCGGCTCAGCGCTTGGCCCCGTGCCGCTCCAGCGGCAGGTCGAGCGACACGCGCGTGCCGCCGTCCTGGGCCGGCACCATGTCGAAGGTGCCGCCCAACTCCCCCTCCACCAGCGTGCGCACGATCTGAAGGCCCAGATTTCCGTCGCTGCGCGGATTGAACGTGCGCGGCAGCCCCTGCCCGTCGTCCTGAACGGTGACCAGCAGCCGCCCCGGCTCGCGCGTGCCGTCGGTGCGGGTCGCGTTCACCTCGATCGCGCCGCGCTCCCCCGAGGGGAAGGCGTGTTCAAGTGCGTTCTGGAGCACCTCGGTAAGGACCATCGACAGCGGGGTCGCGGTCTCGGCGTCCAGGATGCCGAAGCGGCCGGTGCGGCGGCCGATGACCCGGCCGTCCGGGGCGAGTTCGGCGACCATGGTGATGACGCGGTCGGCGATCTCGTCGAACTCCACCCGCTCGTCCAGATTCTGGGACAGCGTCTCGTGCACGATGGCGATGGAGCCGACGCGGCGCACCGCCTCGTCCAGGGCGGCCCGCGCGCTGCTGTCGCCGGTGGCACCGATGCGCCGGGACTGGAGGCGCAGCAGCGCCGCGACGGTCTGGAGATTGTTCTTCACCCGGTGGTGGATCTCCCGGATGGTGGCGTCCTTGGTCATCAACTCGCGCTCGCGCCGCCGCAGTTCGGTTACGTCGCGGAGCAGTATGAGGGAGCCGATCCGCTCGCCCTTCGGCTTCAGCGGGATGGCGCGCAGCTGGATGACGCAGTCGTTGCCCTCGATCTCCGCCTCCCGCGGCGCCCAGCCGCTGGCGAGTTTGACCAGTGACTCGTCCACCGGGCCGCGGGTCGGGGCGAGGTCGGCCGTGGTCGGGCCGAGCGGCAGGCCCACCAGATCGGCGGCGAGGCCCAGCCGGTGGTAGGCGGACAGGGCGTTCGGGCTGGCGTACTGCACGACCCCCTCGGCATCCAGCCGGATGAAGCCGTCGCCGACGCGCGGCGCGCGGTCCATGCCGCCCTGCTGCCCCGGGAAGGGGAAGGCGCCCCCGGCGATCATCTGGGCGAGGTCGGACGCGCTCTGGAGGTAGGTCAGCTCCAGCCGGCTGGGGGTGCGCACGGTCAGCAGGTTGGTGTTGCGCGCGATCACGCCGAGCACCCGGCCCTCGCGGCGCACCGGGATGGACTCCACGCGCACCGGCACCTCCTCGCGCCACTCCGGGTCGCCCTCTCGCACGATCCGGCCCTCGTCGAGGGCGACGTCGAGCAGCGGGCGCCGGCCGCGCGGCACCAGGTGGCCGACCATGTCGTCCTGGTAGGAGGTGGGCCCGGTGTTGGGCCGCATCTGGGCGACCGAGACGTAGCGGGTGCCGTCGCTGGTCGGCAGCCAGAGCACCAGGTCCGCGAAGGACAGGTCGGAGAGCAGCTGCCACTCGGACACCAGCAGGTGGAGCCAGTCGAGGTCATGGTCCGTGAGCTCGGTGTGCTGGCGGACGAGGTCGTTCATGGAGGGCACACGGGCGAGCTTACCGGCGCGCGCAAACACGCTCCGGCGCGCTTGAGCCGCGCTCAAGAACCGACGGCGCGAGCCGGGGCAGTCGGACAAGTGCTTTCAGAGCATGGACACACGACGGCAGTGCGGTTCAGAATGGGGAACGTCAGCGCACTTCTGCTCTCCCCGCACAGGAGGGCAGAGCGAGGCCGCACGACGCTATCTGCCCTGACGGCGTCGAAGGCCCGCATCGCTCCGGGCTGCGGTGCCGAGAGGGTTGAGGGTCCCTCCCCGGCGCCGCGGCCCGTGGGTGTTCCCGGCCCCGGTCACGGGGCGGCGGGCCAGGCGCGCAGCGCCGCCTCGGCGACGGCCTCCAGGGCCGCCCGTCCCACTCCGTCCCGCGCCTGCTGGCTCATGCCCTGGAGGACCGCGCCGACGAAGCGGGCGAGGCCCGCCGCGTCGGTCTCCGCCGGCAGCAGGCCCGCGGCGATGTCCTGCCGGATAATCCTCTCGAACGCACGCACGTTTCCCTCACGGCGCGCACGCAATCCGGCGGCCACCTCCTCCACCGGGCAGTTGAGCGCCGCGGAGGCGACCAGGCAGCCCGGCGGGCGGCCGGGGGTCGTGTACTCGGCGGCGGCCTCGCGCAGGACGCGGGCCATGGCCCGGCTCGCGGTGGGCTCCTCGGCCACGGCCCGGTCGATGAACAGCCCGAAGCGCTCCCCGAAGCGCTCCACGACCTCCTCGAAGAGGGCCCGCTTGTCGCCGAAGGCGGCGTACAGGCTGGGGGCCCCGATGCCCATGACTCGGGTCAGCTCGGCGACCGAGGTGGCCTCGTAGCCGCGCTCCCAGAAGACCCACGTCGCCTGGTCGAGGGCGGCCTCCCGGTCGAAGGACCGAGGGCGCCCGCGTGCTCTCTCCGCCATACCCACATTCTATAGCGCCCGCTTAAAAATGCGTGCTAGCGTTCTTTCTGTAGCAGCCACTAGAGAAAGGCGGGCGGCGCCATGGGCACGCTCACGGGTAAGACAGCGCTGGTCACCGGCGCGAGCCGCGGCATAGGGCGGGCCATCGCCGAGCGGTTCGGCCGCGAAGGGGCCCGCGTCGCGGTGCACTACGGCCGGGACGAGGCCGCGGCCGAAACCACCGTGAAGGCGATCGAGTCGGCCGGCGGCAGCGCGTTCCCCCTCCGGGCCGAGCTGGGGGCGCCGGGCGACGCGGAGGCGCTGTGGGAGGCGTTCGACGAGCGGGCCGACGGCCTCGACATCCTCGTCAACAACGCGGCCATCAACGGCCCGCGCCGCGGGGTCGCCGGCACCGACCGGGCCGAGTTCGAGCAGGTCTTCGCGGTGAACGTGACCGCGGTGTTCTTCATCGTGCAGCACGGCGTCGGCCGACTGCGGGACGGCGGACGCGTCATCAACATCAGCACCGGCCTGACCCGCAGGGCGGCCGATATGACCGAAGTGCTGGCGTACACCATGTCCAAGGGGGCGCTCGACCAGTTGACGGTGGGCCTCGCCAAGGAGTTGGGCCCGCGCGGCATCACCGTCAACGGCGTGGCCCCCGGCGTCGTCGAAACCGACATGAACGCCGACTGGCTGCGCGACGGGGACGAGGAGACGCGGCGCGCGGTGGCGGCGATGTCCCCCCTCGGCCGGATCGCCGACGGCAGTGACATCGCCGACGCCGCCGCGTTCCTCGCCTCCGACGACGCCCGCTGGGTCACGGGCGACTGGCTGAACGCGAGCGGCGGCGCCGTGCTGTGACGGGCCGCCCGTACGGCCCTACGGGCCTGTCGTCCGGATGCGCCGCCGGGCCGCACCGCCCGGCCGCTCCCCCGGGCTGACGGCCGGGAGGTGCTTTTGTCCGCGCGCGGGCGCCCCGGGGTCCGTATCGCGATCGCCGGGGCCCCGGCCTCGGCCGCGGGCCCCGGGCGTGGGGCCCGGGGCCGGGCGGCAGTGCGCGCGGCCCGCCGTCGTCACGCCTTCGCGGGCGGACCGGCCGGACCGCGGGGTCAGCGGGTCTCCGTCACCTTGGCCAGGGCCCGCGGGGCGTCCGGGTCCTGGCCGCGGGCCAGGGTGACCTCGTAGGCGAGCAGTTGCAGCGGAATGATCTCCAGGATCGGCTGCAACTCCTCGCGCACGCCGTCGGTGGGCAGCGCGAATCCGGCCGAAGCCGCCGCCACCTGCGCGCTGGGCCCGATGACCACCAGGTCGGCGCCGCGGTCCTTCAGCCGGTCGAGCACCGGCTGGAGCGCCTCGCCGCCGCGGCCGTCGGTGACGATGGCGATGACGGGGAAGATGTTGTCGACCATCGCCAGCGGTCCGTGCAGCAGATCCGCGCCCGAGTAGGACAGCGCCGGGATGTAGCTGGTCTCCATCAGCTTCAACGCCGCCTCCTTGGCGGTCGGATAGCCGTAGCCGCGGGAGGTCAGCACCATCCGTTCGGCGAAGCGGTAGCGCGCCGCCAGCTGCCGGATCTCCTCCTGCCGCGCCAGGACCCGCGTCGCCAGCTCCGGGAGCCGCGCCGCGGCGGCGGCCCCGTCGCCGCCGCGCAGGCCCTCGGCGAACAGGTAGAGCGCGAGCAGCTCAGCCGTGTACGTCTTGGTGGCCGGCAGCGCCCGCTCCGGCCCGGCCAGCACGTCGATGTGAAACTCGGCGGCCTCGGCCAGCGGCGAGTCCGCGTTGTTGGTCACGGCCAGCGTGATCGCCCCGCCCGCGCGGGCGGCCTTCGTCGAGGCGACCAGGTCGGGCGAGCCGCCGGACTGGCTGACGGTGATCACCAGGCAGTCGGCGAGATCCTGCTTGGCCGCGTAAGCGGTCGTCGTCGACATGGACGTCAGGCCGCACGGCATCCCCACCAGGATCTCCAGCAGGTACTTCCCGTACAGCGCCGCGTTGTCCGAGGTGCCGCGGGCGGTCAACAGCACGAACCGCGGCCGCCGCGCCGCGATCCGCGCCGCGACCTCGCGGATGCGCGGCGCGCCCTCCGCGAGCAGCCGGCGCAGCACGGCGGGCTGCTCGGCCATCTCGGCCGCCATCAGGCGGCCGGGCGATGCGTCGGGCGGCGCGACAGGGGTGGCTTGCATCGAGGGTTCCCTCCCGGTTGCGGTACCGGTCACCGCGGGGCCCGGCCCGCGATGACCTCGGCGGCGGCCCGGCCGCAGACGCGGGCGGCGCCGTGGGTGGCGATGTGCAGGGCGCCGGACGGCGGCGCGTGCGGCACACCCATCTCGACGACGACCGTGTCCGGCCGGGCCGCGAGCAGCCGGGCGAGCGCGTCGGCCATCCAGGCGTGCCGGTGCACGTCGCGGACGACGGCGACGACGCGGCGCTCCCCCGCGGCGGCCAGGATCTCGGCGACGAACCCGTCGCCGCCGGCCCGTTCCGCCTCCTCGCGGGTGTGGCTGCCGGTGGCGGTGCCGGGCAGCAGCCCGGCCAGCTCGGGGCCGACGCCCCACGGGGTGTGCTCGCCGACCGCGATGTTGGCCACGGGGGGGAACGAGGCGACGTAGGGCGGCGCCGTCAGCGGGACGAACGGGCCCGCGCCGTCGGGCCGGTGCAGGCGCAGCGCGCGGCGGGCGGCGGTCAGGCCGACCTCGCCGGCCGGGTCGGGCGCCCCGGCCGGCGCCGCGGCCTCCGCGGTCCAGTCGGCCAGCTCCCGCACGCGCGTGGCGGCGTCGTGCAGACGTTCCTCGGGCAGCTCGCCGCTGTGCACGGCCCGCACGAGGGCGTCGCGCAGGCGCAGCACCTCGGCCTCGTCGGACGGGGTGCCGCCGATGCAGAGGGCGTCGGCGCCCGCGGCGATGGCGTGGACGCAGCCGCCGTCCAGGCCGTAGGCACCGGCGACGGCCTTCATCTCGATGGCGTCGGTGAAGATCAGCCCGTCGTAGCCGAGTCCGCCCTCGGCGACCGGGGCGCGGAGCAGGCCGGTGAGGACGGCGGGGCTGAGCGTGGCGGGCCGGTCGGGGTCGAGGGCGGGCACGAGGATGTGGGCGCTCATCACGCAGCGGGTGCCGGCCGCGATGGCGGCCTTGAAGGGCGCGAGCTCCCGGGTGTGCAGCGTGTCGGAATCCAGGTCGATCAGCGGCATCGCGTGGTGGGAGTCGACGCTGGTGTTGCCGTGTCCTGGGAAGTGCTTCACGCAGGCGGCGACGCCCGCGCTCTGGAGCCCCTCCACGTAGGCGACGGTGTGCCGGGCGACCAGCTGCGGATCGTCGCCGAAGGAGCGGACGCCGATGACCGGGTTGTCCGGGTCGCTGTTGACGTCCGCTGAGGGCGCCCAGTTGAGGTTGACGCCGCAGGCGGCCAGGCGGCGGCCCAGCTCGGCGGCGACCTCGCGCGTCAGGGCGGTGTCGTCCACGCTGCCCAGGGCGTGGTTGCCGGGGAACGAGGAGCCCCCGTGCACTTCGAGGCGGGTGACGTCGCCGCCCTCCTCGTCGACGGAGACCAGCACGTCGGGCTTCGCGGCCCGCAACTGGGCGGTGAGGGCGGCCACTTGTTCCGGCGAGACGATGTTGCGGCCGAAGAGGCCGACGCCGGTCATGCCGTTGGCCAGCTGCCGCGGCAGCCAGTCGGGCAGCTCTGTGGTCCCGGCGAAGGTCGGCTGGAGAACGGCGAGCGCGTCGCGGGTGACGGTGTCGGAGTCGCGTACGGCAGTCGTCATGAGCGAGTGCTATCCCTTCACGGCACCCGCGGAGAGGCCGCCGGTGACCCGTCGCTGGAGCAGGATGAAGAGGATGAGGACCGGGATGGTGAACATCGAGGAGGCGGCCATGGTCGCGCCCCAGTCGTTGCCGAAGTTGGTCTGGAACTGGGTCAGCCACAGCGGCAGCGTCGCGGCGTCCGGCGCCTTGTTCAGGACCAGGACCATGGCGTACTCGTTCCAGGCGGAGATGAAGCCGAACAGGGACGTCGCCATCAGGCCGGGGGCGAGCAGCGGGAAGATGACGCGGAAGAACGCCTGGGTCCTGGTACAGCCGTCGATCATGGCGGACTCCTCCAGTTCCTTGGGCACCGCGGCGATGAAGCCGCGCAGTGTCCAGATGGTGAACGGGAGCGCCATGACGAAGTAGACGAGCGTCAGGGTGCCGATGCTGTTGAGCATTTCGAGGTCGCGGGCGTTGAGGTACACGACGATGATCAGGATTTCCCACGGCGCCATCTGCGCCATCATCACCGCGATGACCATGCCGCGGCGCCCGCGGAAGCGCATGCGCGCGATGGCGTAACTGGCCATCAGGGCCACGCCGAGCGCGAGCAGTACGGCGCCGATGGTGACGATGAAGCTGTTGCCGACGTACGTCCAGAAAAGGTCGACGCCGGTCGCGGTGGAGTAATGGTCGAAGGACGGAGTGAAGAAGAACACCGGGTCCTTCGAGAGCACATCGGTATTGCTCTTGAAGGAGGTGGAGAACATCCAGTACACGGGGAAGAGGAACAGTACGGCCAGGACCAGGGCCGCACCGTTGAGCATGACCTTCCTCATGATTCCTCCTTCTCCTGCTTGAAGATCAGCCAGAAGTAGAACGACATGGCGACCAGCAGGATGATCAGCGTGAGGACGGAGATCGCGGCCGCGGCGCCGTACTGGTTCTGGCCCATGCCCTCCATGTAGGCCATGACCGGCAGCGTTTCGGACTGGCGGTCGGGGCCGCCCTCGTTCATGGCGTAGATCTGGGTGAACGCCTTGAACACCCAGATGATCTCCAGGAAGGTCGTGATCAGGAAGAACGGCCGCATGATCGGGACCAGGATGGACCAGAAGACGCGCCAGTCGGAGGCGCCGTCCATGCGGGCGGCCTCCCAGATCTCCCCGCTGACGGTGGTGAGCCCCGCGTAGAGGTTGAGCGCGACGAACGGCACCGACGCCCACACGATCAGCACGGTCACGATGGCCAGCGTCGAGGTGCCGCTGCCGAACCAGTTGTGCTGCTCGTAGCCGGAGAAGCCGAGGCTGCGCATCACCCAGTTCGCGACGCCGAACTGCTGGTCGAACAGCCACTGGAAGACGGTGGTGCTGGCGATGACGGGCATGGCCCAGGCCGCGACGAGGCTGATGGACAGGAGCAGCCGCATCTTGGTGCCGAGTGCGTTGAGCAGCAGGCCGATCAGCGTGCCCAGGATCATGATCACCAGCACGTTGGCCGCCATGAAGACGAACGTGCGGACGGCCGCGTCCCAGAAGCGCTCGTTCTCCAGAACGGCCCGGTAGTTGTCCAGGCCCGTCCACTCCGTGGTCCTGGAGATCAGCTGGCGGCGGCCGAACTCCTGGAAGGAGATGACGAGGTTGCGGACGAGCGCGTAGCCGAGGACGGCGACCAGGGCCAGCACGGCGGGGGCGAGCAGCAGGTACGGCAGCCAGCGCGCGGAACGCGGGCGGCGCGGCCGCGGCGGGGGCAGGCCGGCCGTGGAGGGGTCCGGACCCGGTACCCGGGGCGGGGCGTCCTCGATATGCACGGTCATGCGTGGTATCCCTCGTCTTCCTCGGTCTTCCCTCGGTTCCCCTCGTCCCGGCACCGCCGCCCGAACGGCCGGGACGGGGGCTCACGGAGGTGGCGCCCGCGGGCCGGCGGCCCCCCCCGG
>NZ_JAVREV010000035.1:0-14786 GCF_031845565.1 Streptomyces johnsoniae | reverse complement strand
CCGACGTCCTTGCCGCGCATCCCGAGCGGATCGAGCCCCGCCCGCTCGAACACCTCCCACGACGTCTCCAGCAACAACCGCTGCTGCGGGTCCATCGCCAACGCCTCACGCGGCGAAATCCCGAACACGCCGGGGTCGAAGTCCGCGGCGTCGTGCAGGAACCCGCCCTGGGACACGTAGGAACGGCCCGCGCGGTCGGGGTCGGGGTCGTAGAGGGCGTCGATGTCCCAGCCGCGGTCGGCCGGGAAGCCGGATATGGCGTCCCCGCCTTCGGCCACGAGCCGCCACAGGTCCTCGGGGGACTGCACGCCGCCCGGGTACCGGCACGCCATCGCCACAATGGCGATCGGTTCGTCGGCCGCGGCGGCGGAACGGCGGCGCGGCGCGGCCCCCGGGCGGGGGCCGGTGCCCTGCCGGGCACCGGGGAGCCGTTCCGCGATGAACGCGGCCAGCGCCTCCGGGGTGGGGTGGTCGAAGACCAGGGTGGTCGGCAGGCGCAGGCCGGTGGCCGTGTTGAGGCGGTTGCGCAGTTCGACGGCCGTCAGCGAATCGAAGCCGAGGTCCTTGAACGCGCGGCTCGCGGCGATCGACTGGGGCGCGGAGTGCTTGAGCACCTGCCCGACGTGGGTGCGCACGAGGTCGAGGACGGCCCGTGAACGTTCCGCCTCGGGCAGGGCGGCGAGCCGCTGCGCGAGGCCGTCCGCGGGAGCGGCGGCGCTTCGCGGGACGGCGACGCGGACCAGGCCGCGGAGCAGCGGCGGCAGGTCACCAGCAGCGGCACGCTCCTGGAGCCCTGCGCGGGAGAGCGCCACCGGCACCAGGCAGGCGCGGTCGCTGCCGAGTGCGGCACTGAGCAGGGCCAGCCCCTGCTGGGTGGGCAGGGGCTTGATGCCGCCGCGGGCCATGCGGGCGAGGTCGGCCTCGCCAAGACCACCCGTCATCGCACTGCGCTGCTCCCACAACCCCCACGCCAACGACACACCCGGCAACCCCGCCCCACCCCGCACCTGCGCCAAACCATCCAACACCGCATTCGCCGCCGCATACGCCCCCTGCCCACCCGACCCCAACACCCCAGCCGCAGAAGAAAACAACACCAACGGCACCCGCCACCCCAACCCACCCAACACCTCATGCACATGCCACGCACCATCCACCTTCGACCGCAACACACGGTCGAGCCGTTCGGGCGTCAGCGCCTCGAACAACCCGTCATCGAGCACGCCGGCCAGGTGAAGCACCGCGCTCAACGGGCGGTCGAGCCCGGCGAACACCTCCTCCACCACACCACGATCAGCCACATCACCCGCCACCACCCGCACCTCCGCACCCACATCCGCCAACTCCGCCACCAACTCCCCCACACCCGCCGCACCCTCACCACTACGCGACACCAACACCACCTGCCGCACCCCATGCACCCCCACCACATGCCGCGCCACCGCCATACCCAACATCCCCGTCCCACCCGTGATCACCACCGCACCATCCGGATCGAGCACGGGCGCGCCGTCGCTACCGCCGACGTCCGTGACGCGTTCCAGCCGGGGCACGAAGAACTGGCCATCGCGGAACGCAAGCTGAGGCTCACCCGACGCAACCGCCGCAGCCACCACCCCATCCCCCACACCCAAATCCCCACCCGCACCCACATCCAGCAACACCAACCGCCCCGGATGCTCCACCTGAACCGACCGCACCAACCCCCACACCCCAGCACCACCCGGATCACACACCACATCGCCCCCACCCACACCCACCGCACCACACGTCACCACCACACCACTGCCCCCACCCGCCAACACCCCACGCACCCAACCCAACGCACGCCCCACCACCTCATACACCGACCCAAGCCCATCCCCACCAACAAGCCGCAGAACGTCTACGGCCTCAGCCGGGCCCGCCGCGTCCACCGGCGGCAGTGGCCGCCACACGACCTCGTGCAGCGCGTCGTGTCCGGTCCGGCCCGCGGCGCGCAGCTGCTCCGCGTTCACCGGACGGGTCAGCAGCGCCTCGACGGTGGCGACCGGCGCGCCCGCCGCATCCGCCACAGCGAGGCCGACGGAGTCGCCGCCGCGGTAGGAGATCCGCACGCGCAGGGCCGAGGCACCGGCCGCGTGAAGGGTGACGCCGTGCCAGGCGAACGGCAACCGCGCCTGGTCGGCGGAGGTGACGGGGCCGAGGCCGACGGCATGCAGCGCCGCGTCGAGCAGCACGGGGTGGATGCCGTAGGCGTCGGCTTCCCCGCGAAGCTCCTCGGCAAGTTCCAGTTCGGCGTATACGTGCTCGCCCACGCGCCACGCGGCGCGCACGCCACGGAACAGCGGGCCGTAGCGGAGCCCCAGGGCCGCGGCGCGGTCGTAGAGGCCGTCCACCGGGAGGGCTTCACCGTCGGCGGGCGGCCACTCCACCAGATCGTCGTCGCCCGGGACGGCCTCGGTATGCGCGGGTCCGACGAGGCCGGTCGCGTGGCGCGTCCAGTCGCCGGTGCCGCCGTCGTCGGGGTGGCGCGCGTGCAGGGTCAGTTCGCGCCGGCCGTGTGCGTCGGCCGGGCCGAGTTCGACTTGCAGGTGCAGATCGCCGCGGTCGGGGAGGACGAGCGGCGCTTCGAGCGTCAGCTCCTCCACGGTCTCGCAGCCCGCCTCGTGGGCGGCGCGCAGCGCCAGTTCAAGAAGGCCGGTGCCGGGGAGGAGAACGACGTCATTGACCGCATGGTCGGCCAGCCAGGGCTGGGCGGTGCGGGACAGTCGCCCGGTGAAGAGATAGCCATCCGACTGCGCAAGCCCCACCCAAGCACCGAGCAACGGATGCCCCGTGCCATCCAGACCACCACCCGCACCCGACACCCCACCCCCCGACGACAACCAGTAACGGCGGCGCTGGAACGGATACGTCGGCACATCCACCCGCCGCGCACCCTCAAACACCCGCGCCCACTCCACCCCCACCCCATGCACCCACGCCTCCGACACCGACACCAAAAACCGCTCCAACCCACCCTCACCACGCCGCAAAGAACCAACAGCCACCCCATCCTCAAACCCCGGCACCAACACCGGATGCCCACTGCACTCAATAAACACCGCATCCCCCAATCCCCGCACCACCTCATCAAACCGCACCCGCTCCCGCAAATTCATAAACCAGTACTCCGCATCCAACCCCGCCGTATCAAACAACCCACCCGTCACCGACGAATAAAACGGCACCCGACCCGACCCCGGCACCAACCCAGAAAGATCCTCCAGAATCCGATCACGGATCGCATCCACCTGAGCCGAATGCGACGCATAATCCACCGGAACCCACCGCCCACCCAACCCCACCAACTCATCCAGAGCCGCAACCTCCCCCGACACCACCGTCGACGCCGGACCATTCACCGCCGCCACCGACACCCGACCCCCAAACCGCCCAATCAACCCCTCAACCTCACCCACCGGCAACTGCAAAGACACCATCCCCCCACCACCCGCAAGCCGCTCCCCAATCACCCGAGACCGCAACGCCACCACCCGCGCACCATCCGCCAACGACAAACCACCCGCCACCACCGCCGCCGCAATCTCCCCCTGACTATGACCCACCACCGCAGCAGGCACCACACCCAACGACTCCCACAACCCCGCCAACGCCACCATCACCCCCCACAACACCGGCTGCACCACATCCACCCGCTCCAGCCACCCCTCACCCCCACCCAACAACACCTCAACCAACGACCACCCCACCAACGGCTCCAACACCTCAGAACACTCCAACAACCGCGAACGAAACACCTCCGACTCCCCCCACAACTCCACACCCATCCCCACCCACTGCGACCCCTGACCAGGAAAAACGAAGACGGGGCGGCGGGCGCCGCTCACCACGCGTCCGCGGATTTCGTCCTGGCCGATCAGCACCGCGCGTTCGTCGAAGGCGGAGCGTCCGGTGGCCAGGGAGAAGCCGAGGTTCCTGAGGGCGGCCGGGTCCGGTGCGCCGGCGCCGATGATGCCGCGGACGCGTTCCGTCTGGGCAAGCAGGGCGGGCTCGGTCCTGGCGGACAGGACGAGTGGGGCGGTGACCGGGGGCTCCGTCGCCGCTTCCCTCGTGTCGTCGGTATCGGTGTCGGCGTCGGCGTCGGAGCCGTCGTCCAGCGGGGCCTGTTCGAGCACGACGTGGGCGTTCGTGCCGCTGACGCCGAACGACGACACGGCGGCGCGGCGCGGGCGGGCGGTCTCGGGCCACGCCGTCTCGTCGCTGAGGAGGCGCACGGCGCCCGCGTCCCAGTCGACGTGGCTGGTCGGCTCGTTCGCGTGCAGGGTGGGCGGCAGCGTGCCGCGGCGCATGGCCTCGACCATCTTGATGACGCCCGCGACCCCGGAGGCGGCCTGCGTGTGGCCGATGTTGGACTTCAACGAGCCGAGCCACAGCGGCCGTTCGGTCTCGCGTTCCTGACCGTAGGTGGCGATGAGCGCCTGGGCCTCGATGGGGTCGCCGAGTGTGGTGCCGGTGCCGTGTGCCTCGACGGCGTCCACGTCTCCGGGGACCAGACCGGCGTTGTCCAGTGCGGCGCGGATGACGCGCTGCTGGGAGGGCCCGTTGGGGACGGTGAGCCCGCTGCTCGCGCCGTCCTGGTTGACGGCCGACCCTCGCACCACCGCCAGCACCCGATGACCGTTCCGCCGCGCATCCGACAACCGCTCAAGCAACAGCACGCCGACGCCCTCGGCCCAGCCGGTGCCGTCCGCGCCCGCCCCGAACGCCTTGCACCGGCCGTCGGGGGCGAGCCCGCGCTGACGGCTGAACTCCACGAACATGCCGGGGGTGGCCATCACGGTGGCGCCACCGGCCAGCGCCATAGAACATTCGCGCTTGCGGAGCGCCTGGCAGGCCAGGTGGATGGCGACGAGGGACGAGGAGCAGGCCGTGTCGACCGTCACGGCGGGGCCCTCGAAGCCGAAGGTGTAGGCGATGCGACCGGTGGCGACACTGCCGGAACGGCCGCTGCCGAGGTAACCCTCCAGTTCGGCGGGGGTGTGCGCGAGGTCGGTGGCGTAGTCGCTGTAGGCGACTCCGGCGAAGACGCCGACCGCGTCGCCGCGCAGCGACTCTGGACGAATCCCGGCGCGTTCCATGGCCTCCCAGGAGGTCTCCAGCAACAGCCGCTGCTGCGGGTCCATGGCCAACGCCTCGCGCGAGCTGATGCCGAAGAACTCGGCGTCGAAGTCGCCGACGTCGCTGAGGAATCCGCCCCTGCGGGTGTAGGAGGTGCCGGGCGTGTCGGGATCGGGGTCGTAGAGGGCGTCGATGTCCCAGCCGCGGTCGGCGGGGAAGTCCGTGATCTCGTCGCGGCCTTCCGACACCAGCCGCCACAGGTCCTCGGGCGTGCGTACTCCGCCGGGGTAGCGGCACCCCATGCCGACGAGGGCGATGGGCTCCCGGTCCGCCGCCTGGACGTCGTGCAGCCGCTCGCGGGTACGGCGCAGGTCGGTCGTGACCAGCTTCAGGTAGTCGCGGAGCTTCTCTTCGTTCGACATCGGTCCTCTTCGGGCGGGAGCCGGGCGGGTGCGGGCGGGAATGGTCAGGACAGGCCGAGGTCCTTGTTGATGAGGGTGAACAGCTCGTCGTCCGTGGCGTCGGCGATGGCCTCGTCGGTGGCCGCTCCGGCGGCACCGCCGGTGGGCCGCCACCTCGCGAGCAGCCGTTCGAGCCGGTCGGCGACGGCGAGGCGTTCCTCGTCGCCGACTGCCTCGACGGGCAGGGCGCCCAGGGCGGCTTCCAGGGCGTCGAGACCGGCGGCGGGCGTCGGCGCCGGGCGGGCCGGCGCCGCGGGCGTGGCCGCCGCGTCGAGGAGCGAGGCGAGTTCGGCGGCCATGTGGCGGGCCAGCGCCTCCGGCGTGGGGTGGTCGAACAGGGAGGTGGAGGCCAGCCGCAGGCCGGTGACCTCGTTCAGCCGGTTACGCAGGTCGACCGCGGCGAGGGAGTCGAACCCGGCCTGCGTGAACCCGCGGGCCGGGTCCACCGCGTCGGGGCCCGCATGGCCGAGGGCGAGCGCCGCCTTGCCGCGGATCAGGTCGAGCAGCACGTCGTGCCGCTCGTCCGGGGTGCGCCCGGTCAGGCGCCGCCGCAGCGCCGCGGCCTCGGCGTCCGAGCCTGGAGCGGCGGTGGCGGCGGTGGCAGCGGTGGCGCGCCGGGGGCGGGCGGGCACGAGTTCGCTCAGCAGCGGCGGCACGGACTCGGCCGCGCGCAGGGCGATGGCATCCAGGCGCAGCGGCACGAGATGGGGTTCGGAGGTGGCGCCGGCCGCGTCGAACAGCGCCATGCCCTGCGCGGCGGTCAGCGGAACGGCGCCCGACCTGGCGAGCCGGTCCCGGTCGGCGCGGCCGAGGCCGCCCGCCATGCCGGTCTCCCACGCGCCCCAGGCGAGGGACTGCGCGGGCAGCCCGGCGGCGTGCCGGTGGCGGGCCAGGGCGTCGAGGAACGCGTTCGCCGCCGCGTAGTTGCCCTGCCCGGCGCCGCCGATGACGCCCGCGGCGGACGAGAACAGGATGAACGCCGACAGGTTCATGTCCCGGGTGAGGTCGTGCAGATGCCAGGCGGCATCGGCCTTCGGCCCGAGGACGCCGTCGAGCCGGGCCGGGGTGAGGCCGTCGACGACTCCGTCGTCCAGGACGCCCGCGAGGTGGACGACGGCGGTCAGCGGGTGGTGGCGTTCGTCGGCGAGCAGTGCGGCGAGCGCGTCGCGGTCGGCGACGTCGCAGGCACGCAGGTCGACGGTGGCGCCAAGACCGGTGAGTTCCGCGGTCAGCTCCGCGGCGCCGGGGGCGTCGCCGCCGGAACGGCTGACCAGCAGCAGGCGGTGCACGCCGTGTTCGGTGGCGAGGTGGCGGGCGAGCGCCTGCCCCAGGGCGCCGGTCGCGCCGGTGACCAGGACGGTGCCGTCGGGGTCCCAGGGCCGTGGCGCGGGCGGCTCCTCCGCGGCGGCGGGGGGTGCCGCGTCGGCGGGGACGAGGCGCGGCACGTGCACGGTGCCCGCGCGGAGCGCGAGCCTCGGCTCGTCCGAGGCGAGTGCCGCGGCGAGGAGCCGCGGGTCCAGGGGCAGGTCCGCCTCGGCGTCCAGGAGGACGAACCGGCCGGGGTGTTCGGTCTGGGCGGAGGCGACCAGGCCCCAGACGGTTGCCGCGGCCGGGTCGCCGGCGTCCGTGTCCGTGTCCGTGGCGGTGGCGGTGGCGCCGCGGGTGACCAGGACGAGGCGTGCGGCATCGAACGGGCCGGCCGCCCACGCCTGCACATGGGCGAGCGCCCGGTGCGCGGCGTCGTGCGCGGCGTCCGGCAGAGGCAGCGCGGGGTCGGGTCCGCAGGGCACGAGGACGGCGTCCGGCACGGGCGCGCCGTCGGCGACGGCCTTTTCGAGGGCCATGAGATCGGCGTGGTGGGCCGTTCCCGCCAGGCCGGCGAGGCGTTCCTCCCCGAGGGTGGCCCAGCGGGCCTGCGGGTCCTCGGCGCCCGAACCGGCAGGACCGGCGGGGCCGCCCGGTCCTGCCGCGGGCAGCGCCCGCCAGGCGACGCGGTGCAAGGCTCCCCGGCGCGGCGCGAGTTGGTCCGCGCCGATGCGGCGGGTGACGAGCCTGCCCACGCGGGCGACGGGCAGCCCTTCGGGGTCCGTCAGGGTCACCGAGACGCCGTCCGAGCCGGTGGCGCGCAGGCGGACGCGCAGCGCGGCGGTGCCCGCCGCGTGGCGGGTGACGCCGTGCCAGGCGAACGGCAGCCGGCCGGTGGACTCGTCGAGGGTGTCGAGGCCACCCGCGTGCAGGGCGGCGTCGAGCAGCGCCGGGTGAATGCCGTAGCGGGCGGCGTCGCCGAGGTGCTCCTCGGGCAGGGACACCTCGGCCAGCACGTCGTCACCGTCGCGCCAGGCGGCACGCAGTCCTCGGAACGCCGGGCCAAGGTCGAACCCGCGGGCGGCGAACCGCTCGTAGAAGTCGTCCGTTCCGATCGGAACGGCGCCCGGCGGCGGCCAGGCCGCGGCCTCCGGCTGCGGGGCCGCGGCGTCGCCGGCTGCGGTGAGCACGCCGGTGGCGTGCCGCGTCCACGGGGCTTCGGTGTCCGCGGCGGGGCGGGAGTGGAGGGTCAGCGGGCGGCGGCCGGTCTCGTCGGGAACGCCGACACGGACCTGCACCAGTGCCGCGGCGCCGCCGGACGGCAGGAGGAGCGGCGCTTCGAGGGTCAGTTCCTCGATGGTGGCGCAGCCCGCCAGGTCCCCGGCGTGCCAGGCCATCTCCACCAGGGCGGTGCCGGGCACCAGGAGCGTGCCGAGGATGGTGTGATCGCCGAGCCACGGCTGGTCGGCCGTGGACAGCCGCCCGCTGAGGAGCAGCCCGTCGCCGTCGGCGAACGCGACGGCGTCGGGCAGCAGCGGGTGCGCGTCCGCGGCGGCGCCGGGCGCGCCGGGGGCGAGCCAGTAGGTGCGGTGCTGGAAGGCGTAGGTGGGCAGGGGAACGGCCCGCACGTGCGCGTCCGTCCGCGCCGCGGCACGGTCGTCGGACGTGCGGGCGTCGGCCGTGCGGGCGTTCGCGCCGCGGTCCGTGAAGTAGGCGGCGCGGTCGGGCGCGTGGCCGCGCACGTGCAGGGTGCCGAACGCGGCGGTGAGCGTCACGGCCTCGTCGTGCCCGCCGCGCAGGGCGGGCACGAACGCGGTGTCGCGGGCCTCGGGCAGGCAGTCCTCACCCATGGCGGACAGCACGGCGTCGGGGCCGAGTTCGAGGAAGGTGCGCGTGCCCTGCGCGTACAGGTGCGTGATGCCGTCGGCGAACCGCACGGCCTGCCGGGCGTGCCGCACCCAGTAGTCGGGGCTGCCCAGTTCGTCGCCGTCGATGACCGTGCCGGTCACGTCGGAGACGACGGGGATGCGCGGCGGGTGGAAGGCGACACGTTCGGCCACGGCGGCGAACTCGGTGAGCATGCCGTCCATGTGCGGGGAGTGGAAGGCGTGGGAGGTCCGCAGCCGCTTCGTCTTGCGGCCCGCCGCCGACCAGTGGGCGGCGGCCTCGTCGACGGCGTCGGCGTCACCGGCCAGCACGACGGCCAGCGGCCCGTTGACGGCGGCCAGGGCGAGTCGTTCCGCGCGCGTGGCGAGGAAGGCCGCGGCCTCGTCGGCGCCCGCCTGGACCGCGAGCATCGCGCCGTCGGCGCGCTGGGCCTGCATCAGCCGGCCGCGGGCGGCGACGAGCAGGCTAGCGTCGGCGAGGGACACGACGTCCGCGGCGTGCGCGGCGGCGAGTTCGCCGATGGAGTGCCCCAGCAGGTGGTCGGGCCGCACCTGCCAGGACTCAAGCAGCCGGAACAGCGCGATCTGCACCGCGAACAGCGCGGGCTGCGCATACGCGGTGGTGTCGAGCGCGGCGGGGTCCTCGTCGATGACCTGCCGCAGCGGCCGTTCCAGGTGGCGGTCCAACTCCGCGCAGACGGCGTCGAACGCGGCGCCGAACTCGGGGAACCGCGCGGCGGCGGCCAGGCCCATGCCGGGCCGCTGACTGCCCTGCCCCGTGAACAGGAACGCCAGCTTGCCGCCGTCCGGTGCGCCCCGCACGACGTGCGGCGCGTCGGCACCGGCGGCCAGCGCGTCCAGTGCGGCGAGCAGCGGCGTGCGGTCCGCGCCGTCCGGCACGGTCACGGCGGCGCGGTGGCCGAGGGCCGCCCGGCCGACGGCGAGGGCGTGCGCCAGATCGTCCGGGCGCAGGTCCGGGTGGGCGGCGAGGTGGCCGGCGAGCCGCGCGGCCTGGGCGGGCAGCGCGTCCGCGGTGTGCGCCGCGAGCAGCACGGGCACCGGGAGCGGAGGCCGCGCGTCGCCGCCGTGGTCGGGCGCGTCGGGTGCGTCGGGCGCGTCGGCGGGGAGTTCGAGAACGGCGTGGGCGTTGGTGCCGCTCACACCGAACGAGGAGACGGCGGCCCGCCGCGCGCGCCCGGTCTCCGGCCAGGCGGTCTCCTCGGTGAGGAGACGCACGTGCCCCGCCTCCCAGTCGACGTGGGAGGACGGCCGGTCGATGTGGAGCGTTCTGGGCAGCACACCGTGCCGCATGGCCTGCACCATCTTGATGACGCCACCGACCCCGGCCGCCGCCTGGCTGTGCCCGATATTCGACTTCAACGAGCCGAGCCACACCGGCCGTTCAGCGGACCGGTCCTGACCGTAGGTGGCGATGACCGCCTGCGCCTCGATCGGATCACCCAGCGTCGTGCCCGTACCGTGCGCCTCCACCGCGTCCACCTCGGCCGCGGACAGACCCGCGTTGGCCAGCGCCGCGCGGATCACCCGCTGCTGCGCGGGACCGTTCGGCGCGGTCAGCCCATTGCTCGCCCCGTCCTGGTTCACCGCGGTGCCGCGGACGACGGCAAGCACCTGGTGCCTGTTGCGCCGCGCGTCCGAAAGACGCTCAAGCAGCAGCATGCCGACACCTTCCGCCCAGCCGGTGCCGTCCGCCCCTTCGGCGAACGGCTTGCACCGGCCGTCCGGCGCGAGCCCGCGCTGGCGGCTGAACTCCACGAACGCGCCCGGGGTCGCCATGACGGTGACACCGCCCGCGAGCGCCATGGCGCACTCGCCGCCGCGCAGCGACTGCGCGGCCAGGTGCAGCGCGACGAGCGAGGAGGAACAAGCCGTGTCGATCGTGAGGGCCGGGCCTTCGAGGCCGAGCGTGTAGGCGACGCGCCCGGAGGCGACGCTGCCCGCGCTGCCGTTGCCGAGGTAGCCCTCCAGGTCGCGGGCGGCGGCCGAGCCGCTGCCGTACCCGCCGTGGATCAGGCCGGCGAAGACGCCGACGTCCTTGCCGCGCATCGACGACGGGTCGATGCCCGCCCGTTCGAACGTCTCCCACGACGTCTCCAGCAGCAACCGCTGCTGCGGGTCCATGGCGAGGGCTTCACGCGGGCTGATGCCGAAGAATCCCGCGTCGAACTCCGCCGCACCGCGCAGAAAACCACCCTCCCGCGCATACGACGTCCCCACCCGCTCCGGATCAGGGTCGTACAAAGCCTCAAGATCCCAACCGCGATCACCGGGGAACGCGCCGACCGCGTCTTCGCCCCCGGCCACCAACCGCCACAAATCCTCCGGCGAATCCACCCCACCCGGATACCGGCACGCCATCCCCACGATCACCACCGGATCATCCGCCCCGGCCACCGGCGCCACCGCGGCCGCCTGGCCGGCCCCGCCCGGGGCGGGGCCGAGCAGGTCGCGCAGCTGCGCGGCGAGCGCCTGCGGCGTGGGGTAGTCGAAGACGGCGGTGGACGGCAGGCGCAGGCCGGTCGCGGCGTTCAGGCGGTTCCGCAGCTCGACGGCCGTCAGTGAGTCGAAGCCCAGCTCCTTGAACGCCCGGTCCGCCGCCACGTCTTCCGCGGCGCCGTGGCCGAGCACCGCCGAGGACTGGGTACGGACGAGTTCGAGCAGTTCTGCCACCGAGGCCGAGGCGTAACGGCCCGGGGAGGCGTCGTTCGCCGCGCGCGCCACCCGCCGCCTGGGCGCGCGCACCAGGCCACGCAGCAGCGGCGGTGCCTCGTCGACGGCGGAACGGGCGCGCAGCGCGGCCGTGCGCAGCCGGATCGGCGCGAGGGCCGTCTCCGCCGAGCCGAGCCCCGCGTCGAGCAGCGCGAGCCCTTCCGCGGTGGACAGTTCCTCGATCCCGGCCTGCCGCATGCGGGCCAGGTCCTCCGCGCCGAGGCCGCCGGTCATGCCGCTGCGTTCGGCCCACAGACCCCACGCCAGCGACACCGCGGGCAGCCCCTGCGCCCTGCGGTGCAGCGCAAGCGCGTCGAGAAACGCGTTCGCCGCCGCATAGTTGCCCTGGCCACGGCCCCCGAGGAGACCGGCCGCGGAGGAGAACAGCACGAACGCCGCCAGCTCCTGATCTCGCGTCAGCTCATGCAGGTGCCACGCCGCGTCCGCCTTCGGCGCCAGGACCCGCACCACCTGCTCGGCGGTCAGGGACTCCACCACACCGTCGTCCAGGACACCCGCCGCGTGCACGACGGCCGTCAGCGGATGCGCGGCCGGAACGGCGGCGAGCAGCGCGGCCAGCGCGCCGCGGTCCGCCGCATCACCGGCGACGACGGTGACCGTGGCGCCCGACTCGGCCAGCTCCGCGGCGACTTCCGCGGCGCCCTCCGCGTTCGGGCCGCTGCGGCTGAGCAGCAGCAGATGGCGGGCGCCGTGCCGTTCCACGAGGTGGCGCGCCACGCGGCGGCCGAGCGTGCCGGTGCCGCCGGTGATCAGCACCGTGCCGTCCGGGTCGAGGGCGCGCCCGGGTGCGGGCGGGGCGGGCACCGTGAGCACGATCTTCCCCACGTGCCGCGCCTGCTGGAGGTGGCGCAGCGCCTCGGGCGCCCGCCGCACGTCCCAGGTGGTCGCGGGCAGCGGGGCGAGCACGCCCGCGGCGGCCAGGTCGGCGCAGTCACGCAGCAGTTCCCGCACCCGGTCGGGCCCGGCCTCGATGAGGTCGAAGGCCCGGTAGGCGGTGTCCTCCCGCGCGGCGCCTTCCCTGATGTCGGTCTTGCCCATCTCGACGAACCGGCCGCCGGGCGCGAGCAGTTGCTGCCCGGCATCGACGAAGTCGCCCGCGAGCGAGTTGAGCACGACATCGACGCCCCGCCCGCCGGTGGCGTCCCGGAACGCGTCGGCGAAGTCCAGGGTGCGGGAGGACGCGATGTGGCGTTCGTCGAGGCCGAGCGCGCGCAGGTGGCGCCACTTCCCGGTGCTCGCGGTGCCGAAGACCTCGGCGCCCCAGTGCCGGGCGAGCTGCACGGCGGCCATGCCGACGCCGCCGGCCGCCGCGTGCACGAGCACCGACTCGCCCGCGCGCAGCCCGGCGAGGTCGCGCAGCCCGTAGGCCGCGGTGAGGAAGGCGATCGGCACGGTCGCGGCCTGCACGAACGACCAGCCCTGCGGCATGTGCACGAGCATCCGGTGATCGGCCACAGCCAGCGGCCCGAACGAACCGGGCAGCAGGCCCATCACGCGGTCCCCGGGGCGGAACGCCGTCACGTCGTCCGCGACGTCGAGCACGATGCCCGCGCCCTCACCGCCCAGCTCGTCACGGCCGTCACCGCCATCCCGGCCGGACACCATGCCCAGCGCCAGGACGACATCGCGGAAGTTGACCCCGGCAGCGCGTACGGAGACCCGCACCTGACCGGGGCCCAGCGGCTCGGCGGCCTCCGCGGCGGCACCGAGCCGCACGTTCTGCACGGTGCCGCCGGCCGCCACGTCGCCCAGGCGCAGCCGCCAGGCCCCGGCCGCGTCGCGCGGCGGGGCCAGCGGCGGCTCCTGGCGGTCGAGCCTGGGCGCGTAGGCGACGCCGGAGCGCAGCGCCAGCTGTGGTTCGCCGCCCGCCACCGCGGCGACCGCGGCCGCCTCCGAGGCCGGGTCGTCGTCCGTGTCCAACAGCGTGAAGCGGCCGGGGTGTTCGGCCTGTGCGGATCTCAGCAGGCCCCAGGCCGCCGCGCCCGCCAGATCGGTGACCGGCTCGCCCTGCTGCACGGCGACGGCCCCGCGGGTCACGAGAACGAGCCGCCGGTCCGCGTGGGCGTCGTCCGCCAGCCACGCGCGTACCCGCTCCGCCGCATCCGCGACGGCGGCACGCACGGCGCCCGGCACGTCGGCCGGGGCGCCACCGCCGAGGTCGGCGAACACCGCCTCCTGTGCCGCGGCGTCCGGCGCACCCGCGGCGGGCAGTGCCGCCCAGGCCACCCGGAACAGGTGGTCACGCGCGCCGCGCGCCGCACCGGCGGCTTCCTGCACGTCCGCGCCCACGAAGGGACGGGCGACCAGCGAGCCGATCGTGGCCACCGGCAGGCCGCGGTCGTCGTGGACGTCGAGGGCGACTTCATCGGCCCCCCGGGCCGACAGCCGCAGGCGGAGCGCCGACGCCCCGGCCGCGTGCAGGGTCACGCCGCGCCAGGCGAACGGCAGCCTGCCCTCGCCCTCCAGCACGCCACCGACCCGCAGCGCTTGCAGCCCGGCGTCCAGCAGGGCGGGATGCAGCGCGAAGTCGTCCGTGCCGTGCGCCGCGGCCTCCTCGGGCAGCGTGACCTCGGCGAACAACGCGCCGTCACCACCGCGCCAGACGGCCGTCAACCCCTGAAACGCCGGACCGTACCCGAAGCCCGCCGCCGCCGCGTGCGCGTAGAAGTCCGTCAGGTCCACGGCCACGGAGCCGGGCGGCGGCCACGTCGTCATGGCGTCGTCACCGGAGGGGCCGGCGGGCAGCGGGGACAGCACGCCGCTCGCGTGCCGGGTCCACACGTCGGACGCGTCGGCGCGGGCATGCAGGGTCAGGGACCTGCGTCCCGTCTCGTCCGCGGCGGCCACGGTGAGCTGCACCGCCACGTCACCGGACTCCGGTAGCAGCAGCGGCGCTTCGAGCGTCAGCTCCTCCACCGTGCCGCACCCGACCTGATCCCCCGCATGAACGGCCAGCTCCAGCATCGCCGTCCCCGGCAGCAACACCACACCGTTCACCGCATGGTCGGCCAGCCAGGCATGCGAGGCCAGGGACAGACTGCCGGTGAAGAGATGGCCATCCGACTGCGCAAGCCCCACCCAAGCACCGAGCAACGGATGCCCCGTGCCATCCAGACCACCACCCGCACCCGACACCCCACCACCCGCAGACAACCAGTAACGGCGGCGCTGGAACGGATACGTCGGCACATCCACCCGCCGCGCACCCTCAAACACCCGCGCCCACTCCACCCCCACCCCATGCACCCACGCCTCCGACACCGACACCAAAAACCGCTCC
>NZ_JAVREV010000034.1:0-15830 GCF_031845565.1 Streptomyces johnsoniae | reverse complement strand
GAGAACTCCGGCGACGGCAACTACTTCAAGGCCGGCGCCTACACGCAGGCCAACTGCGACCGTTCCTCCCCGTGCAGCGGCGACAACTACGGCGAGGTCGAGATCTACGACCTCAACGTCACGCACGACGACGGCCAGTCGTCCGACGAGACCGAGGCCGCGGTGCGCCACGGCTGGGGCACCCCGCTGCCGATATCCGACGAGTTCGACTACACCGGTCCGGTCGACCCGGACAAGTGGGCTGTTCCGTCGGGTGAGTACGGCGGCACGGAGGGCTGCTGGGAAGGGCATGCGGGCAACGGCCGCCGGTGCGCGAAGAACAGCACCGTCGCGGACGGCATGCTCACCATGCTCGGCGAGGAGAACGGCGACACCGGATGGCTCCGCCAGGAGCTGGACACCCAGTACGGCCGGTGGGAGATCCGTTCGCGTTCGCGGAACATCGGTGACAGCGGCGGTCTCTACCACCCGCTGCACCTGATCTGGCCCACCGAGGGCAACCGGCTGGAGAACGGCGAGTACGACTGGGTCGAGTACTCCGACCCGGACGAGCAGTGCCTCTCGGCGTGGCTGCACTACCCGCAGAGCCCCTCGGACGAGAAGGAGCGCCACGAGCTCTGCCCCATGGACATGACCGAGTGGCACAACTTCGCGTTCGAGTGGACACCGGAGGCGCTGGTCGGTTACGTCGACGGTGAGGAATGGTTCCGGATGTCGGACGGCGCCAACTCCGAGCGGGGGAACATCCAGGACATGCCCTCGGGGCACCTCAACATCCAGCTCGACAACTTCACCGGGGCCGGTGGGCTGCGTCCCGCCGTCTTCGAAGTCGACTGGGTGCGGGTGTACGAGTAAGTGATACGAGTGAACAAGGGACGCTGACGCGGCAGGGCGGTCGGGACGACGCCCATCCCTGAGGACGGCCCGCCGGTTCGACCGGCGGGCCGTTCGGCTGCGCATGGGCGCCGACAGGCGGGTGGCTCAGCCGGCGGGGCGGCGCGCGGTGACGTACCGCGGGAAGCCGGTGAAGTCGGGGTGGCTGGTGATGTCCTCGAACCCGGCCGCGCCGATGATGTCGACGACCTCGTCGACCAGGGCGTCGAGGTGCTCGACGGCCAGTACCCCGCCGCCGCGCAGCAGCCGGGCCGCGGTCACGGCGATCCCCCGCATCGCGTCCAGGCCGTCGGCCCCCGAGAAGCTGGCCTCCGGCGGCTGGTGCACCCCGTACTCCGGCGGAATGCGCAACCAGTCGGGAACGTAGGGCGGGTTGGCCATCAGCAGGTCGACACGGCCGTCCAGGTCCTTCAGCAACCGCGGGTCGGCCACGTCCCCTTCGATGAAGTCGACCGCGCCTGTGACCCGGGCGCGCAGCCGTCCGCGTTCCGCTTCGCCCACTGCACGGCGGAGGCTGAGATGTCGACGCCGGTGATGTCGGAGCCGGGGCGGAGCGCGCCGACGGCCAGGGCCAGTGCACCGGAGCCGGTGCACAGGTCGACGACCCGGAGGGGGCCGTCGGGACAGCGGTCCGGCGCCTGGCCGACCATGGCCTCGGAGTGGACGCGCGGGATGAACGTGCCCTCGCCGACCTCGAATTCGAGGCCGAAGAGGGTGGCCCGGCCGGTGATGTACTCCAGTGGCTCCCGGTCCGGCCGGCGCCGGACGAGGGAACGGAAGGCGGCGGCCGTCCCGGCCGGCAGCTCCGCCTCATGGCCGAGCTCCTCCGGGCGCGTGCCGGCGGCGTGCCCGGCCAGGACCAGCGCGTCCAGCTCCGGGGTCCACACCAACGGGGAACACATGACCAGGGCATACCGGCTGCGAAGACCCGCGGCACGACGGCACCTCACCGGCGGAACGCGGTCAGGACCTGGTCCCGGCCGGTAGCGCGCCCGCCGCCCCGCTCGGAGTCGAGATCCATCCGGGCAGTGTGCCGCCCGCGGCGGGAGCGATGCCTGTCATTGCCGCTCGCGCGGCCTGTCGACACGCCCTGACACACGGCTCAGCCGCTGAGGGCCTCGGTGATCTGGCGGCTGGTCTGTGCCGCGATCCGAGGGTTGACGGCGGCGTAGGAGGTGTAGGCGTTCAGACCGGTGGCCAGGGCCCAGCCGCGGCCTCTGGTCCAGGTGGCGTCGTCCAGGCCGAGCGCGGTGCGGAAGGCGGCCCGGCTCCGGGCCGACATCAGCGTGAAGGCCACGGTCAAGTCGCAGGCGGGGTCGCCGATGCCGAGCCCGCCGAAGTCGATGACCGCGCTCAGCCGGCCCTCGCTGGTCAGCAGGTTGCCGGTGTGGAAGTCGCCGTGGAACCAGACCGGCGGGCCCGCCCAGGCGGGGGCGCGCAGCGCCGCCTCCCACAGCTCGGTCATGGCCGCGGCGGGGAACACCGCGGCGGTCGCGGCGATCGCCTCCCGCGTCGCGCGGTCGCGGTCGGCCAGCGGCGGCGCGGTGAGGCGGGAGTGTGCGGCGGGCACCTCCTCGGGCGCGACCCGGTGGAGGGCGGTGAGGAACTCCGCGAGCCGCACGGCGGTTTCCGCGCAGTCGCCCAGTGCCTCGACCGTCGCCACCTCGCCGGGCAGCCAGCGGTTCACCGACCACGGCCACGGGTAGCCGAGGGCCGGCTCGCCCACGGCCACCGGCACCGGGACGGCCAGCGGCAGATGCGGGGCGAGGCGCGGCAGCCACTCGGCCTCTTTCCTGGCCTGCCCGATGGCCCCGGCGTGACGGGGCAGCCGGACGGACAGCTCCGTGCCCAGCCGGTGGATCACGTGATCGGAGCCGGCCGGCTCGAAGGGGCGCAGCGGCAGCCCCGCCCACTGGGGGAACTGCGTGTCCACCAGGCGCCTGGCGAGTGCGGTGTCGATCGCGGGGCGTGGATGCGTGGTTCCACCGGTTGGCACGTGCGCTTCCTCCAGGGCCGGCCCGGGTCGTGCGCCCGGGCTGTCGGTCCCCCATCCCACGGCACGGCGGGCCGGCCTGTCGACTGGTTTTCCCCCGCGGGCCGTTCAGGCGTCGGTGATCCGGAAGATGCCGATGTCGTCGGCGTAGCGCCCCTGGTCGGGGGCCGACTGGTTGAGTGAGGCCTCGACGCCGACCCAGCCGCGGAAGGTGCCGTCGTCGTCGATGATCTGAATCATCGGCTTGACGTGCGAGTTGCCCGTGTAGCAGTGCTCGCCCCGGCCGTCGGCGAGCGCGGTGCGCCAGTGCCAGAGCGTGTCGCGACGGTGGCTGGTGGACGTGTTGGCGGAGGTCACGTAGTAGTCGGTGTCGCTCGGGCTGCGGCCGGCGAGGCAGCGGCCGCTGCCGCAGACGCTCCAGTCGCGCATCCAGAACGGGCTGCCCGCTCCGGCGTCGATGTGCGGCTGGTCGTTCTCGGCGCTCACCTTCCACAGGAAGTAGTCGTGGTCGAAGGACGCGTGGTCGGCGGCGGCGACGGTGGCGGCCGAGGCGCGGGCGTTCCAGGCGGCGTTGCTGCCGTGACCGAAGCCGTGGGTGGCGCCGAAGCCGGAGCGGACGAACGCGAGGGTGGCGAGGGAGCCGTCGGACGCCTCGGTCACGTTCCACTCCTCCCAGCCCTGGCCGCCGGCCCAGGTGATGCGCAGCAGCCCGGCGTCGAGGGTGTAGGTGCCGGTGAGCGACTGGGGCGCGGCGCTGGACTGGTAGCCGTACGCGGTGCGGACGGTGCAGGACCTGGTGGGGCAGCCGGCGGCCTGGACGCCGGTGGAGGAGCGGGTCTCGCGGCGCCGCTGCGTCCAGTGCCAGTGGTCTTCTGAGACGGTGCCGTCCGCGGCGAACTCGTACTGTCCCAGCCGGACCCAGTTGGTGGTGGAGCCGGCGTTCAGACCGCCGACGGCGACGGCGAACCTGGCCTTGCCGCCCGGCAGTTCGGCCGCCGAGGCGGCGGAGGCGGCCGGTGCGGCCGGTGCGGCCGGTGCTCCGAACAGGCAGGACACGAGCAGGGTGAGGACGGCAACGGCCAAGTGCGCCGGGCGGAAACGGTGGCTGTCGCGGGGCAAGTCGGCCTCCGTGAGGGAGTCTTGTGGCGTCGGGAGGAGCGGGACCACCGGCCCACGGTAGGACCGTCCCGGCCCGCTCGCGCGAACGTGCGGCGAACACCGTGCGCGGAGTCCGCGGTGGCGCGACATCTTGCGGCAGGACGATATCTTCCTCCGAAGGGAGTGGGCATGTCAAAATTTTCCGCCAGTCGTGCACCGCCCGCTCTCCTCCCCCACCACTTCCTGGAGACCGCATGCCACGCTCCGCTCCACGCGTCCGCCGTGGGTGGCCGGCCATCGTCGCCGCCCTGACCGGCCTGGCCGCCACCGCCCTCGGCGCCGCCCCCGTGACGGCCTCGGCCGCCCCGGCGGCCGAGGACTCCCGCACCGTCACCTACCGCGGCTACGAGGTCGACGTGCCCGCCGACTGGCGGGTGGTCGACCTCGACGAGGACCCCGCCGCCTGCCTGCGCTTCGACCGGCCCACCGTCTACGTCGGAACGCCCGGCGAGCAGCAGGACTGCCCCGCCCGCGTCGTCGGCCGCACCGCGGGTCTTGTCATCGAGCCGCTGACCGAGGTCGCGGCGGAACGGATCAGCCCGCGCACCGCCGTCGCGCAGCGCGACACCGGCCGGGCGGGCGCCGCCCACGCCGCGACCGGCGCGGTGTCGGCCGGCGGCACCATCGAGGTCGCCGTCGAGGACGCCGGGGTGCTCGTCACCGCGGCGCACGCGCCGCAGGCCGAGGACACGGTGCGGACCGTTCTGGAACGGGCCCGCGTCACCGGCGACGCCGAGCCCGCCGCGGTGCCCGCGCCGCGGGAGAGCATGCCGCGGGCGGCGCAGGCCGGGCCGCAGCCGGGCGACTTCCTCGGGCTCGGCTTCGACGCCTGCACCGCGCCCTCGCAGTCGGCCATGAACGCCTGGCGGTCCGCCTCGCCGTTCCAGGCCATCGGCGTCTACATCAGCGGCGCGACCCGCGGCTGCGCGCAGCCCAACCTCACGGCCGGCTGGGTGGAGGCCCAGACCTCGGCGGGCTGGCACCTCATACCGATCGATGTCGGGCGGCAGGCGCCGTGCACCAGCTACGCCAACCGCATCTCCACCGACCCGGCCACCGCGCGCCAGCAGGGTGTGACGGCCGCCAACGCCTCGGTGGCGTCGGCCGCGTCGCTCGGCATACCGGCCGGCAGCACGCTGTACAGCGATATCGAGGCGTACACCCCGGGCGGCTCCTGCACCACGGGCGTGCTCAACTACCTCTCCGGCTGGACCGAGGGGCTGCACGCGAACGGCTACCTGGCCGGGGTCTACTCCAGCGCGGCCTCCGGCATCCGTGATGTGGCGAACGCCCACGACAACCCGGCGTACACGCGGGTCGACCACATCTGGTTCGCCTGGTGGAACGGCCGCGCCGACACCGACACCGGGCAGTACGCCCCGGCCGAGTACTGGGCCGACCACCAGCGCATCCACCAGTTCGTCGGCGAGGTGACGGAGACCCACGGCGGCGTCAGCATCAACATCGACCGCAACTACCTGGACGTGGGCGCCGGTACCCCGCCCCCGGCGAGCTGCGGCGGGGTCAACCTCACCTTCCCGTCCTACCCGCAACTCGCCGCCGGGGCGAGCGGCCCGCAGGTGTCCGCGGCGCAGTGCCTGCTCAAGTCGGCCGGGGTGACCATGCCGGACGACATGCCGACCGGGGAGTTCGACGACGCCACGGCCGAGGCGGTGGCGGCCTTCCAGAGCGGGCGCGGGCTCGCCGCGGACGGCATCGTGGGCCGGTCCACCTGGACGGCGCTGCTGTCGGCCGGCGCGACGCCGATGATCCAGAACGGGTCGAGCGGCGAGGCGGTGAGCAGGCTCCAGCGGGCCCTGACGGCCGCACGCGGCAGCACGCTGGCCGTCGACGGGCAGTTCGGCCCGAACACCGAGGCGGCGGTGCGCAGTTACCAGAGCTCACGGCAGCTGGACGCGGACGGCATCGTGGGCCCGCAGACGTGGGCCGCCCTCCAGTCCGGACGGTGAGCCGGCCGGGGCGGGCAGCCGGGACCCGGCCGCCCGCCCCGTTCCTCACCCCTTCATGGCGCCCTGGAGCAGCCCGGCGATGAAGCTGCGCTGGAAGACGGCGAACAGCGTAAGGATCGGGAGCATCACGATGATGGTCCCCGCGGCCAGCGTGGGGATGTCCGTGCTGTTCTGCCCGACGAAGAAGCCGAGGCCGGCCGGGGCGGTGTGCATGGTGGTGTCCTGGATGAGCACCAGGACCAGCAGGAACTGGTTCCAGGACCACATGAACACCAGCAGCCCGAGCGTCATCAGCGAGGGGCGGGCCAGCGGCAGCAGGATGCGCAGCAGGATCGTCGCGGAGGAGGCCCCGTCGACGCGGGCCGCCTCGACCAGCGAGGGCGGCGTCGTGCGGAAGTGCGTGCGCATCCAGAACACGCCGAACGGCATGAACAGCGCGATCTCCGCCAGGATCACGCCCAGGTAGGAGTTGGTCAGGCCCACGCCCCGCAGGTCGTAGTAGAGAGGTACGACGATCAGCTCCACGGGGATGGTCAGCCCGGCGATGAAGAACGCCGCCACCGCGTTGCCGCCCGGCAGCTTCATCGTGCCCAGCGCGTAGCCGGCCGAGGCGGCGAGCACCAGCGTGGCGGGCACGACCCCGGCCGCGATGACGAAACTCGCCCGGATCAGGTCGGAGAACCCGGCGACCGTCCACGCCTGTTGGTAGTTGTCCCAGCTCCACTGCTCCGGCCAGGTCAGCCCGACCACCGGCGTGCCCGCGGGCTGCACCGAGGCGAGGAAGACGCTGAGGAACGGCATGATCACGGCGGCCGCGAGCACGGTCAGCAGCGCGTAGCCGGACCAGCGTTCCATTCGGGTGGCGCTGTTCATTCTTCCGACCTCGACAGACGGTTGACGACGTAGACCAGCACGAGGATCAGGCAGGCGAGGACGACGGCCAGGGCGGACGCCAGGCCGACCTTCCCGTCGGAGAACGCCAGCCGGTAGACGAGCAGCCCAGGCACCGTGGTCTGCTCGCCGGGCCCGCCGTTCGTCGTCACGTACACGATGTCGAAGCTCGCCAGCGCGGCGACCATGGTCACCGTCATCGCCACGGCCAGCTCGCCGCGCAGGTGCGGCAGCGTCACGGAGACGAACTCCCGTACCGGGCCCGCCCCGTCGAGCCGGGCCGCCTCGTACAGGCTGGGGTCCACCTTCTGTACGCCGCTGAGGAACAGCATCATGCACAGGCCGCTCAGCACCCAGGTGCCGACCAGGCCGACGGCGATCAGCGCGGCGTCGAAGTCACCGAGCCAGGCCCGCGTCACGCCGTCGAGGCCGACCGTCCGCAGCGTCTGGTTGACCAGCCCGTCGTCCCCGTACAGCCAGCGCCACGTGACGCCCACCGCGACCAGGGGCACCACCTGCGGCAGCATGAACAGGAAGCGGTACGCCGCCATGCCGGGGCGCCGGTAGCGGGCCAGGAGACCGGCCGTCACCAGGCCGAGCAGGATCGGCAGGAAGGAGAAGAACACCACCAGCGTCAGCGCGTTGAGCACGGACCTGCGCAGCACCGCGTCCCCGAAGACCTCGCGGTAGTTGTCCAGGCCCACCCACCGGCCCAGGGTGACGCCGTCCCACTCGAACAGCGAGAGGTACGCCGTGTGCAGGGCGGGCAGGACGGCGAAGGCGAGGTACACGGCGAGCGCGGGCAGCACGTACAGGTAGCCGCGCCACCGGCCGCCCCGGCGCGCGGGGCGGGAGGCGGTGCGCCGGTCCGCGGCCGGCCTACTCGGCGTGCTGCTCATCCCACACGTCCTGTAGCGCGTCCAGGTAGTCGGCGGGCTCCACGCGGCCCGCGATCAGCTTCTGCACGCCGGAGCGCAGCGCGTCGAGCATGGCCGGGGCGGCGAAGTCGGGGAACGTGGTGATGCCGTCGTCGGCGACGGCCAGCCGGTGGCCCTCGGCCACGTCGGCGAGCACGCCCCGCGGCGGCTCGGCCGCCTCGGCGTTGGTCGGCAGAAAGCCGTTGTCGCTGATGATGCGGCCCGCCTCGGGCGTGGTCAGGAAGTCGAGGAACGCGCCCGCGGCCTCCGGGTGTTCGGTGCGCGAGGAGACCGCGTAGGAGACGCTGAAGCCGGAGGCGACCACCGGGTCGGCGGGGCGTCGGCCCGGCATGGGGAAGAAGCCGACGTTGTCGCCCATCGCGGTCGCGAGCTGCCCGGCCGCCCAGTTGCCGTTGATCAGGAAGACGCTGTCGCCGCGGGTGAACTGGGCGGTGGAGTCGACCTGCCCGGTGCCGTTCGCGGAGTCGTTGTAGTAGCCCAGGCGCCCCCACTCGATGACGCGTTCGCTCGCGGCGATGGCCTGCGGCGTCTCGATGGTGGCGCCCTCGGTGCCGTTGACCCAGTCCCAGTAGTCGTCGGTGGGCATTTGGTGGTTGAGCAGGGCCGCCCACAGGTGGAGGCCCCCCGAGTCGAGCGCGCCGACGCCGAGCGGCGTCAGGCCCGCCTCCTCGGCGGCGGCGAGCTGGTCCTCGAACTCGGCGAGGGTGCGCGGCGGTTGCTCGATCCCCGCCCGGGCGGCCAGCTCCTTGTTGTAGTAGATCCCGGTCATCGACAGGCCGGCGGGCACCCCGAACAGGGCCCGGCCGCCGGTGGCCTCGCTGGCCCGCCCGGCGGTGAGCTGGTCGAGGCTGACCGGGGGTATCGACGCGTCCCAGCCGTACGCCTCCCGGTACGGCGCCAGGTCGAGTACGTGCCCTTCCTCGGCCAGGTCGGTCATGCCCACCGCGAACTGCGCGATGTCCGGGGCGCTGTCGGAGGTCATGGTGAGCTTGAGGTTCTTCACGTAGTCGGAGAACGTCTTGTACCGCGGCTCGATCGTGATGCGGGGGTGCTCCTCCTCGAAGGCTGCGATCAGCGCGTCGACCATCAGCGGCGCGTCGGCGAACTGGAGGCGCAGGGTGATGTCCTCGTCCGGGACGGCCGTCCGCGACGGCACGCTCCGCGGCCCAGGCGCCTCGGCCGCGCTGCCGGGCGTCAGCGCGTCGCAGGCGGCCAGCGGCAGCAGCGCCGCCGCCGCACAGGCCGCCACGGCCCTTCGGCGGCGGCGCGCGCGCCGGGCGCGGCCGGGCGGGCGCTCTGTGCCCATCATCGGCCTCCTTGCGGGTCTCGTCGGGGGGGTGTCGGGGGGGGTGTCGGGGGGCGGGGAGTCGAGGGGCGGCCGGTGGCTCAGCCGCGCGGGCAGCGGTCCGCGGTGCGCGCCAGCAGCGCCTCGTTGTGCCGCTCGGCGTCGCCGTGCGCGTTCTGGCTGACGAGCAACGGCGGGGTCAGGCCGTGGCGTTCGGTGAGCAGCTCGGCGGCGCGGCAGGTCAGGGCGTTGACGACGGCCGCGCCGACGGCGGTGGACAGCGCGCCCGCGGCGAGCTTGCCGAGCGGGACGACCGTGTCGCCCGGGCGGCCGTGCGTGTCGATGACGATGTCGGCGGCGTCGAGCAGCCGCAGCCCGCCGGGGTGGCGGGGCTCGGCGGCCAGGGAGTGGGCGCGGTTGGTGATCGCGACGACGGTCGCGCCGAGTTCGCGGGCGCCCAGCGCGAACTCGACCGGCACCGCGTTGATTCCGGAGTTGGACACCACGACCACGACCTCGCCCCGCCTGATGTCCGCGGTGTGCAGGATCGCCGCCGCGTAGCCGCTGACGCGCTCCGCCGCGCCCGCGTGCCGCGGGGCGGACGGCGTCAGGGCCGGGGCGGCGACGACGTTGACGGGGGCGAGACCGCCGGCGCGCTGGAGCGGCTCGGTGGCGACCAGGTGCGAATGTCCGCTGCCGAAGTAGTGGACGACTCCGCCGGCCGCGACGCTGTCCGCGACGGCCAGCGCGGCCCGGTCGATGGCGGGCGCCTCGGCGTCCGCGAGCGCGCCGATGGCGTCCTTCAGGGCGGCGAAGTAGGCGAGGTCGGCGGTCAACGGGCCTCCTTACCGCGGGGCGGCGGCCGGACGGCCGCCGGAGTGGCGTGGAACGTACCAGAGAGTCGCGGAGACGCACCACCCCCGGCGAAGAGCCCGTTTTCCACGCATTCCCGCCCCTTGACCACCCGTCGTGACCGGCCTACCGTGACGCCCGCGTGGTACGTACCGCGCATGTGTACCCCCTGAGCCCGGCCGGGAGGCGAGATCCGGACGATGACATCACCCGGCGAACGGCAGACGCGCGCGGCCCGGCAGCTGCTCGGCCGCCTCCTCGGCGAACGGGCCGCGGACTTCACCGCCGAGGTGGTCCAAGGGGCGGGCGGGCCCGACTGGTTCGAGGTCGACGCGGGGCCCGCGGGCGTCGCGCTGCGCGGGTCGAGCGGCGTGGCCGTCGCCTCCGCGCTGCGCTGGTACCTGCGGACCGCCTGCCGCACCCAGATCACGTGGGACGCGCCCCGCCCCGCACTGCCGCCGCGGCTGCCGCACGCGGGCACGGAAGGACCGGTCACCTCCCCCTACCGGCACCGCTACCACTTCAACGTCTGCACCTTCGGCTACACCACGGCGTTCTGGGACTGGGCGCGCTGGGAGCGCCACATCGACTGGATGGCGCTGCACGGCGTGACCACCCCGCTGGCGATGACGGGAGCCGAGGCGGTGTGGCACCGGACGCTGCTGGCCGCCGGTCTCGACGACGCGGCGGCGCGGCAGTTCCTCGGCGGGCCCGCCTACCTGCCGTGGAACTGGCTCGCCTCGGCCGCCGGCTGGCAGGGGCCGCTGCCCCGCGGCTGGATCGACGGCCACGCGCAGCTCGGCCTGCGCATCCTTCAGCGGGAGCGTTCTCTCGGCATGCGGCCGGTGCTCCAGGGCTTCTCCGGCCACGTGCCCGCGGCGCTGGCGGCCGAACGGGGCGCGCGTGCCGCCACCTTGCCCTGGTGGGACTTCGAGGTGTCCGTCCTGGACCCGCGCGATCCGCTGTTCGCGGAGTTCGGCACCGCGCTGCTGACCGAACAGACCCGGCTGCTCGGCACCGACCACCTCTACGCCGCGGACCCGTTCATCGAGACCACGCCGCCGGTCACGGACCCGGCCGAGGTCGCGCGCGTGGCGGCGGCGGTGCACGGCGCGATGGCCGCCGCCGACGAACGGGCCACGTGGGTGCTGCAGGGCTGGCCGTTCGCCTACCGGGCGGACTACTGGACGCCGGAGCGGACCGCGGCGTTCCTGGACGCCATCCCCGACAACCGGATGCTGGTGCTCGACCTGTGGGCCGAACACCGGCCGGTGTGGCGGCAGGCCGGCGGCTACCGCGGCAAGCCGTGGGTGTGGTGCATGCTGCACAGCCTGGGCGGCCGGCCCGGCCTGTACGGGAAGCTGGCGGAGGTCGCGGGCGGCGCGGCGTCGGCGCGCGCCGACGCGCGCGGCGGCGCGCTCGCCGGGGTCGGGGCGAGCATGGAGGCGTTCGGCGGCGACCCCGTGCTGTACGAGCTGCTGGCCGATGTCGCCTGGCGGGGCGGCGTCGGCGACGTGGGCGCCTGGCTCGCGCACTGGGCGGAGGTCAGGTACGGCCGCCGCACGCCGGAGCTGCGGCGCGCCTGGGAGCTGCTGCACGCAGCCGTCTACGCCGCGGACGGGCCCGGGCCGCCGGGCTCGGTCGTCGTCTGCCGGCCCACGCTCGCGGGCGACCTGCGCCCGCAGGCGCCGCCGCACCTGGCGGCGCCCGCCTCCCCCGACGTTCCGCCGGAGCTGGCCGAGGCGTGGGCGCTGCTGCTCGGCGCGTGCCGGCCGGCGGACAGCGCGGGGCCGCTCGGCCGGGACCTGTGCGACGTGGCGGCGCAGGTGCTCACGCATCTGGCGTGCGCCCGGCAGCTGCGGGCGGCGGACGCCGCGCTGGCCCGGGACGCGGACGGCTTCGCGGCCGCGGCGGACGCGCTGCTCGGCACCGTCGCCGACCTGGACGCGCTGCTGGCCACCCGGCCCGAATACCGCCTGGCCGACTGGCTGGAGGCGGCGCGCGGCTGGGCGGCCACGCCGTCGGAGGCCCGGCTGTACGAGGCCAACGCGCGGCGCGTCCTGACGCTCTGGGGGCACTCCCGCAGCGAGCTGCACGACTACGCGGGGCGGCACTGGGCCGGTCTGGTCCGTTCCTTCCACCTGCCACGCTGGCGACGCTGGTGCACGCACATCGCCGAGGCGATCCGCGACGGCGCCCCGTACCGCGCCGAGGAGTTCGAGGCGTCGATGATCGCGTGGGAGGAGCGCTGGGTCGCGGGGGACGTGCCCGAGGAGCCCCCCGGCCCGCGCGCCGGGGCGACGACGGCCGGGGTGGCGCAAGAGCTGTGGTCGCGCCATCGCGGGCACTTCCAGTAACGGATGGGTGGGATCACGGAGTTGGCAGTGGCGGCGGAGGAAGAGGACGGGCCGGGGCGCGGCGGTGCGGCGGCCTGGGCCTTCAAACACGAGGCGCTGCGGCGGCGGCTCGGCGACGACATCGCCGCGATGCGGCCCGGCGAGGCGCTGCCCAACGAGCGGCTGCTCGCCGAGCGCTACCGCGTCAGCAGGTCGACGGCGCGGCGGGCGCTCCAGTCGCTGCGCGAGGAGGGGCTGATCCGCAGCGTGCGGGGGGTGGGGACGTTCGTCGCGCATCCGCACATCGTCAAGACGTCCGTGCTGACATCGTTCACCGAGGATCTGCGGGCGCGCGGCCACCGCCCCGGCGCGCGGCTGCTCGCCGCGGAGCGGGTCGAGGCCGACCTGCACCTGGCCACGGCGCTGGGCGTGGACCCGGGCACCGCCCTGCACCGGATCGAGCGGCTGCGGCTGGGCGACGAGGTGCCGTTCTGTCTGGAGACGGTGCATCTCTCGGCGGAGCGCTTCCCCGGCCTCGACCCCGCGCGGCTCACCGGGTCGCTGTCCGAGGAGCTGCGGACCGTCCACGGGGTGCACGTGGTGCGGGCGGGCCAGCAGATCAGGGCGGTGAACGCGACCGGGCGCCGGGCGGCGCTGCTCGGCGTTCCCGAGGGCTCGGCGGCCCTGCTGGTGCGGCGGACCGCGTTCGACGCCGCGGGCCGCGTCGTGGAGTACGGGGAGTCGCTGTGCCGGGGGGACCGCTACGAGTTCTCGTTCGTGGTCAACACGGCGCACCCGCCCGCCGGATGAGCCGCTTCACGCCCCGTCCTGACCGGTGCGCGACGGGCGAGGACCCGAACGCCGGTGGCCGGGGCGACGCCAGCCCTCGCGGGCGGCGACGGCGCGGGCGGTGCGGATCAGGGCGGCGACGGCGGGCGCGGTGACGCGGCCGGGGCGGACCAGGGCGAGGGGCACGGGCGGCAGGTCGTCGAGGACCGGCAGGCACGCCGCGGCGGGCAGCAGGTGCTCGGCGACGGAACGGGGCAGCAGCATGAACCCGCCGCCGGAGACTTCCGTGTGATTGCGCAGGCCGGGCACCGGGTTCTCCCACACGGGGAACGTCTCCCCGGTGGCGCCCAGGGCCGCGAACACGGCGTCCACGTAGCCGGGGGCGGGCTCCCTGGTGATGAACCGGAACGTTTCGCCACGCAGGTCGGCGAGGGAGACGGCAGCGCGCCCGGCCAGCCGGTGACCGGCGTGCACGACCACCGTGTACTCCTCGGTGCGCAGCACCTCGGCGGTCCAGCCGGCCGGAACGGGCGGATGGCGGCCGAGCGCGACGTCGAACTCGCCCGCGCCCAGGGCCGCCGGCAGCTCGGCGTCCCACAACTCCCGTGCCTGCACCCGCACCCCGGAATGGCGCTCGGCCATCTCGGCGAGCAGCAGCGGCAGTTCGGCGTGGGCGGCGCTCGGACCGTAGGCGATGCGGACGACGCCGTCCGCGGCACGGGCCGCCTGGCGGGTGAGGCTGACGGCCCGTTCCGCGTGGCCGACGACCTCGCGGGCCGAGGCGACGAAGACCCGGCCCGCCTCGGTCAGCCGGGTGGGGCGGCGCTCGAACAGGGCGACGCCCAGCTCCCGTTCGAGCGCAATGATCTGACGGCTCAGCGGCGGCTGGCTGATGTGCAGCCGCTCGGCCGCGGCCTGGAAACTGCCGGTGTCCGCGATCGCGATGACATACCGCATCAGTCTGAGGTCAACGGCCATACCCGTAGGGTATGCCGACCGTCCGGACGGGTCTGTTCGTTCATCTGCGCCCGGGGCATCGCTTGGTTGACCCTGTTGGCAGATGAGACGAGATGAGCGCACAGCCATGCACCAGGCGGAAGACGGCACGAGGAACGACGGCGGGAACGCGGGCGCGACGCGGCGCGGCGTCATCAAGGCGGGCGGGCTCGCCGCCGCGGCGGGCGCGTTGTCGCTCGGGGCGGCGGGTGCCGCCGAGGCCGGCGGCGGCAGCGGCGGCGGGGAGGGCCGCGTGATCACCCGGAGCTTCCCCGCGACCGGGCAGCGGCTGCCGGTGATCGGGCTCGGCACGTTCATGACCTTCGACTCGCTGCCCGGCGAGCACCGCCCCCATGTGCGGGAGGTCGTACGGGAGTTCTGGCGAGCGGGCGGCCGGGTGATCGACACCTCGCCGCTGTACGGGGCGGCGGAGGAGAACACGGGGGCGGCCATCGACGGATTCGCCGACCGGGTCTTCCTGAACAACAAGATCTGGTCGACCGGTGAGTACCTGTGGGACGAGAGCCACGCCAGGCGCAGCCTGGAACGCTCCATGGAACGCCTGTCCCGCGGACGCCCGTTGGACGTGGTCACCTGTCACAGCCTCGTCAACGTGGACGTGGTGCTGCCGCTGCTGCACGCCTGGAAGAAGGAGGGGCGCATCAAGCACGTCGGCGTCACCCACCACGACGTGGCGTACTTCGACCTGCTCACCGACTGGATCGAACGCGGCGCGCTCGACTCGATGCAGGTCCGCTACTCCATACGCACCAGGGACGCCGAGCGCCGGGTGCTGCGCGCGGCGGCCGACCACGGGACGGCGGTGCTGGTCAACATGCCGCTGGAGAAGGGCCGTCTGCACGAGGTCGTCGCCGGCCGTCCGCTGCCGGATTTCGTGGACGGCCTGGGGATCGAGAGCTGGGCGGAATTCTTCCTGAAGTGGGTGGTGTCCCACCCCGCGGTCACCTGCGCGCTGCCCGCCACCTCGCGGCCCGAGCACGTGGCGGAGAACGTCCGCGCCATGCGCGGTGAACTGCCGGACGCCGGCCTGCGCGAGCGGATGGCGGCCTGGATGGCGGAGCTGCCCGGCTTCGACCGGATCGAGACCGCGCCCTGGTACCCGGGCCGCTCCTACCCCGGGCTCGTCTCCCGGGGCCAGGCCGCGATCATGGAACGCAGCCCCTGGCCGTCCTCCGCCGCGGGCTGAGCCGGCGGTGTTCCGGATCGGTTCCGGAACTGTGCGCGTGGGCTTGACCAATGCGCGGCGGATCGCTGAGATCACGCCGTGAACGAAGTCACGGCCCGCTCTTTCGAAGCGCCACGGGTTCCGTCCGGCGGCGGCACCCGCGGCTTCGCCTCCCACCGGGTGAACGACGCGGTCACCGGCCACCAAGCGTACGGCCTCGCCGTGTGCTGCCTCTTCCACGTCGAGGTTCCGCACACGCCGGGGTGCGGCCGGCGCACAGGGTGGCGGCGTCCCTGGGCGGCGGGACGGGCACTGTCACACACGTCGTCGACGACACCGGCGGCCCGGCGGACGCGGACGGCATCGAGGGGCACCTGGTCGCCTACCCGTTGACGGCTCGGAGCGTGGCCGCCGCGGCTGCGCCACCGGTGAATGCTCGTCGGGAAAAGCCTGGTCGCCGCATGTGCTGCGCCTTCCTGAGTCGGCGGTCAGGGGTCCTGATGGCGCCTCATGGTCTGTCTCTTATACACCTCTGACGCTGC
>NZ_JAVREV010000033.1:0-20358 GCF_031845565.1 Streptomyces johnsoniae | reverse complement strand
CGGTGTGGGGGGGGGGGGGGGGGGGGGGGGGGGCGGGGGGGGGGCGGCCCCCACGGCGGGATGGAGGTCAGTGATGTGCGTGTCCCGAGCCCGCCGGGTCCGCTGGCCGCTGGGCGCCGGCGGTGTCCGCGCCGTGCCCGCCGTGTCCCGGGTCCCCGCCGGGCACGCTGCCGTCGGCCCGGGTGACGGTGAAGTGCCCGGCCATGCCCATGTCGGAGTGGCTCTGCACATGGCAGTGGTACATCCAGTGCCCGGGGCCGACGTTCTCGCCCGCGACGACCTGGAAGCCGAAGGAGTCGCCGGGTCCGCAGATCTTGTTGTCGATGACCTGGCTGGTGTCGTCGGGTCCGGCGAGGTAGCCGGTGCGGTTGTCGGCCCACCGGTGACCGTGCACGTGGAAGGTGTGGTACAGCTCGCCGTGCGTGATCACGATGAACTCGCAGCGTTCGCCGAGCTTCGCGGTGAAGTTCGGCGCCTGCGTCCTATTGTTGGTCGTCATGTCGTTGAAGACGACGGTGAACTGGTGGTCCGGCACGATGTCGTCCTGGCGTCTGACCACCAGCGGCCCGTACAGGCCCTTCTGAAGTCCGCCCGTCCCGTGGTCGGTTCCGACGACGTGGTCGTGGTAGTTCCAGTAGCCGGCGCTGCCGGCGATCGCCGTGCCGTCCTCGCGCGTGCCGGGGGCGTGGCTGTTCCAGGTGTACAGCCGGGACTCGCCGGGCTCGACGATGCTGTTGGTCATGCGCGTGCCGTCGCTGTCGATCGTGTAGTCGACGCCGTGCACGTGGAGGCTGACGGCGACATCCGCGTTGTTGACGAGGTCGATCTGGAGGGTGTCGCCCTCGTACATCTCCAGCAGCGGCCCGGGTATCTGCGCCTCGCCGGGGGCGAGCCCGTAGCCGAGCTGCCCGTTCGGAAGATTCTCCGCGTACATGGTGATCCGGCGGACCTCGGCCCGTGGCGCCGCGGCGGGCTCCGAGGTCGATCGCAGGGCTGCCGTCAGACCGGCCGGAGCGATGGCCGCCGCGGCTGCGCCACCGGTGAATGCTCGTCGGGAAAAGCCTGGTCGCCGCATGTGCTGCGCCTTCCTGAGTCGGCGGTCAGGGGTCCTGATGGCGCCTCATGGTATGGCCGCGACAAGAGTTTGCCCACCCTCAGGACAAAGTTTCCATTTTCCTGGTCATAGTTATTGGCGACTCAGCAAAAGAGGTCTAGCTTCCTAGGGCGTTGCTGCTGTCACCTGAGAGGGGCTGGCGAGCTATGGGCCGCAAGCCACAGGTTTTGGCGCTCGCTGCGACCATGACCATCGCGCTGCTGGGCACCGCCCCGGCAGCCGCACAGAACGAGGAAGCGAGCACGTTGCCGGGGGCCCAGGACCCGCTCGTGCTCGTCTTCCATGCCGCCGACGCACCGGAGGACAGAACGCAGGCCGGGATCTCGGCCATCGAGGCCCTGGGGGCCGAAGGGCCGGCCGACGAGCACTTCGCGGTCGACGCCACCAGCGACCCGGCGGTCTTCACCCCGTCCGGGCTGCTGGACTACAACGCCGTCGTCTTCCTGTCCGCGGACGGCGCGGTACTGAACGCGAATCAGGAGTCCGCACTCCAGAACTACGTGCGGCTGGGCGGCGGGTTCGTCGGCGTCCACGACGCCGCTCTGGCCCAGCCGGAGTCGGAGTGGTTCACCGGCCTCATCGGCTCCAGGCCCGAGGCGGGCGGCCCGGCCGACCCGCAGCGGGCCGTCGTGGAGGTCGGGGACCGCACCAACCCGGCGACGTCAGGACTGCCGCTGGAGTGGGCCAAGTCGGACGTCTGGTTCAACTGGGAGACCAACCCCACCGGCCAGGTGCACACCGTGGCCCGCGTGCGGGAGAGCACCTACGAGCCCGGCGAGGGCGCGGAGGGCTGGGACCACCCGATCTCCTGGTGCCGCGACTACGACGGCGGGCGGTCGTTCTACACCGGCATGGGCGGCACGGCGCAGAGCTTCACGGAGAACAACTTCCGCAAGCACCTGCGCGGCGCCCTGCTGTGGACCAGCCGCCTGGCGCGGGCCGACTGCCAGGCCACGATCACCGACAACTACGAGGCCGAACGGCTCACGGCGCCCAACCAGCCGGGCGAACTCGACCAGATCGGCGAGCCGCACGGCCTCGACATCGCCGACGACGGCCGGGTGTTCTACATCGGCCGCGGCGGGCACTGGGCCGACACCCCCGTGGTCACGGACTGGAACGACCCGCAGATCGGGCTGGGCGAAGGCACCGTGCACGTCTACGACCCGGCGACCGAGGAGGTGTCCCTCGTCGCCACCCTGGACGTCTTCGGCAACAAGGGCGGCGGCGGCGAGCTGGTGAAGATCGAGGAGGGCCTGGTCGGCATCGTCCTCGACCCGGACTTCGCCGAGAACAACTGGATGTACCTGCACTGGACGCCGCACTCCGAGATCGACCGCGAGACGCACATGGGCGAACGCCGCGTGTCCCGCTTCACCCTGGACGAGGAGACCGGCACGCTCGACCTCGCCTCGGAGCAGGTGCTGCTGTCCTGGCCGGTGCAGATCCACAGCTGCTGCCACGCGGGCGGCGGGATGGACTTCGACTCCGCGGGCAACCTGTACATCGCCACCGGGGACACCAACTCCTCGCAGTTCAGCGACGGTTACTCGGGCAACAACCCGGAGCCGAACTTCGAGGGCGTCTCGTTCGCCGACGCCCGCCGCACCGCGGGCAACACCAACAACCTCAACGGCAAGATCCTGCGGATTCACCCGGAGGACGACGGGACCTACACCATCCCGGAGGGCAACCTCTTCACCGGTGAGGAGGAGGGCGGCGGCAAGACCCGCGCCGAGATCTACGTCATGGGCGTGCGCAACCCGTCGCGCATCTCCATCGACCCGCAGACCGACTCGCTCCAGGTCGGCTGGGTGGGCCCCGACGCCGCCGAGCCCAGCACCACCTGGGGTCCGGCGAAGTACGACACGTTCGCCGTCATCACCGAGGCGGGCAACCGGGGCTGGCCCTACTGCATGGGCAACAGCCAGCCGTACCGGGACCGCAACCTGCCGGACCCGACGCAGCCGCTCGGCTGGTACGACTGCGACGCCCCGAAGAACGAGTCCCCGAACAACGACGGCCTGGTGGACATCCCACCGGTCACGGACAACAACATCTGGTATTCCCCGCAGGGCGGCGGTCCCGACTTCCCGCGCGACGCCGAGGGTGTGCCGAGCTACGAGCTCGACGAGCAGACCCTGCGGCTGCCGTGGCTCACGGGCGGTGGCCAGGCCGCGATGAACGGACCCGTCTACCGGTACGACGACTCCCAGGACAGCGAGGTCGCGTGGCCGGAGTACTGGGACGGCAAGTGGTTCGTCGGCGACCACTACGACGCCGACCAGCCACGGCACGCGGTGGTCATGGACCCGGCCAACGCGGGCAGCGGGGGACTTCCGGTGCACGCGGAGAGCCTGGACGAGATCATCCCCACCGGTGAGGGCGGCATCCGCAACCTCATGGACTGGAAGTTCGCGCCCGACGGCTCGATGTACGTCCTGGACTACGGCCGCGGCTTCTTCACCGTGACCGGGGAATCCGCGCTGTGGCGCGTCACCTACACGGGCGGCGAGGCGACCCCGCTCCCCCAGGACCTGGCCGGCTAGCGAAGCAAGGCTCCGAGAAGGACGGAAACACGTATGACGCACGGCAGTGTCCTCGGGGGCGGTCCCCGAGGCCCGAGACTCCTCTCCCGGGCGCCCACGACACGGCGCCTCCTGGCCCTGCTGGTGACCCTTTGCCTGGGCGCGCTGACGCTGGTGACCCTCCCGTCCGCCCGGGCCGACGCGCCCCGCGGCGGGAGCGAACCGGCGGCGGTCCAGGAACTGGTCTGGACGGCCGGCAACGACCTCGATCGCTACGTGACCCAGCCGACCACGGCGGTCGCGGGCGAGACGACCATCATCTTCGAGAACAGCGCGGCCACCGGGAACACCACCAGCATGCCGCACACCCTGACGTTCGACACCTCCAACCCCGACTACAACAACGACGTCGACGTCAACATCATGGCCAACCCCAATGACGCCAACGGCGGGCGGTGGGAGGTCACGGCGACCCTGACCCCGGGCACCTACCGCTTCTTCTGCGCGATCCCCGGTCACGGGGCGATGCAGGGCGAGCTGGTCGTCACCGAGGACGGCGGCGGTGGCGAGGACACCACCCCGCCCGAGGTGACGCCCACCGTCGAGGGCGAGCAGGACGCCGACGGCAACTACGTCGGCAGCGCCACCGTCTCGCTGGCGGCCACCGACGAGGGCTCCGGCGTCGAGAACATCGAATACGCCCTCGACGGCGGCGAGTTCGCGCCCTACGAGGCGCCGGTCGTCCTCGACACGGTCGGCGAGCACACCATCGCCTACCGCGCGAGCGACGTGGCGGGGAACGTCTCGGAGGACCAGGAGACCACCGTGAACGTGGTCGAGCCCTCCGGCGAGGACACCACCCCGCCCGAAGTATCGGCCACCGTCGACGGCGAACAGGACGCCGACGGCAACTACCTCACCATGGCGACCGTCACCCTGGCGGCCACCGACGACAGCTCCGGCGTGGCCGGCATCGAATACGCCGTCAACGGCGGCGACTTCGCGCCCTACACCGAGCCGGTGATGGTGCACAGCGTCGGCGAGCACACGGTCAGCTACCGGGCGACCGACAACGCCGGGAACTCCTCGGAGCCCGGCTCGTCCTCCTTCACCGTCGTCGAGGACGACGGCGGTGGCGAGGAGCCGGCCGCCTGCCCGGAGTCCGACGACCGCCCGCTGGTGGTCGTCGGCGACGAGCTGACCAACGTGCCCAACCGCACCGACCGCGACGGCTGCACCGTCAACGAGCGGATCGAGGACGAGGCCGCCTGGTCCTCCCACGGCTCCTTCCTCAACCACGTCCGCCAGGTGACCACCGCGCTGATCGACGACGGCGTCATCGACCAGCGCGGCGCGGACGAGATCAAGGCCGCGGCCGACCGTTCCGACGTCGGCGACCCCGGCAACCGGACGGGCTACGAGGACATCTTCACCGGCACCGCGCAGTCCCTCGACCGCTGGGCCCACGTCGGCGGCGGCGCGTTCGGGCTGAACGACGACGGCTCGATCACCAGCAGCACCGAGGTCGGCGGCATGGGGATGCTGTGGTTCCCCGAGCGGACCTACGACGACTTCGTGCTGCGGCTGAAGTTCCGCGACGACGCGCCCGGCACGGGCTCGGCGAACAGCGGGGTCTTCGTCGGCTTCCCGCGGGTCCACGGCCACCCGGAGGAGTCGCGGCCGGAGTGGGTGGCCATCAACTACGGCCACGAGGTGCAGATCTACGACGGCGCGGGCGGTGACCAGTACAAGACCGGCTCGGTCTACGGCTTCGACCTGGTCAACCGCGGCGAGGCGCTGACCACCCCGAAGGGCACGTGGAACGACTACGAGATCCGCGTGGTCGACCAGCACTACTCCGTCTACCGCAACGGCCTGCTGATCAACGAGTTCACCAACGCGCCGGGACAGCTGTTCTCGCCGCCGCGCGCCGACGACCCGGGCACCGACGGGCGCCAGCACGAGGCGGGCCACATCGGGTTGCAGACCCACGGCACCTCGGACGTGGTCTCGTTCCGCGACGTCCGGATCAGGCCCCTGTAACCGGCCACCGGACCGAACCGACCATCACCGACCCCCCACAGGGCGGAGGGCCTGCCGCAGCCGGCGGCAGGCCCTTCGCCCATTGCGCTCCGCTCAGGCGAGGCCGCGCAGCCAGGCGTCCACCGCCAGGGCGCCCCGACCGGCGTGCTCGGCCTCCAGCATCGAGAAGTGGTCCCCGGGAACGTCCACCAGCGTGTGGTCCAGATGCCAGCTCATCCGCCAGTCGGCGTCGGCCGGGAGCCCGGGCAGCGGCTGACTGGCCCGTGCGAGCAGGGTCGGCGCCTCGATCCGCTTCACCGAGTAGTCCAGGGTGCTGTAGCGGGCCCTGGCCGTGATCCACGCCTCGTCGTCGCCCAAGCCGGCGGCGAGATCCGCGGCCACCTCCTCACCGACGGCACCCGCGGCCTCACCGGACTTGCGCATCAGCGACTCGTTGACCGCGTCGAACCATGCGCGGGAGCGCGCGGAATCGGCGTCCCAGGTGGGCGTGTCGAGCAGCACCAGCGCCCGGGGCCCGGTTCCCGCGCTCTCCAAGCGTGCGGCCACGACGCCGGCGATCAGCCCTCCTGCGGAATGTCCGGCCAGCGCGAACGGCCGCCCCGCCGCCGCCCGCACCGCCGCCTCGGCCAGCGCGTCGGCCAGCGCGTCCACGGAAGCCGGCAGCGGCTCCCCGTCGGAAAAGCCCGGCAGACCGAGTACCTGTACCCGCCTGCCGTTCCCGAAACCGGCGCCGAAGGGCCCGTAGTAATAGGGGCTCTGCTGCCAGGCGTAGGAAGGGAAGCACAGCAGCATCGGCTCCGCCGCACCCTCGCTGAGGGGCACCAGGCGCGGCTCACTCGACAGCTCCGCCGAACTGACGAAGGAGGGCCGGAACGACGCCATGCCGACGGTCAGATCGTGGATCTCCGCGAGCTTCCCCTCGGCACAGGCACGCAGGAAAAGCGCGGTGAGGCCCTCGCCGCCCCGCGGCTGTTCGGCCTCCCCTCCCTCACCGAGCAGACCGGCCAGGTAGCGGCCGATGGCGGCCGGCGTCGGGTGGTCCACGGCGAGCCCGCCGGGCAGGCGCAGGCCGGTGAGGGTGCTCAGCCGCTTCCTGAGGCTGGTCGCGGTGAGGGAGTCGAAGCCCATAGAGGTGATCGGCTGGTTGATCCCGACGTCCTCCGGCCCGCCATGGCCGAGCAACTCCGCCATCTGGGCACGCACCAGGGTGGTGACGGATTCGGCCCGCTCGCGGTCGGGGAGCACGGCCAGTTGGTCCCGCAGGGAACCTTCCGCACTCGCCCCGCCCACCGTGTCGGCGGAACGCCTGGCGCGAATCTCCAGCGCGCCGCGCACCTCCTCGATGGCGGAGAAGAACGGGTTCGGCGCGCCGCTCTCCACGCCGGCGGCGACATGGTCCCAGTCGACGGCACTGATCACCGGCGTCGTCTCGTCACGACCGAACTCCCGCCACAGGGCGTCGATGCCCAGCTCCCGGTCCATCTCGTCCAAGGCCCGCGTCCCGGCCGCGGCTCCGCTCCTTCCCTCGGCGTCGGCCCAACGGCCGAAGGCCACCGAGGTCGCCGGCAGGCCCTCCCCGCGGCGCCGCTCGGCCAGCGCATCGAGAAAGGCGCCGCCCGGCAGGTGGTCGCCGCCCCGTGCCGGGCCGAACTCCGATGCGCAGGAGGAGAAGAGCACGAACGCGGTGAGGTTCCGGTGCCGGGTGAGCGTGTGCAGGTGCGTGGCACCCTCCAGGCGCTCCCGCAGTCCGGCCGACTCCCCTCCGGCGGCGTCGCCTTCGGGCAGAGCCCCGGCGACGTGCAGGACGGCCGTCAGCGGCTGGTCCTCCGGCGCGCGATCGAGAACGGCCGCGACCTGGTCGCGGTCCCCGAGGTCGCAGGGCACGACGGTGATCCGCCCGGCCCCCGACTCCAGCAACTCCGCCTCGAACGCGGTGCTGTCAGTGACCGCGGCGCCGTGCGGAGTGGTCAGCAGCAGGTGTGGCGTTCCCGCGCGGGCCAGCCGCCTGGCCACCTGGGCGCCGAGCGGTCCCGTGCCGTCGGTGACCAGGACCGTGCCGTCCGGGAGCCATTCCTGCGCCGCGGGCGCGTCGCCGAGCGGAGCGCGCCGCAGCCTGCGGCCGAAGAGGCCGGAGGCGCGCACAGCCGCCTGGTTCTCACCCGCCGAGCCGGACAGCACGCCGGCCACCCGGCCACGCGCCCGCTCGTCCAGCGCGACCGGAAGGTCGATCATCCCTCCCCAGCGCCTGGCGAGGGCGGGCCCCTCGCTCCGGCCCGTCTCCCAGACCAGCGCCTGCCACGTCGAGGGGGCGGGGTCGGAGCCGGTCACCGAGACGGCGCCCCGGGTGGCGTACCACAAGCGCGCGGCCAGGCCGGAGTCGTTTAGCACCTCGGGCAGGGCGGCTGACGCGGCCACGCCCACCGAAACGGCCCCGCCGTCCGGGTGCGGCCGTTCGTCCATTCCGAGCAGCGACAGCACGCCGGTGATGCGATCCTCCGAGTGCGCCTCCAGGGCTTCGCCGAGTACCGCGGCGAGCCCGGCCCGGCCGGTGCGCTCGGCGCCGACCACGAGCCGCAGCGGCCGGGCACCGTGCTCCGTCAGGGCGAGCGCGCAGCCGTCCACCAGCTCCGGGGAGGCGCCCGCTTCCGGGACCATCAGCAGCCAGGTACCGGAGAGGGGCTCGGGCGGAACCCCGCCGACCGGCTGCCAGGTGACGCGGTAGCGCCAGGAGTCGATCACGGCCGCGTCCCTGCTGCGCTGACGCCAGGCGGCCAGCTTGGGCAGCACGCTGGGCAACGGCGCCTGCCGCTCCTCGTCGTCGAGCTCCAGCGCGTCGGCGAGCGCGCTCAGGTCCGTGTGCTCGACGGCCTCCCAGAACCGGGCCTCGGCCTGGTCGTCGCGTATCCCCGCGGGGCCGGAGACGACAGCGTCGGTGGAGGCACCCAGCCAGTAGGGGCGTCGCTGGAACGGGTAGGTGGGCAGGTCCACCCGGGTGCCGGCGGCGATGACGTCGGTCCAGTCCACGGCGACGCCGCGCGTCCACGCCTGTCCGAGAGAGAGCTGGAAACGGTCGAGGCCCCCGTGGCCGCGCCGCAGGGTGCCGACGTAGGCCAAGTCGACGTCGGCCTCCTCGGCAGTGTCCGAAACCGGGGCCTGGAGCACGGGATGTGGGCTGATCTCGATGAACGTCCGGTAGCCGGCCGAAAGGAGGGAACGCACCACCGGCTCGAACTCCACCGGCCTGCGGCAGTTCTCGTACCAGTAGGCGGAGTCCAGTTCCGGGCCCGCGAGCACCTCGCCGGTCACCGTGGAGTGCATGGGAACGGAACCGGAACGCGGACGGACGAAAGAAAGCACGTCGACGAGACGCTCCCGCAGCGGCTCCACCTGAGGACTGTGCGAGGCCAGCGAAGGCGACAGCACAGTGGCCCGCACCCCCCGTTCCTTCAGCGTGGCGACTAGCTCCTTCACGGGCTCCGGCTCGCCTGCCACGGTGGACGCCCGCGGCCCGTTGACGCCGGAAATCACCAGGGCGTCGCCATAGGGGGCGACCAGCTCGTCCAGCTCCGCGCGCGGCAGCGCCACGGTGGCCAACAGCCCTTTGCCGAGCAGTTCGTCGACGAATATCCGGATGCGCTGGGCCATCAGCCGCGCCCCGTCCTCGATGGAGAGCGCACCGGTGACGCAGGCGGCGGCGATCTCGCCCTGGGAGTGCCCGACCACGACGTCCGGCTTCACCCCGTGGGAGCGCCACAACGCGGCCAGCGACACCATGACCGCGAACAGGACGGGGGAAACCACATCCGGCCGGACCAGGTCCGGCGCGCCCTCGGCGCCGCGCAGCACATCCTCCACCGACCAGTCCACGTAGACCTCAAGGGCGGAGGCCACCTCACGGAAGCGCTGGGCGAACACAGGCGCGGTGTCGAGAAGCTCGGCGGCCATGCCGACCCACTGCGAGCCGTGACCGGGAAAGAGGAAAACCACCTTCCCACCCGCGTCCGCCGGTCCGGTGACCACTCCGGGAGTACGGTCCGTCACCTTTCCGCTCGCCAGAAGCTCCAGGCCCGGGACGAAGGACGCGGTCTCGTCGCCCACCACGACGGCGCGCTGCTCGATGAAGGCAGTCCTGGTGCCGGCCAGGGAGCAGGCGATGTCACGGGGGGACACGTCGGGGTTCCGCTCCACGTGGGCGCGCAGCCAGCGGGCCTGGTCGCGCAGCGCGCCGGGCGACCTTGCGGAGAGCAACCACGGTGCCGGGCCGCCGGCGTCCACGCGCTCGGGGGCGGCCCGCCCGGCGGCCGACGCCTGGAAGTCGGCCTGCTCGACGATGACATGGGCGTTGGTACCGCTGATACCGAAGGCGGAGACACCAGCACGGCGCGGCTGCCCGGTGTCCTGCCAAGGCCGGTGTTCCCGCAGCAGTTCGACGCCGCCCCTCGACCAGTCGATGCGCGGCGAGGGCCGGTCCACGTGGAGGGTTTTGGGGAGCACGCCGTTGCGCACGGCCATGACCATCTTGACGACACCCGCGACTCCGGCGGCCGCCAGCGCGTGGCCGAGGTTGGACTTGATGGACCCCAGCCACAGGGGCCGGTCCTCGGGGCGCTGCTTGCCGTACACGTCCAGCAGCGCGTGTGCCTCGATCGGGTCGCCCAGCTTGGTGCCGGTGCCGTGCGCCTCGACGGCGTCGATCTGGTCGGCCGTCAGGTTGGCGTTCCGCAGGGCCTGCTGGATGACCTTGCGCTGGGCGCGGCCGTTGGGTGCGGTCAGGCCGTTGCTCGGGCCGTCGTGGTTGATGGCGGAACCCGCGAGAAGTGCCAGCACGGGATGGCCGTTGCGCCGCGCGTCGGTGAGGCGCTCCAGCAGCAGCACCCCGATGCCCTCGGAGAAGGCGGTGCCGTCCGCGTCCGCGTCGAAGGAACGGCAACGGCCGCCGAAGGCCAGCACGTCGTGGGAGTCGGCTCCGACGAAGAGCTCGGGCGATGCCAGCACCGTGGCACCGCCGGCCAGCGCGAGGTCGCACTCCCCGGCGCGCAGGGCCTGGAGGGCCTGGTGGATGGCAACCAGCGAGGAGGAACACGCGGTGTCCAGGGTGACGGCCGGGCCCTGGAGGCCGAGGGTGTAGCTGACGCGGCCGGCGATCGCGTACGCGGCGCTGCCCGTGATGAGCTGGCCCTCGTACCCCTTGGACGCGTCGCCGAGGTTCTGTCCGTAGGTGGGGCCGGTGGCGCCGAAGTAGACGCCCGTGAGCGAGTTCCTCAGAGTGGCGGGCACGACGCCGGCGCGCTCCACGGTCTCCCAGGACACCTGGAGCAGCAGGCGCTGCTGCGGGTCCATGGTGAGAGCCTCCCTCGGCGAGATGCCGAAGAAGGCGGCGTCGAACTCGTCGGCGTCCGGGAGGAAGGCTCCCTCGGTGCCCTGGAGGGTCTCCGGGTTCCAGCCGCGGTTGTCGGGAATGCCCGACACCGCGTCCCCCTCGTTCATCAGGAACTCCCACAGTGCCTCGGGGGAGTCGGCGCCGCCCGGGAAGCGACAGCCCATCGCCACGACGGCGACTGGTTCCCGCGTCGCGGCGACCAGTTCGTCGTTCTGCCGCCGCAGCTGCTCGTTCTCCACCATCGACGCCCGAAGCGCCGCGATGACCTCTTCGGTGGAAGTGCTCATGCCGGTGATCTCCGCTCACGTCGTGTCGCGCCGGGGCGTGCCGCACAGGCGCGGACGCCTTCGATTCTCCGCGGGCACACCACCAGTCCCCCCTGGGATCACCCCTGGCAGCACCCCAGACCTGATCGGGGCGCACCGGGGCATCACCCGGAGCTTCCGTGTTCCGCCGCCGGGCGCGGATCTCCGCGCCCATGGGCGGTACTGACAATCGGCCACGGCCCGGCGCCGTCCGGCGGCGCCGGGCCGGGTCGGGTCAGGGCGCGTTCTTGCCCAACGCCCTGCTCACCAGGTCGGCCACGTCCATGGTCTCCAGGGACTGTGCCGCCTGTTCCTTCGTTTCGCCGTCCGCCTCGGCGTCCTCACCGAGGCCGGTCAGGCGGCGCAGGATGCCCATCACTCCGGACTCGCGGAAGGTGTCCATGGGGATGTCCGCCAGAGCCCTGCGGAACTCCTCCTCGAACGGATCACGCTTGTCCGCGGTGTCGCCGCCTTCCGGCGCGATCTCCTCCAGCAGGTGTTCGGCCAGCTCCTCCGGCGTCGGGTAGTCGAAGACCGTGGTCGCCGCCAGCCGGACGCGCGTCGCGGCGCTGAGCCGATTGCGCAGTTCCACGCCGGTCAGCGAGTCGAGGCCGACCTCGCGGAACGGCCGGTCCGCGCGGATCTGTTCGAGCCCGGCGTGGCCGAGGACCAACGATGCCTGCTCCCTGACGAGGTCCACGAGCATCTGCTGCCGCTCGGCGGCGGAGACGCCGGCCAGCGCCCGCAGCAGCCGGTCGGACTCCGGGGCGGAGCTTCCCTCACCCGCCGTCCGGCGGGCCGGGGCCCGCACCAGAGCGCGCAGCATTCCGGGGATCTCCTCGGAGGCCGCCCGGGAGCGGATGGCCTTGAGGTCGAGCCGGGCGGGCACGACCCGCGCTTCGCCCACCTCACGCGCCGCGTCGAACAGCGCGAGCGCCTCGGCGGACGGCATCGCCCGCACGCCGCCGCGCAGCGCCCGTTGCCGGTCGCTCTCGCCGAGCTTCGTGGTCATCCCGCTGGCCTGCTCCCACAGGCCCCAGGCCATCGAGACGGCGGGCAGGCCGCGCCGGTATCGGCGTTCGGCCAGGGCGTCCAGTGTCGCGTTCGCCGCGGCGTAGTTGGCCTGTCCCGCGCCGCCCAGCACCCCTGCGATGGAGGAGAAGAGGACAAAGGCCGACAGCTCCATGCCGGCCGTCAGCTCATCGAGGTGCAGTGCCGCGTCCACCTTGGAGCGGATCACGCGGTCGACCTGCTCCCGCGAGAGCGAGCCGATCACGCCGTCGTCCACCACGCCAGCGGCATGGATCACGGCGGTCAGCGGACGCCCGCCGGGCAGCGTGGCCAACAGCGACGCCACCGCCTCGCGGTTGGCCACGTCACAGGCCACCACATCGGCCTCGGCGCCGAGCGCCTTCAGGTCGCCGACGAGTTCCGCCACGCCCTCGGCGGCGTTGCCGCGCCGACCGACCAACAGGATGTGCCGGGCGCCGTGGCGTTCGACCAGGTGACGGGCCACCAGGCCACCCAGGGTGCCGGTGCCCCCGGTGATCAGCACGGTGCCCTCGGGGTCCATGTCGAGCGGAACGCTCAGGACCACCTTGCCGACGTGCCGCGCCTGGCTGATGAAGCGGAACGCCTCCCTGCTCCGGCGCACGTCCCAGGTGCGCACCGGGAGGGTCCGGAACACGCCGCGCTCCAGTTGTTCGACGATCTCGCGCAGCCAGCCGCCCAGCCGGGCATGGCTCACGTCTCCCAGATCGAAGGCGCGGTAGCGGACTCCCGGATGGGAGGCCGCGACGGTTTCCGGGTCCCGGATGTCGGACTTGCCCATTTCCATGAACCGGCCGCCGCGCGGCATCAGGTCGAGCGAGGCGTCCAGGAATTCGCCGGCCAAAGAGTTCAGTACCACGTCCACGCCTCGGCCTCCGGTGGTGGCGAGGAAGGCGTCCCGGAAGTCCAGGGTCCGGGAGGAGGCGATGTGGGCGTCGTCCAGCCCGAGTTCGCGCAGTACGTGCCACTTGCCGGGGCTGGCCGTGGCGAACACCTCCGCTCCCAGGTGCCGGGCGACCTGGATGGCCGCCATCCCCACACCGCCGGCGCCCGCGTGCACCAGCACCGTATCGCCCGGCCCGACGCCCGCCAGGTCGGCAAGGCCCATCCAGGCGGTCAGGAAGACCACCGGGACACCAGCCGCCCGCTCGAATGTCCAGTCGTCGGGCATCCGGACCACGGCACCGTGGTCGCCGCGGGCGATCGGGCCGAAGCACTCGGTCAGCACGCCGAACACGCGGTCACCGGGCGCGAGGCCGTCCACGGCGGAGCCGGTCTCGATGACGACGCCGGCCGCCTCGCCGCCGAGGACGGGCGCAAGGTCGCCAGCGGCCATCCCGATGGACAGCAGCACATCGCGGAAGTTGACACCGGCGGCACGCACCGCGACCCGCACCTCGTCGGGGCCCAGTGGCTCCTCGGCGTCGGCACGCGGCACGAGGGCCAGGTCGTCCAGCGTGCCGGACGTTCCCCGCACGGCCAGGTGCCAGTCCGCCGTGGCCGGCGGCAGCAGGGTTTCGGCCGACGAGAGCGGGACCAGGCGCGGCACGGTCACTTCGCCGCCCCGCAGCCGCAACTGCGGCTCGCCGGTGGCGACGGCCGAGGTAATCAGAGGCAGGTCGGGAATGTCCTGGTCGCTTTCCACCAACACGAACCTGCCGGGATTCTCCGACTGCGCGGCGCGGACGAGTCCCCACACGGCGGCGTGGGACAGCACGCCGTCCCGGGTCACCAACGCCAGTCGGGCATCGCCGAACGCGGTCTCGGCCAGCCACCGCTGGGCCAGGTCGAGCGCCTCGTTGGCGGCGTCACCCACCTCGGCGTCCAACCGGACGGGGACGACCACCAGTTCGGGAACAGCCCCCTCGGCGAGGCCGGCCAGTTCGTCGGCGTCCCGCGCGACCACGGCACGCGTCGCCACGCCGTCGGGTGCCTGGACGGGCACCCAATCGACGCGGAACAGCGCCTCCGACGCGGCGGACCGCTCCCGCAGGCTTTCCGCCGACATGGGCCGCAGCGCCAGCGCGCCGATGGAGGCCACCGGCCGGCCGGCGCCGTCGGCGGCCGTCACCGAGATGGTGTCGCCGCCGGCGGACGCCATCCGCACCCGGAGCACCGAGGCACCGGTGGCGGCGAGTTCGACATCCTGGAAGGAGAAGGGCAGCAGCGGCACGCCGTCACCGGAGTCACGGTCGCCCAGCAGCGCGACGGGGTGCAGCGCGGCGTCGAGCAGCGCGGGATGCAGGCCGAAGCCCGAGGTGTCCGTCGAACCGGGCAGGGCCACTTCCGCGAAGACCTCGCCGCCGCGGCGCCAGGCGGCGCGCAGCCCCTGGAAGACCGGGCCGTACGCGGAACCGGCCTCGGTGAGCGTGACGTAGAAGTCCGTCAGGTCCACCTCCTCGGCACCGCTGGGCGGCCAGACGGCCAGGTCGCCGACCTCGGCCGGGGCTGCGTCCGTCAGTGTGCCGACCGCGTGCTGCGCCCAGGTTTCGCCACCGCCGTGGTCGACGGTGTCCTCGGACCGGCTGTAGACGGCGAAGTTCCGCGCGCCCGACTCCTCCGGCGCGTCCACGATGACCTGGAGCTGCACCGCACCGCGCTCGGGAACGATCAGCGGGGCCTGCAGAGTGAGTTCCTCGACCCGGCCGCAACCGACCTCGTCCCCCGCCTGGACGACGAGGTCGACGAAGGCCGTGCCCGGCAGCAGCACCGCACCACCGATCCGGTGGTCGGCCACCCAGGTCTCGACCGACCGGGACAGCCGCCCGGTCAGCACCACGCCCCGGCCGTCCGCCATCGGCACGCCGGCGCCGAGCAGCCGGTGCCCGTTCGCCCCGGAGCCCGCCACCGAGGACGAGCGCAGCCAGTAACGCTCCCGCTGGAAGGGATACGTCGGCAGGTCCACCCGGCGCCCGCCGGCACACACGGCCTTCCAGTCCACATCCGCGCCGGCGACCCACACTCGGGCCAGTCCTGTGAGTACCGACACCGCCTCCGGGCGGTCCTTGCGGCCGAGCGCGGCGACCACCACCGCGTCGGAGTCGGGCACGCACTGCGCGGCCATGCCGCTCAGGGTGCCGTCCGGACCGATCTCCAACAGGTGGCCGACGCCGTCACCGCGCAGCACCTCGATCGCGTCGGCGAACCGCACGCCCTCCCGGACGTGCCGCACCCAGTACTCGGGGGTGGTCAGGTCGCCCTCGCCCGCCCGCAGGCCCGTCAGCGTGGAGATGACCGGAAGGTCGGGACTGCCGTAGGTGAGCCGCGCGGCCACGGCCTTGAACTCGTCCAGCATCGGCTCCATCAGCGGCGAGTGGAACGCGTGGCTCACCCGCAGCCGACGGGTCTTGGTCCCGCGCCCGGCGAACTCCTCGGCCACGGCGGTGACCTCGGCTTCGGCGCCGGAGACCACCACGGCGGCCGGTCCGTTCACCGCGGCGATGCCGATGGACGCCGAGCGCCCGGCCAGCGCGCCGAGTACCTCGGCCTCCGGTGCGGCGATGGCCACCATGGCCCCGCCCGCGGGGAGTTGTTGCATCAGTCGGCCGCGTGCCGCGACAAGCGCACATGCGTCGTCGAGCGAGAGGACCCCGGTCACGTGCGCGGCCGCTATCTCGCCCACGGAATGCCCCACCAGGACCCGTGGCCGAACTCCCCAAGAGGTGACCAGGCGGTAGAGCGCCACCTCGAAGGCGAACAGCGCAGGCTGAGCCCACTCGGTGCGCTCCAGCTCCGCCTCGTCGGTACCGAAGACCACGTCGTTCAGCGGCTGAGGCAAGAGCTTGTCGAGGGCCTCACAGACCTCGTCCCAGGCCTGGGCGAATACGGGGTGCACAGCGCGCAGTTCGCGGCCCATTCCCAGACGCTGTGCGCCCTGGCCGGCGAACAGCAGACCGACCCGGCCATCCTCGCCGCGCACGGTGCCGCTGACGACGCCTGGCACCTCGGCGCCCGTGGCCAGTGCTGCTGCCGCCGACACGAGTTCCTTGCGCCCGTCGCCCAGGACCACGGAACGGTAGGCGAACGCGGACCGGGTCGCCGCCAGCGACCAGCCGACGTCCACGTTTGCGGGCCGACCCGACGCGCCCGAGCCACCGCGCTCGTCGAGGAAGGCGAGCAGCCGCTCGGCCGCCGCCCCCACCGCCGCCTGGCCGCGCCCGGAGAACACCCAGGGCAGCGTGCCGGCGCTTTCCGGGTCCGCGGCGCCTGCCGGCTCCGGGGCCGGCTCGGGCGTGGGGGCCTGCTCCAGCACCACGTGGGCGTTGGTGCCGCTCACTCCGAAAGCCGAGACGCCGGAACGGCGCGGCCTGCCGGTCTCGGGCCACGGCCTGGTCTCGCTCAGCACCTCGACGGCACCGTCCGACCAGTCGATGTGGGAGGACGGGCTGTCCACGTGCAGTGTCGCGGGCAGCACGCCGTGCCGCAGGGCCATGGCCATCTTGATCACACCGGCGATACCGGCGGCGGCCTGGGGGTGGCCGATGTTCGACTTGATCGAGCCGATCCACAGCGGTTCCCCGGCACCCCTGTCTTGACCGTACGTGGCCATGAGCGCCTGCGCCTCGATCGGGTCGCCCAGCATGGTGCCCGTGCCGTGCGCCTCCACCACGTCGACATCGGCGGCCGAGAGGCCGGCGTTGTCCAGAGCCTGGCGGATCACCCGCTGTTGGGAGGGGCCGTTGGGGGCCGTCAGCCCGTTGCTGGCACCGTCCTGGTTGATGGCCGAGCCGCGCACGACGGCCAGTACGGTGTGCCCGTTACGGCGCGCGTCCGAGAGCCGCTCCACCAGAATCACGCCGACGCCCTCGGACCACGAGGTCCCGTCGGCCGCGTCGGCGAACGCCTTGCAGCGGCCGTCGGGGGCCAGACCGCCCTGGCGGCTGAACTCGACAAAGACATCGGCGTCGGGCATCACCGCGGCGCCGCCGACGAGCGCCATGGTGCACTCGCCCAGCCGCAGTGCCTGCGCGGCGTAGTGCAGGGCGACCAGGGATGAGGAGCAGGCGGTGTCCACAGTGGCCGCCGGGCCTTCGAGGCCGAGGACATAGGCGATCCGGCCGGACAGCACGCTGGCCGCGTTGCCGGTCATGGTGAAACCCTCAAGGCCGTCCGGCAGGTTGACCAGGCCGTTGACATAGTTCCGGTGGCCGGCGCCCGCGAACACGCCCACCTGGCTGCCCTGGAGAGAGGCAGGATCGATGCCGGCGCGCTCGACGGCCTCCCAGGATGTCTCCAGCAGCAGCCGCTGCTGGGGGTCCATCGCCAGCGCCTCGCGCGGCGAGATCCCGAAGAATGCCGCGTCGAACTCCGCCGCGTCGTACAGGAAACCGCCCTCGCGGACATAGGTCTTGCCGCGCGCCTGCGGGTCCGGGTCGTAGAGGCCCTCCACGTCCCAGCCACGGTCGGTGGGGAACTCACCTATCGCGTCGACTCCGTCGCTGACCAGACGCCACAAGTCCTCCGGGGAGGAGACACCGCCCGGGAAGCGGCAGGCCATGCCCACGATGGCGATCGGCTCGTCGGCGGCCACGGCAGCGGGGGCGGCGGAGGCGGCGGGCACCGGCGCGGAAACCCGCCCGATCAACTGTTCTCGCAGGAACCGGGCCAGTGCGACCGGCGTCGGATGGTCGAAGACCAGCGTGGCCGGCAGTTTCAGGCCGGTGGCCACGTTGACGCGGTTCCTGAGGTTGACGGCAATCAGTGAGTCGACACCGAGGTCCTTGAACGGGCGCGTGCCGGACACGGCCCCGCCATCCGCGTGGCCGAGGGCAGCGGCGGCCTGGGCCCGGACCAGCTCGACCAGCTCGCGCTCCTGGTCCGCCTCCGACATCGCTTCAAGCCGCAGCAGCAGGTCCGAGGCGACCGAGGCGCTCCCGGATTCCGTCTTCTTCGCGGCTGCGATGACCCGCCGGGCCTCGGGAATACCGCCGAGGAGCGAGTGGCTCCACTCCGTCTCGCCGACCATGGCCAGCTTCGACCAGTCGATGTCCACGACGGCGAGCACCCCGTCGTCGTCGGCCAGTGCGCGAGCCAGTCCGGCGACGGCCAGTTCCGGGTCCATCGGCAGGGCGCCCTCCTGGGCGAGCCGCTTCCCGGTCTCGCCGCCGGCGAGGCCGCCGCCGCCCCAGGAGCCCCACATCACGGACGTACCGGCGAGGCCCAGGCCACGCCGGTGCAGGACCAGCGCGTCCAGGTAGTTGTTGGCGGAGGCATAGTTGCCCTGCCCGATGCTGGGGAAGACGCTGGCGAAGGAGGAGAACAGCACGAAGGCGGACAGGTCCAGGTGCGCGGTCAGCTCGTGCAGGTGCCGCGCGGCCAGGGCCTTGCCGGCCGCCACCCGGTTCATGCTCTCGGGCGTCAGCGCGTCGATGATCGTGTCGTCCAGCACTCCCGCGGTGTGGAAGACGGCGGTCAGCGGCTGTTCGGCCGGGATGGCCTCTAGCGTGTCCGCCAGCGCCGCACGGTCTGCGGCATCGCAGGCGCTGATCGTCACCTGGGCACCGAGCGCTGTGAGTTCGGCCTTCAGCTCGGCGGCTCCCGGCGCCTCCGCACCCCGCCTGCTGGTGAGCAGGAGGTGCTCGGCACCGCCGCGAGCCAGCCAGCGGGCCACATGGGCGCCGATGGCTCCGGTGCCGCCCGTGATCAGCACGGTGCCGCGTGACGGGAGCCAGCCCCGGGAGGAGGCGCCGTCCGCGGAGGGGGTCCGTACCAAACGGGCGGCGAACAGACCAGCCGGCCTCAGGGCCAACTGGTTCTCCCCACCGGCCCCGGCCAGAACGGCGCCCAGCCGGGTCACGGAACGTTCGTCCGCCACCTCGGGCAGGTCGATCAAACCGCTCGCCCGCTGCGAGTACTCCAGGGCGGCGACGCGGCCGAATCCCCAGGCGTAGGCCTGCGCGGGACTGCTGAGCCGCTCGGTGGCCGAGACGGCGACGGCGCCGCGCGTGACGGTCCACAGGGGAGTCAAGGGCGTCAGATCGCCGAGGGCCTGGACCAGCGCGAGGCCGGTGAGCGCGCCGTTGGTCAGCGCCGGGGCGGCAACGGCCGCTTCCTCGTCGAAGGCGTGCAGGGACAGCACACCGCTGAGGTCTCCGGGCCCGGCGAGCAAGTCCTCGACGAGTCGGGTCAGCTCCGCCCGATCGGCGTCCGGGGCCATGGGCAGAAGCAGGACCTCGGCGCCGCGTTCGCGCAGAGCCCGGGCGCAGGCCTGGGTCCATGGGGCGTCGGCGAGGCCGACGGGGAACGCGAGCAGCCAGCTGCCCTCCAGGCGGCCGGTGGTGCTCTCCGGCAGGGACTGCCAGGAAAGGTCATAGCGCCACGTGTCCAGCGCCGAGCGCTCGCGGCTGCGGCGGCGCCATGCGGCGAGCGCCGGCAGCAGGTCACGGAGCTTGTCGTCGTCGCACTCCAGCGAAGCGGCCAACTCCTGGATGTCTCCGCGTTCGACGGCCTCCCAGAACGTGGCTTCCACGACATCGGTGGCCCCGACGGCCTCGGTGTCCTCGGGGGCGACTCCCTCCAGCCAGTATCGCTGTCGCTGAAAGGGGTACGTCGGCAGGTCGACCTTGGCGGGCTTCACCGGGAAGAGGCCGGACCAGTCCACCGGCAGGCCGGCCACGTAGGCCTCGGCCAGGGAGGTGAGGTACCGGCCCGCGCCTCCCTCACCGCGCCGCAGCGATCCGATGGTCGCGGCCCGGGCGCCCACGGCCTCGGCGCTCTCGCCGGTGCCCACGGCCAGCACGGGGTGGCCGCTGCACTCGATGAACACCGAGTATTCGGCGCCGAGCAGCGCCTCGGTGGCCTTCTGGAACTCGACCGTCTCCCGCAGATTCCGCACCCAATAATCCGCGTCCAGACCAGCCGTATCCCACACACCACCCACCACCGTCGAATAAAACGGCACCCGCGACGACCTCGGCTCCACCCCCGCCAACGCCTCCC
>NZ_JAVREV010000032.1:0-22962 GCF_031845565.1 Streptomyces johnsoniae | reverse complement strand
GGAGCGGTTTTTGGTGTCGGTGTCGGAGGCGTGGGTGCATGGGGTGGGGGTGGAGTGGGCGCGGGTGTTTGAGGGTGCGCGGCGGGTGGATGTGCCGACGTATCCGTTCCAGCGCCGCCGTTACTGGCTTACCGCGGACAGCGCCGTGGCGGGGGCGGCGCGACTGGGGCTCGGCGAGGCGGCACATCCACTGCTGGGTGCGGGCGTGGAGCTGGGCGGCAGCGAGGGCTACTTGTTCACCGGCAGTCTGTCCCTGGCCTCGCATGCCTGGCTGGCCGACCACGCGGTGAACGGTGTGGTGCTGCTGCCGGGGACGGCGATGCTGGAGCTGGCCGTTCACGCGGGGGATCAGGTCGGGTGCGGCACGGTGGAGGAGCTGACGCTCGAAGCGCCGCTGCTGCTACCAGAGTTGGGCGACGTCCGTATTCAGGTCACCGTGTCCGCGCCCGAGGCGGACGGGCGGCGTGCCGTCGCCCTCCATTCGCAGCCCGCGGACGGGGCCGCCTGGACGCGGAACGCCACCGGATTCGTCACGGCTGCCCCCGACGCGCCCGCCCCCACCGCGCCCGCGCCGTGGCCGCCGCCCGGTGCGGAGCGCCTCGCGGCTGACGCCGTCTACGGCCACCTGGCCGCGGGCGGCTTCCGGTACGGTCCGGCGTTCCAGGGGTTGACGGCCGTCTGGCGCGGTGGTGACGGCGCGTTGTTCGCCGAGGTCACGCTGCCCGAGGAGGCCGCGGCGCACGGCACGGACGACTTCGCGCTGCACCCCGCCCTGCTGGACGCCGCGCTGCACGCACTCGCGCACGACGTGCTGGTCGGCGCGGACGGCGCGTGCCGCCTGCCGTTCGTCTGGCACGGCTTCACCCTGCACGCGGCCGGCGCGACCACGCTGCGCGTGGCCCTGCGCCTCGCGGACAGCGGCGACGTGTCCCTCACGGCGCACGACCAGCACGGCAGACCGGTCGCCGAGGTCGCGGCCCTGCGGCTGCGCGCCACCGCGGGCCCGCTGCGCCAGGACACCGCCGCAGGCGGCGGCCTGTACCGCCTGGTCTGGACGCCGCTGCCCGCCGCCGAAGGGCCGGCGGAGCAAGTGACGACCGTGCGCGTCGACTTCGGGGCGCCGCACACCCCCGCGGACGACGTGCCCGTTGCGGTGCACGCGCTGACCTGTAGCGCCCTGGCGACCGTGCAGGACTGGCTGGCCAAGCCGGAGAACGAGACCCGGCGGCTGGCCGTGGTGACCCGCGGTGCCGTGGCCGCCGGTCCTGACGAGGCCGTGACCGACCCGGTGGCGGCGGCCGTGTGGGGCCTGGTGCGCTCCGCGGCGACCGAGCACCCCGGGCGGTTCACGCTGATCGACGCCGACGGGGACGGCAACCCGCTGGCGGACGAACGGGTCGCCGCGGCCGTCGCCGCGGGCGAGCCGCAGCTCGCCGTGCGCGCGGGCACGGTCTGCGTGCCGCGGCTCGAAGCCGCCGCGCGGCCGCGGGCGGACGGGCTGCCGCCGTTCGCCGCCGATGGCACGGTGCTGATCACCGGCGGCTCGGGGACGCTGGGCCGCCTCGTCGCCCGGCATCTGGTGACGGAGCGCGGCATCCGCGATCTGCTGCTCGTCTCGCGCCGCGGGGCCGACGCACCCGGCGCCGCCGAACTCGACGCGCAGCTGGGCGCCTTCGGGGCCCGCGTGGAGCACGCGGCCTGCGATGTCGCCGACCGGGACGCCCTGGCCGCGCTGCTCGCGGGCCGTCGGCTGTCCGCCGTCGTGCACGCCGCGGGCGCCCTCGATGACGGTGTGGTGGAAACCCTCACGGCCGAGCAGGTGGTGCGGGTCCTGGCGCCGAAGGCGGACGCGGCGTGGCACCTGCACCAACTGACGCGGGATCAGGAACTGTCGGCCTTCGTGTTGTTCTCGTCCGTCATCGGCACGACGGGCGGTGCCGGGCAGGGCAACTATGCGGCGGCGAACGCGTTTCTCGACGCGCTTGCGCTGCACCGCAGGGCGCAGGGGCTGCCCGCGGTGTCGCTGGCGTGGGGTCTGTGGGCCGAACGCAGCGGCATGACCGGCGGCATGAGCGGCACCGACGTGGCGCGGATGGCCAGGGGCGGCCTCGTTCCGCTCGACTCGGCCACCGGCCTGGCTCTGTTCGACGCGGGCGCCGCCCTCGGCGAGCCGTTCGCCGTCGCCGCGGCGCTGCGTCCCACCGTGCCCGCGGGCGAGGACGTGCCCGCGGTGTTCGCCGGGCTGGTGCGGGCCGCCGCCCCGCGCCGTCCGCGGCTCACCGCGCCCGCCGACCGCGGCGGCACCGGCCTTGCGGCCTCGCTGACCGGGCTGTCCGCCGACGAGCAGCGGGCGGCGCTGATCGAGCTGGTGCGCGCCCAGGCGGCGAACGTGCTGCGCCGCGGCACGGCCGCGTCGGTCGACCCGTCGCGCGCGTTCAAGGAGCTGGGCTTCGACTCGCTGATCGGTCTGGAACTGCGGAACCGTCTGAACGCCGCGACCGGCCTGCGCCTGCCCGCGACCGCCGTCTTCGACTACCCGACACCGGAGGTCCTGGCCGACTACCTGCGCACCCGTGTTCTCGACCTCGCCCCGGAACAGCCGCCGGCGGCCGTGGTGGTGCCGGTGGCCGGGGCGGATGATCCGGTGGTGATCGTGGGGATGGCGTGCCGGTATCCGGGTGGGGTGGATTCGCCGGAGGATTTGTGGCGGTTGGTGGCCGGGGGCGAAGACGCGGTGGGGGTGTTTCCCGGGGACCGGGGTTGGGATCTTGCGGGTTTGTACGACCCTGATCCGGAGCGGGTGGGGACGTCGTATGCGCGGGAGGGCGGTTTTCTGCGCGGTGCGGCGGAGTTCGACGCGGGATTCTTCGGCATCAGCCCGCGTGAAGCCCTCGCCATGGACCCGCAGCAGCGGTTGCTGCTGGAGACGTCGTGGGAGGCGTTCGAACGGGCGGGCATCGACCCGTCGTCGGTGCGGGGCAGCGCCACCGGCGTCTTCGCGGGTGTCATGTATCACGACTACGCCGCCCGGTTCCCGGCCGCGCCCGAGGGCTTCGAGGGCCACCTGCTGACCGGCAACACCGGAAGCGTCGCCTCCGGTCGCATCGCCTACACCTTCGGCCTCGAAGGCCCCGCGGTGACGGTCGACACGGCCTGCTCCTCCTCGCTGGTCGCCCTGCACTGGGCCGCGCAGTCGCTGCGCAGCGGCGAGTGCAGCATGGCGCTCGCGGGCGGTGTCACCGTCATGGCCACGCCGAACACCTTCGTCGAGTTCAGCCGCCAGCGCGGGCTGTCCCCCGACGGCCGGTGCAAGCCGTTCGCCGAAGCCGCCGACGGCACCGGCTGGGCGGAAGGTGTCGGCATGCTGCTGCTTGAGCGGCTGTCCGACGCGCGGCGCAACGGGCACCAGGTGCTTGCCGTCGTCCGCGGCACCGCGGTGAACCAGGACGGGGCCAGCAACGGGCTGACCGCGCCGAACGGTCCCGCGCAGCAGCGGGTGATCCGCGCCGCACTGGCCAACGCGGGTCTGTCCGCGGCCGATGTCGACGCGGTGGAGGCGCACGGCACGGGGACGACGCTGGGTGATCCGATCGAGGCGCAGGCGGTCATCGCCACCTACGGTCAGGACCGTGACCCCGAACGGCCTTTGTGGCTCGGCTCGTTGAAGTCGAATATCGGGCACAGCCAAGCCGCGTCCGGCGTCGCGGGCGTCATCAAGATGGTGCAGGCCATGCGGCACGGCGTGCTGCCCAGAACGCTCCACATCGACCGGCCGTCCTCCCACGTCGACTGGGACGCGGGCGCCGTGCGGCTGCTGACCGAGGAGATGGCCTGGCCGGAGACCGGGCGCGCGCGGCGGGCCGCCGTCTCCTCCTTCGGCATCAGCGGCACCAACGCCCACGCCGTTCTCGAACTCCCCGCCGACACGCCCGCCGCACCCGAACGGGACACACCGCCCGCTGCCGCGTCCGCCGCCCCGTGGGTGCTGTCGGCGCGTTCCGCCGAGGCGCTGCGCGCCCAGGCCGCGCGGCTCGCCGCCCACCTCGCCGCCCACCCCGGACTGCACCCCGCGGACGTCGGCCACGCCCTGGCCACCACGCGCGCCACGTTCGAGCACCGTGCCGTGGCGCTGACCGGCGCCGACGCGCTGCCCGCCCTCGCCGCAGCGGACGAGCCGGGCGCCGCGGGCGACCCGGGGCCCGGCGCCGTGCGGGGCACCGCGATCGACGGCGGCAAGGTCGTCTTCGTCTTCCCGGGGCAGGGCTCGCAGTGGGCCGGTATGGCCCTTGAACTGGCCGAGCAGTCACCCGTGTTCGCCGACTCCCTGCGCGCGTGCGCGGACGCGCTCGCCCCCCACGTCGACTGGTCCCTGCCCGACGTGCTCGCCGAGCCGGGCGCGCCCCTGCTCGATCGCGTCGATGTCGTCCAGCCCGCGCTGTTCGCCGTCATGGTGTCCCTCGCCGCGCTGTGGCGCTCCCACGGCGTGGAGCCGGCCGCCGTCGTCGGCCACAGCCAGGGCGAGATCGCCGCGGCCTGCGTCGCGGGCATCCTCACCCTCCAGGACGCCGCCGCCGTGGTGGCGCTGCGCAGCAAGGCGCTGCGCGCCCTGTCCGGGCTCGGCGGCATGGTGTCCGTCGCCGTCCCCGAGGAGCGGGCGCTGCGGCTGATCGCCCGGTGGGACGGCAGGCTCGCTGTCGCGACGGTCAACGGGCCAGGGTCGGTCGTCGTCTCCGGCGAACTGGACGCGCTGGACGCGCTTCTCGCCGCCTGCGAGGCGGACGGCGTGCGCGCCCGGCGCATCGCCGTCGACTACGCGTCCCACTCGCCGCAGGTCGAGACGCTCCGCGCGGACATCCTCGCCGCGCTCGCGGACATCCGGCCCCGCCGGTCCGCCGTCCCGTTCCACTCCACCGTCACCGGCGCGCCCGTCGAAGGGCCGGAGCTGGACGCCGGCTACTGGTTCCGCAACCTGCGCGGCACCGTCCGTTTCGGCGACACCGTCGCCGCGCTCCTCGACCGCGGCGACACGCTGTTCGTCGAGGTCAGCCCGCACCCGGTGCTGACCGTCGGCATGGCCGAGTCCGCCGACCTGGCCCCGGACCGCCGGGCCGCCGTGCTGGCGACGCTGCGGCGCGGCGAGGGCGGCCTCGACCGATTCGCGGCGGCGCTCGCCGAGGCGTGGGTGCACGGCGCCCCCGTGAACTGGGCCGCGCAGCACGCCGCCGCGGGCGCGGCCCGCGCGGAGCTGCCGACCTACGCGTTCCAGCGGGAACGCTACTGGCTCGACGCGCCCCCGCCGGCCGCGGCCCGTTCCGGGGCGGACTCCTGGCACTACCGCATCGGCTGGATACCGCTCCCCGACGCCCGACCCGACGCCCGACCCGACGTCCGACCCGACGCCCTGCCAGGGCGCTGGCTCGTCGTCGCGCCCGCGAGCCGCGCCGGAGACCCGCACGTCGCCGGCGCGGCGGCGGCCCTCGCGGAACGCGGCGCGGACGCCGTGCTCGTCACCGTGCCGTCCGGCGCCGGGCGGGAGGCGCTGGCCGCGCAGCTGCGCGAGGCCGCCGCGGAACCGGCCGCCGGCGTGCTGTCGCTGCTCGCGCTCGACGAAGGGCCGCACCCGGAGCACCCGGCGGCGCCCGCCGGGCTCGCCGCGACCTTCGCGCTCGTCCAGGCGCTCGGCGACGCGGGCGTGACGGCCCCGCTGTGGCTGGCGACCCGCGGCGCCGTCTCCGCGGACCCCGGCGAAGCACCCGGCAGCGCCGTGCAGTCCCTCGTGTGGGGCCTCGGCCGCGTCGTCGCGCTGGAGCACGCCGACCGCTGGGGCGGCCTGGTCGACCTGCCGCCCGAGTTCGACGCCGCCGCGGGCGCCCGGCTGACCGCCGCGCTCGCCGGGGTGCGCACCGCCGACGCCAAGCCCACCGACGCCCCCGAGGACCAGCTCGCGCTGCGCGCCGTCGGCACGTTCGTCCGCAGGCTCGTGCACGCCCCCGCCCGCGCCGTGCCGGAGGACCGCCGCTGGCGCCCGCGGGGCACCGCCCTCATCACCGGCGGCACCGGCGCGCTCGGCGCGCACGTCGCCCGCTGGCTGGCCCGCAACGGGGCCGAGCACCTGCTGCTGCTGTCCCGCAGCGGCGGCGAGGCGCCGGGCGCGGACGCGCTCACCGCCGAACTCACCGCTCTCGGCGCCCGCGTGACGATCACGGCCTGCGACGCCGCGGACCGCGACGCGCTGGCCGCCGTCATCGCCGCGATCCCCGCCGAGCACCCGCTGACCGCCGTGATCCACACGGCGGCCGTCCTCGACGACGGCGTCGTCGACACCATCCGCCCGGCGCAGATCGAACGGGCCCTGCTCCCGAAGGCCGTCGCCGCGGTCAACCTGCACGAGCTGACCCGGCGGTTGCCGCTGGACGCGTTCGTGCTGTTCTCCTCCATCGCCGGCACCCTTGGCGTCCCCGGCCAGGGCAACTACGCCCCTGGCAACGCGTTCCTCGACGCCCTGGCCCAGGCCAGGCATGCCGCCGGGCTACCGGCCACCTCCATCGCCTGGGGCGCGTGGGCCGACGGCGGCATGGCCACCCAGGACGACGTCGCCGACCTGCTGCGGCGGCACGGCCTGCCCGGCATGGCGCCGGAGCGGGCCCTCGCGGCGCTGCGGGACGCCGTCGACGCGGGCGACCCGTGCGTGTCGGTCGTGGAGATCGACTGGGAACGCTTCTTCCTCGCGTTCACCGCCTCCCGCACCCGGCCGCTGCTGCACGACATACCCGAGGTCAGAGCCATCCGCGCGGCCAACTCCCGCAGGGAGCAGGCCGAGCCGGGCGGCAACGCGCTCGCCCGCCGCCTCGCGGAGGCCACGGAGCACGAACGCGGGCGGCTCGTCCTCGACCTGGTCCGCGGCCACGTCGCGGCCGTCCTCGGGCACGAGGGCGCCGAAGCCGTCGCGGCCGGACGGGCGTTCAAGGACCTCGGCTTCGACTCCCTGACCGGCGTCGAGATACGCAACCGCCTCAACGGCGCGACCGGCCTGCGGCTGCCCGCGACGGCCGTCTACGACTACCCAACGCCCGCGGCGCTCGCCGCCTACCTCCGCGCCGAACTCCTCGACGGCGCCGAGGAACCCGGCGCCTCCCCGGCCGCCGCGGGCCCCGCGGCCGCCACCGCGGGGGCGGCCGAGGACCCCGTCGTCATCGTCGCCATGAGCTGCCGTTTCCCCGGCGGCGCGAACAGCCCGGAACAGCTGTGGCAGCTGGTCAGCTCGGGCACCGACGCGATGACGCCGTTCCCCGAGGACCGCGGCTGGCACCTCGACGGCCTGTTCGACCAGGACCCGGACGTGCCCGGCACCTCCTACGTGCGGGAGGGCGCGTTCCTCGACGGCGTCGCCGACTTCGACGCCGACTTCTTCGGCATCAGCCCGCGCGAGGCACTGGCCATGGACCCGCAGCAGCGCCTGATGCTGGAACTCACCTGGGAGCTGTTCGAACGCGCGGGCATCGACCCCGGCACGCTCCGTGGCAGCCGCACCGCCGTCTACGCGGGCACCAACGGGCAGGACTACCCGGCGCTGCTGGCCGAGGCCGCGCAGGGCGGGCGCGTCGACGGCGCGCACGTCGCGGAGGGCTACCGCTCCACGGGCGCCGCGGCCAGCGTCATGTCCGGGCGCATCTCCTACGCGTTCGGCTTCGAGGGCCCGGCCGTCACCGTCGACACCGCCTGCTCCTCCGCGCTGGTCGCGCTGCACCTGGCCGCGCAGGCGCTGCGCGGCGGCGAGTGCGATCTGGCGCTCGCCGGCGCGGTCACCCTCATGTCGACGCCCGACCTGTTCGTCGAGTTCAGCAGGCAGCGCGGCCTCGCGGCCGACGGCCGGTGCAAGCCGTTCGCCGCCGCGGCGGACGGCACCGGCTGGGGCGAGGGCGCCGGAATCCTGCTGCTCGAACGTCTTTCGGACGCGCGGCGCAACGGGCACGAAGTGCTCGCCGTCGTCCGCGGCTCCGCCGTCAACCAGGACGGCGCGAGCAACGGGCTGACCGCGCCCAACGGGCCGTCCCAGCAGCGCTGCATCACCGCGGCCCTGACCGGGGCGGGCCTCGCCGCCGCCGACATCGACGCCGTCGAGGCGCACGGCACCGGGACCCGGCTCGGCGACCCCATCGAGGCGCAGGCCCTGCTGGCGACCTACGGCCGGGACCGCGATCCCGGACGGCCGCTGTGGCTGGGCTCGGTGAAGTCCAACATCGGCCACACCCAGGCCGCCGCGGGCGTCGCGGGCGTCATCAAGATGGTCGAGGCGATGCGGCACGGCGAACTGCCGCGCTCCCTGCACCTCGACGCGCCGAGCCCGCACGTCGACTGGTCCTCGGGCGCCGTGCGCCCGCTGGCCGAGGCCGTGCCGTGGGAGGCCGTGCCGGACCGGCCGCGCCGCTTCGGCGTCTCGTCGTTCGGCATCAGCGGCACCAACGCGCACGCCGTCATCGAGCAGGCGCCGCCCGCCCCGGCTCTCGCTTCGGAGGAGCCCGCCCACCACGCCGGGCCGGCCACCGGAACGTTCCGCCTGTCCGCGCGGAACGAGGCCGCGCTGCGCGCCCAGGCCCGCAGCCTGCACACGTTCCTCGGCACCGGCACCGGCACCGGCACCGACACCGGCACGGGCACCGGCACCGGCACCGGCGCGGGGGAGGAGCCGCGCGGCGACGCCGACCTGGCGTTCACGCTGGCCACCGCCCGCGCCGCGCTGCCCGCCCGCGCCGTCGTCACCGCGGGCGGCCGGGACGACCTGCTGCGCGGCCTCGACGCGCTCGCCGCGGGGCGGCCCGCCGCCCACGTCGTCACCGGCACGGCCGCGGCCGATACCGCCGTGGCGTTCCTCTTCACGGGGCAGGGCAGCCAGCGGCCCGGCATGGGCACCGAACTCGCCGCCGCCCACCCGGCGTTCGCCGCCGCGTTCGACGAGGTGTGCGCGGCGTTCGCCCCGCACCTGGACCGCCCGCTGCGCGCGGCCGTCGCCGACGCGGCCCTGCTCGACCGCACCGAGTACGCGCAGCCCGCGCTGTTCGCCCTCGAAGTGGCCCTCTTCCGGCTGCTGGAGAGCTGGGGCCTGGCCCCGCAGTTCCTCGCCGGCCACTCCATCGGCGAACTCGCCGCCGCCCACGCCGCCGGGGTGCTCGCACTGCCCGACGCCGCGGCCCTCGTCGCCGCCCGCGGGCGCCTGATGCAGGCCCAGCGCGCCGACGGCGCGATGATCGCCGTCGAGGCGGGACCCGAGGAGATCACGCCGCTCCTCGCCGGACACGAGGACCGGGTGGCCATCGCCGCCGTCAACGGGCCCGCGTCCTCGGTGCTTTCCGGGGACGCCGGTCTCGTCGAGGAACTGGCGGGGCACTGGCACGCCGCCGGCCGCAGGACCAAGCGGCTGCGGACCTCCCACGCCTTCCACTCCCCGCACCTGGACGGCATGCTCGACGCCTACCGGCAGGTCGCCGAGTCCCTGCACTACGCCCCGCCGCGCATCCCCGTCGTCTCCACCGTCACCGGGCGGCCCCTGACGGCGGACGAGGCCCGCTCGCCCGCCTACTGGACCGGGCAGGTGCGCGCCACCGTCCGGTTCGCCGACGCCGTCGCCGCGCTGCACGCCGAGGGCGCCACCGCCTTCGTCGAACTCGGCCCCGATGCCGTCCTGTCCGGCGCCGTGCCCGACTGCCTGCCGCAGGACCGCGCCGGGCTGCCGTCCGTTCCGCTGCTCCGCGCCGACCGGCCCGAGCCGCGGGCCCTGGCCGCCGCGCTGGCGCGCCTGCACGTCCACGGCATCGAGGCCGACCCGCACGCCCTGTTCGCCGGGACCGGCGCCCGGCGCCGCCCGCTGCCCACCTACGCGTTCCAGCGCAAGCGGTACTGGCCCACTGCACCCGCCGCGCCCGCCGGTCCCGGCGCGGAAGCCGAGCCGTGGCGGCAGTGGCGCTACCGCGAGAGCTGGCTGCCGCTCGACGCCCCCGGCGGCCCCGTCGCCCGCGGCGGCCTGGCCGGCACCACCTGGCTCGCCCTGCTGCCCGCCGCCGCCTCCGCCGCGCCGCACGCCGCGACGGCCGACGCCTGCCTGGAACGGCTCGCCGCCGACGGTGCCCGCGTCCTGACCATCGCCGTCGACGACTCCGACACCCGCGACACGCTGGCCGCCCGGCTGCGGGCCGAAACCGGGCAAGGGCCCGTCACCGGCGTCCTGTCGCTCCTCGCGTTCGACGAACGCCCGCACCCCGACCGGCCCGAGGTGCCCGCCGGGCTCGCACACACCCTGGCCGCCGTGCAGGCCCTGGGCGACGCGGACTGCGCCGCGCCGCTGTGGCTCGTGACGCGGCACGCCGTCACCACCGGGCCCGACGACGCGCCGCCCAGCGCGGAAGCGGCCATGACCTGGGGCCTCGGCCGCGTCGTCGGCCTCGAACACCCCGACCGGTGGGGCGGGTTGATCGACCTGCCGGACGATGACCCCGACGGGGCGGGCCCCGCGCTGCTCGCCGCGGTCCTGGCCGGTCTGCCGGGAGACGCCCGCGACGAGGACCAACTGGCGGTGCGCGGCGGCACCCTGCACGCCAGGCGCCTGGCGCACGCCCCCGTCACCGGCCCCGCCACCCCCTGGCAGCCACGCGGCACCGTCCTCATCACCGGCGGCACCGGCGCGCTCGGCGCGCACGTCGCGCGCCGCCTCGCCCGCAACGGCGCCCCGCACCTCGTGCTCACCAGCCGCCGCGGCATCGCCGCCCCCGGCGCCGCCGAACTGGGCGACGAACTGACCGCCCTCGGCACGCAGGTCACCATCGCCGCCTGCGACCTGGCGGACCGTTCCGCCGTCGCCGCGCTGCTCGCCGAGCATCCGCCGTCCGCCGTCGTGCACGCGGCGGGCGTCAACGCGGGCGGCCCGCTGCCGGAGACGGACTCCGCGGCGCTGTCCTGGGCCGCGGCGGCCAAGGCCACGGGCGCCCGCCACCTCGACGAACTGCTCGGCGACACCCCGCTGGACGCCTTCGTGCTCTTCTCCTCCGTCGCGGGCGTGTGGGGCAGCGGCGGCCAGGGCGCCTACGCCGCCGCCAACGCGCACCTCGACGCGCTCGCCGCCCGCCGCAGGGCCCGCGGCCTGACGGCCACGGCCGTCGCCTGGGGCCCGTGGGCGGGCGGTGGGATGGCGCACGGCGATGCCGTGGCCAGGCTGCGACAGCGCGGCGTTCCCGCGCTCGACCCGCAGGCCGCGGTCACCGCGCTCGAAGCGGTCCTCGCCGACGGCGGGGGCGACGCGGCCGTCGCGGACGTGCGCTGGGAGCTGTTCGCCCCCGCGTTCACCGCCGCCCGCGCCCGCCCGCTCATCGGCGGACTGCCGCAGGTCCGCGCCGCCCTCGACCCCGCCCCCGCCGCGGCGGGCGGCGAGCAGGGCGCGGCCACGCCGGGCGGACGCCTCGCCGCGCTGCCCCCCGCGGACCGTGACCACGCCCTGCTCGATCTGGTCACCGAACACGTCGCGGCCGTGCTCGAACACGATTCGGCCGCCGGTATCGCCGCCGACCGGGCGTTCAAGGATCTCGGCTTCGACTCGCTGACGGCCGTCGAACTGCGCAACCGGCTCACCGCCGAGACCGGCCTGCGCCTGCCGACGACGCTCGTCTTCGACCACCCCACGCCCGCCGCGCTGACCGCACACCTGCGGGAGCAGGTCTTCGGCGCCCCGGCGGCGGACCCGGCAGCGGCCCCGGCCGGGAAGCGGGGCGCGGCGGGCAGTGGTGCGGGCGCCGCGGACGAGCCGATCGCGATCGTCGCGATGAGCTGCCGCTACCCGGGCGGGGTCGCCTCCCCCGAGGACCTGTGGCGGCTGGTCGCCGAGGGCGGCGACGCCGTCACGGAGTTCCCCACGGACCGCGGCTGGGACCTCGCGGCCCTGTACGACCCGGACCCGGAACGTTCCGGCACCTCCTACGTGCGGCACGGCGGATTCCTGCACGACGCCACCGAGTTCGACCCCGGCGTGTTCGGGATCAGCCCGCGCGAGGCCCTCGCCATGGACCCGCAGCAGCGGCTGCTGCTCGAAGCGTCCTGGGAGACGTTCGAACGCGCCGGACTCGACGCCAGGGGCCTGCGCGGCCGTTCCGTCGGCGTGTTCGTCGGGGCCTCGCCCCAGGGCTACGGCGCTCGGCTCGACGGGGCCTCGGCGCCCCGTGAGATCGAGGGCTACCGGCTGACCGGCGGCGCCACCAGCGTGTTCTCCGGCCGCATCGCCTACAGCTTCGGCCTCGAAGGGCCCGCCGTGACCGTCGACACGGCCTGTTCCTCCTCGCTGGTCGCGCTGCACCTCGCGGCGCAGTCCCTGCGGCTCGGCGAGTGCGCCATGGCGCTCGCGGGCGGCGTCGCGGTCATGGCGACCCCGGAGGTGTTCACCGAATTCAGCAGGCAGCGCGGCCTCGCGGCCGACGGCCGGTGCAAGCCGTTCGCCGAAGGGGCGGACGGCACCGGCTGGGCCGAGGGCGTCGGCGTGCTGCTGCTCGAGCGTCTTTCGGACGCGCGGCGCAACGGGCACGAGGTGCTTGCCGTGGTCCGCGGTTCGGCCGTCAACCAGGACGGGGCGAGCAACGGGCTGACCGCGCCCAGCGGTCCGGCGCAGCAGCGGGTGATCCGCGCGGCGCTGGCCAACGCGGGTCTGTCCGCGGCCGAGGTGGACGCGGTGGAGGCGCACGGTACGGGGACGACGCTGGGTGATCCGATCGAGGCGCAGGCGCTCATTGCCACCTACGGTCAGGAGCGTTCGGCTGAACGGCCGTTGTGGCTGGGTTCGTTGAAGTCGAATATCGGGCACAGTCAGGCGGCGGCCGGGGTCGGTGGCGTCATCAAGACCGTTATGGCGATGCGGCACGGGGTGCTGCCCAGGACCCTGCACGTGGACCGGCCGTCCTCCCACGTGGAGTGGGACGCCGGCGCCGTGCGGCTGCTGACCGAGGAGACCGCCTGGCCGGAGACCGGACGGCCGCGCCGCGCCGGGGTGTCCGCGTTCGGCATGAGCGGCACCAACGCCCACGCCGTCCTCGAACTCCCGGCTGCCGAACCGGCCGTGACCGGCGAAGCGCACGACGCGGCGCCGCTGCCCGTCGTGCCGCTCGTCGTGCCGCTCGTCGTGTCGGCCGCCGACGAGGCCGCCCTCGCCGTCCAGACGGAACGAGTCCGCGCGGTCGCGGCATCCGCGGCATCCGCGGCCCGCCTGAAGGACATTGGCCTGTCCCTGGCCGTCGGCCGCACCGCCCTGGAGCACCGGGCCGTGCTGCTCGCCGACGGCAGGCCCGACCCGTCCGTCGTCACCGGCAGCGTCCAGCCGGGTGCGGATCGCGTCGTGTTCGTCTTCCCCGGTCAGGGGTCGCAGTGGGTGGGTATGGCGGTTGATCTGTTGGATGTGGTGCCGGAGTTCGCGGTGCGGATGGGGGAGTGTGAGGAGGCGCTTGCGCCGTTTGTGGAGTGGTCGTTGGGTGAGGTGTTGCGGGATGTGTCGGGTGGTTGGTTGGAGCGGGTTGATGTGGTGCAGCCGGTGTTGTGGGCGGTGATGGTGTCGTTGGCTGAGGTGTGGCGGGTGCATGGTGTGGTGCCGTCTGCGGTGGTGGGTCATTCGCAGGGGGAGATTGCGGCGGCGGTGGTGGCGGGTGGTTTGTCGCTGGAGGATGGTGCGCGGGTGGTGGCGTTGCGTAGTCGTGCGTTGTTGGGGTTGTCGGGGCGGGGTGGGATGGTGTCGGTTGGGGAGTCGGTGGGGGATGTGGTGGTGCGGGTTGCGGGTTGGGGGGAGCGGATTTCGGTGGCGGCGGTCAATGGGCCGCGGGCGACGGTGGTGTCGGGTGATCCGGAGGCTTTGGCGGAGTTGCTCGCGGTGTGCGAGGCGGAGGGGGTGCGGGCCCGCCGCGTCCCCGTCGACTACGCATCCCACTCCGCGCACGTCGACCAGCTGGCCGACCGCATCCTGGCCGACCTCGCGCCCATCACGCCCCGCGCGCCGGCCGTCCCGTTCCACTCCACCGTCACCGGCACCCGCATCGGCACCGCGGCGCTCGACGCGCGGTACTGGTTCGACAACCTGCGCGGCACCGTCCAGTTCGCGCCCGTCACCCGGGACTTGGCCGAGCAGGGCTTCGGCACGTTCATCGAGATCAGCGCGCACCCCGTGCTCACCATGGCCATCGAGGACGCCACCGCGGTCGGCACCCTCCGCCGGGACGACGGCGGCCTCGGCCGCTTCCTCGCCTCCCTCGCCGAGGCGTGGGCCGCGGGCGTCCCGGTCGACTGGGCACGGCTGTTCGCCGGCGCCCGGCGGGTCGACCTGCCGACCTACCCGTTCCAGCGCCGCCGCTACTGGCTCGACGCGGCACCCGCGGCCACCCGCGACGTCGCCTCGGCCGGACTCGCCGCCGAGGCGCACCCGCTGCTCGGCGCCGGGCTGCCGCTCGCGGGCAGCGACGGCCATGTGTTCACCGGGCGGCTGTCCCTCGCGGCCCAGCCGTGGCTCGCCGACCACATGGTGCACGACGTGGTCGTCCTGCCGGGCACGGCCGTGGTCGAGCTCGCCCTCCACGCCGCCGCGCGCACCGGCTGCGGCGGCGTCGAGGATCTGACGCTCGAAGCGCCGCTGACCGTGCCGGAGGACGGCGAGACGCAGGTGCAACTGGCCGTCGGCGGCCCCGACGCCGCCGGGCGGCGCCCCGTCACCCTGTACGGGCGGGTCGCGGACGACCAGCCCTGGGCCCGGCACGCCGCGGGCACCCTGGCCGCGGACGCGGCACCCGCCGCGTTCACGCTCGCGGCCTGGCCGCCCGCGGACGCCACCCCCGTGGACGTCACAGAACTCCAGGCCAGGCTGGCCAAGACGGGCCTGGACTACGGCCCGGCGTTCCGCGGCCTGCGGGCCGCCTGGTCGGCCGGGGCGGAGGCCGCGCCCGAGGTGTTCGCCGAGGTCGCCCTCCCCGAGGCGGCGGGCGGCGGCTTCGGCATCCATCCGGCGCTGTTCGACGCGGCCGTGCAGGCCATCGGCGCCGGCCGGCTCGTCGCGGAATCCGACGCGGCGCGGCTGCCGTTCGCCTGGTCAGGCGTCACCCTGCACGCGTCGGCCGGGGCCACGCTGCGCGTGCGGCTGGCGCCCGCCCTGGACGCCGCGGGCGCCCAGGAGGGTGTGACGCTGCACGTCGCGGACGGCGCGGGCGCGCCCGTGGCGACCGTCGCCTCCCTCGCTCTGCGCCCGCTGGTCGCCGCGCAGCTCCGCCGCCCCGGCGGACAGGACGACGGCCTTTACCGCGTCGAGTGGACCCCGCTGGCGACCGGCGCGGCGACCGGTGCCGTGGACGCCGAACCGGACGCGGAGCCGGTGGTGTTCGCCGACCTCGGCAGCGACCCCGCCGACCCGCGCGGCCCCGCACGCGGCGCCCACGTCCTCACGGCCCACACCCTCACCCTGGTGCGGGACTGGCTGGCCGACGAACGGTCCGCGACGGCGCGCCTCGCCGTGGTGACCAGCGGCGCCGTCGCCGTCCGGCAGGGCGAGCCGGTCACCGACCTGCCCGCCGCCGCGGCCCGCGGCCTGATCCGTTCCGCCCAGGCCGAGCACCCCGACCGTTTCGTCCTCGCCGACATCGACGACGACCCGGCCTCCCGCGCCGCGCTGCCCGCCGCCGTGGCGGCGGCCGTCGCCGCGGGCGAGCCGCAACTGGCCGTGCGCCGCGGCGCGGTCACCGTGCCGCGCCTGGTCCGCGCCCCCGCCGCGCCGGGAGCCGCCCCGCGGGCCGCGGGGGCGGGCACCGTCCTCATCGTGGGCGGCACCGGCACCCTGGGCAGGCTTCTGGCCCGCCACCTGGTGGCCGAACACGGCGTGCGGCACCTGCTGCTCGTCAGCAGGCGCGGCCCCGACGCGCCCGGCGCGGCCGAACTGGAAACCCAGCTCGCCGCGTTCGGCGCCGAGGTGCGGTTCGCGGCCTGCGACGCCGCCAATCGCGAGGCGCTCGGCGCCGTCATCGCCGCGATCCCCGCCGAACACCCGTTGACCGCGGTCGTCCACTCCGGCGGGCTCCTGGACGACGGCGTGGTGCATAACCTGACCACGCGTCAACTGGCGCGCGTGCTGCGGGCCAAGGCCGACGTCGCCACTCATCTGCACGACCTCACCGCGGGGCATGACCTGTCGGCGTTCGTGCTGTTCTCCGCCGCGGCCGCCACGTTCGGCCGCCAGGGGCAGGGCAACTACGCCGCCGCCAACGCCTATCTCGACGCGCTAGCCGCCCACCGCCGCGCCACCGGCCTGCCCGCCACGTCGATCGCCTGGGGCCTGTGGGAGCAGGCCAGCGACATGACGGGGCACCTCGGCGGGGACGCCCGTTCCCGCATCGCCGCCGCTGGCATGCAGCCGCTCGACGCGGCCGAGGGACTCGCGCTGTATGATGCCGCGCTGCGTGGTGGCGAGGCGGTCGTGACCGCCGCCAGGCTCGACCCCGACGCGCTGCGCGGCGACGACGTCGCGCCGCTGCTGCGCGGGCTGGTCCGCCCGGCGGCCGCGCCTGCCCCGGGCGCCGCGCCTGCCCCGGGCGCCGCGGGGGAGGAACTGCGGCGGCGTCTTGACCCGATGGGCGACGAGGACCGCGAACGGGCCCTGCTCGACCTGGTCCGCACCCACGTCGCCGAGGTACTCGGCCACGGCTCGCTCAACGCGGTGCCGCCGCAGCGGGGCTTCCTGGAGGCCGGGTTCGACTCGCTGACCGCGGTCGAGCTGCGCAACCGGCTCGCCCGCGCCCTGGGCAGGCGGCTGCCCGCGGTGCTCGTCTTCGACCACCCGAACCCGCTGCGGCTGGCCCGTCACCTGCGGGCACTGCTGTGGCCGGACGGCGACCGGCCCGCACCCCAGCCCCAGCCCCAGCCGCAGCCGGAGGTGACGGACCAGGCACCTGTGCCGGAACCGACACAGGAACCGGAAGCGGAACCGGCAGCCGAACCGGCCGGCGACGTTGACGCCCTGCTCAAGGACGCCACGGCCGACGAAGTCTTCGCATTCATCGACGCGCAGTTCAACGAAGCGCAGCCCACCGATCAGCAGAAGGGCGGACCACGGGGTGACGACTGAGGAGAAGCTGCTCGACTACCTCAAGTTGGTGACGGCTGATCTTCACAAGACGCGCCAGCGCCTGAAGGAGGTCGAGGAGCGCACGCCGGAGCCCATCGCCATCGTCGCGATGAGCTGCCGCTACCCCGGCGGCGTGCGATCCCCCGAGGACCTGTGGCGCCTGGTCGCCGAAGGCGGCGACGCCATCACGGAGTTCCCCGCCGACCGCGGCTGGGACCTGGACGCCCTCTACCACGAGGAGCGCGGCCGGCCCGGCACGTCCTACGTGCGGCACGGCGGATTCCTGCACGACGCCGCCGAGTTCGACCCCGGCTTCTTCGGCATCAGCCCGCGCGAAGCCCTCGCCATGGACCCGCAGCAGCGGCTGCTGCTCGAAACGTCGTGGGAAGCGATCGAACGCGCCGGGATCAACCCGCAGTCGCTCGCCGGCACCCGCACCGGCGTCTTCGCCGGCGTCATGTACCACGACTACGCCTCCCGCATGCCCACCGCGCCCGAGGGCCTGGAGGGGTACTTCTACAACGGCAGCGCGGGCAGCGTCGCCTCCGGCCGCATCGCCTACGCGCTCGGCCTCGAAGGCCCCGCCGTCACCGTCGACACCGCCTGCTCCTCCTCGCTCGTCGCCCTCCACCTGGCCTGCCACGCGCTGCGCGAGAGCGACTGCACCATGGCGCTCGCGGCCGGCGCCACCGTGTTGGCCAGCCCCAACCTGTATGTCGAGTCGAGCCGTCAGCAGGCACTCGCCGCGGACGGCCGCTGCAAGGCGTTCGCCGACGCGGCCGACGGCGCCGGATTCTCCGAGGGTGTCGGCGTGCTGCTGCTTGAGCGTCTTTCGGACGCGCGGCGCAACGGGCACCCCGTCCTCGCCGTCGTCCGCGGCTCCGCCGTCAACCAGGACGGGGCGAGCAGCGGCCTGACCGCGCCGAACGGCCCCGCACAGGAACGCGTCATCCGCGCCGCGCTGGCCAACGCCGGGCTGACGACCGCCGACATCGACGGCGTCGAGGCGCACGGTACGGGGACGACGCTGGGTGATCCGATCGAGGCGCAGGCGCTCATTGCCACCTACGGTCAGGAGCGTTCGGCTGAACGGCCGTTGTGGCTGGGTTCGTTGAAGTCGAATATCGGGCACAGTCAGGCGGCGGCCGGGGTCGGTGGCGTCATCAAGACCGTTATGGCGATGCGGCACGGGGTGCTGCCCAGGACCCTGCACGTGGACCGGCCGTCCTCCCACGTGGAGTGGGACGCCGGCGCCGTGCGGCTGCTCACCGAGGCCGTGCCGTGGCCCGAGACCGGCAGGCCCCGCCGTGCCGGAGTCTCCTCGTTCGGCGCCAGCGGCACCAACGCCCACGCCATCATCGAACAGCCGGAGGAGCCGGCGCCGCGGCCCGCGGCGGACGGCGCGGACGGCGCGGATGGCGAACGCCCCACCGTGCTCGTCCTGCACGGCGCCGAGCCCGCCGCCGTCGGGGCCCAGGCGGCCGCGCTGCTCGACCACCTGGAGGACGAACCCGCCCTGCCGCTCGGCGGCGTCGCCCACGCCCTCGTCACCACCCGCGCCACCCTCGACCACCGCGCCGCCGTCGTCGCCCGCGACCGGGCCACCGCCCTCGACGGCCTTGCCGCGCTCGCCGACGGCAGGCCCGACCCGTCCGCCGTCACCGGCCGCGCCCTGCCCGGCGCCGACCGGCCGGTCCTGGTGTTCCCCGGTCAGGGGTCGCAGTGGGTGGGTATGGCGGTTGATCTGTTGGATGTGGTGCCGGAGTTCGCGGTGCGGATGGGGGAGTGTGAGGAGGCGCTTGCGCCGTTTGTGGAGTGGTCGTTGGGTGAGGTGTTGCGGGATGTGTCGGGTGGTTGGTTGGAGCGGGTTGATGTGGTGCAGCCGGTGTTGTGGGCGGTGATGGTGTCGTTGGCTGAGGTGTGGCGGGTGCATGGTGTGGTGCCGTCTGCGGTGGTGGGTCATTCGCAGGGGGAGATTGCGGCGGCGGTGGTGGCGGGTGGTTTGTCGCTGGAGGATGGTGCGCGGGTGGTGGCGTTGCGTAGTCGTGCGTTGTTGGGGTTGTCGGGGCGGGGTGGGATGGTGTCGGTTGGGGAGTCGGTGGGGGATGTGGTGGTGCGGGTTGCGGGTTGGGGGGAGCGGATTTCGGTGGCGGCGGTCAATGGGCCGCGGGCGACGGTGGTGTCGGGTGATCCGGAGGCTTTGGCGGAGTTGCTCGCGGTGTGCGAGGCGGAGGGGGTGCGGGCCCGCCGCGTCCCCGTCGACTACGCATCCCACGGCCCGCAGGTCGAATCCATACGCGACGAACTGCTCACCGCACTGGCGGAGATCACCCCCCGCCAGGCAACCGTTCCGTTCTTCTCCACCGTCACCGCCGAGCCGGTCGACACCGGCGGCCTCGACGCCGCCTACTGGTACACCAACCTGCGCGAAACCGTCCGCTTCGAGGACACGACCCGGGCCCTGCTCGCCGCGGGCCATGGCCTCTTCGTCGAGGTCAGCGCGCATCCCGTGCTCACCGCCGCCATCGAGGACAGCATCCAGGCCGCCGCCGAGGACACCGACACCGAGGCCGCCGCCGTCGGCACCCTGCGCAAGGACGAGAACGGGCCGCTGCGCTTCCTCACCTCCCTGGCCGAAGCACACGCCCACGGGGCCCGCGTCGACTGGACCGCCCACGCCGCACCGGCCGCCGCCGGCGCCACGGGACCGGCCGTTCCGCTGCCCACCTACGCCTTCCAGCGCCGCCGCTACTGGCTCGACGCCCCCGCGGGCACCGCAAGCGCCGCGGGACTCGGCCTCAGCAACGCGGAACACCCGCTGCTGGGCGCGCTCGTGGCCCTCGCCGACGCGGACGGCGTCCTGTTCACCGGCCAGATCTCGCTGCGTGCCCAGCCGTGGCTCGCCGGCCACGCCGTGCGCGGCGACGTTCTCCTGCCCGGCACCGCCCTGCTCGAACTCGCGGTCCAGGCCGGCGACCAGGTCGGCTGCGGCACCGTGGAGGAGCTGACGCTCGAAGCGCCGCTCGTTCTGCCCGAGCGCGGCGACGTGCAACTCCAGCTCGTCGTGGACGAGCCCGGCGCCGACGGCCGGCGCGCCCTGCGGCTGTACGCGCGCCCCGACGCCACGGCGCCCTGGACCCGCCACGCCGAAGGCATCGTCGCCCCCGGCGCGGAAGCCCCCGCGTCCGGCCTGGCGGCGGCCTGGCCCCCGGCCGACGCGGAACCGCTCCCCGTCGACGGCCTGTACGAGCAGCTCGCCGCCCGCGGCTTCGCCTACGATGGCGCATTCCGCGGGCTGCGCGCCGCCTGGCACCGCGCCGCGCGCCCGGATGGCGAACCGGCCGAACTGTACGCCGAGGTCGCCCTGCCCGAGACCGCGAGAGCCGACGCCGAACACTACGGACTCCACCCGGCGCTCCTCGATGCCGCACTCCACCCCCTGGCCTTGGTGGACGGCTCGGAGGCGGACGGCGGGCGGCTGCCGTTCTCCTGGTCGGGTGTCACCCTGCACGCGGTCGGCGCCGCGGCGCTCCGTGTCCGCCTGCGCCTCCTCGGCACCGGCCAGGTCGCCGTGACCGTCGCCGACGCCGCCGGTGAACTCGTCGCCGACATCGACGGCCTCGCCCTTCGCCCGCCCGCCGGGGCACCGGCCGACGCGGCCGGCCCCGCCCTGCGCCCCGTCGTGTGGCTGCCGTTGACGGCACCGGTGGACGCGGCGGGCCCGGTTGAGGGAGCCGATGTTCTGCGGCTTGTTGGTGGGGATGGGCTTGGGTCGGTGTATGAGGTGGTGGGGCGTGTGTTGGGCTGGGTGCGTGGGGTGTTGGCGGGTGGGGGTAGTGGTGTGGTGGTGACGTGTGGTGCGGTGGGTGTGGGTGGGGGTGATGTGGTGTGTGATCCGGGTGGTGCTGGGGTGTGGGGGTTGGTGCGGTCGGTTCAGGTGGAGCATCCGGGGCGGTTGGTGTTGCTGGATGTGGGTGCGGGTGGGGATTCGGGTGTGGGGGATGGGGTGGTGGCTGCGGCGGTGGCGTCGGGTGAGCCTCAGCTTGCGTTGCGCGACGGCCAGTTCTTCGTACCCCGGCTGGGCGACCCCGCGCCCCCCGTCCCGCGGCCCGCGCCGCTCCCCGCCGATGGTGCGGTGGTGATCACGGGTGGTACGGGGATGTTGGGTATGGCGGTGGCGCGGCATGTGGTGGGGGTGCATGGGGTGCGGCAGGTGGTGTTGGTGTCGCGTAGTGGTGAGGGTGCGGTGGGTGTGGGGGAGTTGGTGGCGGAGTTGGCGGGTGTGGGTGCGGAGGTGCGGGTGGTGGCGGGCGATGTGGCTGATCGTGGTGTGGTGGAGGAGGTGTTCGCCGGGCTCGACCGCCCGCTGAGCGCCGTCGTCCACGCCACCGGCGTCCTCGCCGACGGCATCGTCGACAACCTCACCGAGGACACCCTTGCCCGTGTGTTGCGGTCGAAGGTGGATGGTGCGTGGCATGTGCATGAGGTGTTGGGTGGGTTGGGGTGGCGGGTGCCGTTGGTGTTGTGTTCTTCTGCGGCTGGGGTGTTGGGGTCGGGTGGGCAGGGGGCGTATGCGGCGGCGAACGCTGTGTTGGATGGTTTGGCGCAGGTGCGGGGTGGGGCGGGGTTGCCGGGTGTGTCGTTGGCGTGGGGTTTGTGGGAGCAGCGCAGTGCGATGACGGGTGGTCTTGGCGAGGCCGACCTCGCCCGCATGGCCCGCGGCGGCCTGCAACCGCTCACCACCGCGGAAGGACTCGCACTCCTCGACCAGGCCCTCGACGGCCTGGAGCCCGAGCAGGGCCGCGCCACCCTGCTCGCCGCACGCCTCGCCCCAGGCGCGGCAGCGCAGGACCTACCCGCGCTGCTGCGCCACCGCGCCCCGGCCCACGCCACCCGCCGCAGGCGCCGCCGCGCGGCCGACGCACCCGCCGCGGACCCGCTGCGGCAGCGGCTCGCCGCCCTTGCCGAGCCCGAACAGCGCCACGCCGTGCTGACCCTCGTCCGCGAGAACGTGGCGGCCGTCCTGGGCCACGCCTCCCCGGACACCGTCGCGGCCGGGCGCCCGTTCAAGGACCTCGGCTTCGATTCGCTGACGGCCGTCGAACTGCGCAACCGCCTCAACACGGCCACCGGCCTGCGCCTGCCCGCCACCCTGGTCTTCGACCACCCCACCCCGGAGGCGCTCGCGGGCCTCATACGCACCCGCGTCCTCGACCTGGCCCCCGCACAGCCGCAAACCCTCGCCGGTGGCGGCGGTGCGGATGAGCCGGTGGCGATTGTGGGAATGGCGTGCCGGTATCCGGGCGGGGTGGAATCGCCGGAGGATCTGTGGCGGCTGGTGGTGGATGGCGGGGACGCGGTCGGTGATTTCCCCGGTGACCGGGGCTGGGACCTCGCGGGGATATACGACCCCGATCCGGAGCGGGTGGGGACGTCGTATACGCGGCGGGGCGGATTCTTGCCAGGGGCGGGGGATTTCGACGCGGAGTTGTTCGGGATTTCGCCGCGTGAGGCGTTGGCGATGGACCCGCAGCAGCGGTTGTTGCTGGAGACGTCGTGGGAGGTGTTCGAGCGGGCGGGGCTCGATCCGCTCGGGATGCGCGGCAAGGACGTCGGTGTCTTCGCGGGCGTCATGTACCACGACTACGGCAGCCGCCTGCACAGCGTGCCGGAAGATGTCGAGGGCTACCTCGCCACCGGTGCGTCCAGCAGCGTCATCTCCGGCCGGATCGCGTACAGCTTCGGGCTTGAGGGCCCGGCGTTGACGGTGGACACGGCGTGTTCCTCGTCGCTGGTGGCGCTGCATCTGGCGGCGCAGTCGCTGCGGAACGGCGAGTGCTCGATGG
>NZ_JAVREV010000031.1:0-29377 GCF_031845565.1 Streptomyces johnsoniae | reverse complement strand
CCCCCACCCCCACCGACGAGCCGGAGCCCACCGGCCCCCCGGCCACGCCGGACCCCACGCACACCCCCACGACCCCGCCGCCGCAGGAGGAGGTGGACCCGGTACTCGACGCGGGCGACGAAGGCCCCGAGGTCGCCGAGCTCCAGCTGCGGCTGCGCCAGCTCAACTGGGTCTACAACGGCGAGGCCCACGGCCGTTACGACGAGGAGACCAGGGCCGCCGTCGCCCGCTTCCAGTCGGCCTACGGCGTGCAGGGCGACCCGGAGGGCGTCTACGGCCCCCACACCCGGCAGGCGCTGGAGCAGCACTCCACCGCCCCCTGACGCGCCGCCCTCACTCGAAGCGGACCGGCTCCTCGAACGCCGCCCGCCGCGTGGCCCGGCGCAGCGCCCGCAGCACGCTCCCGCCGCAGACCAGGATCAGCACCACGGTCAGCAGCGCGCGCGGCACGTCCCAGCCCAGCGACGTCGTCGCCACGTAGGCCGCGTAACGGGCCAGGTTGTCCGGCAGCGGATCGCCCGGCACGAAGGAGATCCCGCTGCTCATGCCCGCCAGGTACGGCCAGCCCTGAAGGTTCATCACCAGCCCGTAGGCCAGCGACGACACCGCGCCGTACGCGGCCAGCAGCGCCAGCTCGCCCCGGCCGCGGAGGCTGTGCGGGCCCGGCAGCAGCCCGGCGCCCATCGTCAGCCAGCCCATCGACAGCATCTGGAACGGCATCCACGGGCCGACGCCGCCGGTCAGCAGCGCCGAGGCGAACATCGACACCGCGCCGAGCACGAAGCCGAAGCCGGGGCCGAGCACCCGGCCGGACAGGACCATGAGGAAGAACATCGGCTGGAGCCCGGCGGTGCCCGCGCCCAGCGGGCGCAGCGCGGCCCCGGCCGCGGCCAGCACCCCCAGCATCGCCACGGCCTTCGCGTCGAGACCGGTGTCGGCGATGGTGGCGACCGCGACGGCCAGCAGCAGCGGCAGCATCAGCGCGAACAGCCAGGGCGCGTCGCCGGAGTGCGCGAGCCCCGAGCCCGAATCGGCCAGCAGCGGCCAGCCGAACGCCGCCACCCCGGCCGCGGACACCAGCGCCAGCGCGGCGGCAGACCGCGGCCCGAGCCGCACCGCCGCGGGCCGCCGCACCGGCCGTTCCTGCGGCCCGTTCATGCCGCGCCCCCGCGCCCGTTCAGCGCGGCCCGCACCTGGGGCACGGTCAGCCACGGCTGCGGCGCGAGCACCTTGGCCACCTGCGGCGCGAAGGCGGGGGAGGCGACCACCACCTCCGCGGTGGGGCCGTCCGCGACGACCTCGCCGTCCGCGAGCACCACCGTGCGGTGGGCCAGCTCGGCGGCCAGCTCCACATCGTGCGTGGCGAGCACCACGCAGTGCCCGCGGCCGGCCAGTGCGCGCAGCACGTCCACCAGGCGCGCCTTGGCGGCGTAGTCCAGGCCGCGCGTCGGCTCGTCGAGCAGCAGCACCGGCGGCGCCGCGGCCAGCACCACGGCGAGCGCGAGCACCAGCCGCTGCCCCTCGGACAGGTCCCTGGGATGAACGGCGTCCCGCACCTCGGGCAGCAGCCGCGTCACCAGCGCGCGGCAGGTGCCGGGCGCGGCCCCCGCGTCGTCGTCGGCCGCCGCGCACTCCGCGGCGACGGTCTCCGCGAACAGCAGGTCCCGCGGGTCCTGCGGCACGAGCCCGGCGTGCCGCAGCAGCCGCCCCGGCGCGGCGCGGTGCGGAACGACCGGCGCCGCGCCGCCGTCCGCCCCGGCCAGCTCGACGGAGCCGGCGGCCGGCGGGTGCATGCCGACGAGCGTGCGCAGCAGCGTGGACTTGCCCGCGCCGTTCCGGCCCATCAGGGCCACCGTCTCGCCGGGGCGCACCGACAGGTCCACGCCGCGCAGCACTTCGGCGCGCCCCCGGCGCACGGCCAGACGCCGGACGGTGAGCAGCGGCGCCTGACGCGCGGGCGCGGGCGCGGACGGCGGCGTGTGCGCCGCCAGTTCGTCCCGCAGGCCAGCGGCCCGGCGGCGGGCGTCCCGGACGGACAGCGGCAGCGGGTCCCAGCCGGCCAGCCTGCCCAGCGCGACGACCGGCGGGTGGACGGGGGAGCGGGCCATGACGGCGGCGGGCTCGCCCAGCACGGGCGCGGCGCCGGGCGCGGGGAGCAGCAGGATGCGGTCGGCGTGGTGCACGACGCGTTCCAGGCGGTGCTCGGCCATCAGCACGGTGGTGCCCAGGTCGTGCACAAGACGCTGGAGCACCGCGAGTACCTCCTCGGCCGCCGCCGGGTCCAGGGCGGAGGTGGGCTCGTCCAGGACCAGCACGCGCGGGTGCGTGGTGAGGACGGAGCCGATGGCGACGCGCTGCTGCTGCCCGCCGGACAGCGTCGCGATGGGCCGGTCGCGCAGGTCGGCGAGACCGAGCAGGTCGAGGGTCTCCTCGACGCGGCGCCGCATCGTGTCCCGGGGCAGGCCGAGCGACTCCATGCCGTAGGCGAGTTCGTCCTCGACGGTGTCGGTGACGAAGTGGGCCAGCGGGTCCTGGCCGACCGTTCCGACGACGTCGGCCAGATCACGCGGCCGGCTGTGCCGGGTGTCGCGCCCGGCGACGGTGACCCGGCCGCGCAGCGTGCCGCCGGTGAAGTGCGGAACGAGGCCGGAGACCGTGCCGAGCAGGGTCGACTTGCCGACCCCGGAAGGGCCGACGACCAGGCACAGCTCCCCCTCGGGCACGGTCAGGTCCACCGGTCCGAGTACCGGGTCGGCGCCGTCTCCGTCCCCATGGACGACGGAGACCTGGGTGAAACGGATCATGCGGGGGCCTCCTTGGCGGCCGGCGCGGCCGGGCGTCCGGCCGGGCGCGGGGCGGGGCGGGGGGCGACGACGGCGGGCAGCAGCCCGAGCAGCACGGCCGCCGCCGCGCCCGGCGGGAAGGCGGGGGCGGTCAGCGGCACGGCCGGGGGGTTCAGCGCCAAGGGGTCCGCGGCCGAGGCCAGCCCGACGAGGACGGCGACGGCCGCGCCCGCGCCGGCCACCAGCCAGGCCCTGGCCCCGAACCGGTCAGGACGGTAGCGGGAGCGCGCGCTGCGCCGCCCGCCGAGCAGCAGCCCGCCGAACGCCGCCAGCAGCCCGGCGGCCAGCAGCGGCAGGCCGAGCCCGGCGCCCTCCGCGGCCAGCAGCCCGTAGGACCCGGCGCACACGCCGAGCAGCCCGCCCAGCGTCAGCGCGGTGGTCGTGCGCCGCACGGCGCGCGGCACCTCGGCCGTGCGCCCGTAGCCGCGGGCGTCCATGGCCGCGGCGAGCGCCACCGAACGTTCCAGTGCGCCTTCGAGCACCGGGCGCGCCACCCCGAGGAGGGCGCGCACGCCTCGGTCGCGCCGCCCGCGCAGCCGCCTGGCGTCCCGCAACCGCAGCAGGTCGGCCACCAGTTGGGGCGCGAACGTCATGGCCACCACCACCGCGACGCCCGCCTCGTACAGCGCGCCGGGCAGGGACTTCAGCAGGCGGGCCGGGTTCGCCAGGGCGTTGGCCGCGCCCAGGCAGATCAGGAGCGTCGCGAGCCGCAGCCCGTCGCAGGCCGCGAACATCACCGCCTCGGCGGTGACCCGGCCGCCGAGCCGCACGCTCTCCAGCCAGCCGGGCAGCGGCACCTCGGGCAGCGTGAACAGCAGCCGCGTGCCGCCGATCGGTGAGCCCAGCAGGACCGCGAACAGCACCCGCAGCACGACCACGAACGCGCCGAGCAGCAGGAAGAAGCGGAACGCGTGCGCCCACGGCGCGTCGGTGCGGCGCGCGGCCACGACGTAGCCGGCGACCGTGACGAGCAGCGCGAGCAGCAGCGGGTTCGTGGTGCGCGAGGCGGCGGCGGCCAGGCCGAGCGCCCACAGCCACCACGCGCCGGCGTGCAGCGCGTTGCCGCGCGTCGCCTGCGGCGCCGCCAGGCGCGCCAGTGGGCCGGGTGCGGGCATCACCGCGCGCGGTCAGGCACGGCGCCGCCGCGCCCGCAGGAGCGCGGCCGTGCCGAGCGCGGCCACCACCCCGACGCCCGCGAGCACCGCGACGCCCGAGCCGCCGCCGTCGTCGTCCGCGTCCCCTGCCTGCGCCTCGTCGCCCGCCTCGTCGTCCGCGCTGTCGCCCGCGCCGTCGGATATCTCGTCGGCGCAGCCGCGGGCCGGATAGCCCGCGATCGCGCACAGCAGGGCGTTCGCGTCGTAGCGCAGCGGCTCGGCGACCGCCGCCAGCGCCTCGGCGGCGGTGCCGCCGTCCGGCAGCGGCGCGCACTCGGCGCGCCGCTCCGGCGGCGCGGTGCCGCCGGGCGCGTCCCTGGCGGTGCCGAAGTCCAGGACCAGCGCGACCCGTTCGCCGTCGCCGCCGTCCCCAGGGCCGCAGGCGGCCGCGAAGTCACCCGCGCCGCGTGGCGCCGAGGCGTCCGCGGTGCCGGTGCTCTCGGCGAACCTGAACCCCAGCACGTCGCCGTCGCCCGGCCGCAGGGTCCCGGGGCCCTGCACGGCGTAGGACCACCGTTCCTCCGTGCTGTCCCACGTCCAGAACGACCAGTACCGGTACCGGTCGTCGTCCGCCGCCGCGGGCGCCGCGCCCGCGGGCACGAGCAGCCCGCCGAGCGCGGCGGAACCGAAGAGGAGCAGGGCCGCCCGCGCGCGGCGGCGCGGGGCGCCGCGGCTCATGCGCGGCCGGCCTTCGCGCGGGAGCGCCACAGCACGAGCGTCACGCCGATGAGGGCCCCGAAGGCCAGTCCGATGCCGATGACCCACAGCGCCGAGAGGCCGCCGTCGCCGTCGTCCGCGGCGTCGCCGCCGCCCTCGCCCGGCGCCTCGTGCGGGTCGGGGCCCAGCTCGTTCAGCCGCGCCATGAGGTCCGTGCCGCCGAACTCCTCGGGGGACACGCCCCCGGCGTGCGCGGCCATCACCAGCGTGCCGACCGCGGTCGGGCTGGCCGCGAAGTCCGGCCACTCGCCGTGGTGTTCGACGAGCCAGCTCAGCGCGCCCGACGCCGCGTCGCCATGCCCGGCGGCGGCCAGGGCGACGACGGCGCGCGCGGTGGCCAGGTAGTCGGGCTGCTCCTCGCCGCCCGCCGGGGTCGAGGTCAGGTGGTCGCCGCCCGCGTCCAGCGTCCCGGCCAGGTAGGCGGCGCCGGCCGTCGCCGACTCCTCGTTCTCCGGCCGCGGGAGCGTGGCGTCCGAGGGCTCGCCCGCCGCGCCCGCGGTGTCCTCGGTGCCCGCGGTGTCCTCCGGGTCCTCGCCGCCTTCCTCGCCTTCCTCGCCCTCTCCGCCCTCTCCGCCGCCGGCCTCGCAGTCCAGCGGGGCGACCGGTGTCTCGGGCACGTCCGGGTCCACCAGCAGGCCGCGGCCGTACGAGGCGAGCACCGCGTCCACCGTGGCCAGGTCGCTGGCGTACAGATCGCCGCTCTCCTGGTCGGGCTGCCAGGCGAACGCGCCGCGCTGGTCGTCCATCGGGGCGTCGCAGCCGAGCTGGAACGCGGCGAGCGCGTCATAGGGCGAGCTGTCCGCACGCCGCACCTCGCCAGGATCGCGGCCCGCGGCGGCGAACGCGCCGATCACCAGCGCGGTGGAGTTGGCGTCCGAGGCGCCGCCCGGGTTGTAGCTCCACCCGCCGTCCTCGTTCTGCACGCCGGTCAGCCAGCTCAGCCCCGCGTCCGCCGCGTCCTCGTGGCCGTCGAGCGCGGTCAGCGCCTGCACGGCGAGCGCGGTGGCGTTGGTGTCGGCGGCGGTCACGTCCGCGCAGGGCTGCCCAGGGTCGGCCCGGTAGGACAGGAACGCGCCGTCGTCGCACTGCTGGCCGAGCAGCCAGTCGACGGCCTGCCCGGCCGGGGTGTAGCCCGCGGTGTCCTGCGCGAGCAGCGCGACGGACTGCCGCCACACCCCGTCGTACTGCGGGTCGGCCTCGCCGAACAGGCCGTCGTCCGGCAGCGCGGGCGACTCCGCCCGCGCCGCCTCCGCGGCCGGCCCCAGAGCCCCGAGCACGACGGCCGCGCCGGTCAGCACGGCTGCGCCGCGGCGCGGTGGGCGCGGATGGTCCCGGTGCCGGCGGGCCCGGCGCGGGTGCTGAAGGAGGGACACGCGGATGCCTTTCGCTGAACCGGTCCGCCGGCACGGCTGACCACCACGGCGCGGCATGCGCTGCGTGGCACCGGGCTCAGCGCCGTACTCCTCGACGGTGCCGGCTCCCCCGCGGGGGAGCCGAGGGCCAGTGCGTGCCGCGGGCAGGCGTTCCGGCTCACGGGGGGCCCAAGCGACCGCCCCCCGCTCACGGTTGCGGGTCAGCGCCGGGTTTGCACCGGCTTCTCCCGCTCACGGCATGACTGAAAAAGCCATACTAGCGGCGCCGCCGGGGCCCTAAGGCGGCGGGGACGGCGCTCCGGCCACCAGCCGGCAGGCGGTTTCGACGTCCGTGTGCGCCTCGGTGAGGGAGATGTTTCCGGACAGCCAGTACAGCAGCGTCGCGTGCCAGGTGTGCCGGATGACGCGGATGGCGCTGACGTGCGCCGCCGCCTGGGTCTCCGACAGGCCGGAGGCGTCCACCAGCAGCTCCGTCGTGAGCCGGAACACCGCGCCGACCTCGTCGCGGGCCGAGGCGTCGGCGAACTGGAGCGCCCGCATCATCGCCTCGGCCAGCCGCGGTTCGCGGCGGTGGGAACGGAAGGCCCGCTTGAGGGTGTGCACCAGCCGTTCGGCCGGGTCGCGTTCGGTCAGCGGGCGTTCGCTCAGCGTCGCGTGCAGCTGTCCCAACTGGTCCTGGAGCACGGCGAGCAGCAGGTGGATCTTGGAGGGGAAGTAGCGGTACAGCGTGCCGAGCGCCACTTCGGCGGACTCCGCGACCTCCCGCATCTGCACGGCGTCGAAGCCGCCCGCCGCCGCGAGCCGGGTCGTGGCGTCCAGAATCCGCCGCCTGCGGGCCCGTTGCCGCTCGGTCCTGGCCGGGGCTGCGTGCGCGGGGGCGTCGGGCCGGGGGTGGAGGGTCATGGGGGGCCGCTTTCGAAGCCGGACTCTGAAACGTGTTGCAGTTTACTCACGGAGGGACCGTGGTGATAATCACCTGACTCGGGGCATTCCTGCCGGGGAGGGCCGCGTTATGGTCATACCCGCGGTCATACCCGCGAGTAGGCGCAGCAGCAGAGGGGGCGCGTGTGGCAGCTGACGCCGGCGAGGATCGCCCGCTGCGGGTGGCACTGCTCAGCTACAAGGGAAACCCGTTCTGCGGCGGTCAGGGCGTCTACGTCCGCCACCTCTCCCGCGAACTGGCCCGCCTCGGTCACCGTGTCGAGGTGATCGGCGCCCAGCCCTACCCCGTGCTCGACGAGGGCGTCCCCCTCACCGAGCTGCCCAGCCTCGACCTCTACCGCGAGCCCGACCCGTTCCGCACCCCCGCCCGCGGGGAGTACCGGGACTGGATCGACGTGCTCGAAGTCGCCACCATGTGGACCGGCGGCTTCCCCGAGCCGCTCACGTTCTCGCTGCGCGCCCGCCGTGAACTCGCCGCCCGCCGTGACGCCTTCGACATCGTGCACGACAACCAGACCCTCGGCTACGGCCTGCTCGGCGTTCCCCGACTCGGCCTGCCGCTCGTCACCACCGTGCACCACCCGGTCACCGTCGACCGCCGCGTCGAACTCGCCGCCGCCGGCACCCGCAAGCGCCGCTGGTCGGTGCGCCGCTGGTACGGCTTCACGCGCATGCAGAAACGCGTCGCCCGCCGCCTGCCGACCGTACTCACGGTCTCCGGCGCCTCCCGCCGCGAAATCATCGAGGACTTCGCGGTCCCGCCCGGCCGCGTCCACGTCGTCCCCATCGGCGCCGACACCCGCGTCTTCCACCCCGATCCGGCCGTGCCCCGCGTTCCCGGCCGGATCGTGACCACCTCCAGCGCCGACGTTCCCCTCAAGGGCCTGATCCACCTCGTCGAGGCCCTGGCCAAGGTCCGCACCGAACACCCGGGCGCCCACCTCGTCGTCGTCGGCACCAGGCCCGCCGCCGGGCCGGTCGCGGACGCGCTGGAACGGTTCGGGCTGCGCGGCGCCGTCGAGTTCGTCAAGGGCATCAGCGACGCCGACCTGGCCGATCTCGTCCGCGGCGCCCAGGTCGCCTGCGTTCCCTCCCTCTACGAGGGCTTCTGCCTGCCCGCCGCCGAGGCCATGGCCGCGGGCACCGCGCTGGTCGCCACCACCGGCGGCGCCATCCCCGAAGTCGCGGGACCCGACGGCGAAACCTGCCTGGCCGTCCCGCCGGGTGACGCCGGGGCGCTCGCCGGCGCCCTCGGCCGCCTGCTCGCCGACGACGCGCTGCGCACCCGCATCGCCGCCGCCGGCCGCGCCCGCGTACTGGCCCGCTTCACCTGGGAACAGGCCGCCCGCGCCACCGCGGACCACTACCGCGCCGCCCTGGCCGCCCGCCGCGGCTGACGGCCGGGCCCCGCACGTGGCGCACATACCGCACGGCACGAACGAAGGAGCTGACCCGCGTGCTCACCGTGGACTTCACCCGCTTCCCCCTCGCCCCGGGGGACCGCGTCCTCGATCTGGGCTGCGGCGCGGGACGGCACGCCTTCGAGTGCTACCGGCGCGGCGCCCGCGTCGTCGCCCTGGACCGCGACCGCGACGAGGTCCGCACCACCGCCGGCTGGCTCGCCGCCATGCGCGAGGCGGGCGAGGCCCCGGCCGGCTCAGCCGCCGCGGCCGTCGAGGGCGACGCCCTCGCCCTGCCGTTCCCCGACCACACCTTCGACGCCCTGATCGTCTCCGAGGTCATGGAGCACATACCCGACGACAAGGGGCTGCTCGCCGAGGCCGTCCGCGTGCTGCGCCCCGGCGGGCGCATCGCCGTCACCGTGCCACGCCACGGCCCGGAACGCGTCTGCTGGGCCCTGTCCGACGCCTACCACGAGGTCGAGGGCGGCCATATCCGCATCTACCGCGCCGACCAGCTCCTCGGCCGGCTGCGCGAGGCCGGCCTGCGCCCCTACGGCAGCCACCACGCGCACGCGCTCCACGCCCCCTACTGGTGGCTCAAATGCGCGCTCGGCGTCGACAACGACACCGCCTGGCCCGTTCGCGCCTACCACAAGCTGCTCGTCTGGGACCTCATGAAACGGCCGCTCGCCACCCGCGCCGCGGAGAGCGCCCTCAACCCGCTGCTCGGCAAGAGCTTCGTCGCCTACGCCACCAAGCCCCGCACGGCCTCGGCGTGACCAGCCCGGAACGCACCGGGCGCCTCGCCCTGCCCGGCGTCCTCACCGCGACCGAGGCCGCCGCCACCGCCGCGGGCATCGCCGCCGTCCAGCGCCCCGACGGCGCCATCCCCTGGTACCGCGGCCACCACCTCGACACCTGGGACCACGTCGAGGCCGCCATGGCCCTGGACACCGCGGGCGAGCACGAACGCGCCGCCGCCGCCTACGACTGGCTCGCCCGCCACCAGAACCCCGACGGCTCCTGGTACGCGGCCTACGCCGACGGCGACGCCGCACGCCCCACCGACCTGGCGAAGGAGAGCAACTTCTGCGCCTACCCGGCCGTCGGCGTGCTCCACCACTACCTCACCACCCGCGACGAGCCCTTCCGCCGCCGCATGTGGCCCGTCGTCCACGCCGCCACCGAATTCGTGCTCGCCCTCCAGCAGGACGGCGGCCAGCTCGGCTGGCGCCGCGACCCGGACGGCAGCGCCGTGTCCGAGGCCCTCCTCACCGGCTCCGCCTCCGGCTACCACGCCCTGCGCTGCGCCCTCGCGCTCGCCGCACTGGACGGCGCCCACCGGCCCGACTGGGAGCTGGCGGCCGGCCGCCTCGGGCACGCCGTGCGCGGCCACCCGGAGCGGTTCCTCGACAAGTCCCGCTACTCCATGGACTGGTACTACCCGGTACTGGCCGGCGCGGTGCGCGGCTCGGCCGCGGCCAAGCGGCTGGCCCGGCACTGGGACGACTTCGTCGTCCCCGGGCTCGGCGTCCGCTGTGTCCTGGACAACCCCTGGGTCACCGGCGGCGAGACCGCGGAACTCGCCCTCGCCCTGTGGACAGCCGGCCAGCCCGCCCGCGCCGTCGGCGTGCTGCGTTCGATGAGCCACCTGCGCGACGGCGACGGCATGTACTGGACCGGCTACGTCTACCCGGACGACGCGCTCTGGCCCGCCGAACTGACGACCTGGACCGCGGGCGCCGTGCTCCTCGCCGTGGCCGCCCTCACCGGCGACGAGGCCACCCGCGCCGTCTTCGGCGGCGAGCGGCTGCCCCGCGGCCTCGCCCCCGACTGCTGCCGCGCGGGCACCTGAGCCGGTAACCCGGGCCGGGAACAGCCAGAACGGCCACGGCCCGGCCCCGCAGCCTGAGCTGCCGGACCGGGCCGCGAGCCGGAAGACGGAATCAGCCGCGCTGAATCCCCGCGGTGTCCTGGAGCACGCCGCGGCGCCCGTCCTGGGTCTGCGCCACCAGGGCCTGGCCCCGCTGCTCGACCGCCAGGTACCAGGTGCCGGGCGCCAGCTCGGCCACCGGAGTCGGCGAACCGTCCTCGCCGTACAGCGGGCGCGCGGCGGGCACCGCGAACCAGAACGGCTGGAAGTTCGGGTCCGCGCCGCCCTGCGCCGCGGGCACGGCCTGCGTCGGCTGGTGCGACATGCCCGGCTGGCCAGGACCCGGCTGACCCGGCTGACCCGGCTGCCCGGGCTGGCCGGGCTGGCCCGGCTGACCGCCGTACGAGGGCTGGCCGCCACCGGGGTAGCCGTAGCCCGGCTGACCGCCGTACGGCTGCTGCGCCGCGGGGGGCTTCGGGCCGCCGGTCAGCGGCAGCTGGAGCGCGGGGATCATCGGCGTCGCCGCGGCGGCACCCGCGAGCAGCAGCGCGGCGAAGAAGCCGAGGATCAGCCCGATGCCGGCGTCGTAGCCCTCCGGGCCACCGATGAACGTCCAGAGCGCGGCCCAGACGGACGTGACCGACAGCGCGATGCCCCACTGGTTCAGCTTCAGCCCGAGGAACTCGCGGTCCGGCTGGGGCAGGAACTTCGAGCCGACGATGAGACCGGCGCCGATGACCCCAGCGAGGAACATGGAGGGCAGCACCGGAAAAAAGGTGGAATCCCAGCCGTTGAAGCTCTCGCTGCCGTAGTCACCGGCGTCGATCTTGCGGATGTCGAGGAAAGAGAAGATGAAGAGCAGGACCGCTGCTCCGATCACTGCTGCATCGCCTCGGGAGAGCGAGCGGTTGTTCACGTCAGATCCTTCGTCGTTCTCGTCGTCATGGTCTGGTCAGACACCGGAAGGCCCCATCGTACGGATGGCGGCCCGGCCGGTCCCCGTGGGTGGGCGTACTGTTTCCCACGCGACACGCTTGTGATGTCACCGTGACCTGTGAGCACCGGTCAGCCATCCGCGGCGTCGGCCGCCGTCCGTCTCAGGACGCGCAGCGACCGGCACGCGGACACCTCGGCGAACCGCCCGGACGACACCGCGCGTCGCCAGATACGGTACGGCGCCTGCCCGCCGTCGGCCGGGTCGGGGAACACGTCGTGGATGACCAGCAGCCCGCCCGCGGCCAGCCGCGGCACCCAGCTCTCGTAGTCCGCACGCGCGTGGGTGTCGGTGTGGCCGCCGTCGATGAAGACCAGCGCGAAGCGCCCGCCGCCGCCCCCGCCGAGTGCCGCCGCGGCCTGCGGCGACCCCCCGACGACAGCGACGACGTACTCCTCAAGACCCGCGTCCGCCAGCGTTCGCCGGAAGTGCGGCAGCGTGTCCATGCGGCCGGGGGCGCTCGGGTCGGCCAGCTCGGGGTCGTGGAACTCCTGCCCCGGCTGCTGCTCCTCGCTGCCGCGGTGGTGGTCCACCGTGACCGCGACGGTGCCCGCCCGGCGGGCGGCGTCGGCGAGCAGCAGTGTCGAACGGCCGCAGTAGCTGCCGATCTCCAGCAGGGGCAGGCGCAGCGCGGCGGCGGCCTCGGCCGCCGCCGCGTGCAGCGCACGGCCCTCGTCCGCCGGCATGAAGCCCTTCGCGGCCTCGAAGGCGGCGAAGACGTCCTCGCCCATTCGTCCCCCTGTGGTCCCCTGGGTCACTCCATGCTGCACCATACGTTCGAACGCGGCGCGGCGGGGTCGGCCGCCACGGGTCAGCCGGGCTTGGCCAGCGGCGCCTGCTGAAGCGGAACGGGCTTGGCCACCGCGACCGGTGGCGGCACGGGCGGCGCCACCGCACCCGCCTCCCGCACCTTGTCCCGCACCTTGTCCCGCGGCTCGTCCCGCACCTCGTCCCGCGGCTCCTGCGGCGTCTCCGGTCCCGGCGACGCGTCCCGTTCTGGCGGCGCGGCCCGTTCCGGCGGCGTCTCCGGTTCCGGCGCCGCGTCCCGTTCCGGCAGATCGGGCATTTCGGGCATCTCGCCGGTCCCGGCCGGCGGTTCCTGCGCGGTGGGCTCCGGCGTTCCGGCCGGCTGGCCCGGCTCCGCGGGCGGCAGCACGGGCACGTCGATCCTGGCCAGGCCGCACGGCGTGTGCTCCGCCGCGTACGGCAGCAGCAGCTGCCCGTCCACCGTCCAAAGCCCCGACCCGGCCAGCCACCCGTCCGGCACGCCCAAGTGCTGGAGCTCACGCTGCTGCGGGCGCCACACCGCGACCCAGTCCGCCACGTTCGTCGTCATCCGCAGCGCCACCGCGCACTTCTCCGGCAGCAGCACCTGGCCCGGCTGCATCGCGAACGGCGTCACCCGCACCCCCTCCGGGTGCAGCGCCTCGGGGAAGCGCACCGGCCGGTGGCTGCCCAGCACCCCCCACCCGATGCGCTCCGTGCCGGGCGCGTCGGAGGACACCAGCAGCAGCCCGCTGTCCGGATCGGCGAGCAGCAGCCGGTCGTTGCTGTCCTCGGCGATGCGCAGCAGCTCGGACGGCTCGCCGCCGTGCTCCACGTCGACGGTCACCGTGCGCGTGCAACCGGCGTCGTCGGTGCGGTCCAGCGCGAGCAGCCGCCCCTCCTGGTCCAGCCACGCGCCGCCCGCGCACTGCCCCGCGAGCACCGTCACCAGCTCGGGCCCGAACGCCCCGCCGCACACCAGCCACAGCGCCGTCGCGTCCTCGCGGGGCGCGAGCGCGTACACCCGGCTCCCGCCGGGGGGCGGCGGCAGCAGCGTCAGCCGTTCGCACTCGACGGCGCCCAGGGACAGTTCACCGGTGTCTGGCGTGGAGGGGTAGAGCAGGGTGAAGTGGTAACGGCCGTCCGCGCGGCGGGCGATGAGGACCCGCCCGTCGGCGAGCGGCTGGAGCGGGGTGTCCGCCTCCTCCGGCTGCGCGCCGGGCAGCCGCACCGCATAGGGCTCGGGGCCGTCCAGCGTCCAGCGCTCCGGGCACCATCCGCCGTCGCCGTAGCCGGCGATCAGCCGGGCCGCGTAGGCACCTCCGGCCGCGATCGTCAGCGGCACGGGCAGTAACGCCGGTCGGGCCGTCATATGTCGCTCACCTCCAGCGAGGACGCTAGATTCGCACTCCGCACCGGACAACTGACGTTGCCCGGCTTCATACATAAGGGTGACCGCTGCCGGATTCACAAGATCAACCGGGGTCTGCGGTGCCGGTGGAGTCCAACTCCGCCGGCACCGCTCCCGGGGCCCTTCCGGGCAGGTAGCCTGGGCCCCGTGCCCGTACTCTCCGACGTGATCAACGCCCTCGACACCCTATGGCCCCGCGCGCGGGCCGAGGACTGGGACGCGGTCGGGCCGGTGTGCGGTGACCCCGGAGCCGGGGTGGACCGGGTGCTGTTCGCCGTCGACCCGGTGCGGGAAGTCGCGGACGAAGCCGTCGCGCTCGGCGCCGGGCTGCTCGTCACGCACCACCCCCTCTACCTGCGCGGCACCACCTCGGTCGCGGCCGACACGTTCAAGGGCCGCGTCGTGCACACCCTCATCCGCAACGGAGTCGCGCTGTACGTCGCGCACACCAACGCCGACCGCGCCGACCCCGGCGTTTCCGACGCCCTGGCCGCCGCGCTCGGCCTGCGCGTCACCGGGCCCCTCGTTCCCGACCCGGACGATCCGTCCGGCCGCCGGGGCCTCGGGCGCCTCTGCGCGCTCGACCGGCCGCTCAGCCTGCGGGAGTTCGCGGCGCTTGCCGCGGAGCGGCTGCCCGCCGCCGCGCAGGGCGTGCGGGCCGCGGGCGACCCGGACAGGACCGTGCGCACCGTGGCCGTCTGCGGCGGCTCTGGCGACAGTCTGTTCGCCGAAGTACGTGCGGCGGGCGTCGATGCCTACCTCACCGCCGACCTGCGGCACCACCCCGCCTCCGAGGCGCGCGAGCACTCCCCGCTCGCCCTGGTGGACGCCGCGCACTGGGCGACGGAATGGCCCTGGTGCGAGCAGGCGGCGGCCCAGCTCGACGCCGTTTCCGAACGGCACGGCTGGGGCCTGCGCACCCACGTGTCCCGCCGGGTCACCGACCCCTGGACCACCCACCACACCGCCCCGCGTGCGAGCGAAGGAGCCCCCAACTGAACGCCGCCCCCGCCGATCAGATCCGCCTGCTCGACGTCCAGGCCCTCGACGTCCGGCTCACCCAGCTCGCGCACCGGCGTGACAAGCTGCCGGAGCACGCCGAGATCCGCTCGCTGGACGCCGAGCTGGCGCAGCAGCGCGACCTGCTGGTCGCCGCACAGACCGAGGAGAGCGACACCGCCAGGGAACAGACCAAGGCCGAGCAGGACGTCGACCAGGTCAGGCAGCGCGCCGCCCGCGACCAGCAGCGCCTGGACTCGGGCAAGGTGACCAGCCCCAAGGACCTGGAGAGCCTCCAGAGCGAGATCACCTCGCTGGCCAGGCGCCAGGACGACCTGGAGACGATCGTTCTGGAGATCATGGAGCGCCACGAGGCCGCCCAGGCCCGGGCCAAGGAACTGTCCGCCGCGCTTGAGGGCTTGGAGACCAAGGCGGCCGACGCGGCGGCCCGCCGCGACGCCGCGCTCCGGGAGATCGACGCCGAGGCGGATTCGGTCCGCACCGAGCGCGCCGAGGCCGCCACCGCCATTCCCGCCGACCTGCTGAAGCTGTACGAGAAGCTGCGCGAGCAGCAGGGCGGCGTCGGCGCCGCCCAGCTCTACCAGCGGCGCTGCGAGGGCTGCCGCCTTGAGCTGAACATCACCGAGGTGAACGAGGTGCGGGCCGCCGCCCCCGACGCCGTGGTGCGCTGCGAGAACTGCCGCCGTATCCTCGTCCGCACCCCCAAGTCCGGGCTGTGATGGGCGAGTTCATCGTCGAGGCCGATGGCGGCTCCCGGGGCAATCCGGGCCCGGCCGGTTACGGCGCCGTCGTGCGCGACGCCGCGACCGGGCAGGTGCTGGCCGAGACCGCGGAGTTCATCGGCACCGCCACCAACAACGTTGCGGAGTACCGCGGCTTGATCGCCGGGCTGCGCGCGGCCCACGACGTCGACCCCGGGGCCGCGGTGCGCGTGCGGATGGACTCCAAGCTGGTCGTCGAGCAGATGTCGGGCCGCTGGAAGATCAAGCACCCGGACATGCGCCCGCTCGCCATGGAGGCCGGACGGGTGTTCCCGTCCGGCGCCGTCCGGTACGAGTGGATTCCCCGCGAACGGAACAAGCACGCCGACCGGCTCGCCAACGAGGCGATGGACGCCGGGCGGCGCGGCGAGCCCTGGCGGCCGCGGCCGCAGGCCGTGCCGCCCGCCCCGGCGCCCTCCGCCCCCGAGGCCGACCCCTCCCCCGATCCCGCGCCGCCGTCGACGGGCTGGGGCGACGCGGTCGGCACCCCGACCACGTTCCTGCTGCTGCGGCACGGCGAGACGCCGCTCACCGCGCAGAAGCGGTTCTCCGGCAGCGGCGGCGACGACCCCGACCTGTCACCGGCCGGCCTCGCGCAGGCCGAGGCCGCCGCCGAGGCGCTCGCCGCGGCCGGCGGCGTGCAGGCCGTCGTCAGCTCGCCGCTGACCCGCTGCCGCACCACCGCCGAGGTGGTCGCGGCGCGCCTCGGCCTGCCCGTTCGCTACGAACCGGGCCTCACCGAAGCCGACTTCGGCGCCTGGGAGGGGCTCACGTTCGCCGAGGTACAGCAGCGCCACCCCGACGACCTCGCGGCCTGGCTGGCGAACCCCGGGGCGAAGCCGACCGGCGGCGGCGAGAGCTTCACCGCGGTCGCCCGCCGCGTCGCCCTGGCGCGCGACAAGACCATCGCCCGCAACCCGGGCCGCACCATCCTCGCCGTCACCCACGTCACGCCGGTCAAGACCCTGCTGCGGCTGGCCCTCGGGGCGCCCCCGCAGGCCATGTTCCGGATGGAGCTGAGCCCCGCCGCCCTGTCGGAAGTGGCCTACTGGCCCGACGGAAACGCCAGCGTGCGCCGTTTCAACGACACGGCGCACCTGCGCTAGCAGCGGACGCCGCCCCGTTCCACTGGCTCGGACTCGGTGATCCACAGCGGCTTACCGTCACCGCAGGTGACCCGCGTCCCACCGACGGCCGGTTCGAGACTGGTGCGGATCAGCCGCAGCCAGGTGTCGCCGAGCCGGGCGACCGGCCCGTCGGGCGTGCGCATGAAGCGGTGCGTCCGCACCTGGTCGTGAATCGTGCGCGCGTTGTCGGACCACTGAACGCGGGAGAACGCGGCCTCCATGAACCCCGCGTACGTGGCCCTGCGTTCGTCCTGCGGCTCGCCGGCCTCGCCGGCCGCCGCTCGCTCAAGGGCGGTGCGCAGCAGCCCATGGACAACGGGCATGGCATCGGTGCAGTAGGACGCCCAGCTGATGTCGTCGGCGAGCGGGATACCGTCCCGCTGGGCGAGAATGTTCCCGGTGTCGAAGTCCTCGTCCATCCAGTGCACGGTGATCCCGCCCGTTGGGTCACCGTTGCGGATCGCCCACAGCAGGGGCGCCGGGCCGCGGTACTTCGGCAGCATGGAGACATGGATGTTGAGCGCTCCGAGCCGCGGGATCGCCAGCACGTGCGGCGGGAGCCGCCAGGCGAAGCCGAAGACGACCAGCAGGTCGGGCCGGTAGCCCGCCAAGGCGAGAGCGAGACCGCTCATGCTTCCCGGAAGGAGCAGGTCCGTCTTCGCCGGAACGGCCGGGAGAATCGAAGCCGCCGTCTGTCCCGCGCCGTCGAGGAGCGGGCCGCCCGGGCGGAGCGAGCGGCCGTAGAAGTAGGCGACCGGCACGTGGCCCGCATCGGTGCACGCCGCATGGATGGTGGAGAACTCCTCGGGTCCTGAGGAGATCACTGCGATACGCAGGCCGGTCGACATCGTCCTGGGTTCATCGGTCTCCCGGCGGTTGGTCACCGCGGCACGTAGGTGTCGTGGGGGATGCCGAGCTCCCAGACCGACTCGAACGCCTCGGCGCACAGCAGAGCGACACGCGGATCTGTGGTCAGTTCGTTACCGACCCAGCCGCCGTCCCCGGTGAAGTGGTTGAACAGGACCGTCGTCCTGTCGAAGATCCAGCAGTCGTTACCGGGCAGAGCCAGCCCCGATGCCCTGCTGCGCGGCAGCCAGCGCACCTCTTCACCGGCTGCGACGTTCTGCGGGGTGCCCTCGTGCTCGAAACGGATGTATTCGGTGACCGGTTCGGAGACGATACGGGCCCGGCGGAGCCGCACCCCGCGTGCCGAGGTGGCCCGCATCAGATCGAGCCAACCCGCCTTGCTCGCCGCATCCTGCTCGGGTCCCCAGTCCCCGGCCCGCCACTTGGCGATGTCGGCCTCTTCCTCGGCCACCGCGTAGTGGTCGCGCATCTCCAGGTGACATGCCGATTCCCGGCACGAGTTGAACATCCTGGCCCAGCCCGCCGAGTCAAGAGACTCCATCCAACAAATCCTTCGGTAGATGGGCGAACAGAGAAGCCGGCACCCGCACGACGGTTTCCCCGTCAGGAACATTCATCTGCGCGAGATCGACCGGATCGTTGATCACATAGCCTTGCACGATGAAGTCGCCGCTCACCTCGTCGCGGTATAGACGTGGCGAACCGCCCTGGCCGGTGGAACCGCCCACGAATGCAACCTTCATGATCACCACTCATTCTCCGGACTCGCGAATCACGCCGCAGGGGGAAGGTGCCCCTGGCCTCTGACGATCGTACTGCCCGGGCGACTTTGCGGAGTGTGGTGAGACAAATGAGGGAAAGTGCAGCGTGTGGATCTGGCCAGTCGGATCTGGCTGGTTGGACACCCAGGGATAAAACGCCTGGGTTCGGTGTATCCGTCCCTGGGTACGTCCGTCTGGCGCTGGTGGGCATGTGACAGGAGGATACGTGGCGGAGAGCCAGAGTTGTCAAGATCAGGAAGCGGAATGCGACCCTCCTGGTGGCATTCGCAACGAACTGCCGGGTCTGGCGGGTAACGTCGTGCAGACCGGCCAGGTCAGCGGTGGTGTGCATTTCCATGCCTCGGCATTCGCGCCGAGGGTGCGCCCGGCGCAGCTCCCCAGTCCCGTGGCCGGTTTTGTCAACCGGGTCGCCGAGTTACGATCCCTGGACACACTTGCGGGAGCCGAATCCAGTGCGCATCGGAGCGCAGCGGCCATGCGCATCATTGCCGTCGTCGGAACGGCCGGGGCAGGCAAGACGTCGCTTGCGGTGAGCTGGGCACACCGCATCAAGGACCGGTTTCCCGATGGCCAGTTATATGTCAATCTCCACGGATATGATCCCGTTCCGCCGGTGGCCGCCGGGGAGGTTCTCGGACGTTTCCTGCGCGCGTTGGACGTGCCGGTAGAACAGATTCCTGTGGGTGAGGAGCCACGAGCGGAGTTGTTCCGTTCTGTGACGGCTGGGCGTCGGGTGCTCCTACTGCTGGACAATGCTGCGACGGCGGCTTCCATCCGGCCGCTTCTGCCGGGCTCCGCCCATTGTCTGGTGGCCGTCACGAGCCGTACCCGCATGTCGGGTTTGGTGGCACGGGAGGGGGCACACCGTGTGAGTGTGGAGACCCTTTCGCAGGACGAATCCATCCGGTTGATGCGCACCGTCATGGCCGCGTACCGCCCCGAGGACGATGAAGCAGAGCTGGCCGAGTTGGCGCGTCTGTGCGCCGGACTGCCGCTGGCCCTCCGGATCGTGGCCGAACGAGCCGCCGGGCGACCGCACATGGCGTTGCGCGATCTGATCGCGGAACTGCGGGACGAGTCCGGACTTTGGGATGCGCTGTCCGCGACCGGCGGGTCGGATGACGACGAAGCGGACGCGGTGCGTACGGTGTTCGGCTGGTCCTACCGCGCGCTCGCCCCGCAGGTGGCTCGCTGCTTCCGCCTGCTCGGACTGCATCCGGGACCCGATTTCCGAGTGGAGGCCGCAGCCGCGCTGCTCCGTGCCACCCCGGTTCGCGCCCGGCGCCACCTCGACACCCTGGCCGGCGCGCACCTGCTGGAGGAGTGCGGTCACGACCGTTACCAGTTCCACGACCTGCTGCGTGCCTTCGCTGCCGAGCAGGCACGGCGCGAGGAGCCGGCGGAGGCACGGCACGCGGCTCTGGGACGAGTCCTCGGCTGGTACGTGCACTCCGCCGCTGCGGCAGCGCGGGCGGGCTCGAACTCTTACACGCTTCCGGTGACCCTCGAATCCCTGGACGACGGCGTGGTGCCCGCCGCCTTTGCTGACGGCAAGGCCGCCATCGCCTGGTACGAGACCGAACGCGATAACCTCATCGCCGCTGTCAGCACCGCGAGCGCGACAGGTATGGAACGTATCGCCTGGCAGCTCCCCGCCGTCCTGACAATGATCATCGCGGACCGTGAGCTGGCCGGCACGTGGCTGCCCGCCCAGCAGGTGGCGCTTGCCTCGGCCCGCCGGGCAGGGGACAGGTACGGAGAGGCGGTTACCCTCGACAACCTGGGCATTGCCTATCGGCATCTCTACCAACTGGCCGAGGCCACAGAGCATTTCGACGCCGCGCTCATAGCCTTCGGGGAACTGGGCGACTCGTTCGGCCGCGTGCGAGCCGCCAACGGCCTGGGGGTGACCCATATGCTCGCCCACCGCACGGACGAGGCGGCAATCTGCTTCGAACAGGCGCTGGAAGGGGCGCACGAGCTCAACGAGCCTGTCTACGTCGGTGCCTTCACCCGCAACCTCGGCTGGGCGCACCTGGAGCGCGACGACCTCGACCGGGCGGAAACGCTGCTTGAGCGATCGGCTGATCTGCTTGCCGACGAGGGGGAACAGCTGGAGTGGGCCGAAGCTCTGACTCTGCTCGCCGCCGTCCACCGGCGTCTGCGGCGGTACGCGCTGGCCGAAGAGACGGCGGAACGGGCGCTGGCCCTTTCGGGCGAGGCCGACGGCACATTATTCCAGGCGCTTGCGCTCCTGGAGTTGGGACGGGTCGCCCTGGCCCGCAGACGCGGTTCCGAAGCGCTGGACCTCCTTCAGCAGACCGCGGTCCTGTTCCAGCGCGTGGGCCGCTCCGATCTCCAGGCGAGCGCCTGGGACGCGACAGGCGAGACGTATCTGTTCCTCGGACGAACGGAGGACGCGGTGGCCTTTCACCGACAGGCAGCCGCCGCGTTCCGCAGCAAGGACGACTCCTGGTCACTGGCACTTTCGTTGGCTCATCTCGCCACGGCACTGACCCGGCAGGGGACCGCGCACGAGGCAAGGGAACACCGGAGCGAGGCACTTCGGCTGCTCGCCACCTTCACGGGCCAGGCGGCAGAGGCGAGACGGGCCGAGGTGGCGGCGGCGGCCCAGGCCGCCGGAGACCCCGGCCCGTAAAGGCGCCCGGGCCTGCGTCAGCTGTCGATGAGGTGGTCGAACTCGCCTGCTTTGGCGGCCTGGATGAAGGCGGCGAGTTCGGTGGGGGTGTAGCGGAGTGGTTCGCGGTGGGGGGACTTGGAGTCGTCTATGGCGACGCCGCCGGTGATCTTCATCAACCGCACGCAGGCATCGCCGTTGGTGGTGCTGCGGCTTGATTTGATCCACTCGCCGTCGAGCGGTGCGGAGTAGAGGGTGTCTTCATCGTCGTGCACAGGATGTCCCTAGTTCTCGGTGTCGTCGATGAGGTGGTCGAACTCGCCTGCTTTGGCGGCCTGGATGAAGGCGGCGAGTTCGGTGGGGGTGTAGCGGAGTGGTTCGCGGTGGGGGGACTTGGAGTCGTCTATGGCGACGCCGCCGGTGATCTTCATCAACCGCACGCAGGCATCGCCGTTGGTGGTGCTGCGGCTTGATTTGATCCACTCGCCGTCGAGCGGTGCGGAATAGAGGTCGTTCTTCTCGTTCATGACAGCTCCTTCTCGATCTCTTCGATGAGGTGGACGGTGCCCTCAGGGCTGTGGGCATGTTTCGTGAGGTCGGCGAATCTCCGGCGCATGGCCCGAACCGTGGCCACCTCCTCCATGATCTCGTCCGAATGTGAGGTCTCGCGGATGGCGACACTCCGATTGTCCGCCGGGCCAGGGAAGTCGAGCAACGTGAATGGCGCGCCCAAGGTTGCGGGACCTCCCGCTGCGAACGGGATCACCCGCAAGGTGATGTTGGGGCGGCGCGCCGCCGATCGCATTTGCGCAAGTTGCTCCCGCATGACCTCCGGGCCACCGACCACGGCCCGCAGGGCGGCTTCCAGAAACGTCGCATGGAGGATCAGGGGGCGCTGGCGTGTGAGAACGTCCTGACGCTTCATCCGCGTATCGATGAAAATCTCGCGATGCCTTGCGCTCTCATCCTTTTGGCCGAATGAAACGAGAGCCGTCGTGTAGGCCCTGGTCTGGAGCAGGCCGGGGATGTAGGTCCCGGAGTGGGTCAACGACCGCTCTGCCGCGTCCTCCAGCGGGAACAGCTGCATGCTCGCCCCGCTGAAGACCTCCCGGTACTCGCTCGCCTCCCACCATGACTTCCTGATGGACTTCCCCGCCCGGATCAGTGCCTTGATCTCGGCCCGCTTCGGCTCCTCGACGCCGTACAGGTCGAACATCCGGCGGAGGAGGGCGTCGTCCGGCCAGCGCTTGCCGCGTTCGATGTAGCTGACCTTGTTCTGTGAGCACTTCAGCTTCTTCGCCGCGAGCACCTGCGAGGCGAAGCCGGCGGCGAGGCGGACGTTGCGCAGCTCGTTGCCGAGGTCGCGGAGGATTTGGAGCGCGTTGGTGTTGACGCTCGCCGACACAACTGCCTCCCGACGGGCGGATGAACGGGTCCTGACACCGGAAGCGTAGCGGCTCGGCCAATCTTGCCAAACCACGTTCGGAGGAATCCGCGCGGACAGACTTGCGTACGCACGTGGTTACGCATCACACTCCGGGTGTGCACGCTGCGGCGCAAGTCGTGTGCCGTGCGTAGTCCTTGATCGCGCGCGGTCGTGGAGGAGCGGTGATGCATGAGCGCGGGCACGTTCTCGCCGTCGGACGGTACCGGTGTGAGCCACGGGCCGTGGCGCAGGCCAGGCGGACAGCGGTGGAGGCGTACTCCCCGTTCCCGTGGATCGACTCCGGTGTGGTGGCACTCCTGGTGTCGGAGCTGGCCACCAATGCCGTCCTTCATTCGAACGGCGCCGACTTCTACGTGCTGTGCCACTCGCCCTCGCTCGCCGACGGAAGCGTGCAGGTCGAAGTGCACGACGGAGGAAGCGCGTTGCCCGCGGCGCGGATGGCCGACGCGCTGGATGAGGGCGGGCGCGGGCTCGAACTCCTCGGTGTGCTGGCCGCCCACTGGCGCACGGAACGGACTACCACCGGGAAGAGTCTCGTTTTCACCCTCAAGGGGGACAGATGAACCGTTTAACGTTTACCGGCGGTGTCGGCGGTGGTCCGGTGAGGCCGCCACAGGGCCAGGTCGGTGTCGTCGTGTCCGTGGAGATAGACGCGGGTACCGTGCGCAGGGGCGACCAGGTGATGATTGGCGGGCGGCCGTTCGTCGTCGAGGACATGACCGCGCTCGCCGGCGGCGGCAAGCGCCTCCTCTTCGGCGGCGGCAACTCGTTGACCGTCGCCAGGGCCACGGTGCTGTGGGCCGCCCGGATGGTCGATCCCCGGCGGATTCCGTGACCGGCCCGCCGGGCTGAGGCTCGCGTGCCGTGCGGACAGCGGCCGGGGCGCGCGGGCTGATGCGGCCACACCGTTCATGATGAGGACGTTGACGCCCCGGAAGCAGAAGGAAGCACTTCGTGAAGCGACTTGTCGCCCGCCTGTGGCGGATGATCCGCGGCCCCGTTCAGTGGCGGGTGCTCTGGCTGGCGCACGCGAAGTTCATGGTCGGGGTGACCGGCGTGGTCAGGGACGGGGAGGGGCGGATGCTCCTCCTGCGCCACCGGCTGTGGCCCGAGGGGCGGCAGTGGGGGTTCCCCACCGGTTTCGCCGTCAAGGGCGAGGACTTCCGGCAGACGGTCGTGCGCGAAGTCAGGGAGGAGACGGGCCTGGAGGTCGTTCCCGGGCGGCTGGTCCGGCTGCGCAGCGGCTACCGGCTCCGGCTGGAGGTCGCCTACGAGGCGGAGTTGACCGGCGGCACGTTGCGGCTCGACCCGATGGAGATCCTGGAGGCGCGCTGGTGCACCTTGGAGGACCTGCCGGAGGGGTTGCAGCCGGTGCACCGGGACCTGGCGCGGGGAGAGGAAAGCTGGTGATGGCCCGACATGGGCGATCACGGGGCGACGTCGGTGATGACCACGTCGAGCCGCCCCGGCGCGCTTTCCTCCACGCGCCACCCCAGGTCGCGCAGCGCGCCGGTCAGCTTGGCCGGTGTGCGGGGGAGCGGGCCCGCCTCCAGCAGCGAACGCAGCAACTGCCCCTTGGTCGCCTTGTTGAAATGGCTGACCACTGACCGCTGCTCCGTCCCGTTCACGATGCGTGAGAGGAGGACGCGCACCGTGACCGTTCGGCGGGCGGTGTCCGCGTCGGGCCGCCACATCGCCGCGTACGCCGCGGACCGCAGGTCCAGGATGGGGCCCCGTCCGGCCTCCGCGGGCAGCACCTCGGCCAGCGGCCCGCGCCAGAACGCGGCGGGCGTGCCCGTCCCCGGCAGCCGCACGCCCGCCGGGCACCGGTAGCCCGGGATGCGGTCGGTGACGCGCACCACGCCCCACAGCCCGGAGAACACCAGCAGCGACGCCCGCGCCCTGCGCCTGGCCGCGGCGCTCAACGAGGCGAGGCCGAGCGCGTCGAACAGCACCCCGGTGTAGATCTCGCCCGCCGGGCGGGCCGGTGCCGCACGCAGCGCGGCGTTGCGCGCGACCTCCCCGCGCAACCCCTCGCTCAGGCCCAGCACCTCGCGCGCCTTCTCCGGGTCACCGGAGCACAGTTCCGTCAACTCCGTCAGCATCCGCTCGCGCGCGGCGGTCAGCCCTGGCAGCGACAACGTGCCCAGGTCCACCGGAGCCCCGGTGCTTCCCTCGGCCTTCCCCTCGGACGGCGGCAGCAGTACCCACACGGACAGCAGCGTACGGCAGCCCGCCGGGGGCCAGGGGACACTGCCCGTCATGGACCACGCCACCTGGACGCGCCTCGCGCTCACCGGCGCCCGCCCCCTGGACCTGATGACCGCCCGCTTCACCGAGCACCGTTACGCGCCGCACGCGCACGAGGAGTTCGCCGTCGGGGTGTGCACCGACGGCCTGGAGTCCATCCGTTACCGCGGCGCCCACCACCTGGCGGGCCCCGGCACCGTCGTCGTGCTGGAGCCCGGCGAACCGCACACCGGCGCGCCCGCCGACGGCACCGGCTTCGCCTACCGGGTGCTGTACCCGCCGACCGCCCTGCTCGCCGAAGGCTTCCGCGCGCGCCCGCACTTCCCCGAACCCGTTCTCCGCGACCCGGGTCTCGCCGCCGCTCTCGCCCGCGCCCACCGCGCCGCCGCCGCGGGCCACCGGCACGCCGCGGAATCCGGACTGGTGTGGGCGTTCGCCACCCTGGCGCGCCGCCACGCGGGCGCGCCGCCCGCGCACGCGCCGCGCGGCGGGCGCGACGGGGGTGCCGGAGAACGCGTCGCCCGCGCCGTGCGCGCCCGGCTCGCCGACCAGCTGCGGAACCCGCCCACTCTCGGCGAGATCGCCGCCGACCTCGGCCTGTCCCGTTACCAGGTGCTGCGCGCGTTCCGCGACAGCGCGGGCATGCCGCCCTTCGCCTGGCTCGCCCAGCACCGCGTCAACCGGGCCCGCGCCCTGCTAGACGCCGGGCGAAGCCCGGCCCTCGCGGCGGCGGACGTGGGCTTCGCCGACCAGGCGCACCTGACCCGCTGGTTCCGCCGCGTGCTCGGCGTGACGCCCGGCGCCTACCGCAACAGCGTTCAAGACGGCGGCCGTTCCGTTCGCTGACGCTGTGCGCATGTCACCGCGCGCCTGGTTCCTCTTCGCCCTGATGAGCGTCATCTGGGGCATCCCCTACCTGTTGATCAAGGTGGCGGTGGACGGCGTTTCCGTCCCCGTCCTCGTCTTCGCCCGCACCGCGGCCGGTGCGCTGCTGCTGCTCCCGTTCGCGCTGTCCCGCCTCGGCGCGCTCCGCGGGCACGGCCGCCCGCTGCTCGCGTTCGCCGCCTGCGAGATCATCGGCCCCTGGTGGCTGCTGTCCGACGCCGAACGCCACCTCAGCAGCTCCATGGCCGGCCTGCTGATCGCCGCCGTCCCCATCGTCGCCGTACTGCTGGCCCGGCTGACGGGCGACCGCGAACGCCTCGGCGCCCTGCGCTGGACCGGCCTCGCGGCGGGCCTGGCGGGCGTGGCCGTCCTGGCCGCACCGCAGGTGAACGGTGGCAGCCCGTGGGCCGTGACCGAGGTGCTGCTCACCGCCCTCGGCTACGCCGCCGCGCCCCTGATCGCGGCCCGCCACCTGCGCGACGTGCCCACCCTTCCGCTGACCGCGGGCTGCCTGGCCGTGGCAGCGGCCTGCTACGCGGTCCCCGCGGCGGCCACCTGGCCCGCGCGCATGCCCGACGCCGAGGTGCTGGCAGCGCTCGCCGGACTCGGCGTGATCTGCACGGCGTTCGGCTTCCTGGTGTTCTTCGAGCTGATCCGCGAGGCCGGCGCGTCCCGCGCGATGGTGTTCACCTACGTCAACCCCGCGGTCGCGGTCGCGGCGGGCGTCACGTTCCTGGGCGAGCCGCTGACCGGCACCGTCCTGGCCGCGTTCGTGCTGATCCTGTGCGGCTCCGTGCTGGCCACGGGTAGACTGGACCGCACGGCGGACGAGCCGGCCGGGCGGTCGCGTCGGGATCTCCACGATCCCGCCGAGGAACGTCCGGGCTCCACAGGGCAGGGTGGTAGGTAACACCTACCTGGGGCGACCCACGGGAAAGTGCCACAGAAAACAGACCGCCGGGGGCCACGGCCACCCGGTAAGGGTGAAACGGTGGTGTAAGAGACCACCAGCGCCCAGGGTGACCTGGGCGGCTTGGTAAACCCCACCCGGAGCAAGGTCAAGAGGGGCCCGCAAGGGCCCTGCGCGGACGACTGAGGGCTGCCCGCCCGAGTCCGCGGGTGGACCGCACGAGACCGGTGGCAACACCGGCCCCAGATGGATGGCCGCCTCCCCCGCACGCCGCAAGGCCACGGGGCGACAGAACCCGGCGTACAGGCCGACTCGTCCGCCGCCTCGGTGTCTGGCCTGGTCAGGCACGGTGCGCCGGTGGCGCGACCGGCCGGGGGCAAGTCGGAGAAACAACCCGTGCTCTCGAACCGTCGTGCCTTCCCCACGGCTTCCTTCTGGGCGGCGCGCGCGACTTCGGCGACGCCTGGGGCCTGCTCGACTGAGACCCTTCAAGCGCGGGGCGGCCGAGATAGAGTTCCATCGAGTCTGCGAAATCACACCGAGCAACTGGGCGCCGGGCCGTGGTGGTTCGGAACCTCAAGCACACACGCGACACGCGGGTCGCACCGAAGTTGAATGTCGGAGATGGGCGTGATGTCGGCCAATATGCAGGTGATGGTCGGTCGACTGTGTGCTATCACTTCAGCTCAAAGGCCGTGGCGGCCGTCCTCCGGGACGACCGAGGATCGCAACGTCGAGGGTGATGGAGATGAGCGGGTCGGGGTCGCGTGGCGGCCGTCCTCCGGGACGACCGAGGATCGCAACAGCCCGGACCCGAGCAGCGCGGCGCGACCGTCGTCGGTGGCGGCCGTCCTCCGGGACGACCGAGGATCGCAACGATCCTGCCGAGCACGTGCTCGGGGTGCGCCGCGAAGTGGCGGCCGTCCTCCGGGACGACCGAGGATCGCAACTTGTGCCCAATTGGGCACAAGAACCCGCGGCGATGGGGTGGCGGCCGTCCTCCGGGACGACCGAGGATCGCAACGATGCCGTCGGCTCGGTAGGACTGCTGGACCAGGCGTGGCGGCCGTCCTCCGGGACGACCGAGGATCGCAACGGTGAGAATTGGCAACCACAGGGCGGTGCCCCCCGGGTGGCGGCCGTCCTCCGGGACGACCGAGGATCGCAACCTCAACTCCGTGGAGCGCGGCGAGCGCCCGCCGATCGAGTGGCGGCCGTCCTCCGGGACGACCGAGGATCGCAACCACCGCGCGGGCGATGGCGTAGGTCTGCGGCGCCAGGTGGCGGCCGTCCTCCGGGACGACCGAGGATCGCAACCTCCGGGGTGAGGGCGTTGCGGTACTGGCTCCACCAGTGGCGGCCGTCCTCCGGGACGACCGAGGATCGCAACGACCAGCTCTGCGAGCGGTGGAACGAGCAGCATGGCGGCCGTCCTCCGGGACGGCCGAGGGTCACGGCAAGTAAGTGAGTAACTGGTCGTGGCACGCGGCCGAGTTCTTGGGTGGGTGGGCGCTGCAACGCGGGGGCGAGGTCGTCGATGAGTAACAGGGGGATGATGGCCGCTTGCCTGGAACGCCGAGGAGCGCGACCGATTTCGCGAATCGAGCGGGTCCTGCGGTGAGCCTGCCCATCGCGTCCTCACCGTGCGCCGGGCTCTATACACCGTCCTCGGCGACTCCGACTCGATTATCAGCAAGCCCCTCGAAAGAAGCCCCAGAGGCTCCGCGTAGTCGTACAGTTACGCACGCGGGGGGTGAAGGTGACCGGTAGGGAGTTGTACGCGCACAGTCGGTGTGCGATGTCCGGGGTTCGTCATAGGTTGGCTGAGCACCTGCGGGGGACAGCCGCGTTGGCGCGGCGCTTCGGTGGTGTGTTCGGCGCGGCTGAGCTGGCGGGGTATCTGGCGCTTGTCCACGACGTTGGCAAGGGATGTTGTGCCTGGCAGCATGCGTTGATCCAGCACGCGGAGACCAACGGTAAGCCTGTCGGTATCCCGCACAAGGACGCGGGGGCATGGCTGGCGAGCGAGTACACCTCCAAGATGCTTGCCGCAGTCGTGCACGGGCATCACGGTGGTCTCCGCGGGCGTGACAAGGTCGCGGAAGTCGTGGACAACGTGCGGTCCGGGACAGACGCCGACGCCAGGAACGCCCGGGAGGCCGTGCAGGCCGTTTCCGCCCTCGTTCCCGAGATCTTTCCTCGCCAACGCCTGGCCCTGCCAGCATGGTTGGGGGAGCTGCCCGCTCGTGAGCGGGGCCTGGGCAAGGACCTGCTGGTGCGGATGCTGTTCAGCTGTCTTGTGGACGCCGACTACCTCGACACCGCTGCCCACTTTGACGGGACCGGAACGCCGCGCGTCGCGGTGGACGCCGATATGGCGGTGCTCGGTGCTCGTTTCGAGACCCGGCGGGCGGAGTTCCTGGAGGGGCGAGAGCCGTCGCGGGTCGATGCCATCCGCAGCAGGGTGTACGAGGAGGCCCTTGCCGCTGCCGAGCAGGAGCCGGGGCTATATGTGCTTCATGTGCCGACGGGGGGAGGGAAAACGCTGGCGTCGGCCGGGTTCGCGCTCCGCCATGCCGCCCGGCACCGGATGGGGCGGATCGTGTTCGCGGTCCCGTTCATCAGCATCACCGAGCAGAACGCCGCCGTTTACCGTGATCTGCTGGACCCACGCGAGGGCGGGCCCGGCGGCCCGGTGGTACTTGAGCATCACAGCTCCGCCGACCTGGAGGAAGAAGTCGCCGATCCCTGGGCGCGGTTGGCGGCGGAGAACTGGGATGCTCCGGTGGTGGTGACCACGACGGTGCAGTTGTTCCAGTCTCTGTTCTCCCACCGCCCGGCCGCGATGCGGAAGCTGCATCGGTTGGCCGGGTCCGTGATCGTGCTGGACGAGGTGCAGGCGCTTCCCGACCGGCTGCTCGCGCCGATCCTGAGCGCCCTGCGCGGGCTGGCGGACCACTTCGGCGCGTCGGTGGTCCTTGCTTCGGCGACGCAGCCGGAGTTCTGGGCCCGCCCCGAGTGGGACGGCGCTGCCCGTCAACTCGTGGTGGACGATGTCAGCACGCTTTTCGACGAGTTGCGTCGGGTGACTTAGACCGTGTCCTATGTGGTGAGTCGGCGGAGGCGTTTGTAGCAGCACAGGGCTGCGGCGAGACCGAGAAAGGCCAGGTAGTTGCGGGGATGACGCTCGTAGCGGGGTGACAGGCGCCGGTAGC
>NZ_JAVREV010000030.1:0-38660 GCF_031845565.1 Streptomyces johnsoniae | reverse complement strand
CCCTCTCAGGACCCTCCGGGCGCTTCCCTTCGCTGTGTCCACCACTCTAGAAGCAATCCCCGCCGAATTCCAAATCCGGCTCCTGAGACCCCATTCCGGGCAAGCCGAAATAGACCCTCGCGGGCTCCAAGCAGTAGTGGAGTGCGCACTCTTCAAGAGCGCTCGGGCAACATTACGCGCCACGCCCAGGGCCGTCAACTTGAGCCCGGGAGGGCGAACTCCGCCCACACGGCCTTGCCGCCCTCGGGGAGGCGGCGGGCGCCCCACTCGGCCGCGATGGTGGCGACCACGGCGATGCCGCGGCCCGCCTCGTCGGCCGGCCGGGCCTGCTGGCGGCGGGGCAGATGCTCGTCGCCGTCCGTCACTTCGACGATGAGACGGCGGTCGGTGCGGCGCAGGCGCAGGCCCATGGGGGCGCGGCCGTGCTTCAGCGAGTTGGCGACCAGCTCGCTCGCCGCCAGCACCCCGAGCTCCCGCAGCTCCTCGGGGAACCGCCAGCTCGCCAGCACACCGTCGGCGAACGCCCGTGCCCGCGGGGCCGCCTCGATGCCGCCGAGGAGGTCGAGGGCCGCCCCGCGGAACAAGTCGGCCTCCTCTCCGTGGCGCTCGGGGCAGGACAGGACCAGCACGGCCACGTCGTCGTCGTGCTCCTCGGTGATGCCGAGGGCGCGCAGCAGCCGGTCGCACAGGATCTGCGGGCTGTCGGCCGCGCCGCCCATGGCGCGCTCCAGCGCGTCGAGCCCTTCGTCGATGTCCGCGTCGCGCCGTTCCACGAGGCCGTCGGTGCACAGCACCGCCGTCGAACCGGGGCCGAACGGAACGGTGCCGGAGGCGTGCACCCAGCCGCCGGTGCCCAGCGGCGGGCCGGTGGGCTCCGGGACCCGGTCGACCGTTCCGTCGGCGTTCCTGATGAAGATGGGCAGGTGGCCCGCCGAGGCGTGGGTGAGCGTGCCCTCGTTGGGGTCGTAGACCGCGTACAGGCACGTCGCGATCTGGGTGGAGTCGATGTCGATGGCCAGCCCGTCGAGCAGTTGCAGCACTTCGTGCGGCGGGAGGTCGAGGCGCGCGTAGGCGCGGACGGCGGTGCGCAGCTGGCCCATGACCGCCGCGGCGCGCACGCCCCGGCCCATGACGTCGCCGATCACCACCGCCGTGCGCCCCGCGCCGAGGGTGATCACGTCGTACCAGTCGCCGCCGACCGCGGCGTCCAGGCCGCCGGGCTGGTAAGTGGCGGCGACGCGCAGGTCGTCCGGCTGCTCCAGGCGCTGCGGCAGCAGGCTGCGCTGGAGGGTGACCGCGGCGGCGCGCTGCTGGCTCTCGCTCTCGCGCAGCCGTTCCGCGGCGACGACCTGGTCGGTGACGTCGGCGGCGAAGACGAGCACGCCGCGCTGCGCGGGCTTGCCGCCGGCGCCGGCCAGCTCGACGGGGGTGCAGGTGAAGGTGAAGTAGGTGTCGCGGCCGCCGCCGGGGACGGCGGAGGGGACGCTGCGGGACTTCAGGGTGCGCGGGGTGCCGCTGCGCTGGACCTGGTCCATGAGGGGCAGCAGGCCGATGCTCACCAGCTCGGTGAGGGCCTCGCGGGCGGGCTCGCCCGGCGTTCGCGGGCCGAAGAGTGCCGCGTAGGCGTCGTTGACATAGGCGACGCGGTGGTCGGAGCCGCACACGACGGCGACGGGCGCCTGGACGTGGCCGAGCAGCTCGTGCACCGCGAGCGCGTCTACGCCCCGGCCGCCGGCGGGCCGCCTCGACGCGGGCTCCTGGTGTTCGCCCGAGCGGGCCGCCGGCACGCCGCCGGGCTCCTCGGCCCGGCCGCGATCGGTGGCGGCGGCGTGGCGCCGCTGTGTTCCGGGCAGCCGGATACCCCAGCGCGTCAAATTCACAGCGTTCCGATCCGAATCGTTCTGGTCTCTATGTCTCTGGTTACGTCGTAAGTGTTTCCGCGTCTACGCTTCGCCGAGCGGCTGCCCACCCATGGTCACATGCCGGGCCGCGGTCATGTGTCTTCGGGGTGGCGCCGTGATCCCGCCGCCAGCTCGAACTCGGCACGTGGATGTTCGAGAGAGCCGAGTGAGACGATCTCACGTCTGAACAATCCCGCAAGGGTCCATTCCGCGAGTACGCGCGCCTTTCGATTGAACGTCGGCACGCGGCTGAGGTGATACGCGCGGTGCAGCAGCCAGGCGGGGAAGCCCTTCAGTCTTCTGCCGTAGATGCGCGCCACCCCCTTGTGCAGTCCGAGTGAGGCGACGGAGCCGGCGTTGCGGTGCCGGTAGTCGGCGGCCGGGCGGCCGCGGACGGCGGCCGCGATGTTGTCGGCGAGGCGGCGGGCCTGGCGTACGGCGTGCTGCGCGTTGGGGGCGCACAGGGCCGGCGGGTCGGCGGGCGGCGCGGTGAGGTCGGGCACGGCCGCGGCGTCGCCCGCGCTCCAGACGTGGTCGACGCCCTCGACGCGCAGGGTCGTCGTGCAGCGGACCCGGCCCCGGTCGTCGAGGGGGACGCCGCAGGCGGCGAGGACCGGATGCGGCTTCACGCCGGCGGTCCAGACGAGAGTGCGGGCCGGGTGCCGGGAGCCGTCGCTGAGGACGGCGGTGCGGTCCTCGCAGGATTCGAGACGGGTGCCGAGGCGTATGTCGATGTTGCGCCCGCGCAGCTCCCGCTGGGCGTATCTGCCCATCTCCTCACCCACCTCGGGAAGAATGCGGTCCGTTGCCTCGACCAGCATCCACTTCTGCTCCTCCGGGCGGATGTTGTGGTAGTAACGGCACGCGTAACGTCCCATGTCCTCCAGCTCCGCCAGAGCCTCGACGCCGGCGTAGCCGCCACCGACGAAAACGAAGGTCAGCGCGGCGGAACGGACCGCGGAGTCGCGGGTGGACGAGGCGATGTCGAGCTGTTCGAGGACGTGGTTGCGCAGGCCGATGGCCTCCTCGACGGTTTTGAAGCCGATACCGTGCTCCGCCAGACCGGGGACGGGGAGCGTGCGCGAGATGGAACCGGGAGCGAGCACCAACTCGTCGTAAGCGATCCGGAGCGGTTCGCCACCGGCTTCCTCGCCGGCCACCGTCCGCACGGAGACGGTGTGCCCTTCGGTGTCCACGGCGGTGACCGCGCCTGGCACGAAACGGCACTTGGCGAGCACGCGGCGGAGGGGGACGACAACGTGCCGGGGAGAGATGGACCCGGCCGCGGCCTCGGGAAGGAAGGGCTGGTAGGTCATGTACGGCTCGGGGCTGATCACGGTGATCCGGACGGTGCCGCGCCCCAGCTCACGCCTGAGTCTGCGCTGGAGGCGGTGTGCGGTGTACAGACCGACGTAGCCGCCGCCGGCCACCACGATGTGCGCGGGTTGCTTCGTCACCCGTCCATAAGGCACCTCCGGGACGCCGTTTGTCCACAGGCTGGACGGCGTGCTGCTCCGAACGGGGCGCCGGGGCGGGCACGGTGCGGGCCACACGGGCTCCTTCTCACTGTCAGTGCCCTCAACTATGTTCGTACTCGACACCAGCGGCGCGTCTTTTCGGGGGGCGTCCGCAACACCGGGGGAAATGAATATGCGGATCAAAGGGTCCGGGGACGGCGCGGATATGCCCTCCTCGGTGAAGCGGAGCCATGCCGAAGGGCGTGCCGGGAGTGCCGGAAGTGCCGGGACAAAAGCGCAGGGGTCTTTGCGGGTCGATGCGCAGCGCAATCTGCGGCATGTGCTGAGTGCGGCGCGGGATGTGTTCGGCGAGCAGGGCTATGGCGCGCCGATGGAGGAAGTCGCGCGCCGGGCGCGGGTCGGTGTGGGCACGGTCTACCGCCGTTTTCCGAACAAGGAGGCGCTGGTGCAGCACATCGCCGCCGAGGAGACGCGGCGGCTGACGGACCGGGCGCTGGAGGCGCTGGCTTGGGACGGTGAGCCGTGGAGTGCGCTGGCGGGTTTCGTGGAGCGGTCCGCCGCCTCGGGAGCGGGGCGACTGCTGCCGCCCGAGCTGCTGGCGGAGCAGGCACCGGCGGGCGGCCACCCGGCGGGGTCGTGGGGGCGGGTGCCGCAGCAGCGCGGTGCGGCGGCGGCCGAGGACGGGCGGGCCGGGACACGGGAGTTGCTCTCCGTCGTCGGTGAGCTGGTGGAGCGGACGCGTGCGGCGGGGGAGCTGCGGGCGGACGTGACGGTGGCCGATCTGATGCTGGTGATAGCCACGACGCCGCCGAGGTTCGACGATGCGGCGCGGCAGACGGCGGCGGAGTCCCGCCTGTTGCAGCTGCTGTTGCAGGGGCTGCGGGCCGGGGGGCGTTGACGCGGCGGTGACGCGGCGGTGACGTCGCGCCCTCGGCGCCCCTCGGACGAGTGGTTCTGGTCGAACTGCCGTGGTCGTGGGCCATTCGTGTGGCAGCCTGACCCTCGTCGCTGACACCGATGTACAACGAGGGCTAACGAGGGCTAACGAGGGCTTCGGTCTATGGGAGTTGAGGGGCAGGACGGCGGCTCCGACGAGTCCTTGGTGCCGCGGCAGCGCGTCAGGGCCGGGGAGGCGGGGGAGGCCGCGGATCTGGAGCTGGTCGAGCGGATGCGTCGTGGCCATTCCGAGGCGTACGACGAGCTGTACCGGCGCCATGCGGACGCCGTGCGCCGGTACGCGCGGACGTGCTGCCGGGACGCGGACACGGCCGACGACCTGACGAACGAGGTGTTCGCGGCCACCTTGCAGGCCGTGCGCGCGGGCGCGGGCCCGGAAACGGCCGTGCGGGCCTACCTGTTGACGTCGGTGCGCCGGGTGGCCGCCGACTGGGCGCGCACGGCCAGGCGCGAGCAGCTGGTGGAGGACTTCGCGGCGTTCGCGGTGTCGGCCGCCGCGGTGGTGCGTTCTGGTGGGGGCGCGCATGATCCGGGCGCGGACGTGCGGGCGATGCGCGCGGCGGAGCGTTCGATGGCGGTGCGCGCGTTCCGCAGCCTGCCGGAGCGCTGGCAGACGGTGCTGTGGCACACGGCGGTGGAAGAGGCGTCGCCGCGCGAGGTGGCGCCGCTGCTCGGGCTCACGCCGAACGCGACGGCGGTGCTCGCGCACCGGGCGCGGGAGGGGCTGCGGCAGGCGTTCCTCCAGGAGCACGTGAGCCGGGCGCTGCGGGACGGCGGGGAGTGCGGCCGGTACGCGGACCGGCTCGGGGCGTACACCAGGGGCGGGTTGCGGATGCGCGCGGAGCGGGGGCTGCGGAAGCACCTGGCGGAGTGCGCGAAGTGCGCGACGGCGGCGTCCGAGGTGCAGGACCTGAACACGCACATCGGTGTGGTGCTGCCGGTGGCGGTGATCGGCTGGTTCGCGGCGGAGTCCTCGGCGAAGGGCGTCGGGTTCCTGATGGGCACGGCGGGCGTCGGGGCGGCCGGTTCCGCCGCGGCGGCCGGCGGCGCGGGCGGTGGCGCGGCGTCCGAGGGGCTCGGCGCCCCGGTGAAGGCGGGGATCGCCTCGGGGGTGATGGCCACGGCGGTGGCGGCGGCCCTCGCGTTCGCGTTGATGGGCGGTGAGCCGGACGACGATCCGCAGGCCGTGGCTCCGCCGGACGAGAGGCCGGCCGATCCGGCGCCGCGGGAGCCCGCGCCGCCCGACCCGGGGCCTGATCCCGTTCCCGTTCCCGTTCCCGTTCCCGTTCCCGGGCCGGAGCCTGAGGCCCGGGAGCTGCCCGGGCCCGAGCCGAGTCCTTCGCCGGAGGAGCCGGCGCCCGAGCCCGAGCCGTCGCCCCCTGCGGAGCCGGAGCCGGCCCCGACGCCCGTGCCGCCGTCCCCCGCGGAGCCGGAGCCGGAGCCCGAGCCGGAGCCGCCGGCCGAGCCGTTCGAGTTACGGGAGCTGGCCTACGACGTGACGGGGAACGGGGAGGACCCGGCGGTGCGGCTGGTGGGCAGCAGTCCGATCTGGCAGCGCGACGAAGTGAGCATCAATGGGGAAGCGTTCTCGCACGGGATCACCGTTCAGGCACGTTCGTCGGTCACGATCGATCTGAACCGTTCGTGTCTCGCCTACGAGGCACGGGTCGGCCTGGACGATCTGACGCACGGCATCGGCGCGGCGGTGTTCCGCGTGGAGGGCGACGAGGAGGAGCTGTGGCGCTCCGAGGTGGTCGCCGGGCGGGAGGCGGCCGTGCCGTTGAACGTTCCGCTGGCGGGCGTGCGCACGCTGCGGCTGGTGGTGGAGCCGCAGGGCGTGCTTGGCGCGGCGGCACTGGCGAACTGGGCGGAGTCGGAGATTTTCTGCTAGGTCCTGTCCTATCCTGTCGATCTTGTCGGATCAGCCCGCGGCTCCCCCAGCCTGGCGGCTGGGGGAGTGCCGTAGCTGGCGTCGCGGGCCCGGCAAGATCGGCAGGACAGGGCTAGGTCGTGGCGGCCCGATCAGGCGGGGCTGCCCAGGCGAGGTGGCCGTCGGGCCGGACCAGAAGGTCGGCTTCGAGCCGGGTGGCGGAGACGACCTCGGTGACCGGGCCGCGCCAGGGGTGGCGTCCGGCCCGCCGTCCCCCCTTGCTGACGAGGACGAACCGGCCGCCGCGCAGTGCGGCGTACAGCCGTCCCCGTCCGGTCAGAGGCAGGTCGGGAACGCGGCGGCCGACGGCTGGATGTGCGCCGGGCGGGGCGGGGTAGCGGATGCCGATGCCCGCGACGGCGGCGGCGACCGGCTTCGGGGCCGGCCACCGGCCGGACAACCCGCCCAGCCTGGCCAGACGCAGGGCCCGCAGCCAGGGCGATGCCGTGAGCGCGGCCCGCATCAGGTCGCCGCTGCCGCGGATGACGCGGGCCGCGACGGGGTGCCGTTCGCGCTGGTAGCCGTCGAGTACTTCTGGCCCGGCGTGGCCGTGGAGGCCGGCGGCGAGCCGCCAGCCGAGGTTGGCGGCGTCCTGCAGGCCGGTGTTCATGCCCTGCGCGCCCGCGGGGGTGTGTACGTGCGCGGCGTCGCCGACCAGGAACACGCGGCCGATGCGGTAGCGGGCGACTTGCCGTTCATCGGCGCGAAACCGGGACAGCCAGCGCGTTTCGTGCATGCCGTAGTCGGTGCCGAAGACCCGGCGGAGCATCGTGCTCACATCCTCGGGATCGAGCGGTGCACCGGCCGGGCGGTCGTCGGCGCGATTCCAGGCGATCACGCGGTGCCAGCCGTCGCCGAAGGGCACGTGGAAGGCGAAGCCGCTGCGGTTCGCGTCGGAGCGCAGGACCGCGTCCGGGGGGGCGGTGAAGCGCACGTCGGCGAGCATCATCGACCGCACCGCGACCCTGCCGGGGAACGCCTCGCCCACCGCTTCGCGGACCGTCGAGTGGCTGCCGTCGGCGCCGACCAGGTAGCTCGCCCGCCACCGCTGGCCGGACGCCGTCGTGATCCGGACCCGGGCGTCGTCCTGGGACAGGCCGGTGACCTCCGTCCGCCACGCGAACCGGACGCCGGCGCGGATCGCCCGAGCGCGGAGAACGGCCTCCGTCTCGTACTGCGGTGTGATCAGCTGGTAGGGGAATCGGGTCGGCATGGGCGCGAAGTCGATCCAGAGCCGGCGATACAGCCGCATCGACGTGAGCCGGCTGCCGGTCGCCACCAGTTCGTCGGCGATTCCGCGGGCGTCGAACTGTTCCAGTGTGCGTGGCCCGACGACGAACGCCCTGGTGAGGTTGGACTGCTCCGGTCCGCGCCGGTCCAGGACCGCGACGTCGAAACCGGCCTCCGCCAGGTCCGCGGCCACGAACAGCCCGGCTGGGCCCGCGCCCACCACGATCACGTCCGCTGTCTCCATGGCTGTCCCACCTCATCAGTGTCAACGCCTGCCGCCTCGCATAGGCACCCACGCGCGAGGCAGGGGTCCGGCCACGGGCCGGGCCACGGGCAGGGCATGCCTTCAGCACTACCTGCCCAGGCCCTCCGCCGCAGCCCGACGACCCGCGCGGTGGCTTCCGCTCCGTTCGCGATCGCCGGCCCGGCTCAGGGGCTGACGCCGCTGGTGACGGCCCGCGGGTCGCGGTTGCCCTCGGCGGTCCAGCAGGACCCGCGGCGGGTGAGGAGGCGGCGGAGCCAGATCTCGGTGGAGACCAGCTCGGCCAGGCCGTCCAGCGGCAGCAGCTCGCCCTGGGCGGCGGCGCGGACGGCCTTGCGGACGACGCGGGCCTCGATGAGCCCGGCGTCGGCGAGCAGCGGTGCGTCGAACAGGCCGACGATATCGCTGACGTAGGCGCGCAGTCCGGACCGCACCGAGTCGGTGTGCGAGCCGTGGGTGGTGGCGCCCCAGCCGGGCGGCAGGCCGCGGACGCCGGCGCCGTCGAGGACGGTCCGCAGTACCTCGGCGCGCGCGCCGGGCTGCACGCGGAGGCTCTCCGGGAGCGCCTGGCAGGCGCGCACGACCTGATTGTCGTAGAACGGGGCGTGCAGCCGCTGGTGGCGGACCTCCGCGGCCTGTTCGAAGACGCGGTGGTCCGCGGCGTGTCTGGCGAGGACGGCGCGGGCCAGCTGCTCGCCGGGGCGGCCGGTGGTGGCGCCGCCTCGGGGGCGGGCGGCGACGGCTTCGAGGCGGATCGACACCTCGGCCAGGGCCTCCCCGGTGAGCCAGCGGGCCGCGGGTCCTGGCCGGCACCAGGACAGCGCGGCCAGGGAGGCGCCGAGCGCGCCGTCGGTCGGGGCGGTCTCGTCGATGGGGCCGCGCAGCAGGACGGCGGCGCCGGCCAGGCCCTCGGGGTAGGAGGTGCGGGCGAGGCGGCGGGCGGCGCGGTAGACGGTGAACGGCACCCGCATCGCGCGGCTGCCGCCGCCGCTGGCCTTGGCCAGCGCCGTGACGGGCCGCAGGAGGTGGCGGCGCCTGCGGTCCAGGAGCAGGTCGGCGAGGCGGGCCGGGTGGGCGTCGAGGACCTGGCGGGCGCCGTGGCCGGTGAGGTGGTCGGCGCTGCCCGCGGCGAGCCGGTGGCGGTGGCGTGCCGCGGTGACCAGGGCGGGACCCGGCTCGTCGGTGAGCGGCCCGTTCTCCAGCTCGGCGTAGGGCAGCGCCTCCTCGCCCGCGGCGACGACGACGTGGTGCAGGCGCGGGTTCTCGGCGATGATCCGGGCGCGGTCGAGCTCGGCCGCGCCCGCTCCGCCGGCGGCGGTGCCCGCGGCGGTCAGGTCGTTGAACGTGACGGCGAGCAGCCGTTCCCCGGCGAGGGTGGCGCCCGTGCCGTAGACGGTGCCGGGCATGCCGGGCAGTCCGGCGGCGAGCAGGGCGAGGGTCGCGGAGGCGCTGCCGCCGGAGAGGTCGGCGCCGACGCCGGGGGCGGGCTCCGGCCCGACGCGGGCGGCGCGGCGGTCGGCGGGGCCCATGCCGGGAACGGGGCCCGCGTCGCGCGCGGGGGCGTGCCGGGGGGCGGCGAGGCGGGTGCGGACGGCTTCGACGAGGGCGTCGCGGACGCCGGCCACGGCGGCCTCGCGCTCGACGGGTGGCGCGGCGACGACGAGCGGCGCGGTGGGCTCGTAGCCGAGGACGTCGCGGCTGCCGCCCTCGCGCAGCCGCAGGGCGTGGCCGGGCGGGACGCGGCGGACGCCGCGGTAGGGGGTGCCGTCGCCGACGGCCTCCGGCGCTTCGGGGCAGGCGAGTCGGGCGGCGAGGTGGGCGACGTCGAGCTGGGCCTCGGTGAGGTCGGCCAGCGGCAGTGCCGCGGTGGCGTACGCGGTGCCGCCGGCCCATGCGGTGTGGAACACCGGCCGGGTGCCCGCCAGGTCGGCGGGGATGACGGTGCGGCGGCCGAAGCGGGCGACGGCGGTGTAGCTGCCGGGCCAGGTGGTCAGCTGGCGCAGGGCGCCGGCGCGGGCGGCCACCAGGGAGCGGCGGAGCGTTTCGTCATCGGCGCCGCAGTAGCCGAACACGGCGAGGTGCGTGTCACCGTCGGCGTAGACGAGCCGGATCTCGTCCGGCCGCCAGTCGCCGACGGCCCACAGGGGATCGGGGCCCTCCCACAGGAGATGGGCGCCCAGGGGCTGGATTTCTCGGGCAGCGCTGGCAGCGGCCCCGGCCCACCCGACCAACCACCGCATCGCCGCCTCCCCACTGAGAAACCACGGACCGCCGCCTGGGTGTGTGCTGACAGGCCCATGCTGCCACGGGACCGGCGGGAACGGGGCATGACGGGGGAGTAGTTCGCCCGCGTGGCGAACTACCCGGTGTGCCGGCCGAGTTTCCTGGGGCTGAAGGGACGACGTGCAGAAAACCGGCGTTTTTTGGCCAAAGTCTGGCCGAGGAACAGCTCATGGCGCGGCTGCCCCGGGGCAGAAGGTCTGTGGTCCGGGAGACGCTGGCCGCCTCCCGGACCAGGCCGCCGTCCGCGGGGAATGAGACGGCGGCTTCCCCCGGCCCGCCGTATCCATCAGGACAGCGGGCCGACCCACGCGGTTCCCATCGAAGCGGCCGGGCCCGGCACTGCCCAGAGCGCACGGCCGGGCGCACGGCCACATGCCCGGAGCACAATCCCGGATCGGGGAAGCGCTCGTACGCATGTACGGTCATAAATCCGCCATCCGGGATTCACCCCCTTAACCGTCAGCAGGCGCCGAACTACGCTGGGTTGGTGGAGGTACGGAAAGCCCTGTGCTGGTCGCAGGGCTGCCGTTGGTGTGTCAGGGGTGCGCGCATGTCCAAGGAGCCACGCGGGCCGAACGAGAAGCTAGGTGCGGTTCTCGCTCTTGCGGGAATCAGCAATGCCGGACTCGCCCGCCGGGTCAACGACCTCGGCGCACAGCGGGGATTGACACTGAGATATGACAAGACGTCGGTTGCCAGGTGGGTGACCAAGGGCATGGTGCCGCAGGGCTCCGCGCCTCACCTGATCGCCGCCGCCATCAGCAGCAAGCTCGGCCGTCCCGTGCCGCTGCACGAGATCGGGCTCGCCGACACCGACCCGGCCCCCGAAGTGGGCCTGGCCTTCACGCGCGACGTGCCGGGGGCGGTGGACTCGGCCACCGAGCTGTACCGGCTTGATGTCGCCCCCGGCAAGGGCATCTGGCAGACGCTCGCGGGCTCGTTCGCGGTCACCGCCTACGCCATGCCCGTGTCGCGCTGGCTGATAAGCCCGGCGGACGCCTCGGTCGCGCGGCAGGCGCCCGCGCCGCCGAAGGAGGGCGGCTTCGGCCGCGTCGGGCACTCCGATGTCTCCAAGCTGCGCGAGGCCGCGGAGGAGGCGCGCCGCTGGGACTCCAAGTACGGCGGCGGGGACTGGCGTTCCTCGATGGTGCCCGAGTGCCTGCGGACGGACGCCGCCCCGCTGCTGCTGGGAAGTTACAGCGACGAGGTCGGCCGTTCCCTGTTCCGGGCCACCGGGGAGCTGACCCGGCTGGCCGGCTGGATGGCGTTCGACACCGGCCAGCAGGAGGCCGCGCAGCGCTACTACATCCAGGCCCTGCGGCTGGCGCGGGCCGCCGCGGACGTGCCGCTCGGCGGGTACGTGCTGGCGTCCATGTCGCTCCAGGCCATCTACCGCGGCTTCGCCGAGGAGGGCGTGGACTTAGCCCAGGCCGCCCTGGAGCGCAACCGCTCGCTGGCCACGGCCCGCACCATGAGCTTCTTCAAGCTGGTCGAGGCCCGCGCCCTGGCCAAGGCGGGCGACACGGCCGGCTGCGAGTCCGCGCTGAACGCCGCGGAGGGCTGGCTCGAACGTTCCCGGGACGGCGACGGCGATCCCGGCTGGCTCGACTTCTACTCGTACAACCGGCTCGCCGCCGACGCCGCCGAGTGCTACATCGACCTCGGCGTGCCGGGCCAGGTGCGGCGCTTCACCGAGAAGGCGCTGTCGGAGCCGACCGAGGAGTTCGTCCGTTCCCATGGGCTGCGCCTCATCGTGGCCGCGGTCGCCGAGCTTGAGGAGGGCAATCTGGACGCCGCCTGCGCCGCGGGGGCGCGCGCCGTGGAGGTCGCGGGGCGCATCTCCTCGGCGCGCACGACGGACTACGTGCGCAACCTGCTGCTCCGTCTCGCGCCCTACGGAGACGAGCCGCTGGTCAAAGAGCTTCAGGAGCAGGCCCGCCCGCTCCTGACCGCTCCGGCATGATGTGACACATGACACTGGCAGGGTACGACTGCGATGTGCTCGTGATCGGCGGCGGCATCGTCGGCCTGTCCACCGCCCATGCGCTGCGCGCAGCCCGGCCCGGTCTGCGGGTGACGGTGCTGGAGAAGGAGCCGGCGCCCGGCCGCCACCAGACCGGGCGCAACAGCGGCGTCATCCACAGCGGTGTGTACTACCGGCCCGGGTCGCGCAAGGCGCGCTTCGCGGTGCGCGGGGCGGCCGAGCTGCTCAAGTTCTGTGCGGAGCACGGCATTCCGCATGCGGTGCCGGGCAAGCTGATCGTCGCCACCGAGCCCTCGGAGCTGCCCCGGCTGCACGAGTTGGCGCAGCGCGCCCGCCGCAACGGGGTGCCCGTGCGGGAGCTCGGCACGGCGCAGATCCTCCAGCACGAGCCGGCGGTGCGCGGTATCGCGGCGCTGCGGGTGGAGTCCACCGGGCAGTGCGACTTCGCCGCCGTGGCAAGGGAGCTGGCCCGGCTGGTCACGCTGCGGACGAACGCCGAGGTGGTCGCCGTCGACCGGCGCCTGGGCCGCGGGGTCGCCGTACGGACGGCGCGCGGCGAGGTGCTGCGGGCGCGCGCCCTGGTCAACTGCGCCGGTCTGCACAGCGACCGGATCGCGCGCCTCGCGGGGGACGAGCCGGGCCTGCGGATCGTGCCGTTCCGCGGGGAGTTCTACCGGCTGCGGCCCGAACGGGCCTGGCTGGTGCGGGGGTTGGTGTACCCGGTGCCCGACCCCGCGTTCCCCTTCCTCGGCGTGCATCTGACGGCGGGACCCGACGGTGAGGTCCACATCGGGCCGAACGCGGTGCCCGCGCTGGCGCGCGAGGGCTACGACTGGCGCACGGTGCAGGCGCGCGAGCTCGCGGACACGGTCGCGTACCCCGGCGTGTGGCGCATGGCGCGGCGGCACTGGCGCTACGGCGCGGGCGAGATGCACCGTTCGCTCTCCCGGCGCGCCTTCGCCGCCGCCGTGCGCCGCCTGCTGCCCGAGATCACGGAGGACGACCTGCTGCCCGACCGGGCGGGCGTCCGCGCCCAGGCGGTGCTGCCGGACGGCACGCTGGCGGACGATTTCGAGTTCGCCGAGGGGCCGCACACGGTCCATGTGCTGAACGCCCCGTCCCCGGCCGCCACGGCCTGCCTCCCGATCGGCCAGGAGGTCGCCGCGCGCCTGCTGGCGTCGACCCCGCTGGACTGACGACCGGGCGGCCGCAAGCGGGCCGTTCAGCGTTCGAAGGCGCGCAGCCGCAGGCCCGTGGTGCCGTCACGTTCGACCGGGGCCAGCACGTAGAGCTGGTTCGCGTCCCAGGCGACGTGCCGGGTGTCCGCCGCGCGGCGCGGGTCGAGGGGGAGCGTGCCGACGGGGGTGTCCGCGCCGGTGGCCGGGTCGAGGCGCAGCAGGCGCAGCAGCCCCGCCCCGCTGTCGGAGTGGCCGAGGACCGGCTCGCCCGTGGCGTCCACGCCGTACAGCTCGGTGTTCTCCGGCAGCTCGGCCTGCCACAGCCGCTCCCCGCCGACGAGCCCGTAGCCGGTGAACGAGGTGCTGCTGTACCGCGTGACCAGCGCCTCGCCCGCGACGGCGGACACGCGCGGGTTCAGCTCGACCGCGGGCAGGCGCCACAGCTCGTCCCCGGTCTCCGAATAGGCCACCACCTCGTGGTCCTGGAGGAGCAGCACCGGGTCGCCCGCCAGGATGCCGGTGACGGCGAATCCGGCGTCGGCGGCCGGGTGCGTCCACTCCAGCTGGCCGGTGTCCGCGTGGTAGACGCTCAGCTCCGGCGCGTCGTCGCAGCGGGTCAGGACGGCGATACGCGAACCCGCGTGGTGGACGTTCACCGTCTCGCGGCCGCTGACACAGTCCCAGGCGGAGTCCTCCGGCGGCGCTGGCAGCGGCAGTTCCTCGCCGGTGTCGGCCGCGAAGCGGTGGAACGCGCCGACCGTTCCTGCCGCGTCGAGATTGACGGTGACCGTCTGCTCGCCGACCGTGACCGTCGTCTCCTCGGCCGTGACCGGCCCGCCGAACCGTTCCGACCACAGCAGGTCGCCGGTCGCCGTGTCGAGTACGCCGAGGACCGAGCAGCCCTCCTCGCCCGCGCCCGCGGTCCACAGGACCGCGCCGGTGCCCGCGGAGTTGATCGTGTCCGCCGCGGCGCACGGCCGGCCCGCGCCGGGCGGGGCCTCGGCCGCCCACAGCCGCTCGCCGTCGACCGTTCCGTACCCGGTCACGCCGGCGGTCGAGACCAGCGTGACCGTGTCCTCGTGCACCCACAGGCGCGTCGCGCGCGCCCCCACCCCGTCGATGGCCGCGGCGACGGCGGGCGCCCGCCACACCTCCGCCAGCTCCCCCGGCCGGCTGCTGGGCGCGGTGCTGGTGGCGGCCACCAGGTCGTCCGCGTCGTCGATGGCCTGACCGCCGCCGTCCTCGCGGCTGAAAACCACCACCCACACCGTGAGCAGCGCGAGCAGCAGCACGGCCACGGGCAGGGCGATCAGCCCGGTCCTGCCCTCGCCTTCCGCCATGGCGTATCCCCCGAAGTCCCCCGAGTCACAGACGAGTGGTCGTCCCTGGCCGCCGTTGGCCATCCATCATGTGGTCAACGAGTCCGACGTCGCACGGCCACGGTCCGGTTCCGCTCCGAATCGCCGTAAACTCGGACGCATTGTGACCGACTTCGACAGCCGCCTTACCCTTCCCACGTCCGAACGCCCCCGGATGTTCCCGCCGGGCGCGGGTCCGGCCGCCGACCCCGCCGGCGACCGGCACGAGCGGACCATCCGCAGCTTCCAGCCGCGGCGCAGCCGCGTCACGGCCGCGCAGCGCGACGCACTGCTGCGTCTGTGGCCGCGCTGGGGCCTGGAGATCGACGGGGACGGGCCGCTGGACCCGGCGGCGCTGTTCGGCGGGCTGCCCGTGGTGCTGGAGATCGGCTTCGGCATGGGCGAGGCCACCGCCGAGATGGCCGCGGCCGACCAGGGCACCGGCATCCTCGCCGCCGACGTGCACACCCCGGGGCAGGGCAACCTGCTGCGCCTCGCGGAACGGGCCTCGCTGACGAACGTGCGGGTCGCGAACGGCGACGCCGTCATCCTGCTGCGCGAGATGCTGCCGCCGGCCTCGCTCGCGGGCGTGCGGGTCTTCTTCCCCGACCCGTGGCCGAAGACGCGGCACCACAAACGGCGGCTGGTGCAGCCGGAGTTCGTGGAGCTGGCCGCCCTGGCGATGGCGCCGGGCGCCGTCCTGCACTGCGCGACGGACTGGGAGCCGTACGCGGACTGGATGCGTCAGGTGCTCGACGCGAGCCCGTCGTTCCGCAATGCCGCGCCCGACGGCCCGGACGGCTTCGCGCCGCGGCCGCGGGAACGGCCGCTGACGCGCTTCGAACGCCAGGGCCTCACCAAGGGCCACCCGGTCCGCGATCTGCTGTACCGCCGCCTCGGCGGGCCGGGGGACGGGCGCGCCTGAAAGGTGCGGGGGCCGCGCCCGGGGCGCGCGGCTCACCGGCCGTTCCCCGGCGGCCCGTTCCCCGGCGGCCCGTTGCCGGGCGGCGCGTGGCAGCGCGTTCCCACGGCTGGCCTGTCCGTGGGCGAACGCCAGGCCGTAGAGTCATCGGCGTGCGCCCCTCACGCTCCCCCGCCGTCCTCTTCGGCGTGCCGCTGGTGTTGTGCGGCCTGGCCGTCATGGTCATGGTGTGGCGGGAGGCCGGCGCCGCGGGCTTCTGGGGCGGCTTCGGACTCGCCCTGCTGCCCGTGCCGTTCCTGATCGGCGCGTTCCACTGGGTCGACGCGCTGGCGCCGCGCCCCTGGCGCACGCTGGCGTTCGCCTTCGGCTGGGGGGCGTGCGCGGCAACGCTGTTCGCGCTCCTGGCGAACGGGCTGCTGGTCGAGTTGCTGACCGACGAGACGGCATCCCTGCGCACCTCGCAGGCCGACCGGCTCGAACTGACCGTCATCGCGCCCGTCGTCGAGGAGACGGCGAAGGCGGCGGCGGTGCTGCTGCTGTTCCTCCACCGCCCCCGCGCGTTCCACGGCGTGCTGTCCGGCATCGTCGCGGGCGGCCTCGCGGGCGTGGGCTTCGCGTTCACCGAAAATGTCGTATACCTGGCCAACGCCGTCGCCCGCGACCAGCTCGAAGGCGTCGGCGGCGTCGACTCGGCCACCACCGTGACGTTCTTCGTTCGCATCGTCGTGGCGCCATTCGCTCACCCCATGTTCACCGTGCTGACCGGCGTCGGCTTCGGCCTCGCGGTGACGTGGGCGCGGCACCGCCCCGCCTGGCGGCGGGCGCTGCCGGCCGCCGGACTCGCCGCGGCCATGGTGCTGCACTCGGCGTGGAACGCGTCCGCGTCGATGAGCCTGGTCGGCTTCGGCCTCGTCTACGTGCTGCTGATGCTGCCGGTCTTCTGCCTGATGTGCTGGCTGGCCGCCTGGGCCAGGGACGAACAGCTGCGGGCCGTGCGCAGGACGCTCCCCAAGTACGCGGCGGCCGGCTGGTTCGCCGAGGCCGAGCCCTCCGCACTCGGCTCGCTGCGGTCCCGCTCGCTGTCGCGGCAGCTGGCACGCCAGCGGCACGGCTCCGCCGGGCTGCGGGCCGTCGTCGCCTACCAGGGCGCGGCCACCGCGCTGGCCGTGCTGCGCGACCAGGCCGAACGAGGCACCGTGGGCTCCGACTTCGCCACCATGGAACGCGCACTCCTGCTGCGCCTCGGCCGCCACCGGCCGCTGGCCGCTGAGCCCGTCAGAACGGCCGCCGCCACCGCGGGCGGGCGCGCCCGGTGACGCGCTGAGCGGCCGTCAGCGCAGAGAGATCCGCATGCCGTCGCGGCGCCGCGCGTGTCCCAGGACCCACTGGCGCTCCTCCGCGCGCAGTTGCCCCGGCTGCGTAAAGCCCACGAGGTCGATCCGCGGGCTGACGTCGAGGAAGTCGAGCAGCCGCGCCACGACGAACGCGGTGCTCGGATCGGCCGCCCAGCGGACCTCGCCGATCAGCGCCGGGTCGCGGACCGGACGGCTCAGCGACCGGTCGCCCACGTACGCCTGCGCGCCCGGCACCAGGCGCTGCCGGATCGCCGCGCGCCACTGCGCTGGCTGCTCGCCGAAGACGAGGCGCGTCCGCGCCCGCCGCCGCCAGCCGGGGCCGCCGCTGCGGTGGGAGACGGCGTGCACGTCGACGCGTTCGCCGGTGCCGTCCTGATGCGTCTGGAACGAGTCCACGCGGATCACGACGTCATAGCCGTCGATCCGCCCGCCGAGCCCGCTCGCCGCGATGTCCTCACCGTTGGCCACCACGCACACGCCGCGCCCGGCCAGCTGCGTGCGGAACGCCGCCACGCCGATCGGCTCGCCGCCGTCGAACGGCAGGTCGTCCAGCCGCTCCCCCGCCAGCGCGGCGTACCTGCCGTGCGCGTGCACCGCCTCCGCCGCCCGGCCGTCCGCCTCCAGCGCCTGCGCCCGCAGCCGCCAGGCACCCTCCGACGAGGCGCGCAGCGCCACCCCGGAATCCGCGATGCGGCGGGCCAGGCGCACCTCGCCGGCGTCGAGCGCGAGCCGCCCGACGTTCAGCAGGGCATCGAGGGAACGTTCACGCGAGGGTTCGTACGCGGTGTGTTCGGCGACGAGTGTGCCGATGGCGGCCACCAGCTTGGTGTGCTCCGGCGCCGCCACGTCGTCAAGCGCGGCGAGATAGCCCGCGCACTCCCGTACGCACGCGGTGGTGAGATCCTCGGCGCGTGCGACGCTTCCAGGGCGCAGCCTGACCTTCATGCGTCAGAGAGTGCCCCGCCGGCGGGCTCGGGACATGACTCGCAGGCACCGGTCAGGTGAACGTTGCCTGTCTAGCGCTTCGTCCGAACCGACCGTAGTGTTCCCCTCACACTACGCGTGGGTTGGAGCGCGATGTTCACCGAGTACGAGTTGCAGCTCCGGGAGCGCTTTCTCGCCGCCCCCGTCACCCCGGCCCCGCCGCCCTGGCAGGCGGTATTCCGTCCCCGCACGGGCCTGCCGATCGGCGGTCTGCTCGGCATCGGGTTCGCCGCGCATCCGCAGGAGAGCCACGACCTGATCATGGTGATCTCACAGGGCGGCCACGGGGTGTTCGACACCGTCACCGGCGCGCTCCTGGCCCGGGACCGCGACCCGGACGCCGACATCTGCGACCCCACCGGCCCGTTCCTGACCTGCCCCGGCATCGGCCCGCTCACCGGCACGCAGGTGCGGATCGCGGGCCTGCACGGCGGGGGCCTGCACTCGACGACCGAGGACGGCTGGTCCATCGACGTCGTCAGCCCGGACTGGCCCCACCACCGCGTCCTGCTCTCCGCCGACGGCGGCCTGTGCCACGGCCCGGCCGGCGGCGACTGGTGGCTGATCCACCACGCCACCCACGCCCCCCTCCGCACCACAGGCTTCTCCCCCAGCGGCCACACCCTGGCCGTGGCCACAGGCACCCACCTGACCCTGCTGACCCGGGTGCCCTCCGGGCCGTTGGGGCACGCACCGGCGCCGACCATCTCGTGCAGTCAGCCAGAAACGGCATCCAGCAGAGCGCCGGCATCCTCAGCCTGACCGAGCAAGATCAATTCCCGGGCGGCCTGCATCACGTGGCGCCCGTCACGTTCACGGGCCGCCATGCGGATCAGCGTGTCTGCCAGTTCCCTACGCCGCTGCCGCAGCAGGCTAACGGCTGCGGCGCTCTCCATCGGGGTCATTACCTGGACACTTTCCTGCAGGAGGGACACCAAAGCGTCCTTGTCGCCTTCCTGGTGCAGCTGTTCTGCCCTGGCGCTCACCTGTGCGGCAACCTGATGGGCGGCAGCCCGGTCCTTCATCTCCCCGGCCGCCCCAACGGCCTGCCGATCCTTCCCCGGCGGGGGGACCGGCAGGTGAGGCGCCGCCTCACTTGACGCGGTGGAGACGGCGGCACTCGCCGACAAGCCGACCGGGGGCCGCTCTGGAGAGGGAGCTGCCTCCCCAAGGCGGCGCATCTCACAGCGCCCTTCACGGCAGCTGCGGCGCTGGGACCGATCCGCCGCGTCGTACAGCTTCCGCAGGTCGCCCCGGGACAGGCCGACGTCAGCTGGCCAGACAGCCTTAGCAGCTGCGTTGAAGAGGGTTGTGCAGAAGAAAAAATGCGGAAGTTCTCTGCCGTTGAGGTAGCGGGACAGCTGCGATTTATGCATGCGGGGATAGCCGAGTCCGGCAAGCAGCTCGGCAGCCGCCTCCTGCCTCGGGACGCCGAGGTGACCGTACAGGTGGCATAAGGCTTCGGCCAGCCTCCGTTCACCCTCGGGCAAATCTTTGCCGATCTTCGTGCCTACCTGCCCTGACCGCACCACTGCCCACCTTTCCGTTTCGCCCCGACCGCCGTCCATTGTGCCAACCGAACGGTGCTGACTGCGGCGGTGTTGACGACTTTAGTCTCAACACCCTGCGACGGTGGACTGTCAACAAGCGAGCACGGAAAATGGGAGGCCATCAGAAGCCCGGCGAGCAGACGGCACGCGGGGCACGGACCGCAGCACCAGAAAGTGGCGGGCTCATGACATTGCCGTCATGGCAGAACGAAGGATTCGGCGGAAAGATCCGCGCGGCGCTGTGGCTGGAAACGGAGGTCGGGCTAGGCAACACGTTCACCAAGACACAGCTTCGGGCGGCGTTCCCTAACGTGGCGCAGATCGACCGGCGGCTGCGCGACCTCCGCGACTACGGCTGGCAGATCCACACGAGCCGGGACGACGCCTCCCTTAACCAGGACGAGCAGAGATACGCCCACAGAGGGGCAGAAGTATGGATTCCCGGCCAGGTCAAGACACCTCAGCACAAAAACAGCCTGACCGCCCAGCAGCGCACAAAGGTTATGCAAGCGGATGATTTTCTGTGCCGCACTTGCGGAATCGGCGCGGGAGAGTCCTACGACGACAGCATCGACCAGGCCCAGCTGAACGTGACGCGGCGCCCCGTGCGCCTGACGGACGGAACGATCGGACATCAGCTCGTCACGGAATGCAAGCGATGCCGTTCGGGCGGTAGTGGCACCGACGTTGACCTCGGTGAACTGCTGGCGATGGTCGAGGCGCTCGGACCACTCGAGTGCAAGGTACTTGCCGGATGGATCAAAGCCGACCGCCGTTCCCGCAGCGCCCTTGAGAAGCTTTGGGGCAACTACCGGGGCCTGCCAGAGGAATCACGCAGAGCAGTCGAGCAGGCTCTGACAAGTGGACAGCAGTAGAAGGAGCAGGGAATCAATGGTGCGCGAGTTCCCGCCGCCGCCGCGCGCGGCCGTGCTGGGTGAGCTGATCAGAAAGCGGCTGCAAGAAGTGAAGACTTTCGGGGGCACTCGGGAGTCAGTAACGGTGGACTGGAACGGACAGCCGCTGCATGTCGAGGTCATCGACCTTCCCCTGGCTGACCTGTACTTCAATCCGGCCACCCACCGCATCCGGGCCCAGCGCAGTCACGACCCGGCACAAGATGAACTACTCAGCAAGGAGCCGTGGTCATCTCAAGGGCAAGAGTACCTGCGGCACTTGTTGCGCGCCGAGCCCTCGGACCCAGACCGCCGCGACCCCGACTACGACAAACTGAAGGAGGATCTGAAGCAGTACGGCCAGAACGATCCCGGGCTCGTCTCCCACCACGGTGTGCTCGTGAACGGAAATACGAGGGCTGCGGCTCTCCGCGAAATCGGCATCCTTTCCATGCGTGTCGGGGTCCTTCCCGAGTCTTTCACTTGGGCGGACATCGCCTCCGTCGAACTCTCTTTGCAGCTGCGGGACGACCACAGGCGCGACTACTCATACATCAACAGACTGCTTGCCATGGAAGAACAGGCATCGCTCGGCCTTACTCCCGAGTCAATCGCGAAGTCCTTCCGGGTCAAGGTCTCCACGTACCACCAGGAACGGTGGATTCTAAGCACAATCCGCGACCTCATCGACCGGAGCAGGGGCGCGGGGCGCAGGGCACTCCGGCTGGTGGACTTCGAGTATGACCAGGAGAAGCTGAAGGAGCTGCACCGGCTGTACGGCAAGCTGGGCAGCATCGACAGGGACCAGGCCGAGCATCTGAAAGAGCTGCGGCTGGCCGCCATTCTTCTGGGGTTCTCGAAGACTGATGTGCGACACATCGACGAGGAGTTCCTGAAGAGCGACTACCTGGCCAGGTCGCTGCCGCCCGGGCTGGCGGAGCCCGAAGAGACGGCTGACCCGGCCCGAGTGGCGGTGCCCGGCCTCGGGGCGTCCATCCCGGCAGCTTCTTCCCTGGTGACTTCGGCACGTGCGGTGAACGACAGCATCCTCAGGGCGAAGGCAGCGAAGCAGGACAACGGTCCGCTGCTGTCCGATGAGGAACGGCAGACCGCCCAGGACCTATTCCAGGCCGCCTACAAGGGGTTCGAGGAGGCCATCGACCGGGCCGGCCGTGATGCGCGGGTACGCAAGCGCAAGCAGCTCGCGCCGGCCCGGCTCGCGGACGCGTGCGCTGACATCGACCAGTGCGTGATCGATCTGGTCCAGGCGCGGGCGTCGCGCAGTCTCGACGAGGAGGTGTTCGACGAGGCCGTGCTCAAACTCCGGGAGAGCCTCAGGAAACTAGCGCAGCAGGCGAGCAGGGGCCTCCCCCATCCGGGGGACGGCGTGGCATGGCTGACCGAGGCCACCTCGGCAGGCTCGCGATGACAGAGTCATCCGGCGCCTCTCTGTATCTGACCTTCGATACCACACGCACCAAAGTCGTTCTCAGGACGACGGAGCAGCATCGCCAGAACCTTGTGCAGCTGGCTGCCCGCTTCCGAACGGGGGGCCAGACAGGCCCGCTTGCGGCGGAGGTCGAGCTGAACGATCTGCTGTCCAAGTTGTCCGAGATCAACTCCTGGCCGACCCCTGACACCGTGGAATGGGCACCCGAGCTGCGCGACCTGGTCCTCGGCGTCCTTCTGGACGCCGAGGCGGTTCAGAAGCAGCTGGACACCGATGGCACCGGGGACGCGGTCAGCCCGGTATCGGTTGCCGATATGCTCGGACCCGACTGGACTGCCGGGCTTGGTGAGTTCCAGCTCCGCGATATCGCCAAGCTACTCTCTCTCCGGCACGGCGCCAATTTCAGTGTGCCGGGAGCTGGCAAGACGCGCGTCGCTCTGGCCGTGTACGCAGCTCAGAAGACGACTGGGCACGTCAGCAGGATGCTGGTGGTCTGCCCGAAGTCGGCCTACGAGTCGTGGCAGTACGAGACTGCGGTCTGCTTCCGCTACCCCCTCCGCACGCAGGTGCTGGAGCGTTCAGTGGATCAGTGGGCAGAGGTCCTGATCATAAATTACTCTCCGCGCCTTGACGCCTCGCTGCCCAGCCTCGCCAGGTGGCTCCGAGCCGCACCGTCCATGATCGTCCTGGATGAGGCACACCGTATGAAGCTCGGTGCACGGGGCAAGTACGGCGCGGCCTGCATGGCCCTGGCACCTCTGGCACGCCGACGTTTGATCCTCACCGGTACGCCGGCACCGAACGGTTCCAAGGACCTCGAAAATCTCCTTGGCTTCGTCTGGCCGGGCCACGGCCAGCAGGTTGTTTCCCGCGCTGTCGCCGGCGGCGATCTAGCCTTCGCGAGTTCCGCCCTCCGTCCGTTGTTCGCGCGGACCACGAAGCAGGAACTGGGTCTGCCACCCATGGATCTCACCATGCGGTACGTGGAAATGCCCAAGCTCCACGATGAGATCTACAGCTCGCTCATCGGCGGAGAGCGGAGCGTCCTGGCACGCGATGACCTGAGTACACTGGGCCGGACCGCGCTCCGGCTGCTGATGGCTGCGACATCTCCGGCCCTGCTTCTCGAGGGGGCAAGCCGGCATGAACCTCTCGCTTACCAGCTGCCGCCTCTGGAGATTCCCACGGGCGGATCACTCTTCCACCTCCTGCGCGATCTCCCCGACTACGAGCTGTCGCCGAAATACAAAGAGGCAGCCGCCATTGTCTCGGAAAACGCCAGCCAAGGGCGTAAGACGCTGGTGTGGACGACGTTCGTCCGGAGCCTCACCACTTTGGAGGAGCTGCTGAAGAAGTACAGTCCAGCAGTTGTTCACGGTGGCACGGCGGACCGCGATGAGCAGCTGAGACGCTTCCGGGAGGACCCGGACTGCATGGTGCTGATCTCCAATCCGGCGACGCTGGGTGAAGGCATCAGCCTCCACCAGGTCTGCCACGACGCCGTGTACGTGGACCGGGACTTCATGGCGGGCCGGTTCCTCCAGAGCTTGGACCGCATCCACAGGCTTGGCCTCGCTCCGGATGCCAAGACGAACGTAACCGTCCTTGCCGTGCGCGGCACGATCGACGAAGTGGTCGAGGCACGGCTCAGCCGGAAGCTCGACTTCATGGGGAAAATTCTCGATGACCCGGCGGTCCAGCAGCTCGCCGACCTTGAGGAGGAGCCGTCCGTCGCCGCTGGCCTGGCCCTGAGCGATATGGAGGCGCTGCTACGGCACGTCGGTACGCGCACATGACCGGACTGCCCACTTCGCCAAGACGCTGCCAAGGAAACGAGATGGGTTCTATGCTCCCGATTGATTCTTCCGCTTCCATGAACATCGCCATCGCGTCACCCCCGGGCAGTATGGACCCGGGAGTCCGCGCGGTGGCCAGTTGCTTCACGGCCAGGGCCGGTATGGAGCGCCTTTTCGCTGACTGCTTCAGGCAGGCCATAGACGAGGTGCTCGACGGACAGCGGACCGGACGGTACGACCTCACGGCTGCGGACGTCGAAAGCACGGAGAAAACGTACCTTGGCACTAAAGTTGAAATCATCGTCCGCGCCGCCTTCAGTTTGCTGCGAGGCAGGTACATGGATTACCTGGTTGACGGCCACGAAGTTGACGCCAAGTTCACAATGCGGAAGAACTGGTCGATCCCCGCAGAAGCCGTCGGCCACATCTGCCTGCTGATGACGGCAGATGATGCTGCTTCCTTCTTTCGCGTAGGGCTGGTCAGAATCACCGAGTCCGCGCTCAATCAAGGCAGGAACCGGGACGGGAAACGCACCCTTTCCAAGCACGGTCGCGAATCAACGTTCTGGATCGTCCCGGACGGGCGCCTTACGGAGAACCTCCTTCTGCATCTCCCGGCGGCCGACCGCGAGAAGATCTTCAGCCACCCCGGTGGGCAGACCCGCATTAACGAGCTGTTCCGGAGGGTGCACGGGAGAATCGTTAACCGCTCCACCGTACTGACGGTCGCCAAGCAAGACGACAGCCCTAAGCGCGTGAGAGATGCACGCCTGCGTTTGCGGGCGCAGGGTATCATCATCCTCGGACACCAAAGGGGCCACCAGCGCATCGCGGGGGAGCTGGGTCTTCCCGTTCCCACTCGGGGGGAGTGGGTTGCTGCTCGCGTCACTCCGGCCTCATACGGCTTCGGTGGGCGGGTGGCTTTCATCGGTGAAATTCCCTACAGGACTGCGGCTCCGGAAGACGCTGAAACCGAGGCTCCGAAGGTGACGGAATGACAGAAGCAGCACTCCCGGAGGGCTCCTGGGCTTCATCTCCTGCCCGCCGCCGCAACATGCAGGCCATCAAGAACCGGGATACCAGGCCAGAATGGCTCGTCCGGCGGCTTGTGCACGCTCAGGGTCTTCGATACCGGGTCGCGGCCAAGCCGCTTGCTCACCTCCGCAGGACAGCAGACATGGTCTTCCGGCCCGCGAAGCTGGCCGTCTTCATTGACGGCTGCTACTGGCACGGCTGTCCGCAGCACTATGTTTCCCCGAAGACGAACCCCGGTTACTGGTCGGATAAGGTGGCCAGGAATATAGCCCGGGATCGGGACACGGACGAACAGCTGACCAGAGCAGGCTGGCACGTCCTCCGTTTCTGGGAACACGAGTCACCCGACGACTGCGCCCTCCAGATCATTACGGCGGTGCAGAGGCTCCGGACCGTGGAAACGTGATCTACTGTCCTGCTCGGGAAGATCGAAAAGCGCGAAGTCCTGCGGGACTACTTGCGGGCCAGCTTGCAGGGCCATCTTGATCTGCACACCGACGGCCCTGGCGACAGGCGGCGGAAACGCATTGCCCACTTGCCGGTACGCCGCGGTCTTGCGCCCTGTGAAAGCCCAGTTATCGGGGAATCCTTGAAGAATCGCAGCCTGGCGCACGGTCAGTTTGGGGCCTAGAGGAGCTTTCGTCGCCTTGTCCTGGCTGTACAGGTCCCGGACCGCATCTTCCATTTCCTCAGGATTATTGGCGACTCCCATGGCATCCACCCCAAGACGCAGCCATTCCCGCTTGGCGCGGGTCGGTCCTAGATCCGCGCCACCATGCTTCTTAGACCCACCCACCAGCGTGGGGGCGACCCCTCTATTGGCCATCTTCAGCCACCGCTTGTACGCCTTCTCCCACCCCTCAGCACCGTGAGTCCTGAAACGCTCACGCATACTCTTCTTCAGCGCATCAGCAACTGACTTCGTCTCGAATTTGGGGTGCCGCAGCGGGTGGGGATCGAAGTGCATCGCATACTCGGGGAGCATGGCGACGAGAATTGCCCTGGGCCGCAACTGGGGAACGCCGAAATCCCGCGCCTCGAGCACATCCCACATGCAGATTTCATAACCGGCATCTGTCAAACGCTGCGCGATTCTGTCTCTGTAGGCCTGAAACTTCTGAGGTGGCTCAAGCAGACCTCGGACGTTCTCGATCATCACGGCCTTCGGCAACAAGGCATCGACAAGCCGGAGCATGTCGGGGAAGAGATCCCGCTCATCGTCTTCTCCAAGCTGCTTCCCTGCGGCCGAGAAGGGCGGGCAGGGAACGCCTCCAGCGAGCAGATCAAGTTCCTTCTCAGCGAGACCAAGTTTCTCGTGAGAGAACTGAGTGAGATCCTGCCGCAGCACTTGGCACCCCGCCCACTCGCGGCGGCCCTTCACGTTCGCCTCCAACGTCCTGCAGGCGTGCTCGTCAATCTCGATCAGGGCACGGTGCCGGAAGCCGGCCTGGTGCAGGCCGACAGCCTGACCGCCCGCACCAGCACAAATTTCCACGGACGTGAACTGACGTTCCGCCTCGGCCACGTAACCTCCCTCACGGTCCGCTCGGCCTTCGAGCGCTTCAACGGCTGCTGAGGGTGAGAGGCACGTCGGCAACACCCTGTTCCGACCACCGAGTATGCCTCAGCGCCACCTCAGTCACACGCCTGTCCACCCGGACGGCAAGACACCCTGGTCCCAGAGTCCCACGGCCTGGAACAACCGGACGCTCCGCGGCGCACCGTGCCTGCGTCAATCTCCACAGCGACAAGTACACCGATCACTGGGTTGCCTCCTGGTGACACCAGCAGTCACACGCCTGATAGATCACTGCCAGCCCGCGGGGCGACATCGGGGCTTCCGCCTTCGTGCAGGCTTCATGGGTGCCCATGTGGCAGTCGGGGCTGCGGTAACTCTCGATCGGCCGCGGCTGTTCGCTGGTCGCGGCGGCCAGTGCGTCGTGCAGCCGCGCCACGTCAGTGAAGCAGGTGCCGCGGGGCGAAACGAGCCACCGGGGCCACGGACCGGCGGTCCACGAAGCAGGCGGCACCCACACCCTGCGGCCTGAACCGAGCACACGCACCCCCGCCAGGCGCCAGCCGCGAGCCGCGCCCGGGGCTACGAACCAGTACGTGACACCAGCCGCTTGGTCCCCGACGGCGGCACCCGAGTACCGCCCGAGTCGAGCGAGAGCCCGATCCCCGTCGGCGGCCACTACGCGGACACTGTCGAACCACACACCACTCGGGAGTTCGCGGAGACCTACCCGCTCCGAGGGCACCCAGCAGGGCAGGTCGGCAGGTTCTCTGGACGGCATCGAGCTACCTCCTCGCACGGATCAGATCACTTGATGCCCGAGCGTGCCGCGCCCTTTCCGGCAGCTCCACGCCATTCGTCTGCCATAACCGGCAGTGCCTGCCTATCGTTTGCAGTGTCAGTTATGGCGAAGGAGTGTCCTTGAACGAGGCACTGAGAAGGGCTATCTCAGCGGCGAGCCTGACTCCGCACCAACTGGCGCGGGCTTGCCAGGTCGAGGATCGAACGGTTGACCGGTGGCTGCATGAGGGGCGCGTACCTCGCCCCGGGACACGCGCCGCCGTTGCCGAACGACTCAGAGTGGAGGAATCCGTGCTGTGGCCCGCTGCCGCCAAGGCGGTCATAAAGACGGGGCCGGACCGCGAGGTCGTCTCCGTCTATCCTTACCGCTCGGCTTGCCCCTCCTCGGTGTGGCGGAGTCTCATCGCCGACGCCCGGGAGCAGCTGACGTTCGCCGGGTACACCAATTACTTCCTCTGGCTGGATCACCCCAACCTCGCCTCTGCGCTGCGGAAAAAGGCCGGGGCCGGGACGAGGGTGCGGTTCCTGCTGGGGGAGCCCGGTTCGGATGTCGCCAGGCGCCGCGAAGCGGTGGAGAAGACCGCGCTGACCGTGTCGACGCGCATCCGCATCACTCTGGAGCACCTCGCGCGCCTCACGGATGTCGACGGTCTTGAAGCCCGGTACAGCGAGGCGGAGCAGCACATCTCCCTCTCCGTCTTCCGCTTCGACGACCAGATGCTCGTGACCCCGCACCTGGCGCGTCTCGTTGGCCATGACTCCCCTCTGCTGCATCTGCGACGCCTCCAGGACGACGGGATGTTCGACCGCTTCGCCGCGCATGTCGAGACGCTGTGGGCGGAAGGGCGTCCGGTGGAGAGGAGCTGACCAGCCCCGCGATACCGCTTGGAGGTGCGGTGCTGGCGGCGTTCGCCCGGGGTGTCGGGGCGCTTTCAGGCGGATGCCGTGGTGAGCAGTTCCAGTTCGGTGTTCGTCAGGGTCAGGTCGGCGGTGGCGAGGAGGGGTGGGAGCTGGTCCGTGGTGCGGGCGCTGGCGATGGGGGCGGCGACCGTGGGGCGTGTGGCGAGCCAGGCGAGTGCCACGGTGGCGTGGGCGGCGGAACGGTTGGCCGCGATCTCGTCGAGTGCCGCCAGGACGCGGCGGCCCCGTTCCGTCTCCAGATGCTGAACGGCCCCCGCGGTGCGCGGCCCCGCCGGGGCGGCGCCGGGGCGGTACTTGCCGGTCAGGAAGCCCGCGGCCAGCGCGTAGTAGGGCAGTGCGGCCAGGCCGTACTCGGTGGCGAGGGCGGCCCGTTCGCCTTCGTAGGTGTCGCGCGAGACCAGGTTGTAGTGCGGCTGAATGGCGACGTAGCGGGCGGTGTTCTCGCGGACGGAGAACTCCAGGGAGGCGCGCAGGCGGGCCGGGCTGATGTTGGAGACGCCGATTTCGCGGACCTTGCCCGCCCGCACCAGCTCGTCGAGCGCGGTGAGGATCTCGTCCACCGGCACGGTTTCGTCGTCGAAGTGCGTGTAGTAGAGATCGATGTGGTCGGTGCCGAGGCGGCGCAGCGACTCCTCCGCGGCGCGCAGAATCGTCGCGGCGGACAGGCCCATCGCGTCGGGGTGGCGGCCCACCTTCGTGGCGATGACCACGGAGTCGCGGTTGCGGCGGCTCGCCAGCCAGCGGCCGATGACGGTTTCCGACTCGCCACCGCGGTGTCCCTCGACCCAGGCCGAGTACGAGTCGGCGGTGTCGACGAAATTGCCGCCGGCGGCGGCGTAGGCGTCGAGTACGGCGAACGAGTCGGTTTCGTCGGCGGTCCAGCCGAAGACGTTGCCGCCCAGGCAGAGCGGCGCGACCTGGAGGGAGCCGATGGCGTGGCGGGTGTGAGTCATGCCGCCAGCGTAGACCGGCGGCCCTGGCGTCGGGGGAGTCGCCAGGGCCGCCGGGGTCTTGATGGGCCTTCGGGAAGGCTCGGCGTCAGATCGAGAGGCCCTTGCCGCGCAGCCAGGGCAGCGGGTCGATGGCGGTCTCGCCGTCGGGCAGGACCTCCAGGTGCAGGTGCGGGCCCGAGGAGTTGCCGGTGGAGCCGACGCGGCCGACGGACTCGCCGGTGACGACTTCCTGCCCGGCGGAGACGCTCATCGAGGACAGGTGGCAGTACCAGATCTCGGTGCCGTCCTCCAGCTCGACGATCACGCGGTAGCCGTAGGAGCCGGCCCAGGCGGCTTCCTGAACGACGCCGGTGTGGACGTTCTTGACCGGGGTACCCGTGCTCGCGGAGAAGTCCGTGCCGGTGTGCGTGGACTGCCACATCGCGCCGCTCTGGCCGAACTGTGACGATATGCGGTAGTCGGAGAGCGGCAGGGTGTAGCTGGCACGCAGTTGGCGGAGACGCTCCTCCTCCTCGCGCTGCCGGCGCTCCTCCGCTTCCTGGCGGCGCCGTTCCTCCTCCGCGGCGCGCTCGGCCTCGGCGGCCTCCGCGGCCTGCTCGGCGGCGCCGGCCTCGGCGGCCTGGACGGCGGCCGTCCTGGCCTGCGCGTCGGCGCCGGCCTCGGCCTGATCGGCCTGCTGGAGGATGCGGGCGCGCAGCGCCTCGCCCGCGTCGGTGTGCCCGGCCTCGCCCTCGTCGCCGGTGATGCCGGCGCTGGTGAACGGCGTGGCGGGGGTGGTCTCTTCCGCGCCGGGACCGCCGAGCAGGCTGCCCAGGACGGGAATGGTGCCGACCTTGTCGGCTGCGGCGTCCATGCCGGGCACGGTGGCCGCGCCGTCCTCGTTGGCCGTGGCCATGCCGCCCGCGCCGACCGCGGCGATGACGCCCACGCCGAGCACGGCCCGGCTGCGGGCGATGGTGCCGCCGCGCTGGCGGGCAACCCGGTGCCTGCCGCGAACCGGGCGAACGGTGTCCTCGCCGGGGTTCCACTCGCCGTAGGAGTCGGTGCCTGCGCCCTTCGGCCCGAAGTAGGCCGGGTACGGGCCGGGCGAGCCGGGCACGCCCTGCGGGCCGTACGTGTCCTGGTGCGTGTCCTCGAGGGTGCCCTCGAAGGAGGCATGCCGGTTCGACGCCACGGAGGCGCTCTCCTTTCCTTCCTCTCGCCTACCGGGTTAGCTGACGGGTTCGGAGCAGGAAGGTCTCCTACGAGTGGCCGGCCGCGGGTGGCCGCCGGCTTCCCGATTCACCCCAAGTGGTGGTTCCCCGGTTCCTTAGGTGCAGTTGTTTCCCACACGCCGGATTCGGCGACGGAGCGCGGTGCCATCTCTTGCGACGGCGGTGACGGCCGCGCTGCGTTATCGAACGTTAATAGACGCCCCCGCCAGATTCCAAGTGGCTACGGGAAATAAACGGCCGCCCCGACCAGGACCTAAACCCTTCAAATCCTGCAAATCGGGCATAATTTCGCACCACAGAGCCGCACATCACATCTGACGGTACGTCAATTGTTATGCACAGCGCCGCCCCTCGCTCACCCACGGTGACTTGGACGGGCCGGGTCATGCCGAGTCGTGCCGGGGCAGGTGGGTCACGGCGAGCAGCGCCATGTCGTCGTTCAGCGCGCCGCCGGTGTGGGTCACGACCCCGTCGACGAGCAGGTCGAGGAGCGCGGCCGGGTCCGTGAGCGTCTGGCCGTCGAGCCCGGCGACCGGGTCGTAGAAGGTGCCGGCGGCGTTCCTGGCCTCGCTGACGCCGTCCGTGTAGAGCAGGAGGCGGCTGCCCGCGGGGAATCGGGCGGTGCGCGTCCGTTCGGGCGCCGGGGCGAGACTGCCGAGGCCAAGCGGCAGCGCGGGTTCGGTCGTCAGGTAGTGGGCGCAGCCGCCGGGGCCCATCACCACCGGCGGCGGATGCCCGCGGTTGACGAGGCGGACCCGCAGCGGCGGCTCGGGCGGCACCTCCACCAGAACGGCCGTCGCGAAGCCCTCGACCGGGTCGAGCGTGCGGCGGGCGCGCTGCTCGCGCACCAGCGCGGTCTCCAGCCGTTCGCACACCGCGGCCAGCCGCGGCTCGCACTCGGCGGCCTCGCGGAACGCGCCGAGCAGCACCGCAACGGCCTCGGTCGCCGCGAGCCCCTTGCCGCGCACGTCGCCCACCAGCATCCGCACGCCGTACGGCGTCTCGCGGACGGCGTACAGATCGCCGCCGATCAGGGTGTCCCGCTGCGCCGCCCGGTACCGCGCCGCCACCCGCAGCGCGCCGACGCGCGCCGGCGGCTCGGGCACGACGGCCCGCTGCACCGCCTCGGCCACGCCGCGGGCCGTGGCGACCCGCTGGTCCCTGCGGGCGACGATGCGGTTGATCGCGACGGCGAGGAACGAGATCAGCGCGACCGTCACGACCTTGATCGCGGTCTCGCCGAGACCCGGCTCCGGCCGCAAGTGCATCTGGGCCGCCACGGTGCCCGTGGCCAGCACGCCGTAGGCGGTCGTGGCCCACAGGCGCAGCACGGGCGCGGCCAGCAGCGGCGCGGCGACGTAGAACGGCGTCAGCGTCACGTGCGGCGGGCTCGCGAGGTCAAGGAACGTTCCGACGGCGATGAGCACCGCGGGCAGCCAGGCCAGTACCCGTGCCCTGGCCCACCACGGCGGTACTGATGTCTGCACCGTCCCAATCTCCCGCCACCCGGCCCGGGCGGCGAGTCGATCTTGGGCTGAACGGACCGGCGCCGCGCGGAACGCCCGCCCGGCGTCGCACTTCCGTTCGACACCCGCCCGGCCGACGGGTCGAGGTGGGAATTCGGCTGCTGTTCGGCGCCAGGACGCGTGGGCCTCACCGGTGGCCGGAACAGTCGCGTCGGATCGCGGCCCCGGAGCGCTGCGACAGCGGAACCACAGGTGAGGAGCATCATGAGGGGTGTGTCACGACGAGGGGTTCTCGGTGCGGCGGGCGCGGCGGGCGCGGCTGGCGTGTCCGGCCTCCTGGCCGCCAACGACGCGGTCGCCCAGGACGCGGTCGCCCAGAACGCGCGCGGCGAGCGGCCGCTGATCGGTGAGGCGCGCGGCGACCGGCTGCACGTCATGGCGTTCAACATCCGCATGGACGCGAACGCCGCGCCCGGGACCCCGGACTCCTGGGCTGACCGCAGGCCGGTGCTCGCCCGGTTCCTGCGGCTGGAGCGGCCGACGGTGTTCGGCGTGCAGGAGGCGCTGTACCACCAGGCGAAGCAGGTCGGCGGGGACCTGCCCGAGCACTACGACTGGATCGGCCTCGGCCGCGAGGGCGGCGGCCGGGGCGAGTTCGTGGCCATCTACTACGACACCCGCCGCCTCGAACCGCTCGACTACGACCACTTCTGGCTCTCCGACACACCGAACGTGATCGGTTCCGCCTCATGGGGCAACACGGTGATCCGGATGACGACCTGGGTGCGCTTCCGCGACCGCCGCACGGGTGCCGAGTTCACGCACGTCAACACCCACTTCGACCACCGGTCGGAACCGTCGAGGCAGCGGAGCGCCGCGCTCATCCGCGACCGCATCGCCGGTTTCGACCCGGCGCTGCCCGTTCTCCTGACCGGCGACTTCAACACGCCCGCCGGGGACTCCGAGTCCTACCGCATCCTCACCGCCGACGGCGCCCTCTCCGACACCTGGCTCACCGGCGACCGCCTGACGCCCGCCTGGGGCACGTTCCCCAACTACCAGGACCCGGTGGAGGGCGGTCAGCGCATCGACTGGGTGCTGGCTAACCGGCACGTCGAGGTCCGGGCGGCGGCCATCAACACCTACCGGCACCGCGGCCGTTACCCCTCCGACCACGCCCCGGTACAAGCCCTCGTACGGCTGCGCGCGTGACGGGGCACTAGTCTTCGCCGATGCCGACGAACCCAGCCGACCGGGACCGGAACGCGCCGGCCGACGCCACCGGCGCACCCGCCGGAACGGCGCGCCTGCGGCTGCGCCGCCTCACTCCGGCGGACGCCGACGCCCTGGCCGCGCTGCACGGGGACCCCGCCGTCATGCGCCACATCGACGACGGCCGCCCGGTGCCGCCCGATGTCGTCGCCCGGGAGACGCTGCCCGCGCTGCTGCGCGAGTACCGCGAACTGCCGGTGGGCCACGGCTGCTTCGCGGCCGAGGAACGGGCGGGCGGTGCGTTCGTCGGCTGGTTCGCGCTGCGCCCCGCGGCGACGCGGGGCCTTGCGGGCGGCGGAACGGAGCTGGGTTACCGGCTGCGGCCCGCCGCCTGGGGGCGCGGATATGCCACCGAGGGCGCGCGGGCGATGGTCGCGCACGCCTTCGCGGAACTGGGCGCCGACCGCCTCGTCGCGACGACGATGACCGTGAACACCGGCTCGCGGCGCGTGCTGGAGAAGGCCGGCCTCGTGCTGGTGCGGACCTTCTTCGAGGACTGGCCCGAATACATCGAGGGCGCGGAACACGGGGACGTCGAGTACGCCCTGACCCGCGCCGAGTGGGCCGCCCGCCCCTGAACGCCCCCCGGCCGGGGACGGCCGGGGGGCGGGCGGGGGGTCAGGCCGGGGGTCAGGCCGGCGCGGCGGGCGGGGCGGCGAACGGGGCGGCGAACGGGGCGGCGAACGGGGCGAGCAGGCCGGTCAGCTCGGCGTGCAGGGCCGGGCCCGCGGCGGCGACCCCGTTGCCGAGCGGGGTCACGACCGCGCCCGCCTCCGCCGCGATCAGGGCGCCGGCCGCCCAGTCCCAGCGGCCCAGCTCGTCCTCGTAGTAGGCATCGCACCGCCCCGCCGCCACCCAGCACAGGTCGAGCGCGGCGCTGCCCCCGCAGCGCAGGTCCCGCACCCGCGGCAGCAGCGCCGCCGCGGCGGCGCCCTGGCGGGCGCGCGCGCCGGAGGAGTAGGCGAACCCGGTGGCGACGAGCGCGGAAGCCGGGTCGACCGGGTCGTTCACCCACAGCGGGCGGCCGTTCAGACAGGCCCCCTGCCCCAGGGCGGCGGTGAACGTCTCGCCGCGCGCCGGGTCGTGCACGACGCCCGCGACGGCGTGCCAGCTCTCGCCGGAGCGCTGTTCACAGGCCACGCTGACGGCCGTGTGCGGAATGCCGTACAGGTAGTTGACGGTGCCGTCCAGCGGGTCGATCACCCAGCGGAAACCCGAGGACCCGGCACGGTCGGTGCCCTCCTCGCCCAGGAATCCGTCCTCGGGCCGCTCCGTGCTCAGCAGCCCCACCACCGCGGCCTCGCCCGCCCGGTCGGCGTCGCTGACCGGGTCGGTCGCGGTCGACTTGAACGCGATGCCGGTGGCGTGGCCGGCCCGGTGGACCAGCTCGACGCCGCCCGCGCGGGCGGCGGCCACGGCCAGGTCGAGCAGCGCGGCCAGCTCGGCGTGCCCCGGCGGGTCGGGTATGCGGGGCGCTCGTGGCGCCCGGGATCTCGGAGGGACGGGCGGTGTCCGTCGTGACTCGGTCATGCGGCAGTTCCCCTTCCTGGCGGCCGAGGCGGTCGGGCTCGGCCGGCAACGCCTCTCGGTATACCCGATCGGACCGATCGCACCGGCCCGTTCGGCGTGGACGCCGCGGGAAATGCCGGCGGACGGAGCCGGCCGTTCCGGCAACCAGGGGACGACAACCTGCTGAACGCGGCCGGGAATTCCCTCGGCTGCGGAAGGAAAAAGCCGACGGACCGAACGGCGCGGACCGCGTGACGCCGGCACCCGCGCGCGGGCGCGATGCCGCTGGCCCGCATACCGAACGGACGCCACCGGAAGCCTGCTGACCTGCCGGAACGCCCTCGGCACCGGCCGGATGCACTTGAGCCGTTTCCCAAGAAAAGGTAAATCGCTAAATGGCCGGGCGCTTGTGCGCATCGTCACACCGGTTTTCCTGTCTTTCCGTGCGTGCCGTGCGCGGGTCCGGGTAAGCCCCCGCCGCGGGAAAGACCCGTTTCGGAAAACCTGGGGTGAAAGGCATGACCGTGCAGGGAACGGCGGGGAAGCGCGTCGGCGTGATGTTCGACCGGGACCAACGGCCGGAAGACCTCGCCGCCTTCGCCGCGGGCGCGGAGGCGGCGGGCGCCGAGGACTTGTGGCTGGTGGAGGACCTGGGCTGGGCGGGCGCCATATCCTCGGCCGCGCTCGCCCTGGCCGCCACCGAACGGCTGCGCGTCGGCATCGGCATCGCGCCGGCCCCGCTGCGCAACCCGGCGCTGCTCGCCATGGAACTGGCGGCGCTCTCCCGCGTGTTCCCCGGGCGGCTGATCGCCGGGGTCGGCCACGGCGTGGCCGACTGGATGTCCCGCGTGGGCGCGGCGACGCCCGAGCGGCTGTCGCTGCTCGGCGAGACGATCACCGCCGTGCGGACCCTGCTGGCCGGGGAGACCGCGCACATCGACGGCCGCGCGGTGCGCATCGACGGCGTGCGCCTGGTGCACGCCCCGGCGCAGCCGCCGCCGGTCGTCGCGGGCGTGGTGCGCCCGCGCTCGCTCGCGCTGTCCGGGCGCGTCGCGGACGGCACGGTGCTGTCCGAAGGCCACGGCCCGGCCGCGGTCCGCGCCGCGCTCGGGCACATAGCCCCCGACCGCCCGCACGAACTCGTCGTGCTCACCCACCTGTCCCTCACCGACCCGCTGCACGACATCGCGGGGGAGACGGCGCACTGGCTCGGCATCCCGCCGGAGGACGTGTTCCTCGCGACCGGCGGTCCCGCGGCCGCGGCGTCCCGGGTCCACGCGCTGTGGGAGGCCGGGGCCACCACCGCGGTCCTGCGCCCGGTCGGCGCCGACCCGCTGGGCCAGCTCGGGGAAACCCTGGCCGCGCTCGGCCGCCGCCCCGGCGGGCCGTCATCGGGGTGACCCGCCCGGACCGGCGCGCAACGAGGCGCCGACGGCGGCGACCAGCCGCCACACGGCGTCGATGACGAAGACGAAGACCCATATTCGCCCGGTGCCGTAGCAGAAGGCGCGCACACCGTCGACGTCTTCTGGGGCGCCACCCGACAGCAGGACGTCCCAGGTGTCCCCGGTGCCCAGCTCGGCCAGCCAGGAGGCGCCGATCAGCACGAGCACCACCTGGACGGGCACGAACACGGCGCCGTGCTTCCCGATCTCCGCGACGGCACGCCGCACCGACGGCCTCCCGGCCTCGGCGGGAACGGTGGCGGGGGCGGGGGCGGGCGCGGGCACGACGGAAGGTGCGGGCGCGGGCGCGGGCACGGCGGCGGGCGCGGGTGCGGCGGCGGGCGCGGGCGCGGGCGCGGGCGGCGGATGGTTCTGGACGCCGAGTGCGCGGACGGACAGCGGGACGATGGCGGCGCCCGCCAGGATCACCGCGGCGCACACGACGCACGCCGTCGTCCACGAGCTGGTGTCGTACAGAACGCCGGCCGCGAGCGTGCCCACCGCGCCGCCGACCAGCGCCGCCGCCTCGTAGAGCCCCATGCCGCGCCCGATCCGCTCGCCGGACGCCTCCGCGACGACGGCCTCCTGCACCGGCATCACCGCCGCCCACGCGACGCCGCTGAGGACCCAAAGACCCGCGATGACATACGGGTTGGGCGCCCACGCGAGGCTCAGCGCGAACACGGCGCTCGCCACGGACGCCAGGGCCAGGACCAGCGTCCGGCCGAAGCGCACCACGAAGCCGTGCAGATACTCCGGGAGCACGCCCATCACGATCGCGCCGGGCAGGAACACGAAGGCGGTCTCGACGACTTCGAGGTCGAACCCGCGCTGGAGGTGCAGCAGCAGGAGCATCGCGACCGCCGCCTCCGCGGTCATGGTGAACGCGACGGCCAGCAGCATCGGGCGCAGCCTGCGGCCGAGGCCACCGAAACCGCCGAGCCCACCACGGTCGCCGGGCCCACCACGGTCGCCGGGCCCGGCCCCGGCCCCGGCCCCGGGGGGCGCGGGGGCGCGGCGCGGGCTGCGCAGCAGCAGCGCGGCGGCGACGAAGCAGGCGGCCGCGCAGCCCAGGAAGAGGCCGCGGAAGTCGAGGGCACCGAGCAGGGTGAGGCCCGCGACGAACGCGATCCACGAGCCGTTCTCCCTGGCCGCCATCAGTCGCGGGTACACCCCGGAGTCCTCGGCAAGGCGCTCGCCGATGATGGCGCGGACCGACACCCACAGCAGGGCGCCGCCGACGCCGCTCACCGCCGCCGCGCCGTAGGCCACGGCTATGGAGTCGGCGAACGCGTACCCGGCGCAGGCCAGTCCGTAGAGCGCGGCGCCGGAGGCCGCGACGTGGCGGCGTTCGCGGCTGTCGGCGAGGACTCCGGCGAACGGCCGGACGACGACGGACACGGCCATCTCCAGGGCGACCAGGATGCCCACCTCGGTCGCGCTGACCCCCAGGGCGATGCCCGCCCACAGCGGCAGCAGGAAGTCCACCAGCTCCGCGGGGCCGTTGGTCAGGGCCGAGGCGAGCAGCGTCCGCTTCTCGCGGCGCTCGGCCGTTCGCAGCGGCATCCTTGAGGTCGACATACACTGAGCGTAACAGAACAACTGATCCACTACGAGGGGCCGCCTATGATGGGCCGGTGCCCCGTCATGTCGATCCCGCGGTACGCCGCCAGCAGGTGGCCGAGGCGCTGTGGCGCGTGGTGGTGCGTGACGGTCTTGAGCGCGCGACCGTGCGCGCCGTCGCCGCCGAGGCCGGTCTTTCGCTCGGCGCCGTCAGTCACTACTTCTCCAGCCAGGAGGAGCTGCGGCTGTACGCGCTCGACCTGGTGAACGAGCGGGACAACGCCCGCCTGTCCGCCATCCCCCAGGAGGGCACGGCGCGCGAGATCGTCGAGCGCTACCTCTGGGCGCTGCTGCCGATGGACCAGGAGACACGCGAAACGACCCAGGTGTTCTACGCCTTCATGGTCCAGGCCCGCACCGACCCCGCGTTCCGCGAGGTCACCGCGGAGATCAACCAGGAGGTCGTGGCGCTGTGCCGGTCCGGCATCGAGCTGCTCGCCGCCCACGGGCAGGTCGCCCCGGGCCACGATCACGAGACGCTGGTCGCCGAGTTCCGCACGCTGACGGAGGGGCTCTCGTTCCAGGCCGCGATGTGGCCGGACACCACGACGCCGGAGAGCATCCGGGCCGTCGTCCGCCGCTGGCTCGACTCCCTCGCGACGCCGCCCGTCACCTGACGAACCAAAGCGAACCAGAGCGAACCAGAGCGGACCGGACCCTCTCACTCCGGCGCCAACCCCTCGATAGAGCCGTAACCAACACAACTCCCCAGGTCCGCACGGCTATAGCCTGCGAACTGATCAAGCTTCACCCATGAGGGGAACGCGTGTCCAGGTCCGTACGGTTCGCCGTGCCCGTCGCCACCGCCGTCGCGGCGGCGCTGCTGCTCACCGCCTGCGACGAGGAGGAGTCCGAGGGCAGCGGCCCGCCGCCCGAGCAGAGCGAGAGCGAAAGCGGCGCACCGCAGGAACCGGAAGAAGAAACCGCGGACGCGGGCGCGGGCGCGGGCGCGGAGTTCGAAGGCTACTGGCAGTCCAGCACCGAGCCGGACGCCAACCTGCTGCTGATCGGCTGGGACGACCTGGCCGGCCAGGTCACCTACCTTCAGGGAACGGGCGCGGGCCCGGACGCCGACCTGTGCACGGGCACGATCGACGGCTTCCAGCTGAGCCTCACCTGTATGCGCGGCACCAACGCCTACACCGCGGGCCTGGCCAGGCTGCACGACGACGGAACGCTCATGGTCGAGTGGGTGGCCTCCTCCGAGCGGTTCGTCCCGGCGGACGACCTGGAGGACACCCCCATGGAGGAACTCGCGGATCAGTGGTGACCCGTGGCGGACGCCGCTGAGGCGGCGGCGGTCCGCCCCCAGCAGCAGCGGGAACGCGCCGCGCCACAGGTGCGGTGTTCCCCGTCGGGGGCGGGGCGGGGGCCCGCGCCGCAGGGGGACGGAA
>NZ_JAVREV010000029.1:0-53440 GCF_031845565.1 Streptomyces johnsoniae | reverse complement strand
GTTCGCGGCAGGTGGTCGTCGATCTCCACGTAGAGTGCGGTGATGAGGGTGTCCAGGTCGGTCAGCACAACCGGATCTTGGACACCCTCACCTCATTCCCGCAGGACTTCGGCATAACTCGTCTAGTGCAGCCTGTGGACCACGGCGTGGCCCCGGCCGCGTGCGATGAGGACGCGGTTGACCGGCGTGGTGACGAGGAACGCCACCGCGAACGCCGCCGCCAGCGTCCACCAGAACAGCCCCTCGGACAGATGCGCCTCCATCGCGCCCGGGGTGAGCGCGATCACGCCGTTGTCGACCAGCTCCATCACGGTGATGGAGACCGTGTCCGCGGCCAGGGCCGTCCTGACCGCGGTGCGCAGCGGCAGCCCCGCGTGCAGCACGGCGTACAGGGTGAAGCTGTAGCCGAAGAGGAACGCCAGCACGATCGCGAGCAGCATGGTCGGAGCGGTATGCCAGGCCAGGGCGGTGCCGATGACCATGCCGAGCACCTCGCCCACCGCGCAGCCGGTCAGGCAATGCAGGGTGGCACGTGCGGCGGTGCCCCAGGAGGCGGCCCCGGCCGGGTGCCGGCTGTGCTCCCGCATGGTGATGCCCCTTCAGGTGCGGGCGGTCGGCGAACGCCGAGGCGGCCACGCCCCGTGGCCGCGGGACGCGGCCGCCGGGCATGGCCGTCTTCGAGGATTGCGGAAGCGATGGTACGTCAGTAGGGGCCGTTGACGTTGTCGATCGAGCCATAACGGTCGGCCGCGTAGTTGGCCGCCGCGGTCAAATTGGCCACCGGGTCGTACTGGTCATGCGGCGTACCCTCGACGTGATAGGCGTCGAACGTCGGCTTGATCACCTGCAACAGCCCTATGGAAGGCGTGCCGTTGATGGCATTGATGTCCCAGAGATTGATGGCATTGGGGTCACCGCTCGATTCGCGCATGATGTTGCGGTGCAGTCCCTCGTAAGTGCCGGGAATTCCGTTCGCCGCCATGATGTCGAGCGCCTCGCGAATCCAGCCGTCGAGGTCGTCGGTGTAGACGGGCTCGGGCTCGGGGGCGGGTTCGGGCTCGGGCGCCGGGGCCTCGGCGGCGGGCTCGGCGGCCGGGACCGCGGCCTCCTGCCGCTCGGCGGCGCGGCTCGCGGCCTCCTCCGCGGCGCGTTCCTCCGCGGCCAGGCGTTCGGCCTCGGCGCGCTCCGCGCGCTCGGCGGCCTGCTGCTCCGCCACCTCGGCGGCGCCTTCGGCCACGGCGTGCTGCCCGGCCACGGCTTCGGCGAGTACGGAGTCGGCGACCGGGTCGAGATCGGCGCGCGGCGTCTCCCGCGCCTCTTCCGCAGGGGCGGGCCCGGCGGGCCTGCCCTGCCCCGGAACGTCGGCGGACTTCACGTCCCAGCCGGCGGCGCCGGCGGCGGACACCGGCTCGGAGTCGGCGGTGGGGGCGACGGTGAGGGCGAGCGCGGCCGCCCCGGCGGTCGCGAGCGCGGCGGTGGCGGTCTTCCGCAATCGGGTCGTGCGGAGCGTGGGGATGCGGCGATGAGCGGGCATTTCAGGGGACCTCGTGTTCCTCGCGGATTGCGATGGCCCTTCGTAGCAGCACCCAAAAAGTCGGCGCAATCACCACGAGTACTAAGCTGGATAGTGTGCGGGAAGGCCCGGAACAGGCCCGTATCAAGCCGGGAAAAAGAAATGAGCCCGGTCAGCGGCTCACTACGAAAGCACTACGTACTTTCGTATGTGACCCACGCCCTATGACCGGGCTCACACTTTTCCTGTGCTGTCGAGATGTTTCGCTCGGGCAAAGATGCGGGCTCAGCGGACCCAGATCGTGATGGTCGAGCCGCGCGGTGCACTGTCCCCGCTGTGCACGGACTGGTTGAACACCGTGCCGGTGAAGAAGACGCGGTTCACGTCCACTTCGAAGCCCTCGTCCTCCAGCGTCTCGCGGGCCTCGCCCTCGCTCATGCCCCGCACGTCCGGCACCTCGATCATCTCAGGACCCTTGGAGATGGTCAGCTGTACCGTGTCGCCCTCCCCGGTGCTCTCCCCGGCCGTGGGCGACTGCTCGGCGACCGTGCCGGACTCCTCCTCGGAGAAAACGCGTTCCTCCTCGACGTCCACCTCGAAGCCCTGGGAGGTCAGCTCCTCGATGGCCGAGCCCTCCGGCAGGCCGGTCACGTCCGGCACGAAGACCTCCCGGCCCTTGCTGACCGCGAGGCCGACCGCCGAATCGGGCCTGCGCTGCTCGCCCGCCGCCGGGTCCGTCTCGATCACGGAGCCGCGCGGGACCTCCTCGGAGTAGCGCCACGTCTCCTCGCCGGGCGTGAGCCCCGCGTCCCGCAGGTCCGCCTGGGCCTCCTCAAGGGGCAGCCCGCGCACGTTGGGCACCTCGGCGACCGCGGGGCCCGTCGAGACGGTGATGGTGACCGTCGAGTTTTTCCGCACGCGCTCGCCGCGTTCCGGGTCGGTCCGCAGCACGAGGCCGCGTTCCACCGACTCCGAGGTGTCCTCCTCGACGTCCACCTTCAGACCCGCGTCCCGCAGCACCTCGGTGGCCTCCGCCTGCTCCAGGCCATACACCCCCGGGGTGCGCATGAACTGGCCCGAGTTGATGTACCAGACGCCCAGGCCGCCGGCCAGCACCACGAGCACCGCGGCGATCAGCGCGAGCACCCGCCGGCTCGGCAGCCGCCGCCCGCCGGGCGCGGCACCCGGCGGGTGGGGCGGCGGCGGCAGCGGCACGTCGATACGGGAGGTGGCGTCGGCCCCGTCAGGACCGGCCGCCGGCACCCCGGCCGGCCGCGGCACCACCCGGGTCCTGTCGTCGGGTCCGACCGCCCCGCTCTCCTCCGCCGCGGCCTGCGCGGCTGCCCGCGCGGCCCCGGCCGCCCGGGCCTCGACGGCCGCGGGCGGCTCGGCGTCCAACTGCTCGTCGGTCAGCGCGGCGCGCGCCGCCCGCACCAGCGACAGCACCCCGGCGGCGTCCGCGGGCCGCTCGCCCGGTTCGCGGGCCGCCACTCCGGCCACCAGCCGGTCCAGCTCCGCGGGCAGCCCCGGCACCGCCTTCGACGGCGGGGGAACGTCCTCGTTCACGCGCGCGTACAGCAGCCGCGCCGGGGAGTCCCCGGCGTGGGGCCGCGCGCCGGTCAGCATCTCGTACAGCAGCACGCCGCAGGCGAAGACGTCGGTGCGGGCGTCGACCGTGCCGCCCTCGATCTGCTCGGGGGCCAGGTAGGAGACCGTTCCCAGCAGCGAGCCCGTCGTGGCGGAGGTCTGGTTGTCCACGCCCCGCACCAGGCCGAAGTCGGCGATCTTCACCCGGCCGTCGTCACCTATGAGCACGTTCTCCGGCTTGATGTCCCGGTGCACCAGGCCGCCGCGGTGGGCGGCGGCGAGACCGGCGAGCATCGGTTCCAGGATGTCCAGCACCGCGCGCGGGCGCAGCGCCCCCCGGTCGCGCAGTACGTCGCGCAGCGTGCAGCCCGCGACGTACTCCATCGCGAGATAGACGTACGACCGGTCCGTGCCCTGGTCGAGGACCCCCACGACGTTCGGATGGTCCAGCCGCGCCACCGACTTGGCCTCGCGGATGAACCGCTCGACGAACGCCGCGTCCTCGGCGAGCGAGGGATGCATCACCTTGAGCGCGAGCACTCGGTCGAGGCGGGTGTCCACGCCGCGGTAGACCGTGGCCATGCCGCCCACGGCGATTCGCTCCTCGACGCGGTAACGACCGTCGAGAACGGAACCGAGCAGCGGATCATGAAGGGTGCTGTCCACGGCGATCGAGTCTACGAGCTGAAACGGAGCGCCCGTCCGCCGACGGCCGTCCCGCAGCAGGACTGAAGCCGAACGGTGACGGAAGGCCTGTCAGCCGCCGACCGGCAGGCCCAGGATTCCGCGGATCTCGATTTCGCTGTCGATTCCCATGGCGTCGTAGCCGGCCTCGACGTGCCGGACGAACGCGCCCTCGTCCCCGGCCCCCGCCGCGTCGTTCCAGTGCGCCAGGCTGGTCAGCCTGGCCTCGGCCAGCTCGGCGACCAGCGGCTCGATCTCCCGCGGCCAGCTCTCGGCGGTCAGCTCGCCTGCCTCCTGGCCGACCGAGTCCGCCATCCGGCCGGCCCACTCCCGGCGGGCGTCGAGGCCTTCCTCGGGCAGCGGCTCGCCCCAGATCGCCACTTCGAGCGGCGTCGTGACCTCCAGGTACCTGAGCTGGTCGGCGTCCATCGCGGCCGCGTCGCCGCGCAGCGTCCCGGTCAGCGCACCGCCGCCCGACTGCCCGAAGAAGCAGATGATCTCGCGGTCGCCCAGCCGCCAGGTCGCGGCGCCCGGATAGTAGTAGTACAGCTGCACGTCGAGCGGCAGTGCCCAGGAGTCCAGCACGTAGCCCTGGACGCGCGCGCCGCACTCGCGGTAGGCCAGCGCGAACAGTTCGTCGTCGCCGGGGAAGGCATCGTGGCCCTCGACCTGGACGGCGGCGAACGCCTCGGCCTCGTGCGGCCCTTCGCACGGCAGCCGGGTGACGGTCAGCTCCTCGGCGCCCTCATCGAACGTGCCGAGCCCGCTGCCTGAGTCGAAGCAGTCGCCCACCGCGATGTCGAAGACGCTGAGGTCCGTGCCCTCGCGGCCCTGGCCGTCCTCCTGCCGGCCGTCCTCCTGCTCGCCGCCCGGCGCCCGGATGTCGCCGGGCTGCGCGTGGGCGGACGCGTCGCCGCCGCGCCCCGCGTCGTGGTCCTCGCGGGTCGCCACGGCCGGGATGACGACGGCGAGTGTGAGGATCGCCGTCGAGGCGATGGCCACCGCCGCCACGGCGAGTCCCTTGCCGCGCTCGGTCCTGCGGTCAAGACCGGCCAGCGCGAGGATGCCGAGCACGAGCCCGGCCGGGAAGAACACCACCGCGGCGATCAGCGAGCCGACCGCGAGCCCGCTGTAGCGCAGCTCCGGCGGCGGGGCCGGCGCCGGGGGCACCGGTGCCAGCCGCGGCACGGGCGGCAGGGCCCCGCCGTGCGGCGGCTGCGGTGTGGTCACGGTCCCCCCCAGGAGCTGGTGCCGGTCGGCTGCGTCGTTCCCGTCATCCCCCGTCGCGGCGCCGTCCCCCGAGCGACAGCGGGATCGTATATCAGTGCGAGAACGCGGGCCGTTCGGGATCGAACGCCGCGAGCCCCGCCACCGGCGAGGACGCCTCCGCGAAGTGCCGCCGTGGAATCCGGCCCGCGAGCCGCGCCAGCCGGCCCGCCGCCACCGCGTGCCGCATCGCGTGCGCCATCCGCACCGGCCGGCGCGCCCTGGTCACCGCCGAGGCGAGCATCACCCCGGCGCAGCCCAGCTCCATCGCCAGCGCGGCGTCGGACGCCGTGCCCGCCCCCGCGTCCAGGATGACCGGCACCCCGGCCCGCTCGGTGATCAGCTCGAAGTTGTGCGGGTTGCGGATGCCGAGGCCGGAGCCGATGGGGGAGCCGAGCGGCATCACCGCGGCGCAGCCCGCGTCCTCAAGACGCCGGGCCAGCACCGGATCGTCGTTCGTGTACGGCAGGACCGTGAAGCCGTCGTCGACCAGGATCTCGGCCGCGTCCAGCGTGGCCACCGGGTCGGGCAGCAGCGTCCGCTCGTCCGCGATCACCTCCAGCTTGACCAGGTCGGTCCCCAGCGCCTCCCGCGCCAGCCGCGCCGTCAGCACCGCCTCGCCCGCGGTGTAACAGCCCGCCGTGTTCGGCAGCGGCCGGATGCCCAGCTCGTTGAGCACCGAGAGCACCGAGCCCTGCACCGCCGGGTCGAGCCGGCGCATCGCGACCGTCGTCAGCTCCGTGCCCGAGGCGGCCAGCGCGTCGTTCAGCACCGTCAGGCTCGGCGCCCCGCCGGTGCCCATGATCAGCCGCGACGTCAGCCGCAGCCCGCCGAGCACCAGCGCGTCGTCGTCAAGGGTCCCGGGGGACCCGTCGGTTGTTCCGGACATGGGTCAGCCTCCCTGAACGGCGGTCAGTACCTCGACGCGGTCGCCCTCGGCCAGCGTGGTGCCGGACCACCGGCCGCGCGGAATCACCGTTTCGTTCACCGCGGCGGCGATGCCCGAGGGGGCCGAGGACAGCCCGGCCACGAGATCGGCAAGCGACGTGCCCGCGGCCACCTCGCGGCGCTCGCCGTTGATCCGGACGGCCAGCAGGTCGCTCATGCCGCCACCCCCCGGCCGCCCGCGAACCGCTGTGCGCTGAACGGGCGTGCGTAATCCGGCAGTTCCCCGGTGACCAGCGCTTGGGCCAGCGCCTCGCCGGTGACCGGCGCCAGCAGTACCCCGTTCCGGTGGTGGCCGGTCGCCAGGTGCAGCCCCGGCAGCGCGGTCGGCCCGAGCAGCGGCGCGTTGTCCGGCGTGGCGGGCCGCAGCCCGGCCCTGGTCTCCGTCAGTGGCAGCTCCGTCAGCCCGGGCACCAGCTCGTGCGCGTCCCGCAGCAGCTCGTACACGCCGCCCGCGGTCACCGTGGTGTCCAGGCCGCGCTCCTCGGAGGTCGCGCCGATCACCAGCTCCCCGCTGAGCCGCGGCACCAGGTAGACGTGGCCGCCGCGCACCACCGCGCGCACCGTGCGCGAGAGGAACGGCGGCCGCGCGTCCGGCATGCGCAGCCGCAGGACCTGCCCCTTCACCGGCCGCACCGGCACCGCCACCTCGGGCGGCAGCCCGGCCGGCTCGCCGCTGCGGCAGCCGCCGGCCAGCACCGACTGCCCGGCCGCCAGCGCCGTGCCGTCCGTGAGCACCACCCCGGTGGCGCGCCCCGCGCGAACGGTCACCTCCCGCGCCCAGCCGCGGTGGAAGACCACCCCGGCCCGTTCACAGGCGGTCAGCAGCGCGGCCGTCAGCAGCCGCGGATCGGTCTGGTGGTCGCCGTCCACGCGCAGGCCCCCGCGCACGCCCGGCGCGAGCATCGGCTCCAGCTTCCTGCACTCACGCCCCGTCAGCCACTGCACGTCCAGGCCGCAGCGCTCCTGGAGCAGGTGCAACTCCCGCAGCTGCGCGCGGTCGTCGGCGTCGAGCGCCACCGAGAGGGTGCCGCAGGCGCGGTAGCCGATCCCCGTTCCCGCGGCCTCGGCCAGCTCGTCGGCGAACCGCGGATAGCGCGCCGCGGAGGTCAGGTTGAGGTCGAGCAGCGCCTCCTCGCCGTGGTGCAGCTCGGTGACCGCCGCGAGCATGCCCGCCGCGACCTGTGCGGCGCCGCCGCCGGGCGACGGGTCCACGACCGCGGTCCGCAGCCCGCGCCCGGCGGCCCGCCAGGCGGTCACCAGGCCGATGACGCCGCCGCCGACGACGACCGCGTCGAAGGCGGCCGGGGGGCCTGCCGAACCGGCCGCGGACCGTACCCCCGGCCGGTGCGTGTGTGCGTGCGATGTGTGTGCGTGCGATGTGCGCGAATCCAACGCGCCTCCTCCCTTCGCCGGCATGACCCGGATCAGGTGCATACGGTCGGAGGCCGATCGAGCCTCCCTCTCAGCCCGGTGCGCCGGGCTCCCGCGGGTGCCTTTCCACCGGCCAGCCTAGTACGGCACCGGGACGGCGGGCGGCGCGGGCCTGAGAGAGCGCTCTCTCGACTTGTGCGCCCGAGCGGCGCCGCGCGGCGGAAATCAGTTCCGGGAACGTGCGGGACTCCTTGACGCCCCCCGCGGCCACTTCTAAGTTCCCGGTCCAGAGAGCGCTCTCTGGAAGCCCCCCACTCGTGAAGGAGAGCATGTGAAACGTCCACCTGCGCACGATGCTCCGCCGGGCCGCCGCGGCTGGCCGCGCCGCGCCCTCTTCAGCGCCCTGGCCGCCGTGTCCCTGGTCGCCTCCCTGATCACCTCCACGGCCGCCACGGCCGCGGAGGAGGCCGACGCGGGAACCCGGGCGGTCCGGGTCGCCGAGTTCGTCGCCGAGTGCGAGTTCAGCCACCGGGCCCCGGACGATCCGATCGTCTTCCCCGGACTGCCCGGTGCCTCGCACTCGCACAGCTTCTTCGGCAGCACGGTCACGGACGCCTACACCAACCTCGGCGACCTGCTCGCCGGGGACAGCACCTGCGAGCCATCCGTCGACCTGTCCTCGTACTGGGTGCCGACCCTGTTCGTCGACGGCGAGCCGGTCGAGCCGCAGAGCGCCACGTTCTACTACCTCGGCGAGGGCGTGAACCAGGACGTCGTCGGCCAGATCCAGCCGTTCCCGCAGGGGCTCAAGCTCGTGGCGGGCAACGCGCTGGCGTCCGGGCCCGAGGAATCCTCGGCCCGCTGGTCCTGCCTGCACGCGGGACACGTCAACCCCTCCAAGGACTTCGTCAACTGCCCGTCCGGCACGGCGCTGGAGTCGTACCTCGACTTCCCGCAGTGCTGGAACGGCCGCGACCTGGAGTCCTCCGACTTCACCAGCCACATGGCGTACCCGGTCGCGGGCGAGTGCCCCGCCACCCACCCGGTCGCGGTGCCCAAGCTCAGGCAGGTGCTGCGCTACCCGGTCAGCGGCGATCCGTCCGGATTCGAGCTGGCATCCGGGCCCGGATACACCATGCACGGCGACTTCTTCAACGCCTGGCCCGAGGACGAACTCGAAAGGCGGGTGCGGGACTGCATCAATCCCGTCATCAAGTGCGGCACGGACGGCGTTCCTTCGTAGCCGGCCGCACCCACGTGCCGGCCCGCGACCGCGGGCCGGCACCGGACGAGAGGAACGGGATTCCGATGACAGCCACCCCGGCCGCGCGGGCCGCCGCGGCGCTGCTCGCGGGCCTCCTCCTGGCCGGCTGCGGCGGTTCTGACGGCGGCACCGACGAGGAGGACGCCGGCACCGGACCGGCAGCGGCGACGGACACCGGCGGCACGGCTGGGGCGACCGAGGCGGCCGGCGAGCCGGCCGCGGCCGGTGACCTCAGCCCCACGGACCTCGCCTGGGCGCAGCTGATGATCCCGATGAACGACCAGCTGCTGCCCCTGCTCGACGAGGTGACGCGGCGCGGCTCCGCCCCTGGGCTCAGGGAGTTCGCCGAGGAACTCGCCGCGGGCCACGAGACCGAACTGACCGGCCTGCACGCCCTGCTCCGCGACGCCGGCGTGACCTACACCAACGTGCACGAGGGCCACAGCATGCCCGGCATGGTCACCGACGAGGAACTGGCGGCCCTCGAAGACACCCGGGACGAGGACTTCGACCGGGAGGCCATGGCCCTCATCGCGGAACACCTGGAGCAGTCGGCACGCGTGTCCCGTTCCGAACGGGACGCCGGCTCGGCCGAAGCCGCGACGGCACTCGCCGCGGACCTCGACGAGGCGCGCACCGGCCAGTTGGCCGAGCTGGAACGGCTCGGCGGCTGACCCCGCGCACCCCGCCCGGCGGCCCCGCCGCCGCACCCCCCACCAAGGAAAGGACCAGGACGAGATCATGCATGCCAAGAAACCGGGGAGGCGCCTGCCCCGCGTCGCGGCCGCGGCGGTTGCCGCGACGGCGACGCTCCTCGGCCTCATCGCCACGGCCGGACCCTCATCGGCCGCGGCCGACGAGGTGCTGCTGTCCTACAACAAGCCGGCGCAGGCGTCGACATCGCAGAACGACGGCAGCTGCTGGGAGTGCACCCCGGACAAGGCGCTCGACAACGACCCGGCGAGCCGCTGGGCCACCTCCCCCGAGGGCGGCTGGGTGGACCCTGGCTGGATCTACGTCGACCTGGGTGCCACCGCCGACATCAGCCGCGTCGTCCTCCAGTGGGACCCGGCCTACGCCGTGCACTACCAGATCCAGGTCTCCGACGACGCCCAGAACTGGGAGACCGTCCACGAGACCACCGACGGCCCCGGTTACCGCGAGGACATCGCCGTCACCGGGACCGGCCGCTACGTGCGGATGTACGGCACCGAGCGGTCGAACGGCTACGGGTACTCGCTGTGGGAGTTCCAGGTGTACGGCACCGGCGGCTCCCCCGAGACCCCGCCGCCGCTGCCGCCCGACCCGTCCGACCCGCCGGAGCTGGTGTGGAGCGACGAGTTCGACGGCCCGGCGGGCGCCACCCCGGACCCGGCCAAGTGGAGCGCCGACCCGGGCAACGGCCGCAACAACGAACTCCAGATGTACACCGACAACGAGAACACCACGATGGACGGCAACGGCAGCCTGGTGATCGAATCGCGCCGCGAGGAGACGCCCGGGTCCGCGTGCCCGCCCGACCCGCTGAGCGGCAGCACCACCTGCCAGTACACCTCGGGCCGCATCAACACCTACGGCAAGTTCGACTTCACCTACGGGCGGGTCGAGGCCCGCATCCAGGTGGCCAGTACCCGCGGAATGTGGCCGGCGTTCTGGATGCTCGGCTCCGACTTCTACTCCGAGGGCAGGCCGTGGCCCTACACCGGTGAGATCGACATCATGGAGCACGTGGGCCACGAGCCCAACACCGTGCACTCCACGCTGCACGCCCCGGCCTACAACGGTGCGGGCGGCTACGGCAACTCCTACGAGCTGCCCGAGCCGGCCGCCGCCGACTTCCACGTCTACGCCGTGGAGTGGGACAGCCAGGGCATGGTGTTCACCGTGGACGACCAGGTCGTCCACACCGTCGACCGCGCGGAGCTGGAGCGGACGGTCGGGCCCTGGGTCTTCGACCACGACTTCTTCATCATCCTGAACACCGCGGTGGGCGGCGACTGGCCGGGGCCGCCCGACGGCTCCACCGTCTTCCCGCAGCAGATGCGCGTGGACTACGTCCGCGTCTATCAGTGAGCCGGCCGGCCGTCGGCGCCCGACCTTCCCCGGGCGCCGGCGGCTCGCCACGTCCCCTCAGCAGGCGCGCTCACGCGCTCTGCCGCACCACCAGCGCGGAGGGGAACACCACGGAGGGCAGCGGCCGTTCCCCCGTGTCGATCTGCCGCAGCAGCAGCCGCGCCATCTCCGCCGCCATCTCCTCCACCGGCTGCCGCACCGTCGTCAGCGGCGGATCGCAGGCCAGCGCGGAGCTGCTGTCGTCGAAGCCGACCACCGCCACATCGTCGGGCACCCGCCTGCCGTGCCGGTGCAGCGCCGCCACCGCGCCCAGCGCCATCAGGTCGGAGGCGACGAACACGGCGTCCAGATCCGGGCACCGGTCGAGCAGCCGCTTCATCCCCAGCGCGCCGCTCACCTGGGTGAAATCGCCCTCCGCCCACAGCACTTCGGGCAGTCCGTGCTCGGCCATCGCCGCGCGGAAGCCGGCGAGCCGCTCCTGGGCGACCGTCATGTCCTGCGGCCCGGCGATCGCGCCCACCCGCCGTCGCCCCGTCGCCGCCAGGTGCTCCGCGGCCAGCAGCGCCCCGGCCCGCTGGTCCGCGTCGACGTAGGTGATGGCCGTCGGCGCCGCCGGCCGGCCCGCGAGCACCGCGGGCAGCGCGGTCGAGGCCAGCAGCCGCGGCAGCGGATCGGCGGCGTGCGAGGAGATCAGCACCACCCCGTCCACGTGCCCCTGCCGGAGATAGCCGAGCAGCTGCGTGCGCGACGCCTCGTCGTCCGCCAGCATCAGCATCACCTGCACGCCGCGCGGGCGCGCCACTTCGAGCAGCCCGGTGACCACGCGCCCGAAGTAGGGGTCGGAGAACATCCGCCCGACGAACGGCCCCGACACGTCCCGCTGCTCGCGCTCCGACACCACGAGCGCCACCGAGTCGGTGCGCCGGGTCACCAGGGAACGCGCCGCCCGGTTCGGCACGTAACGGGTGCGGGCGATGGCCTCCTCGACCAGCTTGCGCAGGCGTGGGTCGACGGTCGACTCGCCGTTGATCACCCGGGAGACGGTGGCGCGCGACACCCCGGCGGCGCGCGCCACGTGCTCCAGCGTGACGGGCCTGGGCGGCGAGGGCGGCTCCGTGGTCACCCCGCATTTATACCCTCGTAGGCTGGAGCCCGTGACTGATGAGCGTGCCGTGATCGTCGGTGCGGGGCTGGCCGGCGCGTGGACGGCCGCCCGGCTGAGGGAGCAGGGCTTCGAAGGACGGGTCACCCTGCTCGGCGCCGAGCCCCACCCGCCCTACGACAGACCGCCGCTGTCCAAGGAGGTACTCCTGGGCACGGGCGACGCCGCGGACACCGCACTGGACATCGACTTCGCCGCCCTCGGCGTCGACCTGCTGCCGGGCCGCGCCGCGACCGGGCTGCGGCCCGCCGCGCGGCTGCTCGACACCGACGCCGGGCCGCTGCCGTACGACCACCTCGTGCTGGCCACCGGCGCCGAGCCGGTCACGCTGCCCGGCACCGCCGGACAGCCGAACGTCTCCGTGCTGCGCACCCTGGACGACGCCCGCCGCCTGAAGCGGGTCCTCGACGCCCGCGGCAGCGTGGTGGCGGTCGGCGCCGGCTGGATCGGCGCCGAGACCGCCACCGCGGCCCGCGCCGCCGGCTGCCGCGTCACCGTCGTCGAGGCGGCGCACCAGCCGCTGCCAGGCGCGCTGCCCGCCGCGTTCGCGGAGCCCATGCGGCAGTGGTACGCCGAGGCGGGCGCCGAGCTGCGCACCGGGCACGCGGTCACCGCGGTCCGCGACGGCGAGGTGGAGCTGGCCGACGGCACCGTCATCGGCGCGGACGCCGTTCTCGTCGGCATCGGCTCACGGCCCGCCACCGGCTGGCTGGCCGGGTCAGGGATCGGCCTGGCGCCCGACGGCTCCGTCCGCGCGGACGAACGGCTGCGCACCGACGCGCCGGGCGTGTACGCGGTGGGGGACTGCGCGTCCTACCCCTCCGCCAGGTACGGCAGGCGCCTGCTGGTCCACCACTGGGACAACGCGCTGACCGGCCCCGCCACCGTCGCCGCCGGCATCCTCGGCCGGGCCGAGGTCCACGACCCGGTGCCCTACTTCTGGTCCGAGCAGTTCGGCCGCCGCGTGCAGTTCGCGGGCCGGCACGCCGAGGGCGACCTGCCGGTGCGGCGCGGCGACCCGGCCGCGGGGGACGCCGCCTGGTCGGTGTGCTGGCTGCGGGCGGACGGCACGCCCACCGCGCTGCTGACCGTCGACAAGCCGCGCGACCTCATGCAGGGGCGCCGCCTGCTCCAGCGGGCCGTGCCCCTCGACCCCGCGCTCGTCGCCGACCCGTCCGTACCACTCAAGGCCACCGCCCGCTGACGACTGTCGGTGCGAGATGGCAGGCTGGAGGGGTGACCGAGATTGATGCGAAGACCGACGCTCTCGTCCCCGCCTGGCTCACCCTCCCCGACATCGCGGACGAGCTGGAGGTGGAGGTGACGCGTGTCCGCCAGCTGGTCAAGGAAGGCCAGCTGATCGCGGTGCGCAGGGGGGAGGGCCGCATCCTCCAGGTGCCCGCCGCCTTCATCGGCGAGGGAAAGATCGTCCGCGGCCTGGTCGGGACCCTGACCCTGCTGCGGGACGACGGCTTCACCGACGAGGAGATGCTGGAGTGGCTGTTCACACCGGACGACAGCCTCCCCGGCACGCCCGCCCAGGCCCTGCGCGAGAATCGGGGCACGGAGGTGAAGCGCCGCGCCCAGGCGCTCGCCGTGTGAGCTGACCACCGTGTGAGCTGACCACCGTCACGACCCGAGGGGGACCCATGCGGATCGCCGATGCCCGGCTCTATCTGTGCACCGACGCCAGGAGGCGGGAGGGCGACCTGCCGGCCTTCCTCGACGCCGTGCTGGCCGGCGGCGTCGACATCGTGCAGCTGCGGGACAAGGGCATGGAGGCGGCCGAGGAGCTGGAGCACCTGGCCGTCTTCGCCGACGCCTGCCGGCGGCACGGCAAGCTCCTCGCCGTCAACGACCGGGCCGACGTCGCGCACGCCGCCGGTTCCCACGTGCTCCACCTCGGCCAGGGCGACCTGCCCGTCGCCGCCGCCCGGGCCATCCTGGGCGGCGGCGTCGCCGTCGGCCGCTCCACCCACCGCGAGAGCCAGGTGGACGCGGCCCTGGCCGACCCCGCGGTGGACTACTTCTGCACCGGCCCGTGCTGGCCCACCCCGACCAAGCCGGGCCGGGCCGCCCCCGGCCTGCCGCTCGTGCGGTACGCCGCGTCGGTGGCAGGTGACCGTCCGTGGTTCGCCATCGGCGGCATCGACGCGGGCAATCTGGCGGAGGTCATGGCCGCGGGCGCGCGCCGGGTGGTGGTCGTCAGGGCCCTCACAAAGGCGGCCGATCCGGGCGCGGCGGCGGCGGAGCTGGCCGCCCGGCTGCGGGCGTCCGCGGGCCGGACGGACGGGTGATCCGTTCCGCGCCGTGGGTAACCTGCACTCATGGCTCTTGGGATCGCCAGCAGGATGACCGGACGGGCGCAGACCGTGCGCGAGCTGCTCGCCGCCGGTGAGCGCTCGTTCTCCTTCGAGTTCAGCCCGCCGAAGACCGAGAAGGGCGAGCGCACCCTGTGGAACGCGATCCGCAGGGTCGAGGCGGTGGCGCCCACGTTCGTCTCGGTCACCTACGGTGCGGGCGGCTCCTCCAGGGAGCGCACCGTGCGGGCCACCGAGCGGATCGCCACCGACACCACGCTGACCCCGGTCGCGCACCTCACCGCCGTCAACCACTCCGTCGCCGAGCTGCGCAACATCGTGGGTCAGTACGCGGGCGCCGGCATCCGCAACATGCTGGCGCTGCGCGGCGATCCGCCGGGCGATCCGATGGGGGAGTGGACCAGACATCCGGAAGGCGTCGGCTACGCCGCCGAGCTGGTCGCGCTCATCAAGGAGGCGGGCGACTTCTGCGTCGGGGTCGCCGCGTTCCCCGAAATGCACCCGCGGTCGGTGGACTGGGAGACCGACATCAGGCACTTCGTCAACAAGTGCCGCGCCGGAGCCGACTTCGCCATCACGCAGATGTTCTTCTACCCCGAGGACTACCTGCGGCTGCGCGACCGGGTCGCCGCCGCGGGCTGCGAGACCCCGATCATCCCGGAGATCATGCCGATCACGAACGTACGGCAGATCGAGCGGTTCACGCAGCTCAGCAACGCGGCGTTCCCACCGGAGTTGGAAAGGCGCATCCACGCGGTCAAAGACAACCCGATGGCTGTACGCTCGGTCGGGATTGACTTCGCCACGGAGCTTTGTGCGAGGCTGATGGACGAGGACATTCCCGGACTCCACTTCATCACGCTGAACACGTCGACCCACTCCACGGCGACGCTGGATGTCTACCGGAACCTGGGTCTGGACCAGCGGACTTAGGGCCGGATCTGCGCAGAGAGGGGCGTACATGGGCTGGACGGTCCTCTACCTCGCCTTTGGCGTCGTGGCCCTGTGGCTGCTAGGTGAGGTTCTGCTCCAGTACAAGGCCCGGCTGCGCTGGCGGCTGGTGGCCTTCTGCGGCTTCCTCGGCGTCGTGATCGGGGTCCTGCTGCCCTCGGTGCCCGTCATCGCGCTCGGCGCGGTGGCCTTCGCGACGGGGCAGACGTTCGTCACGCTCTCCTTCCGCCGCGGCTTCTCCACCGGCTGGGCGCTCGGCGGCAAGCCAGGCACCAGCAAGCGGCGCCGGGCGGGCGGCGGCGGCTCGGTGCAGCCGATGCCGCCGGTACCGGACGCCTCGGCCGCCCCGCCCGACGAGGGGCCCGCCACCGCGGAGTTCGCCGCGGCCCGGCCCGGCGCCGAGGACTATCCGGACGCGCCGGACTACGGGGACGGCATACCCCCCGAGCCCGCGGGGCAGCCGCAGCCCGCCGCCGACTACGCGGACTCCTACGCGCCGGGCGGGTACCAGGAGCCGTACCCCGGGGCGCAGGACACCGGCGAGAGCTACACCTACGCCGGGCAGTACGCCGCCGAGCCCGCCGGCTGGGGGGCACCGGAGGAGAGCTGGCGCGGCGGCCCGTCCTACCCCGGCGCCGACCAGCAGGAGGCGCAGCCGTACGCCCCGGCCTATGCCCAGGACTACCCGGCCCAGCAGACCGGTTACGGCGACGAGCAGGGCACGGCCGCCTGGCCGGCGGCCGGCGGCGGCGACCCGTACTACCAGGAGACGCCGCCCGGCGGGCTGTGGGTGCCGCAGCAGCGCGAGCCGTCCGTGGCCGCGCCCGAGCCCGGCTACGGCTATCCGCAGGAGCCGCAGCAGGACCCGTTCCCCGGGCGGAACGGCTACGACTCCTCGGGCCAGGGCTACTACTTCACCGACGACCAGCGCTACTGACCCCGCCACCCGGCGCACGACGGCCGCGGAGCGGCCGAGCCGCGGCCCCAGGACCTGGGCGGTGGCCCGGGATTCAGGACGAGCCGCGCCAGTCGGGGCCCTCGGTGATCAGGCCCGCGGCCAGTGCCCCCGACATTCCGGCGTTGGCCAGGCCGCCGCCCGGGTGGGCCAGCGCCCCGGCCCGGTAGGCGCCGGGCAGGCGGCCCGTGCTGGCCGCCGCCAGGTGGGCGCCGCCGCCGCCCGCGAACGCCGGGGGCGGCACCACCCCGCCCGGTACACCGGTCTGCCGTTCGACGTCGAGCGGGGTGCGCGCCTCGTGCCACAACGCGCGCTCCCGCAGCGCGAGGCCCGCCGCGTCGGCGGCGGACATCAGCCGTTCCGCCCACCGCGCGGCCACGGCGGGCGCGGACCAGTCGGGACCGCCGGCGCCCGTGGGCACCCGCGCCGACAGCACGGCCGTCTCGTGCTCCGCGTCGGGGCGCAGCGCGGGGTCGTCCGGGCGCAGCACCGAGACGGTCAGGCCGTCCGCGTGGACCAGCGTGCGGTGCGGGGTGCCCGCGGGCCGAGCGCCGCGCAGCGCCAGCAGCAGCGTGAACCGGCTGCTGCCCGAGGGCGGTTCCCCGACGCCCGCGGCGCTCCAGACGACCGAGTCGGCCGGGAGCCTGCGGCCGTCGGCCAGTTCCACGCCCGCCGCGCGCCCGTCGCGGGACAGCAGCCGGGCCGCGGCCGTGCCGAACGTGAACTCCACGCCGCAGTCCAGGCACCGCCGGTGGACGGCGTCCGCGAGGGCCCGCATCCCGCCCGCCGGATACCAGGTGCCGAAGGTCTGCTCGATGTAGGCCAGGACGGCCGCGCTCGGCGGCACGCGCTCCGGATCGCAGCCGTAGTCCTGCACCAGGCCCGTCAGCAGCGCGGCGAGCCGCGGATCGCGCAACTCCTGTGCGGCCAGAGCCGCGAGCGTGGCCGGGCGGCGGCGCAGCACGCCGCGCCTCGCCGGATACGGGTCGCCCTCCCCGGTCAGCCGCGCGGACACGGGCGTCGTCAGCGGCTCCTCCATCAGGGGGCGGCGCGTCGCCTCCCAGGTCTCCCGCGCCCGCCCGAGCAGCTCGGCCCAGCGTGCCCCGGCGCCGCCGCCGAACGCCGCGTCCAGGGCCTGCCTGACCCCGCCGAGGGCCGCCGGGAGCCGTACCGCGGTGCCGTCCGTGAACCGGTGCTCCACGGCCGGGTCGACCCGGGCGAGGTCCACGCACCCGGCGAGCTCCACCCGGCCGGTCTTGATGAACAAGTCCCGCCAGACAGCGGGGAAGTACAGCAGCCCGGGCCCGGTGTCGAAGGCGAACCCGTCACGTTCCGCGCGGCCGACCGCACCGCCGTGGGTGCCGGAGCGCTCCACCACCGTCACCCGGTGGCCCGCCCTGGCCAGCCGGGCCGCAACCGCCATGGCGCCCATGCCGGCGCCGACCACCACGATCCGGGACATGGGCCAGCACCTTACCCGGCCTGAGTACCCGGGTGAGTAGGCGCCTGAGTACGAGCGCCGATGGGAGGGGAGGGGCGGCCGCGGGAAGGTTGTTCCTGGCAGGCCCCGGGGGGACCGCACCGCCGGCACGGGGCGGCGGAGCGGGCGGGGGCCCTGCCGTCCCGGGGGTGGGAGCCTCGCCGGGGGTGCGCGGGCTAGGGCCTGTCGCCTCCGGCGAGCCGGCCCCGCAGCAGCAGGGACAGCGCGGCGTGCACCTCGTCCAGCGGCCGGCCCGGGTGGAAGGTCTGCCAGTCCAGGGCGCCGGCCACGACCGTGCCGATGAGGGCCCCGGAGACCAGCCCGACGTCCAGACCGCCGTCGAACTCCCCGGTCTTCATGCCCTGTACGAGCACCTCCTCGACCACTTCCGCCACCTGCCCGCGCAGTTCGACGAGCGTGGCGTGCCAGGCGCGGTTGGGCCGCCACAGTTCCGCGACGAGCAGCCGCGCCAGATCCGGGTGCGCGGCGATGAAGACCAGGCCCGCCCTGGCGACCTCGTCCAGCGCGTCGGCCGCGCCGCCGCCCCGGGCGAACGCCGTCCGCGCCGCGTGCTCCAGGGACGTGGTCAACGGGCGGACGCCATGCCGCAGTAACTCCTCGAAGAGCTCCGTCTTGCTGCCGAAGTTGTAGTACACCGTGCCTTTTGCCACGCCGGCCCGTTCGGCGATCTGGTCCACGGTGGTGGAGGAGAAGCCCTGTTCCGCGATGAGCGCCACCGCGGCCTCGTGGAGCCGCTGCCGGGTCGCGCCGCGTCGGGTGCCCGTGCCCGTCCTAGTCATGGGGCGATTCTCTACCTCCCCCCTCGACGGCTTGCCGGAGGGATTGTCAGTGCCGTGCGTCACCATGTGCACAGGTACGCATACCGCGCAGAAGCAGCGCACGGATCGCATGGCACGCACCGAGCAAAACGTATGGATCGACGGGCCGCACCGCCGCGGCCCACGAGGCCGAGGACCACCGCACGACGCAACCGGACCCCGGCGGACCCACCGCCGACCGACGTGAGTGACGACTGACTGGAGGCTCGTCATGACCGGACTCCCGACCGATGTGCACCCCGTGCCGCGCCGGGCGCCCGCGCCGCCGGCCGCCCTCGGCCTGCTCGCGCAGGCATCGCGCGGCCTGGACGAGGCGGCGGCGCTGGCGGACCCCGGCGAGTCCTATGTCGCCGCCCACCTCGCCGCCCTGCGCGCGGCGGCGGCCGTGCTCGCGGTCCGGGGCCGCCCCGAGACCACCTCGCGCGGCCGGCGCCGCATCCGCAGCGTGTGGGAGGTGCTGCCGGAGATAGCCCCCGAGCTGGCCGAGTGGAGCCTGCTCTTCGCCGCGAGCGCCGACCGGCGGGCCCGGATAGAGGCGGGGATCAGGGATGTCGCAGGCCCGGAGGACGCGGCGGACCTGCGCCGTGCCGCCGGTTTCTTCCTGCGCCTGGTGGAGGACCGTCTGCTGCGGCAGCCGGTGCTCCGGGCGGAGGGGGACCGGGGCGGACCCGCCGCGAAGTAGGGTGGTGACGCCCCCGCCACAGCGCACCGAGGAGCCAGCTGCCATGCCGTCAGAGTCGAGGGCCCGGGCCGCGGCGGCCCCGTTGCCGGGACCGCACGCCGCGCTGCGGGCCGGGGTGGTGTGGGAGGTGCTGCGCGCCGCGCTGGTGCGGCGGGCGGAGGCGGCCGGGCGGCAGGCGCTCGACGTTCTCGACACCGGTGGCGGCAGCGGCAGTTTCGCGGTTCCGGTCGCGGGCCTCGGCCACCGGGTGACGGTCGTGGACCCGAGCCCGGACGCGCTGTTCGCGCTGGAGCGCCGGGCCGCGGAGGAGGGGGTGGCCGACCGGGTGACCGGCGTCCAGGGCGATACGCACGACCTCCTCGACGTCGCCGGACGCGAGCGGTATGACCTGGTGTTGTGCCACGGCGTACTGGAGCACGTGGACGATCCCGCCGCGGCGCTGCGCGCCGTGGCCGGGGCGCTGCGGCCGGCCGGCGGCACGGTGAGCCTGCTGGTGGCGGGCGCGGGTGGCGCGGTGCTGTCCCGGGCGCTGGCCGGGCGGTTCACGGAGGCCAGACAGGTGCTCGCGGACCCGGCCGGGCGCTGGGGCGAGGGTGATCCGGTGCCGCACCGGTTCACCGTTGAGCGCCTGGCGGAGTTGGTGGGGGCCGCGGGCCTGGTCCCGGGGGAGGTGCAGGGCGTCGGTATCTTCGCGGATCTGGTGCCGGGCTCCCTGATGGATGCCGAGCCGGCGGCGTTGCAGGCCCTGACCAGCCTGGAGGCGGAGGCCGCCGCGCTGCCCGCGTTCCAGGCCATCGCGGGCCGGCTGCACCTGCTCGCCGGACTCCCGGGGGACCAGTAGTCCCGTTCCTCGTATCATCGGGAGGAAGCCCTCCGGCATGATCCGGGTCAGGCGAGGGAATGAGTTTTCCACCCCCGCAGGGTCCGGCGCCCGGGTGTGGTGGGCGAAATTGGCGTACAGGGGTGGGTTTCACAGGGAGACTTCCCTGCCTATCCTTGAAGAGTCGGATCGGGTCGCACCGCGACCGACGAGTAGGAGGACCCCGTGCCGCTCTCGGACCACGAGCAGCGCATGCTCGAGCAAATGGAGCGAGCGCTGTACGCCGAAGATCCCAAATTCGCGACAGCGCTTGAGGGGACCGAGCTGCGCACCTTCACGCGCAAGCGGGTCTACCAGGCCATTGCCGGCTTCCTGGTCGGTATCGGCCTGCTCATGGGGGGCATGGTCACCCAGTTCATCGCGCTGAGCGTGGTGGGCTTCCTCGTCATGCTCGGCTGCGCCGTCGTTGCGGTGACGGGCTGGCGCAGGGCACCGGCACAGGGCCAGGGGCAGCAGCGGAGTGCGGGTTCTTCCCGCGGCCGCCAGCCCCGCGCCCAGAAGCAGCGCCGCTCCATGATGAACCGCATCGAGGACCGCTGGCAGCGGCGTCGCGACGAGCGGGACGACTAAGGCGACTAAGGCTTCGGACGTTTTTCCGAGACATTAGAGAATCGGCTTACCGCCACGAGGGCCCCCGGAATCACCGGGGGCCCTTGCCGTTCCCTTGCCGTTCCCGCGGCCGGCTCTGGCCGCCGTGTGCTCCTACCGTCACGTACGGCGGGTGGCCAGCCGGGCCAGCCGGGCCAGTCGCGCCCGCAGCCGCTGTCCGGCCGCGGCCCTGCGCTCGGCCGCCAGGTGCATCACCCGCATGGCGGAACGCGGCAGCAGCAGCGCCCGCAGCCGCGCCCAGCGTCCCGACCCGGCGCGCAGCGCCCCGGCCGCCGCCTGCACGTCGTGGGCCAGGCTCCGCCGCGGCAGCGACGCGCGCGGCGCGTACAGCTCCTCCTCGACGGCCGAGGCCACCCGGCGCACGGCCGCGGCCGACTCGTCCGCCAGCTCGGCCACCCGCACGACCCGTTCCGCCGCCTGCCGCGGCGTCTCCCAGGGCTGCGGCTCTATTCCGAAGTCCCAGGCCGTGTCGTTCAGCTCGCGCCAGGCGGCGAGCGTCCCGGCCTCCGCCGTCAGCCGCCGGGACCTGGCCCGCGAGCGCCACAGCAGCGGCCCCGCGAGCGCCAGCGCCACCAGCAGGCCGCCGCCGGTCCACAGCAGCGGCCAGACGGGGAATCCGGCCTCGTCCTCGTCGCTTCCCGGCAGCCGCGGCGGCTCCCCGCAGCCCTCCTCGCCCGGCGTGCAGGACTCCGGCGCCTCCGAGGGCGTGTTCGGCTCCGGCTGCGTCGGCGTGGGCTCCGACGCCTCCGGCCGTTCGGTCGGGTCCGGCTCGGGGCGCTCAAGCTCCGGCCTGGTGTACTCCGGCGCGTTGCCCTGCCCCGGGGTCGGCTCGAAGCGGACCCAGCCCACGCCCTCGAAGTACAGCTCGGGCCATGCGTGGGCGTTGTGGGTGCCGACCTGGAAGGAGCCGTCGGCCTGCCGGATGCCCGGCGTGAAGCCGACGACGACCTGCGCGGGGATGTCCAGCGTGCGGGCCATCGTCGCCATGGTGAAGGCGAAGTGGACGCAGAATCCTTCACGCTGGGACAGGAAGTTGACGATGGCGTCGGCGTCGCTGCCCGCGTCGACCGAGGTGTCGTAGCGGAAGCCGCCTTCCTGGGTGAACCAGTTCTGCAGCGCGACGGCCCGCTCGTAGTCGTTGCCCGCCTCCCGTGTCACCTCGGCCGCCGTGGACCCCACCGCGGGAGGGAGGTCCTCCGGGAGCCGGGTGAAGTACGTGGCCCAGTCCTGCGGGGGCGCCGGGGCGTTCGCCAGCTGCTCCGCCGTCGGCTCCACCAGCAGGTGCCCCACGTCGTACGTCGCGCCCCTGGTGGTCAGGTCGCTGTCGTCCGAGGCCAGCGTCTGCGAGCCGCGGTCGAACAGCCAGCCCTGCCCGGTCTCGATCCACTCCGCCGGATACGGAACGGGCAGCGAGGACTGCGCGTACGAGTCCGACGCCTCGATGGTGGTGACCACCTCCGTCCTCGGCACGTCAGGCGCCAGCCCAGGCACCGGCCACGGCGTCTCGGGCAGCCGGTTCTCGATCCAGCCGGCGGAGGTCCACTCCTCGCCGTCGAACGTGTCCAGCGCGACCAGCCGCAGGTACATGTCCGAGGCGGCGGGGCTGTTCGTGACGTAGGTGAGGACCTCCTGGTTCTGCGGCCTGTTCAGCTGGTCCTGAAGGGAGACCACCGGGTTGACCGCGGTGAGCTGCCCGCGGCCGCCGCCGCCGGAGCCGCCGCTCCCGTCCAGGTCGAGGAAGCCCTCGCCGAGCGAGGGCAGCAGCGCGGGCGCCAGCACCGCGATGCCCAGCGTCAGCGCGCCGATGCGGCGCCCAGCCCGGGCCCGCGGCCCGGCGGCCAGCGCCCGGTCGTGCGGCGTCATCACCCGGCCGTGCCCGGGGCCGGACAGGAAGCGGCCCCAGCGTCCCAGCCGTTCGCGCCCCTCGGCGAGCAGCAGCACCAGATAGCCGGCCGCGGCCGCGAGGAAGTACGGCCAGCCGCCGTCCTCCTGGGCGACCCCGGCGGCCACCGAGTACAGGGCGAGCAGCGGGAGTCCGGCCGCGGCGGCGCTGCGCATCGGCACGGCCAGCAGGTCCACGAGCAGCCCGATGAGCAGGACACCGCCGAAGATCATCAGGCGGATTCCGTCGGTCGCGGGCGCCGGTACCACGTAACGGCCGATGTCGTCGGCACCGGCCGTGAGCAGCCGCCCGAACTCGTCGAACGCCGTCGGCCCCGGCAGCAGCCCGCCGACCGCGTGGTCCCGCGCGCTGACGATCGTCAGCATCACCAGCGAGGCCAGCACCTGAACGGCGAACACCCCGGCGACGGGCATGCCACGGCCGCGCAGCAGGGCCCCGATGCCGGTCTGCACGGCCAGCAGGACCGCCGTCTGCACCAGCCAGTCCGACCCGTCGATCAGCGGCAGCAGCGCGCCGGCCGCGGCCAGCGTCGCCAGCCACGCGGCGACCGCCATCCGTATGGTGCCGTCCATCCGGCCGTTCATCCGCCCGTCCACCTCATCCGGCTCAATCCGGTCGTTCAGTACGGCCCTCGGCCCGCGGCCGACAGCTCCAGGGCGGCCTGCTGCCACAGCCGGCCCAGCGGCACCCCCGGGGGGTGCGCCAGCGCGGTCCAGCCCGCGCCCAGGAGGCCGCGCAGCCGGTCCGCCTCGAAGGCCGGGTCCAGCTGGCCGGCCGCGACGAAGGCCACCGCGGCGTTCGCGCGCTGCCGCAGCGCGCCGAGCGCCGCCGCCTCCCGCCGGCCCACCGTGCCGGTGAACGCGATCAGCAGCCCGCCGTCCCCGCCCCGCACCGCGCCCGCGGCGTCCGTGAAGTCCTGGCCGGGCGAGTGGTCGACCACCGCGAGCGCGTCCATGATCAGCCCGGTCGTCTCCGCCGCGTCGGCGCCCTGGCCGCCGGGCCCCGGCAGCAGCAGCCCGGCGTCCGTCACCAGCCGCACCTCGTAGCCCCGCCCCGCCAGGTGCGACACCACCGAGGCCGCGCCCGAGACCGCGCGTTCGAACGGGGAATCCGGGCCGCCGCCGACGTACCCGCCGCGCCTGGTGTCCAGCAGCACGGTGCAGCGCGCCCGCAGCGGCTGCTCCTCGCGCCGCACCATCAGCGCGCCGCGGTGCGCGGTCGACCGCCAGTGCACGCGCCGCAGATCGTCGCCGTGCCGGTAGTCGCGGGGAATGATGTCGTCGTCGCCCGCCACCGCGATCGTGCGCTGCGAACCCTCGCCGTGCCCCTTGCTGTCACCGCCCAGACGTATCGGCGGCAGCGCCTCGATCCGCGGCAGGACCGTCATCACGTCGTACGCGTTGAACGACCGGCTCAGCTCCACCATCCCGAACGGGTCCGCCAGCCGCAGCTGGAGCGGCCCCAGCGGATAGCTCCCGCGCTGGTCGGAGCGCACCCGGTAGGTGACCTCCCGGCGCCCGCCCGGCTCGATGCGGTCCAGCACGAACCGCGGCCGCGGGCCCAGCACGTACGGCACCCGGTCCTGGAGGAGCAGCAGCCCGCTGGGGATGCGCGCCACGTTCTCCACGCGCAGGTGGACCCGCGCCTCGGACCCGGCCGGCACCCGGGCCGGCGTCAGCCGCCGCGCCGCGGCGACCCGGCTGCGGGTGCGGTGCAGCACCAGCACGCACAGCACCGGCAGCGCGGCCAGCAGTATGCCCACCCGCAGCAGGTCGGGCTGTCCGAGCACGTAGGCGCACACCGCGGCGGCGGCGCCCGCGGCCAGGAACGACCGGCCCCGGGTGGTCAGCCCGCTGAACGCCGCCCGCAGCGGTCCGCGGTCGTCCTCGCCGCCCGGCGCGGGGCCGGCCGCCGCCATCAAGCGCCCCGCAGACGCTGTGCCGCGTACGGGTCGGGCACCGACGTGCGGCGCAGGATCTCGGCGACGAACTGCTCGGTGGTGTGCCGGTTCAGCTGGGCCTGCGCGCTGGGCAGCAGCCGGTGGGCGAGGACGGGCACCGCGAGCTGCTGGACGTCGTCCGGCAGCACGAAGCCCCGCCCGGCCAGCGCCGCGGCGGCCTTCGCCGCGCGCACCAGGTGCAGCGTGGCGCGCGGCGAGGCCCCGAGCCGCAGCTCCGGGTGGGTGCGCGTGGCGGCGGTCACGTCCACGGCGTAGCGCCGCACCGAGTCCGACACGTGGATCTCGCGCACCGCCTCGATCAGCTTGACGATGTCGTGCGCGTGGGCCGCGGGCTGGAGCGACTCCAGCGGCGAGAAGCCGCCGTGCGCCTGGAGCATCCGCAGCTCCGCGTCGGGGCTCGGGTACCCGACGGACACCCGCGCCATGAACCGGTCCCGCTGCGCCTCCGGCAACGGGTAGGTCCCCTCCATCTCCACCGGGTTCTGCGTGGCGATCACCATGAACGGGTTGGGCAGCTCGTACGTGCGGCCATCGGCCGAAACCTGCCGCTCCTCCATGGCCTCAAGCAGCGCCGACTGCGTCTTGGGCGAGGCGCGGTTGATCTCGTCGCCGATGACGATCTGGGCGAACACCGCGCCCGGCTTGAACTCGAACTCCTTGCGCTCCTGGTCGTAGATGCTGATCCCGGTGATGTCGGAAGGCAGCAGATCCGGCGTGAACTGGATGCGCTGCACCGAGCAGTCGACGGACCTCGCCAGCGCCTTCGCCAGCATCGTCTTTCCCACGCCGGGAACATCCTCGAGCAGCAGGTGCCCCCCGGCCAGCAGAACTGTCAGCGAGAGCCGCACGACCTCCGGCTTGCCCTCGATCACGCTCTCCACCGCGCGGCGCACCTGCTCCGCGGTGGCGCTCAGATCGGTGAGCTTGGACTGCTCCTCATAGGTCGTCACCCGGCCCTCCTCGGCCCCTCATCCCATGCCCGGTCCGACGTGTGGCACGGGCTGCACAGATAACCGGGACACCGAATCCGCCCCGGACGGTTGCTCCCCCCGAGCATTCTTCACACCCGGGGGACGCGCGTCACGGGGCCGGGGAGTCCGCCAGGTGGATCTCACGGAGCAGACCGGTCGTTACATCGAACACAAAGCCGCGTACGTCCTCAGTGTGCGGGAGGAAAGGCGAGGTGCGCACGCGGGCCATGGACTGCCGCACATCCTGGTCCAGATCCGTGAACGACTCGACCGCCCAGTTCGGTTTCTGGCCGACTTCGAGCTCCAGCTCGTGCCGGAAGTTCTCGGTGAGACCGAGCAGCCCGCAGCCCGTGTGGTGTATCAGGACGACCGTCCTCGTGCCAAGCTGGCGCTGACTGATCGTCAGGGACCGGATGACGTCGTCGGTGACCACACCTCCCGCATTGCGTATGGTGTGGCAGTCGCCCAGGGAGAGTCCGAGGGCCGCGTGCAGGTCGAGCCTCGCGTCCATGCACGCCACTACGGCAACCTTGCGTACCGGCCTGGCGTCCATTCCCGGGTCGGTGAATCCGCCGGCGTAGCGCTTGTTGGCCTCGATGAGCTGGTCAGTGACCGCGTCCGTCATATCTGCGACGTTAATACGGCCCCTGTGCGCCCGTCTCGCCGAGTTGGGTGATGCGGGTCACAGTAAAGCGGCGGGCTGCCGCGTTAGCCCGAAACGCCGCACCCGACGAACCTCAGTGATTGACCGCGGAAACAGGTGGGCTAGTGTGACGCGCACTGGGAGGCGTGCACCAGGCCGCCGTCTTCGCCCGTCACCTGTCTCACCTCCCCCCGGAAGGCACATGACGACCAGCAACGACCGGCCGCCGGAAGTCCGGCACCGCCCCGTGATGCTCCAGCGCTGCCTGGACGTGCTGGGCCCGGCGCTGCGCGGGCCGGAGCCGGTCGTGGTCGACTGCACCCTCGGCCTCGGCGGGCACGGCGAGGCGCTGCTCGCCGCCTTCCCCTCGGCCCGCCTGATCGGGCTCGACCGCGACCCGGAGGCGCTGCGGCTGGCGGGGGAGCGCCTGGCACCGCACGGCGACCGGGCCACGCTGGTGCACGCCGTCTACGACGAACTCCCGTCCGTGCTCACGGACCTCGGCCTCACCCGCGTGGCCGCCGTGCTGTTCGACCTGGGCGTCTCCTCGATGCAGCTGGACGAGTCCGGCCGTGGATTCGCCTACGCCAGGGACGCCCCCCTCGACATGCGGATGGACCAGACCACCGGGCCGAGCGCCGCCGACGTCCTCAACACCTACGCGCCGGGCGAGCTGGTCCGGGTACTGCGGACCTACGGAGAGGAACGGTTCGCCCGTCGCATCGTCGAAGCGGTCGTCGCCGAACGCGCCCGGCAGCCCATCACCTCCAGCGCCCGCCTGGTCGCCCTGATCCGCGAAGCCCTGCCGCAGGCGGCCATGCGGACCGGCGGCAACCCCGCCAAGCGCACGTTCCAGGCCCTGCGCATCGAGGTCAACGGCGAACTCGCCGTCCTCGGGCGCGCCCTGCCCGCCGCCGTCGCCGCCCTCGCGGTCGGCGGGCGCATCGCCGTCCTCTCCTACCACTCCCTGGAGGACCGGCTCGTCAAGCGCACCCTGGCCGAGGGCGCGGCGACCACCGCGCCGCCCGGCCTGCCGGTCGTGCCCGAGGAGTACCAGCCGCGCCTGCGGCTGCTGACCCGCGGTGCGGAAGTGCCGGACGAGCAGGAGGTCGCCGACAACAAGCGCGCCGCCCCCGCCCGGCTGCGCGCGGCGGAGCGCATCCGGGAGGAGGCCGTCACATGAGCCGCTCGCAGCGCCCTTCGGCGGCCGGCGCGCCCGGCCGCCTGGCCCGGCTGACCGGCCTGGGCCCCGCCCGCGGCTCCTCGGCCGCCCGCACCCCGTTCGTGCTGCTGGTCGTCGTGCTCCTCGGCGCCGGGATGCTCGGCCTGCTGTTCCTCAACGCCTCCCTGAACCAGGGCTCCTTCGAGCTGAGTGAGCTGCGCCGCGAGCAGAAGGAGCTGACCGACCAGCAACAGCAGCTCCAGGCCGAGGTCGACGGCTACTCCGCCCCCGACGCGCTCGCGGAACGTGCCCGTGAACTCGGCCTCGTGCCCGGCGGCCCGCCCGCGTTCATCGGCCCCGACGGCTCGGTGCTCGGCGACGCCGAGCCGGCGCCCGCGCCCAGCCCCGAGGCCGAGGAGACCGAGGACGGGGGCACCGAGATCCCCGAGGGGCCCGTCGCCCCCCAGTCGGGACCCGCGGACGGCCCCGCGCCCACCCCGGAGCCCGCGCCCACCCCGGAGGAGCCCGGCGCTCCCTCCGGCACGGGCGCCCCCCAGGCGCCGGGCGCGAACGTCGCACCCGAGCCGGGGCACGCGCCGGAGCCCACGCCCGCGCCCACCGCTCCGGCGGACAGCACCGACGAGCCCATGACGCCGCCCGCGCCGCCCGTGCCGGGCCCAGGGGAGACCCCATGAGCAGCCAGAAGCCCCCGCGCCCCCGGCGCCCCAAGCCCGACGGCGGCCCGCTGCGCCTCGGCAGCCCCCGGCCCCGCCTGCGCCTGGTCGGCCTCGCCCTCACCCTGGTCATGCTGGCCTTCGGTATCCGCCTGCTCCAGGTCCAGGCCGTCGGCGCCGACTCGTACACCGAGCAGGCGGCCATCAACCGTTACGTCACCGTCGAACTGTCCGCCGAGCGCGGCGACATCACCGACCGCAACGGCCAGGCGCTCGCCACCACCGTCGACGCCTACGACATCACCGCCGATCCCCTCCTCTTCAGCGAGGAGGAGTCCGGCATTCCCGACGCCCCCGAGCGGGCCGCCGCGCTGCTCGCCCCTATCCTCGGCCGCGACGAGGCGGAGCTGGCCGCCCTCCTGGACGACCCCGAGTCCCGCTATGCCCTCCTCGCCCGCCAGCAGACCCCGCAGACCTGGCGGCAGATCCAGGACGTCCGCGCCAACCTGGCCGAGCAGGCCGCCAAGGGCACCGGGCAGCAGGTGCTCTCCGGTGTCTTCGCCGTGGAGAACCCCAAGCGCAGCTACCCCAACGACGAGCTGGCCGCCTCCGTCCTCGGCTTCGTCAACGCCGAGGGGCAGGGCGGCGGCGGCCTTGAGGCGCAGCTTGAGGAGCAACTGCGCGGCGAGGACGGCGAGATCAGGTACGCCCAGTCCGGCGGGCGGCGCGTGCCGACGGCGGGCGAGGAGGAGCAGCCGGCCGTCCCCGGCCTCGACATCGAGCTGACCCTGGACCGCGACGTGCAGTGGGCCGCCCAGAACGCCATCGCCGAGCAGGTCGAGGCGTCCGAGGCCGACAGCGGCTACGTGGTCGTGCAGGACACCGTCACCGGCGAGATCCTGGCCCTGGCCAGCGCCCCCGGCTACGACCCCAACGACATCGCCTCCGCCGACGCCTCCGGCCTCGGCAACCCGGCGCTCGAAGACGCCTACGAGCTCGGCTCCACCAGCAAGGTCATCACCATGGCCGCCGTCCTGGAGGAACAGGCCGCCACCACGGGCACCCACGTGACCGTGCCCAACCGGCTGCCGCGCGCCGACCGCAGCTTCGCCGACCACGTGAACCACGAGACGCTGTACCTGACCCTCGCGGGCGTCCTGGCCCACTCCAGCAACATCGGCACCATCCTCGCCGCCGAGGAGCTGGGCGACACCCAGGCCGAGGCCAACGAGATCCTGCACTCCTACCTCGGCGCCTTCGGCTTCGGCCGGCCCACCGGGCTCGGCTTCCCCGGCGAGACCGCCGGCATCCTGGCCGACCCGGAGGACTGGAACTCCAGCCAGCAGTACACGATCCCCTTCGGCCAGGGCCTGTCCGTCAACGCCGTCCAGGCCGCCTCCGTCTACTCCACCATCGCGAACGGCGGCGAACGCGTCACCCCCAGCCTGGTCCGCGGCGCCACCGGGGCCGACGGCCAGTACGAGCCGGCGCCCGCGCCGGAGCGCGAACGGGTGGTGAGCGAGGAGACGGCCGAGGACGTCACCCGCATGCTGGAGACCGTCGTCGTCGACGAGGAGGGCACCGGCAGCGCCGCCCGCATCCCCGGCTACCGCGTCGCGGGCAAGACCGGGACCTCCAACCGGGTGGACCCGGAGACCGGCGTCTACGACGGCTACACCTCGTCCTTCGCCGGCTTCGCCCCCGCCGACGAGCCCCGCCTCACCGTGTACTGCGCCGTCCAGAACCCCACCGAGGGCGCCTATACCGGCAGCGAGGTCTGCGGGCCGGTGTTCAACGAGGTCATGCGCTTCTCGCTGGCCGCCCTGGAGATCCCCCCGACGGGCGAGGAGTTCGCCGGGCTCCCGGTCACGTTCGACCCCGACGCATGACCGTCCCGACGCACCCCGACGCACGAGGAAAGCGGAGCATCAGCACGTGAGAACCATCACCGACGGGTCGGCCTCGTTTCGCTCCACCCCCGCCGCGCCCGGTACGCTCACCGCCGTGCCACACGCTGATCACTCCCGCCCGGCGCCCCGCCCGCGGCACGTGAGCCCCGTGCCCCTGGCGACGCTGGCCGAGCTGCTCGGCACCGCGGTCCCCGAGGGCGAACACCCGGTCACCGGCATCACCCACGACTCGCGCGCCGTCCAGCCGGGCGACATCTACGCGGCCCTGCCGGGAGCCAGGTTCCACGGCGCCGACTTCGCCGTCCAGGCGGCCGGTCTCGGCGCCGTCGCCGTCCTCACCGACCCCTCGGGCACCGAACGCGCCGCCGCCACGGGGCTGCCCGTGCTGACCGTGCCAGACGTCCGCGCCCGCATGGGCGCGGCGGCCGTCGCGATCCACGGCGACCCCGGCCGCGACCTGCTCCAGATCGGCGTCACCGGCACCTCGGGCAAGACCACCACCGCCTACCTCATCGAGGGCGGTCTGCGCCATGCCGCAAAGGACGGCGAGGAGACCGGGCTGATCGGCACGGTCGAGACCCGCATCGCCGGGGAGCGCATCAAGTCCGAACGCACCACCCCGGAGGCCACCGAGCTCCAGGCCCTCTTCGCGGTCATGCGCGAACGCGGGGTGCGGTCCGTCGCCATGGAGGTCTCCAGCCACGCCCTGGCCCTCGGCCGGGTCGACGGCTGCGTGTTCGACGTGGCGGTCTTCACCAACCTGAGCCCGGAACACCTCGACTTCCACCCGGACATGGAGGACTACTTCCGGACGAAGGCGCAGCTGTTCACGCCGGCGCGGGCCGGGGTGGGCGTGGTCAACATCGACGACGAGTACGGCAGGCGGCTGGCCGCCGAGGCCGGCGTCCCCGTCACCACCTTCTCCGCGGAGGGCCACCCGGACGCCGACTGGCGCGCCGCGGACGTCGAGATCGGGCCGCTCGGCTCCACCTTCACCGCGCTCGGCCCCGACGGCACCCGCTTCCGCGCCGCGGCCCCCCTGCCGGGGCCGTTCAACGTGTCCAACGCGCTGGCCGCGATCACCGCCCTGGCCGTGGCGGGCCTCGACCCGCGGACCGCAGCGGAGGGCATCGCCGCCGTACCCGGCGTCCCCGGCCGCCTGGAGCGCGTCGACGCGGGCCAGCCCTACCTCGCCGTCGTCGACTACGCACACAAGCCCGACGCCGTCGAATCCGTGCTGTACGCCCTGCGCAAGGTCACCAGGGGCCGCGTGCACGCCGTGCTCGGCTGCGGCGGCGACCGGGACCCGCACAAACGCCCGCGCATGGGCGCCGCCCTGGCCCGGCTCGCGGACACCGCGGTGCTCACCTCCGACAACCCGCGTTCGGAGGACCCCCTCGCCATCCTGGCCGCCATGCTCGCCGGCGCGGCCGAGGTGCCCGCGCACGAACGCGGCACCGTGCTCGTCGAGGAGGACAGGGCCGCCGCCATCGCCGCCGCGGTGGCCCGCGCCGAGGCGGGCGACACCGTCCTGGTGGCCGGCAAGGGCCACGAGCTGGGTCAGGACATCGCCGGAGTCATCCGGCCCTTCGACGACAGGGACGAGCTGCGCGCCGCCATCGGGCGCTGCCCGTTCTCCCCGACGGCAGCGCATGCCCCCACCGCTACCTGCGCTGTGTCCCCCACTGCCCCACCCGATCAAGACCCCGACGCCAGGCGAGGCCCGTTGCAGTGATCCCCCTTTCCGTTGCTGAGCTCATCACGGTCGTGCGGGGAGAGCCGCACGACATACCGGAGTCGCCACCCCGCATCACCGGGCCCGTGGTCATCGACTCCAGGCTGGCAGAGCCCGGCTCCCTCTTCGCCGCACTGCCCGGTGCACGCGTCGACGGACACGACTACGCCGCCACGGCCGTCGCCGCGGGCGCCGCCGTCGTGCTGGCGACGCGCCCGGTGGGCGTCCCCGCGGTCGTCGTCGACGACGTGACCGCCGCCCTCGGCGCGCTCGCGCGGCACACCGTGCGCAGTCTCGGCGCCACGGTCGTGGCGCTCACCGGCTCGGCCGGCAAGACGAGCACCAAGGACCTCATCGCCCAGCTGCTCCAGCGGGCCGGACCCACCGTCTGGCCCGCCGGCTCGTTCAACAACGAGATCGGCCTGCCGCTGACGGCGCTGCGCGCCGCGGAGGACACCCGCTACCTGGTCCTCGAAATGGGCGCGCGGGGCATCGGCCACATCCGCTACCTGACCTCGCTGACGCCGCCGCGCATCGGCGCCGTGCTGAACATCGGCACCGCGCACATCGGTGAGTTCGGCGACAGGGAGGCCATCGCGGCGGCCAAGGGCGAGCTGGTCGAGGCCCTGCCGCCGGCCGACGAGGGCGGCGTCGCGGTGCTGAACGCCGACGACCCGCTGGTGCGCGCCATGGCTGCCCGCACCCGCGCCCGCGTCGTCCTCTTCGGCGAGTCCGAGGAGGCCGCGGTCCGCGCGGAGCGGATTCGGCTGACGCCCGAAGGACGGCCCGCGTTCAGTCTGAGCACCCCCACCGGGTGCGCCGACGTGACCATGCGGCTGTACGGTGAGCACCACGTGTCGAACGCGCTTGCCGCTGCGGCTGTTGCGCATGAGGTAGGCATGTCCGCGGAGGCCATCGCCGAAACACTGACCACCGCGGACCCGCTCTCGAAGTGGCGGATGGAGGTCACCGAGCGAGCGGACGGCGTGACCATCGTCAACGACGCCTACAACGCCAACCCGGATTCCATGAAGGCCGCCCTGCGGGCACTCGCCGCCATGGGCGAGTCCACCAGGGCGAAGGGGGGGCGCACGTGGGCGGTGCTCGGCCAGATGGCGGAGCTGGGTGACGATGCGTTCGCCGAACACGACGCGGTCGGGCGGCTCGCCGTCCGGCTCAACGTCAGCAGGCTCGTGTCCGTGGGCGGCCAGGAGGCCGCCTGGCTGGACATGGGCGCCAAGAACGAGGGTTCGTGGGGTGAGGAGTCGGTGCACGTGTCCGACGCTGGGGCAGCGGTGCGGCTGCTGCGCGATGAGCTGCGGCCGGGAGACGTCGTGCTGGTCAAGGCGTCCAGGTCGGTCGGCCTGGAGGACGTGGCCCTCCGGCTGACGGGCGACGCCGACGGCGCCGATGGCGAGGTCGCCGCCCGATGAGGCAGATCCTCTTCTCCGGTGCGATCGGACTCTTCCTGACCCTGATCGGCACCCCCCTCCTGATCAAGCTGCTGGCCCGCAAGGGATACGGCCAGTACATCCGCGACGACGGTCCCCGCGACCACGCCAGCAAGCGGGGCACGCCCACGATGGGCGGCATCGCGTTCATCCTGGCGACGCTCATCGCCTATGCGGTCACCAAGATCGTGACCGGCTCGCAGCCGTCCATCTCGGGCCTGCTGGTGCTTTTCCTGATGGCCGGTATGGGCCTGGTCGGCTTCCTGGACGACTACATCAAGATCGTGCGGCGCCGCAGCCTCGGTCTGCGCGCCGGCGCCAAGATGCTCGGCCAGTTCATCGTCGGCGTCACGTTCGCGATCCTCTCGCTCAACTTCGCGGACGCCCGCGAACTCACGCCCGCCTCGACGCACCTGTCGTTCACCCAGGACTTCAGCTGGTCCATCGGGCCCGTGCTGTTCGTGCTGTGGGCGCTGTTCATGATCCTGGCGATGTCCAACGGCGTGAACCTGACGGACGGTCTGGACGGCCTGGCCACCGGCGCCTCCGTCATGGTCTTCGGCGCCTACGTCTTCATCGGCGTGTGGCAGTACGGCCAGACCTGCGCCGACGAACTCACCGCGGGCGCGTCCTGCTACGAGGTGCGAGATCCGCTCGACGGGGCGGTCGTGGCCGCCGCGCTGATGGGCGCCCTCTTCGGCTTCCTGTGGTGGAACACCTCGCCGGCCAAGATCTTCATGGGCGACACCGGCTCGCTCGCCCTCGGCGGCGCGCTGGCCGGCCTGGCCATCGTCTCGCGCACCGAACTGCTCATGGCGGTCCTCGGCGGCCTGTTCGTCCTGATCACCATGTCCGTGGTCATCCAGGTCGGCTCGTTCCGGCTCACCGGACGGCGCGTGTTCAAAATGGCGCCGCTCCAGCACCACTTCGAGCTGAAGGGGTGGAGCGAAGTCCTGGTCGTGGTCAGATTCTGGATCATCCAGGGCATGTGCGTGATCGTCGGTATCGGCATCTTCTACGGCACCTGGGTGGCGGACTGGTGAGCACCTTCGCGGGGCAGCACGTGACCGTGGCGGGCCTGGGCGTGAGCGGCATCAGTACCGCGCGCGCCCTGGCCCGGCTCGGCGCCCACGTCACCGTCGTCGACGGCGGCTCGGGGGAGCGGCAGCAGGCGCACGCCGCCGAGCTGGCCGGGGACGGCGTCGACGTCAGGCTCGGCGACGGAACGATCCTCCCCGCCCGCACCGAACTCGTCGTCACCTCGCCCGGCTGGCGGCCGGACCACCCGCTGTTCGCCGCCGCCGACGCGGCGGGCGTCGAGGTCGTGGGCGACGTCGAGGTGGCCTGGCGGCTGCGCGGTGCCGCCGGGCCGCCCTGGCTGGCCGTCACCGGCACCAACGGGAAGACCACCACCGTGCGCATGCTCGCCGCCATCCTCTCGGCGGCGGGCCTGCGCACCGCGGCGGTCGGCAATATCGGTACCCCGCTGATCGACGAGGTCACGGCCGAGCCGCCCCACGACGTGCTCGCCGTCGAACTGTCCAGCTACCAGCTGCACTGGGCGCCCTCGCTGCGCCCGCATTCCGCGGCGGTGCTGAACCTGGCGCCCGACCACCTGGACTGGCACGGGTCGATGGAGTCCTACGCAGCCGACAAGGGCCGGATCTACCAGGGCAACGAGGTCGCCTGCGTCTACAACGTGGCCGATCCCGCGACCGAGACGCTGGTCCGCAAGGCCGACGTGACGGAGGGCTGCCGGGCGGTCGGCTTCACGCTCGGCCCGCCCGCGGTCTCCCAACTCGGCGTCGTGGACGGCATCCTGGTCGACCGGGCCTTCGTCGAGGACCGGCAGACCCAGGCGCAGGAGCTGGCCGGGGTCGCGGACGTCGACCCGCCCGCCCCGCACAACATCGCCAACGCGCTGGCCGCCGCCGCCCTGGCCCGCGCCTACGGCGTCCCGGCGCACGCGGTGCGCGACGGGCTGCGGGACTTCCGTCCGGACGCGCACCGCATCCAGCACGCGGGCGACGTGGCGGGCGTGCGGTACGTGGACGACTCCAAGGCGACGAACACCCACGCCGCCGAGGCGTCCCTCGCCGCCTACCCGTCCGTGGTGTGGATCGCGGGCGGCCTCGCGAAGGGCGCCACGTTCGACGACCTGGTGCGCGGCGCCGCGCCGCGGCTGCGCGGGGCCGTTCTCATCGGCGCCGACCGGCAGCTCATCGCCGAGGCACTGGCGCGACACGCCCCGGATGTGCCGGTGGTCGACCTCGCCCGGACGGACACTGGGGCGATGGCGGAGGCCGTCCGCGAGGCGGCCCGGCTGGCCCGGGCGGGGGACACCGTCCTGATGGCGCCGGCGTGCGCCTCGATGGACATGTTCACCAACTACAACGAGCGCGGTGACGCGTTCGCCGCCGCCGTTCGCGACCTGGCCGACGGCCGGGCAGGAAACGAGCAGTAGCCCGCGGACCGCAGGCGCGGGACGAAGGAGGGGCCAGGATGAGGGCTGACCACCGCGCGCCGCGACAGCCTTCGCCCGCGGGCCGGGCGCGCGAAACCCCGCGTGCCCGGCCCGCGCGCCCGCGCGTACCCCGCGGGCGCCCGGCGCCGCGCGCCGCGGCTCCGCGCCCGCGCAGGCCGCGCGCGCCGCGGTTCGTCGTCCGTCTGCGCCGCGCGTGGGACCGGCCGCTGACGGCCTACTACATCGTCATGGGCACCGGTCTGCTGATCACGCTTCTCGGGCTGGTGATGGTCTTCTCCGCCTCCCAGATCCAGGCGCTCCGTTACGATCTGCCCGCCACGTTCTACTTCAGGAAGCAGCTGCTCGCGGCGGTGCTCGGCACCGTGCTGCTGTTCCTCGCCTCCCGAATCCCCGTCCGCCTCCTGCGCGCGCTCACGTACCCGTTCCTCGTCTGCTCCACGGTCCTGCTCGTCGCCGTCCAGGTGCCGGGCATCGGCGTCGAGGTCAACGGCAGCACCAACTGGATCGCGGTCGGGGGATCGTTTCAGCTCCAGCCGAGCGAGTTCGCGAAGCTGGCACTGGTGCTGTGGGGCGCCGACCTGCTCGCGCGCAAGGGCGACAAGCGGCTGCTGACCCAGTGGCGGCACCTCCTGGTCCCGCTGGTCCCCGGCGCGCTCCTGGTGTGCGGCCTGGTGATGGTCGGCGGCGACATGGGCACCGTGATGATCCTGGCGGCCATCCTCTTCGCGCTGCTGTGGCTGGCCGGGGCGCCCACCCGGCTGTTCGCCGGGGTGCTGGTCGCCTCGGCGGCGCTCGGCGCGCTGTTCATCGCGACCGCCCCGCACCGCATGGACCGGCTGGCCTGCATGGGCGCCACCGATCCGGGCGAGGGCGACCGCTGCTGGCAGGCGGTGCACGGGATCTACGCCCTTGCCTCGGGTGGGTGGTTCGGCTCGGGACTGGGGGCAAGCGTCGAAAAATGGGGTGAACTCCCGGAGCCTCACACGGACTTCATTTTCGCCATCACGGGCGAGGAGCTGGGTCTTGCGGGGACGCTGTCGGTCCTCGCCCTCTTCGCGGCTCTAGGCTATGCGGGTATCCGCGTGGCCGGACGCACGGAGGACCCCTTCGTGAGGTATGCCGCGGGAGGGGTAACGGCCTGGCTCATGGTCCAGACCGTCATCAACATCGGTGCGGTGCTGGGCCTGCTGCCCATCGCCGGGGTGCCCCTGCCGCTGTTCTCCTACGGAGGCTCCGCCCTGCTGCCCACCATGTTCGCCATCGGGCTGCTGATCGCCTTCGCGCGCAGCGATCCGGCGGCCAGGGCTGCCCTGGCCATGCGGGGACCTGGGCTCAAGTGGAAGACGATGAGACGGCGCGGCAAGTCGGCGCCGTCCGGAGAGCGGTGAAATTCGGTGCATGTTGTCCTCGCCGGCGGGGGGACCGCCGGCCACATCGAGCCCGCGCTCGCCCTCGCGGACGCGCTGCGCAGGCAGGACCCGACCGTGGGCATCACGGCCCTCGGCACGGAACGTGGCCTGGAAACCCGACTGGTGCCCGAGCGCGGTTACGACCTCGGGCTGATTCCGGCGGTGCCGCTGCCGCGCAAGCCGACGCCCGAGCTGATCACGGTGCCGGGCCGGCTGCGCGGCACCATCAAGGCCACCGAGGAGATCATCGAGCGCACCAAGGCGGACTGCGTGATCGGCTTCGGCGGCTACGTCGCGCTCCCCGGCTACCTCGCCGCGAAGCGCCAGCGGGTGCCGATCGTGGTACACGAGGCCAACGCCCGCCCGGGGCTCGCCAATCGGATCGGCGCCCGTTACACACGCTTCGTCGCCGTCTCCACGCCGGACAGCAAGCTGCGCCACGCGAGGTACCTGGGCATCCCGCTGCGCCGGGCCATCGCGACCCTGGACCGGGCCGCGCGGCGCCAGGAGGCCCGCGCGTTCTTCGGGCTCGACGCCAATCTGCCGACGCTGCTGGTCTCCGGCGGCTCGCAGGGCGCGCGGCGGCTGAACGAGGTCATCGCGGCCGTCGTTCCGCAGCTCCAGCGCTCCGGGGTCCAGGTGCTGCACGCGGTCGGCCCCAAGAACGAACTGCCGCAGGTCGACACGATGCCCGGTATGCCGCCTTACATCCCGCTATCGTATGTGGACCGCATGGACCTCGCGTACGCGGCCGCGGACATGATGCTCTGCCGCGCGGGCGCGATGACCGTCGCCGAACTGTCCGCCGTCGGGCTGCCGGCCGCCTACGTTCCGCTGCCGATCGGCAACGGCGAACAGCGGCTGAACGCCCAGCCGCTGGTCAAGGCCGGCGGCGGACTGCTGATCGACGACGCCGAGCTGACGCCGGAGTGGGTCAGGAGCGCCGTGCTGCCGGTGCTGACCGACCCCGGCCGGCTGCTGGCGATGTCCCGCGCCGCCGCCGAGTTCGGCCGCAGGGACGCCGACGAGCTGCTGGTCGGCATGGTGCACGAGGCGATCGCTGCGCGCAGGGCGTAGCGCGACCTGGGGAGTTGACACGAGCGTGGCCGGAGCGACGACCGCGGAACGGGACGGCGGCCGCCGTCGGCCGGACTCCGGCCCGCGCCCGCGTCCGCCCGAGCGGCGCTCGCCGCTCGCGCGCCTCCGGCCGCGGCGCCCCCGGCCGCGCACGATCGTCGTGCTGGTGCTCGCCGTCCTGCTCGGCGGCTTCGGCACCTGGGCCCTGTACGGCTCGGACTGGCTGCGCATCGAGCGCGTGTCCGTCCACTGGTCGGGCGGACAGCACCGGCTGACGGAGGAACAGGTTCTGCGGGCCGCCGCCGTTCCGGAGGGCTCCCCGATGGCTTCGCTCGACAAGGACGCGGTGCGCGCGCGGCTCCTGGAACGGCTGCCGCGGCTGGCCTCGGCGGAGGTCGTCAGGGGCTGGCCGCACGGCGTCACCCTGAAGCTGACGGAGCGCAGGGCCGAGGTCCTGATGCCCGAGGACGGTGGTTTCACGGAGGTCGACGGGGACGGCGTGCCGTTCGGCAGGACCGAGGAGGCGGACGCGGGGGTACCGTTGCTCGAACTGGAACTGGAAGAGAGCGCGAGCCTCCGCCGATTCGGCGAGGACCGCATTCGCCAGGAGGCGGTCTCCGTGGCCGCCGCCCTGCCGGACGCACTGCGCGGGAGCACGCGGGTCATCCGCGTCACCTCCTTCGACTCCATCACCCTGGAGTTGTCGGGCGACCGCGTGGTGCGGTGGGGGAGCGCGGAGGAGTCGGCGGCGAAGGCCGACGCACTGGAGGCGGTGATGAACGCGGCAGAAGACGCCACGTACTTCGACGTCAGCGCGCCCAGCGCCCCGGCCGCTTCCGGAGGTTGACGGCCCGGTCGGCCCGGTGCCGGACGAGCACCCAGGTTGACGGGGACCGAGCGCGATCACATAGGGTGAAAAGAAAAACAGGAGGTTCGGCGTGTTCGTTGAACGCGTACCACTTGTCGACTTAGTGTCCGTTCCGAGGAATCCAAGGAACGGCGAGCACAGGTAACCCTAAACTTGAGCGTTAGGGTTCGGGGTGGCTTATCCAACCGCCCCATCGGCATCAGTCGGCGCACTGCGGCTCACGCGGAGCGGCGACACGTAAATCGAGGCGAGAGGCCTTCGACGTGGCAGCACCGCAGAACTACCTCGCAGTCATCAAGGTCGTCGGTATCGGCGGCGGTGGCGTCAACGCCATCAACCGGATGATCGAGGTCGGTCTCAAGGGCGTCGAGTTCATCGCGATCAACACCGATGCGCAGGCGCTGCTGATGAGCGACGCCGACGTCAAGTTGGACGTCGGCCGGGAGCTCACCCGAGGGCTTGGCGCGGGCGCCAACCCCGACGTGGGTCGCAAGGCTGCCGAGGACCACCGCGAGGAGATCGAGGAGGTCCTCAAGGGGGCCGACATGGTTTTCGTCACCGCGGGCGAGGGCGGCGGCACCGGCACGGGCGGCGCCCCGGTCGTGGCGAACATCGCGCGTTCCCTCGGGGCCCTGACCATCGGCGTGGTGACCCGGCCGTTCACCTTCGAGGGCCGCCGCAGGGCAAACCAGGCGGAGGACGGCATCGCGCAGCTCCGCGACGAGGTCGACACCCTCATCGTCATCCCGAACGACCGGCTGCTGTCCATCTCGGACCGCCAGGTCAGCGTGCTGGACGCCTTCAAGTCCGCCGACCAGGTGCTGCTGTCCGGTGTCCAGGGCATCACCGACCTCATCACCACCCCAGGGCTGATCAACCTCGACTTCGCCGACGTCAAGTCCGTGATGTCGGAAGCCGGTTCCGCCCTCATGGGCATCGGCTCCGCGCGTGGGGACGACCGCGCGGTCGCCGCCGCGGAAATGGCGATCTCCTCCCCTCTTCTCGAAGCGTCCATCGACGGCGCCCGCGGAGTCCTGCTGTCCATCTCCGGCGGTTCCGACCTCGGCCTGTTCGAGATCAACGAGGCCGCGCAGCTCGTGAGCGAGGCCGCCCACCCCGAGGCCAACATCATCTTCGGTGCCGTCATCGACGACGCGCTCGGCGACGAGGTACGGGTCACCGTGATCGCCGCCGGGTTCGACGGCGGCCAGCCGCCTTCCCGCAGCAGGGACAAGGCACTCGGCGGGTACGGCACCAAGGAGGAGCAGTCCGCCGTCGGCCAGGACAGGCAGTCGATGGACCCCGAGCCGGAGCGCCCCTCGTTCGGCGGCCTCGGCACCCTGCCGTCGCGCGACACCGGTGCCGTTCCGGAGCGCGAGAGCGCCCCGCCCGTTCCGGAGCCTTCGGCCGATCAGTCGCGCGAGCCGGTCAAGGGCACGCCCCAGGTTCCTTCCGCCCGGCCGTATGACGGTGGTCAGGTCGAGGAGCTCGATGTGCCCGACTTCTTGAAGTGATAGCGCAGCAGAGCACGGACGACGGCGCCCGCTTCGCCTTCACCGATCGGTGGGGCGGGGCGAGCGCCGTTCCGTACGGAACCCTCAATCTCGGCGGCGCGGTCGGCGACGACCCGTCGGCCGTTGCGCAGAACCGGGAGCTGGCCGCGAAGGCCCTCGGGCTCGACCCGGCGGACGTCCGCTGGATGAACCAGGTGCACGGCAGGAGTGTGGCGGTGGCCGACGGTCCGTGGCCGGGCGGCGAGCCGCCGGAGGCCGATGGCGTGGTCACCGCGCGGAGGGGGCTCGCGCTCGCGGTGCTCACCGCCGACTGCACTCCCGTGCTCCTCGCCGACCCGGTGGCGGGAGTCGCCGGCGCCGCGCACGCCGGACGGCCCGGGCTGCTGGCCGGGGTGGTGCCCGCGACGGTCGAGGCGATGTGCGCGCTCGGCGCGGAGCCGGCCAGGATCACCGCCCGCACCGGGCCCGCCGTGTGCGGGCAGTGTTATGAAGTGCCGGAGGACATGCGGCAGGAGGCGGAACGCCTGGTGCCCGGCAGTGCGGGCACGACGCGGTGGGGGACCCCGGCCGTCGACATTCCCGCCGGGGTGCGGCGGCAGCTGGTCGGCTGCGGGGTCCGCGACATCCGGCTCTCCACGGTCTGCACCCTCGAATCGGATGCCCATTTCTCCTACCGGCGGGACCGGCTCACGGGCCGGCAGGCCAGTTATGTCTGGGTGGCCACATCGTGAGCGCATGGGACGAGCCTGGTACGCCGGGCTCCCGCGAGGCCGAACTCGCCGCCAATCTCGCCCGGGTGGAGGAGCGCATCACCCGCGCATGTGACGCGGCGGGGCGCGCGCGGACGGACGTGACTCTGATCGTCGTCACCAAGACGTACCCGGCCGAGGACGTCAGGCGGCTCGCCGTACTCGGTGTGCGGGACGTTGCGGAGAACCGGGACCAGGAGGCCGCGGCCAAGGCGGCGGCGTGCGCGGATCTCGCGCTGAACTGGCACTTCGTGGGACAGCTGCAAACAAACAAGACGCGTTCTGTTGCCAAGTACGCGCAATGTGTGCATTCTGTGGACAGGGTGCGACTGGCTCGTGCGCTCTCCGCGGCGGTTGTGAGTCTGGAACGTGCGCCCCTGGATTGCCTCGTGCAGGTTGCACTGGAAAAGGCGCCGGGGCAGGGCGGTGACCGCGGAGGTGTGGCGCCGGACGCGGTCGGGGAGTTGGCGGCGGCACTCGACGAGGCGCCGGGGCTCCGATTGGCGGGGCTCATGACGGTTGCTCCGCTCACGGGCGCGTACGCCGGGGCGCCCGCCGCGGCGTTCGAGCGGTTGCAGGAAATCTCAAGGCGACTGCGCTCGGTCCATCCGGCTGCGAACATGGTCTCGGCAGGCATGAGCGCGGACTTGGAGGAGGCGATCGCCGCGGGAGCGACACACGTACGCGTCGGGAGCGCGGTGCTCGGCGTCCGCCCCGCCCTCGGGTAACGTCGCCAAACGAGGGGCTACAGCCGAAAATATGGTCAATCCCGATTCGGTCGGGGGCAGGTTACGTGGATGCGCGGCCCGGGCAGATCGGAGCCGATCCACCACAGAGCGGAGGACGCAGTCGATGGCTGGCGCGATGCGCAAGATGGCGGTCTACCTCGGCCTCGTGGAGGACGACGGGTACGACCGCCCGGGGTATGGCCCCGACGACGAATTCGAGCCGGAGCCGGAGCCGGATCGGGGCCGGCGTCAGCAGGCGCACGAGCCGCCGGCGCGGGAGCGGACCGAGGAGCCGGTGCGGGTCGTGCACCCGCCGGCGCAGCGGGAGACGGAGCCAACCCCCGCTCCACTCCTGACCGAAAGCAGACGGCCCGGGAGGATCGCTCCCGTGTCTTCCATCACACCCGAACGACAGAACGTGGAGAAGAGCGCGCCGGTGATCATGCCCAAGGTCGTGTCAGAGCGGGAGCCGTACCGGATCACCACGCTCCACCCGAGGACGTACAACGAGGCCCGTACCATCGGGGAACACTTCCGCGAGGGCACCCCGGTGATCATGAATCTGACGGAGATGGATGACACAGATGCAAAGCGACTTGTCGACTTTGCCGCTGGTCTCGTCTTCGGTCTCCATGGCAGCATCGAGCGCGTGACGCAGAAGGTGTTCCTGCTGTCGCCTGCTAACGTCGATGTAACGGCGGAGGACAAGGCCCGGATCGCCGAGGGCGGGTTCTTCAACCAGAGCTGACGACAGGACACCGGAAGGTCACGTTCCGGCCGAGGGGCCGGGACACTCGGACAAGGGGAGAGGGACAGGCAGGAATGGGCATCGTTCAACAGGTGATCCTGGTTGCCTTGTACTGTCTGCTCGGCTTGCTGCTCTTCCGATTGGTGATGGACTACGTGTTCATGTTCGCCCGCTCCTGGAGCCCCGGCAAGGCGATGGTTGTTGCCCTGGAGGCCACCTACACTGTCACCGATCCGCCACTGAAGGCGCTGCGGAAGGTCATCCCGCCGCTGCGCTTCGGGGGTGTGGCGCTTGATCTGTCCTTCTTCGTACTCATGATCATCGTCTACATCCTGATCAACGTCGTGGCCAGGCTGTGAACGAGTACGGTCTTGCCGATATGCCGACGAATTACGTTGAGGTGAAGAGATGCCGCTGACCCCCGAGGACGTGCGGAACAAGCAGTTCACAACCGTCCGTCTGCGAGAAGGCTATGACGAGGACGAGGTCGATGCCTTCCTCGACGAGGTCGAGGCAGAGCTGACCCGGCTGCTCAGGGAGAACGAGGACCTGCGCGCGAAGCTGGCCGCGGCCACCAGGGCCGCCGCGCAGAACCAGCAGAACATGCGGAAGCCCGAGCCGCAGGACCGGCCGGGTGGCCCCATGCCGGCCATATCAGGTCCGGGCCCCCAGCAGCAGCATCAGCAGCAGCAGCCGATGGGCGGCCCTCCGCAACTTCCCGCCGGACCCGGTGGTCCTGGCGGTCCCGGTGGGCCTGGCGGCCCCGGCGGTCCCGGTGGCCCCGGCGGCCCGCAGGGTCACCCCGGCGGCCCGGGCCCCATGGGCCACGGCGGCCCCGGCGGACCGATGGGCCCCGGTGGTCCTGGCGGTCCCGGTGGCCCCGGCGGCCCGCAGGGTCACCCCGGCGCTCCGGTTCCGATGGGTACCCACGGCACCCACGGCGGTCAGGGCCTCGGGCCCGGCCTCGGCGGCCCCGGTCTCGGTGGCCCCGGCGGCCCGCAGCAGATGCCGCAGCCCGCGGGCGGCAACGAGAGCGCGGCCCGCGTGCTTTCGCTCGCGCAGCAGACCGCGGACCAGGCGATCGCGGAGGCCCGTTCGGAGGCCAACAAGATCGTGGGTGAGGCGCGCAGCCGCGCCGAGGGCCTGGAGCGGGACGCCCGCGCCAAGGCCGACGCGCTTGAGCGGGACGCGCAGGAGAAGCACCGCGTGGCGATGGGCTCCCTGGAGTCCGCGCGCGCCACGCTTGAGCGCAAGGTCGAGGATCTGCGTGGCTTCGAGCGCGAGTACCGCACGCGTCTGAAGTCGTACCTGGAGAGCCAGCTCCGTCAGTTGGAGAGCCAGTCCGACGACTCGCTCGCGCCGCCGCGTTCGCCCGCCGCCGCCTCCCTGCCGCCGTCCCCGGCTCCCTCGCTCGCCTCGGCGGGCGCGCCGACCGGCCCCGGGGCCGGCATGGGCGGGCACGGCTCGCTCGGCGGCAACCAGTCGATGGGCGGGCACGGCTCGCACGGCGGCCATGGCGGTGGCCACGGCGGCCCCGGCGGCCCGCCCTCGTACGGCGGCCAGCAGCAGATGTCGCCGGCGATGACCCAGCCGATGGCGCCGGTGCGGCCGCAGGGGCCGCAGCCGATGCAGCAGGCGCCTTCGCCGATGCGCGGCTTCCTCATCGACGAGGACGACAACTGACGGGCCCGGGCGTCGTCTGACGTCCGAAACCACCGGCATATCGCAACGGGCCGGCCGGGACCTCAAGGTCCAGGCCGGCCCGTTCGTGCGTGGACCTGCTTCGGCAGGACAGGGCCTAAGCCCGGCGTAGCCGGAAGGTGGCGCCCAGGGGGGTGTCGCCGAACGGCTCGCCGAGTGTGTCGTCGCCCGCTCCCTCGGCGAAGTCGGTCGCCAGCACCTCCCCGGCGATCAGCGCCTGGTGGTCGACGAGCGCGCGTTCGCTCTCTGGGTCGGTGGCCTGCCAGCGCACCACGATGCGGTCGGCCACTTCGAGGCCGCTGTTCTTCCTGGCGTCCTGGATCAGCCGGATCACCTCGCGGGCGAGCCCGGCGCGGCGCAACTCCGGCGTGATCTCCAGGTCGAGCGCCACCGTCGCGCCCGGGTCGGAGGCCACCGACCAGCCCTCGCGGGGCGTTTCGGTGATGATGACCTCCTCGGCCGACAGCGGCACCAGCTCGCCGTTCACCTCGACCGCGGCCGTGCCCGCGCGCAGCGCGGCCGACAACTCGGCGGCGTCCGCCTCCGCGATGGCGCGGGCGACCGGCTGGGTCTGCTTGCCGAAACGGCGGCCCAGCGCCCGGAAGTTGCCCTTGGCCGAGGTGTCGACCAGCGAGCCGCCCATCTCGGAGAGCGCCGCGAGCGAGGCCACGTTCAGCTCGTCGGCGATCTGCTCCCGCAGGTCGTCGCCCAGCAGCTCGAAGCCCTGCGCGGCCACCAGCGCCCGGGACAGCGGCTGGCGCGTCTTCACGCCGGACTCGGCGCGCGTGGCCCGGCCCAGCTCGACGAGCCGCCGCGCCAGCAGCATGTCCCTGGAGAGGTCCGGGTCGACCAGGCCGAGATCGGCCTCGGGCCAGGAGGCCAGGTGCACCGAGTCGGGCGCGCCCGGCGCCACCGGCACGATCAGGTCCTGCCAGACCCGTTCTGTGATGAACGGGACCAGCGGGGCCATCAGCCGGGTGACCGTCTCCAGCACCTCGTGCAGCGTGCGCAGCGCGGCCGGGTCGCCCTGCCAGAAACGGCGGCGGGAACGGCGGACGTACCAGTTGGACAGGTCGTCGACGAACGTGGAGATCAGCTTGCCGGCGCGCTGGGTGTCGAAGTCGTCCATGGCCTTGGTGACCATGTCGACCAGCGCGTTCAGCTCGCTGAGCAGCCAGCGGTCGAGCAGCGGCCGGTCGGCCGGCGGCGGATCGGCCTCGCCCGGGGACCAGCCGGTGGTGCGCGCGTACAGCGCCTGGAAGGCGACCGTGTTCCAGTAGGTGAGGAGCGTCTTGCGGACGACCTCCTGGATGGTGCCGTGCCCCACCCGGCGCGCCGCCCAGGGCGAGCCGCCGGCCGCCATGAACCAGCGCACGGCGTCCGCGCCGTGCCGCTCCATCAGCGGGATGGGCTCCAGGATGTTGCCCAGGTGCTTGGACATCTTCCTGCCGTCCTCGGCGAGGATGTGGCCCAGGCAGACCACCGACTCGTACGAGGAGCGGTCGAAGACGAGGGTGCCGATCGCCATGAGCGTGTAGAACCAGCCGCGGGTCTGGTCGATGGCCTCGCAGATGTACTGGGCCGGGTAGTGGCGCTCGAACTCCTCGCGGTTGCGGTACGGGTACCCCCACTGCGCGAACGGCATCGAGCCCGAGTCGTACCAGGCGTCGATGACCTCGGGGACCCGCCGGGCACTCCGCGCGCAGCCGTCCGCGGTGCACGCGAACGTGACCTCGTCGATGAACGGCCGGTGCGGGTCGAGCCCGGACTGGTCTGCGCCGGTCAGCTCGCTCAGCTCGGCCAGCGAACCGACGCAGGTCAGGTGGCCGTCGTCGCAGCGCCAGATGGGCAGCGGCGTGCCCCAGTAGCGGTTGCGGGACAGCGCCCAGTCCACATTGTTGGTCAGCCAGTCGCCGAACCGGCCGTGCTTGACCGAGTCCGGGTACCAGGCGGTCTTCTCGTTCTCCCGGAGCAGGGCGTCCTTGACCTGGGTGGTGCGGATGTACCAGGCCGGCTGTGCGTAGTACAGCAGCGGGGTGTGGCAACGCCAGCAGTGCGGGTAGCTGTGCTCGTAGGCGAGGTGGCGGAACAGCAGCCCCCGTTCGCGCAGGTCGGCGACCAGCGCCTCGTCGGCCTTCTTGAAGAACTGGCCGCCCACCAGCGGCAGGGCCTCCTCGAAGGTGCCGTCCGCGCGTACCGGGCGCACCACGGGCAGCCCGTACCTGCGGCAGGTCAGCAGGTCGTCCTCGCCGAACGCGGGCGCCTGGTGCACCAGGCCGGTGCCGTCCTCGGTGGTGACGTAGTCGGCGGTCACCACGAAGTGCGCCTCGGCGCCGCCGAAGTCGACCAGATCGAACGGGCGGCGGTAGGCCCACCGTTCCATCTCGGCGCCGGTGAACGTCTGCCCGGTCTCGCGCCACTCCTCGCCGAGCGCCGCGGCGAGCAGCGGCCGCGCCACCACGAGACGGCGCGCGCCGTCGGTGGCGACGGCGTAGGTGACGTCGGGGTGCACGGCGACGGCGGTGTTGGACACCAGCGTCCAGGGGGTGGTGGTCCACACCAGCAGGTCCGCCTCGCCCGCGAGCGGGCCGGAGAGCAGCGGCAGCCGGACGTACACCGAGGGGTCGACGACCGTCTCGTAGCCCTGCGCCAGCTCGTGGTCGGAAAGACCGGTCTCGCAGCGCGGGCACCAGGGCGCCACGCGGTGGTCCTGGACCAGCAGGCCCTTGCCGAAGATCTCCTTCAGCGACCACCACACCGACTCGACATAGGACGGGTCCATGGTGCGGTACGCGGCGTCCAGGTCCACCCAGTAGCCCATGCGCCGGGTCAGCTCGGCGAACGCGTCGGTGTGGCGGGTCACGGACTCGCGGCACCTGGCGTTGAACTCGGCGATGCCGTACGCCTCGATGTCCTGTTTGCCGGTGAAGCCCAGCTCCTTCTCCACCGCCAGCTCAACGGGCAGGCCGTGGCAGTCCCAGCCGGCCTTGCGCGTGACGTGGAAGCCGCGCATCGTCCGGTAGCGGGGGAAGACGTCCTTGAACACCCGCGCCTCGATGTGGTGCGCGCCGGGCATCCCGTTCGCCGTGGGCGGCCCCTCGTAGAACACCCATTCCGGGCGTCCCTCCGACTGCGCGAGGCTGCGGGTGAACGTCTTGTTCTCCTGCCACAGGTCGAGCACGCCGTGCTCCAGGGCGGGCAGGTCGACCTGGGCTGGTACGGGGCGGTATTGCGTCATCGGATCGTCCTCCGGCGGACACACATGGCGTTCTCCGTCGGAGGGACGAGAGCGCGCTCCCGCGGTACCACCCTCCTTGGCCGGGTGCGCCGGCCGTCGGCCGTGCCCCTGCCCCCTCATTGGGCCGCGGTGCCGGGTCTACTCGCTCGCGGTGAGCTTTCTGCCGGCGGCTCCGGGGTGATCTTCACGTCGCGCTCGCCCCCGGGCTCACACCGCCCCCGGGTCGCTCGCGGCTGCGGACGACGCTACTCGTCCCCATCGCTGCCTTCCGCTTCGACCAGTGTACGGGCCGCCGCGGAGCGGTGGTGACCGGTTATCCGGCCGCCGGGCGGGGCACAACGCAGGGAGACCGGCGCGCCCCCGTTGCCGCGCCTCCCCAGTCGATTTATCGTTCCGGTCACGATTCGCGAGCAAGATCACACTATGTGAAGGGGCCGCCGCCATGGTGGCAGCGAAGAAGTCGGCCAGGAAGACGTCGCAGGACGGGCAGACAGGAGCCAAGAAGGTGGCAGCGAACAAGAGCACCGCGGACGAGCCGTCCACCCCTGTTTCGACCGCCCGCACGGCGGCCCCGGCCGACCCCGGTGACCTGGCCGTCCGCACCGGCGAGGACCCGTGGACCGCGGAGGAGGCCGAGGAGGCCAGGGACGCGCTGACGGCCGAGGCCGACCGGCTGCGCGCCGAGATCACCGCCTCCGAGGAGGCCCTGACCGGGCTCATGCGCGACTCGGGCGACGGTGCCGGGGACGACCAGGCCGACACCGGCACGAAGAACGTGACCCGCGAGCACGAGATGGCCCTGGCCTCCAACGCGCGCGAGATGCTGTACCAGACGGAGCGCGCGCTCCGTCGGCTCGAAGCCGGCACCTACGGCCTGTGCGAGAACTGCGGGCAGCCGATCGGCAAGGCGCGGATGCAGGTCTTCCCGCGGGCCACGCTGTGTGTGGACTGCAAGCAGAAGCAGGAACGGCGGTTCTGACGGATTTCCGGTGATCGCACTGGCGTGGCGTACCCTCATCACGTGAGCGAGGCGGAGAGGACCATCGAGACACCTGACGACCCCGAGAAGGCGGCCGGGGCGGCGGGGACCGGCGAGCCGGCGCGGGTGGCCGACGAGGACGGGACCGCGGACCGCGGGCCGCGGCGGGTCATGGTGCTGGCCGGGGTCGCCGCGTTCGCCTATGCGCTGGACCTCATCACCAAGATCATGACGGTGGAGTGGCTGGAGAACGAGCCGCCCGTCGAGGTTTTCGGTGAATGGCTCCAGTTCAGGGCCGTGCGCAACGGCGGGGCGGCGTTCGGCATCGGCGAGGCGCTGACCGTCGTCTTCACCTGCATCGCCGCCGCCGTCATCGTCGTGATCATCCGGCTGGCCAGAAAGCTGTACAGCACGCCGTGGGCCATCGCCCTCGGGCTGCTGCTCGGCGGCGCCCTCGGCAACCTCACCGACCGGCTGCTGCGCGCGCCCGGCGCGCTGGAGGGCCACGTGGTGGACTTCATCGCGCCGAAGCACTTCGCGGTGTTCAACCTTGCGGACTCCGCGATCGTATGCGGCGGCATTCTGATCGTTCTGCTCTCCTTCCGTGGCCTCGACCCCGACGGCACCGTGCACCGGGACTGACCGGCCGTCCGGCATACTCGTCGGGTGAACACCCTTCCCGAGACCCGCGCACTGCCCGTACCGGAGGGACTTGAGGGGGAGCGTGTCGACGCCGCCCTCGCCCGCATGCTCGGCTTTTCCCGCACCAAGGCCGCGGAGCTGGCCGCCGCGGGCAAGGTCAGGCTCGACGGCGCGGAGGTGGGCAAGTCGGAGCGGGTCACCGGTGGTTCGTGGATCGAGGTGGAGATGCCGCCGCCCCCGGCTCCGGTGCGGGTCGTGGCGGAGCCCGTCGAGGGCATGGAGATCGTCCACGACGACCAGGACCTCGTCGTCGTCGACAAGCCGGTCGGCGTCGCCGCGCACCCGAGCCCCGGCTGGAGCGGGCGCACCGTCATCGGCGGCCTCGCCGCCGCCGGCTTCCGCGTCGCCACCTCAGGCGCCGCCGAGCGGCAGGGCATCGTCCACCGCCTCGACGTCGGCACCTCGGGGCTGATGGTCGTGGCCAAGTCCGAGACGGCGTACTCGCGGCTGAAGCAGCAGTTCCGCGACCGGACCGTCGACAAGCACTACCACACCCTCGTGCAGGGCCACCCCGACCCGCTCAGCGGCACCATCGACGCCCCGGTCGGGCGGCATCCGCAGGCCGACTACAAGTGGGCGGTCACCGCCGACGGCAAGCCCGCCGTCACCCACTACGACCTGATCGAGGCGTTCCGCGGCAGCAGCCTCCTGGACGTCAAGCTGGAGACCGGCCGCACCCACCAGATCCGGGTGCACATGGCCGCGCACCGGCACCCCTGCGTCGGCGACCTCACCTACGGGGCCGACCCGACGCTGGCCAAGCGGCTGGGCCTGACCAGGCAGTGGCTGCACGCGGTGCGGCTGGGGTTCGCACACCCGGCGGACGGGCAGTGGACCGAATTCTCCTCCGGCTACCCGGCCGACCTGGACTCCGCGCTGGAGACGCTGCGCGCGGAGAGCGCGTAGGGGCGGCCCCTCAGGTCTCCGCGCCGGGCGCCGCCGGGGGGAGTGCGGCGGGTGAGGTGGCGACGCGGGGCAGCGCGTACGGATGCTGGTCACGCAGCCACGTGACCAGCTCCTCGCGGACCGCGCAGCGCAGCGTCCAGACGTCGTCCGCGTTCCTCGCGGACATCGCGGCGCGCACCTCGATCGTCGTCGGGGTGGTGTCGGTGACGACCAGGCTCCACGTGCGGCCGTCCCAGTCCTTGCGGCCCAGCAGGTACTCCTGGAGGCGCTTGCGCAGGTCGGCGATCGGGGTCGTGTGGTCGAGGTGCAGGAAGACGGTGCCGGTGATCTCGTTCCCGCCGCGGGACCAGTTCTCGTACGGCTTGCTGTTGAAGTAGGACACCGGCATCGTCAGCCGCCTGTCGTCCCAGATCCGCACGGTGAGGAACGCCAGCGACATCTCCTCGACGGTGCCCCACTCACCGTCGACGACGACGGTGTCACCGATGCGCACCGAGTCGCCGAACGCGACCTGGAGGCCGGCGAACAGGTTGCTCAGCATCGACTGGGCGGCGACACCGGCGATGATGCCGATGACGCCGGCGGAGGCCAGCATCGAGGCGCCGAGGGCGCGCAGCCCGGGGAACAGGAACAGGATGGCCACGGCGGTGGCCACGACGGCCAGGATGCCGGTCACCACGCGGCGGATCATCGCCAGCTGCGTCCTGAACTGCCGCACCCGGGCCAGGTCGGTGGTGCGGGCCGCGTAACTGGCCAGCGAGTTCTCCGCGACGGCGTTCGCCGCCCGTATCGTCAGCCAGGCCGCGGAGAAGATGGTGACCGTCGCGAGGAGGCTCTGGATGATGTCGTCCCGCTTCAGATGCAGGTCGAAGGCGCTGTACGCGATCTGCACGGCCGCCGAGGCGAGCAGCACCTGCATCGGGAGCTGGCACCGGCGCATGAGCCCCCACACCCTGGTGTCCGGGTGGCGCCGGTCCGCGGCGCGCAGCGCGCGGTCGATCATCCAACCTATGACCAGCGTGAGCGCGATGGTGCCGCCGATGACCAGGAGTGGCCGCAGCACGTCGTCCATGGGATCTCTCAGCTCCTCGGTTGCCTGCTTCCGACCGCAAGGTTAGCCAGCCCGGCTGGCAGGATGGGCGGCCGAGGACCTTGCGAACCCCGCGAACCCCTGCGTACCACCGGAAGGCCGGTCGAGACCGTGAGCCATGTCATGCTTCTGCACTCCGCGTACGGGCTGCGTCCCGCCGTGCTCGCCGCCGCGGACCGGCTCCGGGCGGCCGGGCACCAGGTGTTCACCCCCGACCTCTACGACGGGCGGACCACCGGGACCGTCGAAGAGGGAATGGCCGTCAAGGACGAGATCGGCACCGAGGAGCTGCTGCGGCGGGCCATCGCCGCCGCCGCGCCGCACTCGGACGCCGGCCTGGTGTACGCGGGCTTCTCGCTGGGCGCCTCCCTCGCCCAGACCGTCGCGCTCGGCGACGCGAGGGCCGGCGGGCTGCTGCTGTTCCACGGCACGGGGGACGTGGCGGACGACGCCTCGGCGGACGGGCTGCCGGTGCAGCTGCACGTGGCCGACCCCGACCCGTTCGAGCCCAGCGACTGGCTGAACGCGTGGTACCTGCGGATGCGGCGGGCCGGGACGGACGTCGAGGTGTTCCGGTACCAGGGCGCCGGCCACGTGTACACCGACCCGGAGCTCGCGGACTGGGACGAGGAGGCCGCCGAACGCACCTGGCGGACGGCGCTGGGCTTCCTCACCTCGCTCGACGCGGGCTAGGTGTGGTGCCGCGTCAGTCCTCCTCGCAGCGCCCGCTGCCGCCGTCCATGGGGTGGCAGATCAGATCGGCGTCGTTGGCGGAGTCGCTGAGGTAGCGGCCCACGCAGGCGTTGCCGTCGGTCAGGCCGTGTTCGGCGCAGAACTCCACCGCATCGGTGCCGTCGTCGAAGTCGTCGGAGACGTAGATCACCCAGTAGCCCGGGTTCAGCGAGGCGTAGTCGTCGCTGAGCAGGACGTCTGCCTCGGGCACCGAGGCGCGGATCGCGGTCAGCCGCTGGTCACGGACCTCGGTGCCGGTGGCGACCGGCTCGGAGAACAGCTGGGCGATCCACGTGCCGGGGGCGATGTCGCCCGGCGCGGGGTCGGTCTCGCGCGGCGGCTCCGCGGTGGGCTCCTCGCTCGCGTCCCCGGTGGGGTCCCCGGTGGGGTCCGCGGTGGGCTCATCGGACGGCGGTGGCTCGGCGGTGTCCGAGGGCGTGGTGGTGGGGTCGTCGGAGCCGTTGGCCTCGGTGCCGCCGCCCGGCAGCACGAGCGCGGCGGTGATGCCGCCGGCCAGCAGCACCGCGCCCGCGGCGATGCCGGCGACCAGCGCGGAACGGGAGCGGCCGCGCGCCGGCGGGACCGCGTTCGTCCCGGTCGGCGCATAGGCCCACGCCGCCTGCGGGGTCTGCGGGGTCTGCGACGGGGCCTGGGCGTGGGCCAGCATCGCGTCGAGCCGGGCGGCGTCCGGGCGGGCGGCGGGGTCCTTGACGAGCAGGATTCTGAGCACGTCCCCGAGCGGCCCTGACCTGACCGGCGGTGGCACCGGGTCCTCCAGCACCGCGGACAGGGTGGCCAGGGTGGTCCCGCGGCGCAGCGGGCTGTAGCCCTCGGTGAGGACGTACAGCATGACGCCCAGGGACCACAGGTCGGCCGCGGGGTGGTCGGGGGCGCCGCGGATACGTTCCGGGGCGATGTACTCGGGGGAGCCGACGATGCCGCCGGTGACGGTCAGCGAGGTCGAGCCGGCGACCGCGGCGATCCCGAAGTCGGTCAGCACCGCGGAGGAGCCGCCGTCGCGCAGCAGCACATTCGCCGGTTTGACGTCGCGGTGGTGGATTCCGGCGGCGTGCGCGGCGCGCAGTCCGGCGAGCACGTCGCGGCCCAGGCGGATGGCCTCGGCGGGCGGCAGCGGCCCGCGGCGCGCCAGGGCTTCCAGGCTGTTGCCCGGCAGCAGCTCCATGACCAGCCAGGGATGCGGCTCGATATCGACGATGTGGTAGATCCGCACCACGTTCGGGTGGTCGATGCGCGCGAGGGCGCGCGCCTCGCGCAGCACGCGCTCCCGCAGGGTGCGTTCCGCGTCCGGGCCCGAACGGGCCATCTGATCGGCGGGCCGCACCTCCTTGAGGGCGACCTCGCGGTGCAGCGCGAGGTCGCGGGCCCGCCACACGGTGCCCATGCCGCCGGCCCCGAGCCGCGCGAGCAACTCGAAGCGGTCGTCGATGATCTGTCCCGGCTGCGCCCCTGCCACGGCCACAGCCTACGGAACGAGCGGCGGGGGGGGGCGGGGGGGGGGG
>NZ_JAVREV010000028.1:0-55516 GCF_031845565.1 Streptomyces johnsoniae | reverse complement strand
GGGCATTACGGTGGGACATGAAGACCTCCATGCGGTGCAGTCCTAGACAGCTCCACCACATCGGAGGTCTTCGCCATGATCAAGCCCCAACGAGTGTCAACAACGCTTGTGAGCAATACACCTAGGCACCGGGACCCGTCGCGGTCCACAGGTGGTGCAGGGCGTACGAACGCCACGGCCGCCACGCCCGCGCCGCGCCCGCGTCCGCGCCGACGATCCGCAGCCCGTGGCGGACCCCCGCGTCCCCCGGCAGGAAGACGTCCGGATCACCCAGGGCACGCATCCGCACATAGCCCGCGGTCCACGGCCCGATGCCGCGCAGCGCGAGGAGCGCCCGTTCGGCCTCGTCGCGGTCCGCGCCCGCGTCGAGGGAAACGGTGCCGTCGGCCAGCGCCGCGCACAGCGTGCGGATCGCCGCGCGCCGCGCCTCGGGCATGCCCAGCTCGCCGAGCGGCGCACCGGCGAGCACGCCCGGCTCGGGGAAGACGTGCGTGAGCCCGCCGTCCGGCGAGGACAACGGCTTGCCGTACGCCTCGACGAGCGTGCCGGCCAGCGTGCGGGCGGCGCCGACGCTGACCTGCTGGCCGAGGACCGCGCGCACGGCCAGCTCCTGGGGGTCGGCCGCCCCCGGCGCGCGCAGCCCCGGCCGGGCGGCGACCAGCGGGCCGAGGACCGGATCGGCGCCGAGCCGTTCCGCGACGGCGAACGGGTCGGCGTCCAGGTCGAACAGCCGCCGGAGCCGCTGCACCGCGGTCGTCAGGTCCCGGGTGTCGGTCAGGTGCAGCCGCGCCTCGATCCACCGGCCGCCGGGCGTGCAGGGCGGCTCGGCCACCTCGGCCACACCGGTGCCGTGCGGCAGGGCGAGTGACCGGCGGTAGACCCTGGTGCCGGGGGCGCCGGTCATCTCCTCGATGCCGGCGATCGCGCGGCGCTGGAGGAAGTCGAAGACGTGCGGCGCGTCGTAGGGCCCGCGGTGGGCGAGCCGCAGCGGGACGCCGCTGCCGGGTGCGGGCGGTCCGGCGCGGCGCGCCGCGCCGCGGGCCCCCGCGCGCAGCTCGCTCGGCGTGCGGTCGTAAACGGCGCGGACCGTGTCGTTGAACTGGCGCACGCTGGAGAACCCGGCCGCGAACGCGACGGCGGTGACGGAAAGGCCGGTCGTCTGGAGCAGCAGCCGCGCGGTGTGCGCGCGCTGCGCCCTGGCCAGCGCGATCGGGCCCGCGCCCAGTTCGGCCGTGAGCAGCCGCTGCACCTGCCTCGCGCTGTACCCGAGCCGCCGGGCGAGCCCGTCGACGCCCTCCCGGTCCACGACGCCGTCCGCGATCATGCGCATCGCGCGGCCGGTCGCGTCCGCCCTGACGTTCCACTCCGTGGAGCCGGGCACCGCGTCGGGGCGGCACCTGCGGCAGGCCCGGAAGCCCGCCGCCTGGGCGGCGGCGGCCGAGGGGTGGAAGCGGACGTTCTCCCGCCTGGGCGTCGTCGCCGGGCAGCTCGGCCGGCAGTAGATGCCGGTGGTCAGTACGGCCGTGAAGAACACCCCGTCGAAGCGCTCGTCACGGCCGCGCACCGCCTCGTACCTGCTGTCGTCGTCCATCACGTCCCCCAGTGTGCCGGGCCGCGACGACGTCCACTCGCGGGAATCGGACATCAACGTGGGGGGCGATGAGGGTGGGCGCGGGACCCGGGCTACCGCGCGGCGAGGCGCGCCGGGAAGCCGCCGGTGGCGACGGGGCCCCAGCGCAGCGGCGTGACCCGGATCAGCGACTTGCCCTGCCGCGTCATCGCGGCCCGGTACTCGTCCCAGTCCGGGTGCTCACCCGCGATGTTGCGGTAGTACTCGACCAGCGGCTCCACGGCCTGGGGCACGTCCAGCACCTCGGCGGTGCCGTCGATCTGCACCCAGGGGCCGTCCCAGTCGTCGGACAGGACGAGCAGGCTGACCTCGGGGTCGCGCCTGGCGTTGCGCGTCTTGGCGCGCTCGGGGTAGGTCGAGACGACGATGCGCCCGGCATCGTCCACCCCGCACGTGAGCGGCGACCCCTGTGGGGAGCCGTCCGCGCGCCGGGTGAGCAGGATCGCCCGGTGGCGGGGGCGCACGAAGTCGAGCAGCTGCGCGAGGGTCACGCTGGTGTTCGTCGCAATGGAAGGGCTCATGGCGCAGCACCCTACGCCCGGACCCGGGAAGCCGGCGGGCGCGCCCCGCGATCTCAGCTGGAGGCCCGGACGATCAGCGAGGTGGGCAGCACCACGGGGAAGCGGGCGCTGCCGCCACGGGCGATCTCCTGGAACAGCATCTTGGTGATGGTGCGGCCGACCTCCTCGACCTGCTGGCGCACGCTGGTCAGGGACGGCTCGGTGTGCCGGGCGACGATCGAATCGTCGAAGCCCACCAGCGCCACGTCGTCCGGCACTTGCCGTCCGGCGCGGCGCAGCTCGGCCAGCGCGCCCGCCGCCATCACGTCAGAAGCGGCGAAGACCGCGTCCAGACGGGGATGGCGCTCCAGCAGGGCGCGCATGGCCAACCGGCCGCCCTCCTCGGTGAAGTCCGCCGGTGCCACGAGGGATTCGCCTGCCGGGGCCCCCGCCTCGACCAGCGCCTCCCGCCAGCCCCGCAGCCGGCTGCTGCCGACGTCCATGTCCAACGGGCCGGTGATCGTGGCGATTTCCGAGCGCCCGCGGGCCAGGAGATGGCGCACGGCCTCGGCGGAGCCGCCCACGTTGTCCGAGTGGACGTGGGGCAGCGGCTCCTCGGCAGAACGCCGTCCGGCCAGCACCGTGGGCAGGCCCAGCTCCTCCAGCAGGCCGGGCAGCGGGTCGTCGCGATGCACCGAGACCAGCAGAACGCCATCCACCCGGCCGGCCGTCAGGAATTCCTGGAGGCGGTCCAGCTCACGCTGGTCGCGCACCAGTATCAACAGCAGTTGCAGCTGGGTTCCCGCCAACGCCTCGCTGACGCCCCGGATCACGGCGGAGAAGTACGGCTCGGAGCCGAGTCGGCTCTCGGACTCGGGGATCACCAGGGCGATCGAGTCCGTTCTGCTGGTGACGAGGCTGCGGGCCACCGAACTCGGCACGAAGTTCAGCTCGGCGATGGCCGTCAGCACCGCGGTCCTCGCCTCGTCGCTGACCAGCGGAGACCCGTTCAGCACGCGCGAGACCGTGGTCCGTCCCACGCCGGCGCGCGCGGCCACCGTCTTGATGGTGGGGCGCCGACCGCCGCCGGCGGCTGGCTGTTCCCGCTTCTGACGCGGTGTCACCACGAGGTCAACTCTCCTCTCACACATAGCGTTTCAGTCTGTGTCCTTGACACCGTCATCCTTCGGGCGACAGTCTTCCACAGCCCGGTGGGATCGTTCCCACTTCGTTTGGGATCGATCCCAACGGGCTTTCCGCTCTCATGCGACAAAGCTGCCGCAAGGAGATGTTTTCATGCCTGATGACACCCCCCGTCGCCTCCGTCCGCATGGCTCAACGCATCCGCCTGCTCCATCCCGTTTCCCTCGCATATCCCGCTCCCGACGACTGGCCGTCGCCTCGGCCGTGACCGCACTCGCGCTGGTCGCGGGATGCGGGGGCGGCGAGAGCGACGCACGCGGCGAGGACGGGTCCGTCACGATCACCATGGGCCTGTTCGGGGTCATGGGCTACGCGGAGACCGACCTCCTGGACCGCTACATGGCGGAGAACCCGAAGGTCACCATCGAGGCGGAGGTCGCCGGTGACGAGCAGACCTACTACACGGCGCTGCAGACCCACCTGGCGGGCGGCAGCGGCCTGAAGGACATTCAGGGCATCGAGATCGGCCGGGCCCAGGAGATGGTGGAGACCCAGGCGGCCAAGTTCGCCGACTTCGCGGGCATGGCGGGCACCGATCACTTCCTGCCCTGGAAGCAGCCCCAGGTGACCACGGACGACGGCCGGATCATCGGCCTCGGCACGGATACCGGCCCCATGGCGATCTGCTACCGCAAGGACATGTTCGAGCAGGCCGGGCTGCCGACCGAACGCGAGGACGTCGCGGCGCTGTGGGCCGATGACTGGTCGCAGTACGTCGAGGTCGGCGAGCAGTTCATGGCCGACTCGGCGGACGGCGAGCTGTCGTACATGGACAGCTCCACGGGCCTGTTCAACGGCATGGTCTACGGCCACTCCGAGCAGTTCTACAACGCGGACGGCGACCTGATCTACGACGAGAACCCGGCCGTCGCCGACGCCTGGGACCTGGCCACCGAGGCGGCCGAATCGGGAATGACCGCGGCACTGCGGCAGTTCCAGCCCGGCTGGGACCCGGGCCTGGCCAACAGCACGTTCGCCACCACCGTCTGCCCGGCCTGGATGCTGGCCCACATCCAGGAGAAGGCCGGCCCGGACAACGCCGGGCTGTGGGACGTCACGCCGGCTCCGCAGGGGGCGAACTGGGGCGGCTCGTTCCTCGGTGTCATGGAGGACAGCCCGGTCCGGGACGAGGCCATGGACCTCGTCGCCTGGCTGACCGCGCCGGAACAGCAGATCTACCTCTTCGAGGAGCTGGGCATCTTCCCGTCCTCCCAGGAGGCCATCGAATCCGAGGCGGTGCGGAGCGGTACCTCGGAGTACTTCGACGGCGCGCCGGTGGGCGAGATCTTCGGCGCGGCGGCTCAGGAGATCCCCGCGGAGCAGGTGCTCGGCCGCCGGGACGGCACCATCAAGGACGCCTTCTCCCAAGGGCTTCAGCAGGTCGAGTCGCAGGGCGAGGACCCGGACGCGGCGTGGGACTCCGTCGACGAGAACATCCAGCGGGTCGCCGGCTGACCCGCGCGCCCCGCGCCCGGCACGTCGTCCCGACGGCCGCTTCCCACCGGGTCGCGGTCGTCGGGAATCCCCCGGCACCACCCGTCAACGGGGCCCCGCGCCCCCGGCCTCCGCGCCCCCGACCCCCGTCCCGTCGACTCCCGCCCCGTCGACTCCCCGGCCTGGCCTTCCCGTAACTCCGCCTCCACCGAGCGTTCCTCACGGAAGGGAGCCCACCGTGGCCACCTCCAGCGCGCCCGCGCCCCCACCCACCCCCGCCCGGGACGGGCCGCGCCGCCGGCAGCCGCTGCGCAATCTGTTCCACCGCCTCGACCTGCGGGCCGCGCCCTATACGTTCATCGCCCCGTTCTTCATCATCTTCGGCGCTTTCAGCCTCTACCCGCTGATCTACACCTCGTGGATCTCGCTCCACCGCGTCGAGCTGTCCGCGATGGACATGATGGAGTGGCAGGGCTTCGAGAACTACGTCAACCTCTGGCAGGACGACCGCTTCTGGAACGCCCTGACCAACACGTTCACCATCGGCGTCATCTCCACCGTCCCGCAGCTGCTGATGGCCCTGGGACTGGCGCACCTGCTGAACTACCGGCTGCGCGGCTCGGCTTTCTTCCGCGTCGCCGCGCTCGCCCCCTACGCCACCTCGGTCGGCGCCGCCGCCCTGGTCTTCACGATGCTCTTCGAACGCGACTTCGGCATGATCAACTGGGCCCTCGGCCTGGTCGGCATCGAGAACGTCGACTGGGAGAACGAGAAGTGGCCCGCCCAGCTGGCCATCTCCACCATCGTGATCTGGCGCTGGACCGGCTACAACGCGCTGTTGTACCTCGCCGCGATGCAGGCCATCCCCAGGGACCGGTACGAGGCCGCCGCGATCGACGGCGCCTCCCGCTGGCAGCAGTTCACCCGGGTCACGGTGCCCGGAATCCGCGCCACCATCGTCTTCACCATCGTGCTGTCCACCATCGGGGCCACCCAGATCTTCGGCGAGCCGCTGATCTTCGGGCAGGGCCCGAACGGCGTCACCGGCGGCGCCGACAATCAGTACCAGACCCTCGGCCTGCTGCTGTACGAGGAGGGCTGGCGCAACGGGCAGATGGGACGTGCCGCCACCGTCGCCTGGGCGATGTTCCTCATCCTCATCCTCGTCTTCGTCCTGCAACGCGTCCTGGCCGGCGCGCGGTCCCGGCGGGAGCCGGGGCGGCGGCGCGCGGCGGCGGGCGCGGCGAGCGCCGGGAGGCAGTCGCGATGACCACCGAATCCGTCGAGCCCGTCCGGCAGGAACGGCGGCGCGGGCACACGCCGTTCACGCACTCCGCCGCTCCCCCGCCCCCCGCCCGCAGGTCCCGGCGGTCGCTGCGTATGGGCGCCGGCCGCCAGCACCACGGCGGTCCTGTCGCCTACGTGCTGCTCGGCATCGTCGCGCTGATCTCCCTCTTCCCGCTCTACTGGACGATGGTGGCGGCCTCGACCGACAACACCCGCGTCACGCAGAGCCCGCCGCCGTTCCTCCCCGGTCCGAACCTGTTCCGCAATCTCCGGGCCGCCTGGGAGGACGCGGCTCTCGGACAGGCCATGACCAACAGCCTGATCGTGGCCGGCAGCATCGCCGTGGCCACCGTGCTGTTCGCCACCCTGGCCGGTTTCGCCTTCGCCAAGCTGCGCTTCCGGGGCCGCAACATTCTGTTGATGCTCGTGATCGGCACCATGATGGTGCCGCCGCAGCTCGGGGTCGTACCGCTGTTCATGATGATGAGCGACCTCGGGTGGGGGCTCCGTCTTGAGTCCGTCATCTTCCCCACGCTGGTCAGCGCGGTCGGCGTGTTCTTCATGCGGCAGTACCTCGCCGAGGCCCTGCCGGACGAGCTGGTCGAGGCCGGACGCATGGACGGGGCGCACTCGCTGCGGATCTTCTGGAGCATCGTGCTGCCCGTCGCCCGGCCCGCCATGGCCGTGCTCTTCATGATCACGTTCGTCCACGCGTGGAACGACTTCTTCTGGCCCTTCATCGCCCTGGACATGAGCAATCCCACCGTCCCCGTGGCCCTCACCCAGCTCAGCGCGGGCTACGTCCGCGACCAGTCGCTCATCATGGCCGGCGCCCTGCTCGGCACCCTCCCGCTGCTCGTCATGTTCGTCGTCTTCGGCCGCCAGATCGTCGGCGGCATCATGCAGGGCGCGGTCAAAGGCTGACCTCCCCTCCTTCCTTCTCCCCTCCACCGTCCCCGCCCGAAAGGACCCCCGTGGCCACCGCATTCGAATCCGCCGCCCCCGCGACGCCGGGCGGGCGCGTCTTCCCTCCCGGCTTCCTGTGGGGAACCGCGACCGCGGCCTATCAGATCGAGGGCGCCGCGGCGGAGGACGGGCGGACGCCGTCCATCTGGGACACCTACTCCCGCACCCCGGGCAAGGTGCACAACGGGGACACCGGCGACGTTGCCACCGATCACTACCACCGCTGGCGGGAGGACATCGCGATCATGGCCGACCTCGGGGTCGGCGCGTACCGCTTCTCGCTGTCCTGGCCCCGGCTCCAGGCCGGCGGCCGGGGCTCCGCCACCGGCGCCGGCCTGGATTTCTACCGCCGGCTCGCCGACGCGCTGCTGGAGAAGGGCATCACGCCGGTGGCGACCCTCTACCACTGGGACCTGCCGCAGGAACTGGAGGACGCCGGCGGCTGGCCGGAGCGGGAGACCGCGGCACGGTTCGCCGACTACGCGACGCTGGCCGCCCGCGCCCTGGGCGACCGCGTCGGCACCTGGATCACCCTCAACGAGCCCTGGTGCAGCGCCTTCCTCGGCTACGGCTCCGGCGTGCACGCGCCCGGCCGCACCGACCCGGTCGACGCGCTGCGTGCCGCGCACCACCTCAATCTGGGCCACGGCCTCGCGACCCAGGCGCTACGCGCCGAACTCCCCGCCGGATCACAGGTGTCGGTGACGCTCAACTTCCACCACACGCGGCCGCTGACCGAAAGCCCGGCCGACCATGACGCCGCCCGGCGCATCGACGGCCTGGCCAACCGGCTGTTCACCGGGCCGCTGCTGCACGGCTCCTACCCGGCGGACACGCTCGCCGACACGGCATCGCTCACCGACTGGTCGTTCGTGCGCGACGGCGACACCGCCGCCATCCACCAGCCGCTGGACTTCCTCGGCGTCAATTACTACACGCCGACCCTGGTCTCCGCCTCCCGCACCGCCGCCCCGCAGGGCGCCGACGGGCACCGGCCGAGCACGCACAGTGCCTGGCCGGGCGCCGAGGACGTCGCCTTCCACCGGGCGCCGGGACCGACCACCGCGATGGGCTGGGCGGTCGACCCGAGCGGACTGTACGACCTCCTGCTGCGGCTGCGGCAGGAGCTGCCCGGCCTGCCTCTGATGATCACGGAGAACGGCGCGGCCTTCGACGACTACGCGGGCCCGGACGGCGCGGTCCACGACCCGGACCGCATCGCCTACCTGCACGGCCACCTCGCCGCCGTACACGCGGCGGTCGAGGCCGGCGCGGACATCCGCGGTTACTTCCTGTGGTCGCTGCTGGACAACTTCGAATGGGGCTACGGCTACAGCAAGCGCTTCGGCGCCGTCCACGTCGACTACCCGACCGGACGCCGCACGCCCAAATCCAGCGCCCAGTGGTACGCCCGCATCGCCCGCACCGGCACCCTGCCCCCGGAGGACACCTCCGGCAGCGCCTGACCTGTGCCCTCCTGCCCGGCGCGGTCCTGGTCACGGCCGCCGACGGGCAGGAGGATGGCCCCTCCGCTCCAGGCTTAGACGTTGACGCCGTAGTCGGTGGCGATGCCGGCGAGACCCGAGGCGTAGCCCTGGCCGACGGCGCGGAACTTCCAGTCGCCGCCGTGCCGGTACAGCTCGCCGAAGATCATCGCGGTCTCGGTCGCGGCGTCCTCGCTGAGGTCGTAGCGGGCCAGCTCGGCGCCGCCGTCCTGGTTGACGACGCGGATGAACGCGTTGCTGACCTGGCCGAAGCTCTGGCCGCGGTTGGCCGCGTCGTGGATCGACACGGGGAACACGATGGTCTGGATCTCGGCGGGCACCGCCGCCAGGTTCACCTTGATCACCTCGTCGTCGCCCTCGCCCTCACCGGTGAGATTGTCCCCGGTGTGCTCCACGGAACCGTCCGGGCTGGTGAGGTTGTTGTAGAAGACGAAGTGCTGGTCGGAGACGACCTTGCCGGCGCCGGTGCACAGCAGGGCGCTGGCGTCCAGGTCGTAGTCGGCGCCGGTCGTCGTCCGCACGTCCCAGCCGAGGCCCACCAGAACGGCGGTGAGCCCGGGGGCTTCCTTGGTGAGCGAGACGTTGCCGCCCTTGGACAGGCTTACGCCCATGATCTCCTCCTTCTGTGGCGCGGCGTGAATTTACAACACTGTAGAAGATGGCGGAACCGGATCATGCAGCCGGTGCCGGTCCGACCAGCGAGGTCAGCACGTCCTCCATCGTGACAAAGCCGAGGACCGTGCCCTTTCCGCCGGTGACGGCGGCCAGGTGCGTGCCGTCCGCGCGCATGGCGGTGAGGGTGTCGTCGAGCGGGGTGTCGATCTCCACGCGGGTGACCGCGTGCAGTGCGGAGCGGGGGAACGGCTTGGTGCGCTCGGTGAGTCCGAGGCCGTCCTTGATGTGCAGGTAGCCGAGCACCGTGTCCCCCGGGCCTATGACCGGGAGCCGCGAGTAGCCGGCCGAGGTCGCGATGCGCTCCAGGCCCGCCGGGGTGATGCGGTGGTCCACGGTCGTCATCTGGCCGAGCGGGACGAGGATCTCGCCCACCGGCCGGGTGCCCAGCTCCAGGGCGTCCCGCAGCCGCTCGCCGTCCGCGGGCTCCAGCAGGCCCGCCTGGCTCGAATCGGTGACGAGCCGGGCGAGTTCGTCGTCGGTGAAGACGGCCGCCACCTCGTCCTTCGGTTCGACCTTCAGCAGCCGCAGCAGCATGTTCGCGAACGCGTTGATGCCGAAGATGACCGGCCGCAGCGCGCGGGTCAGGGCGACGAGCGGCGGCCCGAGCAGCAGGGCGCTGCGGGCGGGCGCGGCGAGGGCGATGTTCTTGGGGACCATTTCGCCGACGAGCATGTGCAGATAGGTGGCGGCGGACAGGGCGATCAGGAACGCGATCGGGTGCACGAGGCCGTGCGGGACGTGCACCGCCTCGAAGACGGGCTCCAGCAGGTGCGCGATGGCCGGCTCCGCCACCGCGCCGAGGACCAGCGAGGAGACGGTGATGCCCAGTTGCGCGGTCGCCATCATCGCGGACAGGTGCTCCAGGCCCCACAGCGTGGTACGGGCACGCTTGTCGCCCGCCTGGGCGCGCGGCTCGATCTGGCTGCGCCGCACCGAGATGAGCGCGAACTCGGCGCCGACGAAGAAGGCGTTGGTCACCAGGGTGAGGGCGCCGATGACCAGTTGCAGCGTGGTCATCGGGCGTCCTCTTTCTCCTTGGCCGCCGCGGGCGCGGTGATCGCCACGCGGTCGGCGCGGTGGTGATCGATGTCCAGAACGGTCAGCTCCCAGCCGTCGATCCTGAGGGTGTCGCCGCGGGCGGGGATGCGGGCGAGGTGGGTGGCGAGCAGCCCGGCGAGCGTTTCGTAGGGCCCGTCCGGGGCGCTCAGGCCGATGTCGGCGAGCTGGTCGAGGCGCATGCCGCCGTCGGCCTCCCAGCCGGGCCGGCCGTCGGCGGTCGGCGGCGCGGGCAGCAGGTCGGGGACCTCAAGCGGGTCGTGCTCGTCGCGGACCTCGCCGACGACCTCCTCGACGATGTCCTCCACCGTGGCGACGCCCGCGGTGCCGCCGTACTCGTCGATGATCACCGCCATCGTCCTGGTGGCGCGCAGCCGGTCGAGCAGCCGGTCCACGGGGAGGCTGTCGGGTACGAGCAGCGGCGTGGACAGCAGGTCGGTGACCGGGGTGCCGAGCCGGGCGGCCGGTTCGAGGGCCAGCACATCGCGGATGTGGACCGTTCCGATGACCTCGTCGAGGGTGTCGCGGTAGACGGGGAAGCGGGAAAGGCCCGTGGCGTGGGTGAGGTTCGCCGCGTCCGCGGCGGTGGCGTGCGCCTCCAGGGCGAGCACGTCCACGCGCGGGGTCATCACGTTCTCCGCGGTCAGGTCGCCGAGGTGCAGCGTGCGCACGAACAGCTCGGCCGAGTCGGCTTCCAGGGCGCCCTCGGCGGCCGAGTGCCGTGCGAGGGCCACCAGTTCCTCGGGGGAACGGGCCGAGGCCAGCTCCTCGGTGGGTTCGAGGCCGACGCCGCGCACCAGGCGGTTCGCCGTGTTGTTCAGGTGCCGGATCAGCGGCCCGAAGACGGCCGTGAAGCCGCGCTGCGGGCCGGCCACGACCTTGGCGACGGCCAGCGGGCGGGAGATCGCCCAGTTCTTCGGGACCAGTTCGCCGATCACCATGAGCACGACGGTCGAGATCGCCACCCCCAGCAGGGTGGCGACGGAGGAGGCCGCGCCGCCGAGACCCGCGTCCCGCAGCGGCCCGCGGAGCAGGGCGGCGAGCGAGGGCTCGGCGAGCATGCCGATGACCAGGGACGTCACCGTGATGCCGAGCTGGGCGCCGGAGAGTTGGAGCGTGAGCCGCCGTACGGCCCGCAGCGCGCCGTCGGCCCCGCGTTCGCCGGACTCGGCCGCGCGTTCCAGCTCGCCGCGCTCGACGGTGGTCAGGGAGAACTCGGCCGCGACGAAGATTGCGCAGGCGAGGGTGAGAGCCAGGGCGAGCAGGAGCAGCAGGGGTTCGGTCACCGTGCCACCCCCCAGCCCTGGCTCACTCGTGTGCGGCGGGGAACGGCACGGCTGGTACTGGGAGGTTCACCCATGGCGGGTTCGCTGCTCCTTCTCGACTGATGGGCTCGTCTGGCGTCGGCGGGCGGTGGGCCCGCCCTCCAGCGTAAAGGGCATATCAAGCCCCTTCACCGGTGCACCCTATGCTTCTACACGACTGTAGAAAGTGCGATACCGCTACGAGGACACCTGGAGTACTCATGGCCCTGTGGGACCGTGTGAAGGAATCCGCCCAGTCGATGCAGTCGCAGCTGACGGCGAAGAAGAACGACCTGAAGAGCGGCGCGTTCCGCGACGCGAGCATGGCGATGTGCGCGCTGGTCGCGGCCGCGGACGGCGAGGTGGACGCGGCCGAACGGCGCCGCGTCGCGCAGCTGATCGCCGGGAACGAGGTGCTGAGCAATTTCCCGGCCGAGGACCTCCAGCGCCGGTTCAACGAGTATCTGGACAAGCTCGCGGCCGACTTCGACTTCGGCAAGGTCGGGGTGCTCCAGGAGGTCGCGAAGGCCAAGAAGAAGCCGGCGGAGGCGCGGGCCGTCATCCAGATCGGCGTGGTGATCGGCGGCGCGGACGGCGATTTCGACGATGCGGAACAGTCGGTCGTGCGGGAGGCGTGCTTCGCCCTGGGGCTGCCGCCGCAGGAGTTCGACCTCTGAGCCCGTGGCCCGGCGCCCGGGCGCCCGACGGGAGCGGCTCCCGCCGGGCGCCCGGGCCGAACGAACCGGTTCGTATAGGTTGGGCGGCATGGACAGGGCACAGGCCAGCAGGCGTCGGCTCCTGGACGCCGCCGCTGCCGAATTCGCCGCCCACGGCATCGCCGGCGCGCGCGTCGACCGCATCTCCGCCGACGCGAAGGTCAGCAAGGCGCAGATGTACGCCTACTACGGCAGCAAGGAGAGCCTGTTCGACGCCGTCCTGGCCGACCAGGTCGCGGCCGTCCTCGACGCCGCCCCGCTCACCGCCGAGGACCTGCCCGGCTACGCCGTCCGCCTCTACGACGCCTACCTCGCCCGCCCCCGCCTCGTCCGCCTGGCCACCTGGGCACGTCTGGAACGCACCCCCGCCGGCCACCTCTTCGGCGAGGCCGGCGAGCTGCCCAAGATCCGGGCCATCTCCGAAGCCCAGGAAGCCGGGCACATCAACCCCGCCCTGTCCCCTGCCGACGTCCACTCCATGGTCATCGCCCTGGCCATGACCTGGTCACCGGCCAGCATCACCTGCACCGCGACGGCAGCCGACCCAGACGCCGACCACCAGCGCCGCCGCACGAGCCTCGCCACCGCCGTCCGGCACGCCTTCGCCCCGTGAGGCCCCGGCGGCGGGATCACAGCGGTGTGGCCGCCTTCAGGACGAAGAAGAGGGTGACCGCCGCGTTCGCGGAGGACAGGGCGGAGACCGTCGCGCCCGCCGCCGCGGTCCACGCGGCGAGGCCGACGGCCGTGAACGCCGGGGGCCAGTGCCGAGGCGCCGGGGCCGGGCCGAGGAGCGCGGCGACGCGGCGCGGCACGGGCCCCGGCGCGGCCGCGCCCGCCAGCGTCGCGGCCGGCGCGCCGCGGGAGGCGAGCGCCGCGTGCGCGATCGCGCGCGCCACCGCGCGCCGGTCGCCGACCGCGCGGGCCGCCTCCTCGTCCGCCCACCGCTCCGCGGCGTAGGCCACGGCCGTGGCCAGCGGCAGCAGGAACGGGTTGGCCCGCGCCGCGAGCTGCACCACCAGCAGGCAGCGGTGGTGCCGGGCCGCCAGGTGGGCCCGTTCGTGCGCGAAGAGCGCCCGCCGCTCCGCCGGGGCGAGCCGCGCCAGCAGGCCGCGGGAGACCACGATGCGGCCCCGGCGGCCGGGCAGGGCCCAGGCGTAGGGCTCGGAGTCGGGAAGCACCGCGACGGGGCCGCCCGGGAGACCGGCGAGCGCCCGCTGTGCGGCACGGCGCACCCGCACGTGCCGCACCAGGGTGCGCCCGCAGACGAGGACCACCAGCATCAGCGCCGGAATGGCGGCCCGGCCCGCGATCTCCTCGAACGGAACGGCCCGGCGCACCTCGGGGTCGGACCAGCCGTCGGGCAGGGGGTTGCCCGGCAGCTGGGCGGTGCCCACCACCATCACCAGGGCCAGGCACAGGGTGCTGCACACCGCGAGAACGCCCGCCACCGTCGTCAGCAGCCGGGTGGCGGCCCGCGGGTGCAGCCGCTGCTCGGCCAGCCGCGCGACCGGCCAGGCGCTCAGCGGCAGCACCAGCGGCAGGAAGACGAAGACCCCCATGACGGCTCAGCCCTCCGGTTGCTCCGCCTCGCCGTGCCCGCCCGTCCCGGGCGGGCCGGCGTCGTCCAGCTCGTTGAGCAGGCCGCGCAGCAGCCGCTCGTCGTCCGCCGAGAGCACCGTCACGAAGCTGGCCAGGACGGCCTTGCGGTCCGTCTCGCCGTCCAGGACCCGCCGCATCCGCAGCGCCGCGAGCCCCGCCTCGCCGGCGGCCGGGGTCCAGGCGAACGACCTGCCCGACTTCTCGCGCCGTACCGCGCCCTTCGCCAGCAGCCTGGTCAGCGTCGTGACGACGGTGGTGTACGCCAGGTCGCCGCCGATCCGTTCGCGCACCCAGGCCGCGCTCACCGGCCCGGGCGCGGCGCCGAGTGCGGCGAGCACCTGTGCCTCCAGCTCGCCCTGGCCGCGGCGCCGGGGGCGCGCGTGCCGGTCCTTCACCCCGCCTCCCTCACGACGACTCGCCCCGCGGCCGTCGGCGGGAGCGCTTCATAATAGGCGCCTTCCGCCGAAGGCCACGGGGCGTGCCCGCGAACGTCAGGCCGCCACGGCCACCGGGGTCCCGGCGGGCGTGAGGGCCAGATCGAGCACCTGCCGCACATCGGCGACGGGGTGCACGTCCAGCGTGGCCAGCACTTCCTCCGGCACGTCGTCCAGGTCCGGCTCGTTCCGCTTGGGGATGATGACGGTGGTCAGGCCCGCGCGGTGGGCGGCGAGCAGCTTCTGCTTCACGCCGCCGATGGGCAGCACCCGCCCGGTCAGGGAGACCTCGCCCGTCATCGCCACATCGGTCCGCACCTGCCGCCCGCTGAGCAGCGAGGCCAGTGCGGTCGTCATGGTGATGCCCGCGCTCGGCCCGTCCTTGGGCACCGCGCCCGCCGGAACGTGCAGGTGGACGCCGCGCTCCTTGAGGTCGCCGACCGGCAGCTCCAGCTCCGCGCCGCGCGAGCGCAGGTAGGACAGCGCGATCTGGCCGGACTCCTTCATCACGTCGCCGAGCTGCCCGGTCAGGGTCAGCCCCGCGCCGCCGGTCTCCGGGTCGGCCAGGGACGCCTCGATGTACAGCACGTCGCCGCCGGTGCCGGTGACCGCGAGGCCGGTGGCCACGCCGGGCACCGCGGTGCGCCGTTCGGCCGGCTCCTGTGCCGCCTCCGGGGTGTGGTGCGGCCGGCCGATCAGACCGCGCAGGTCCGCCTCGGTGACGGTGCACGGCAGGGTCAGCTCGCCCAGCTCGGCGCGGGCCGCGACCTTGCGCAGCAGCCGGGCGACGGTGCGTTCCAGGCTGCGGACGCCGGCTTCCCTGGTGTACTCGCCGGCCAGCTTGCGCAGGACGGCGTCCTGAACCGTCACCTCGTCGGGGCGCAGGCCCGTGCGCTCGATCTGCCGCGGCAGCAGGTGGTCGCGCGCGATGGTGACCTTCTCGTCCTCGGTGTAGCCGTCGAGGCGCACCAGGTCCATCCGGTCGAGCAGCGGCTGCGGGATGGCCTCCAGGACGTTGGCCGTGGCCAGGAACACCACGTCCGACAGGTCGAGCTCGACCTCCAGGTAGTGGTCGCGGAACGTGTGGTTCTGCGCGGGGTCGAGCACTTCGAGGAGGGCGGCGGACGGGTCGCCCCGGTAGTCGCTGCCGACCTTGTCGATCTCGTCGAGCAGAACGACCGGGTTCATCGAACCGGCCTCCTTGATCGCCCGGACGATGCGTCCTGGCAGCGCGCCGACGTAGGTGCGCCGGTGGCCGCGGATCTCCGCCTCGTCGCGGACGCCGCCGAGCGCCACCCGCACGAAGTTGCGGCCCATCGCGCGGGCCACGCTTTCGCCGAGGCTCGTCTTGCCGACGCCGGGCGGGCCGACGAGGGCCAGCACGGCCCCGCCGCGGCGCCCGCCGATGACGCCGAGGCCGCGGTCGCCGCGGCGCTTGCGCACGGCCAGGTACTCGGTGATCCGTTCCTTGACGTCGTCCAGGCCCGCGTGGTCGGCGTCGAGGACCGCCTTGGCGCCCGGGATGTCGTAGGCGTCCTCGGTACGTGTCTGCCAGGGCAGGTCGAGCACGGTGTCGAGCCAGGTACGAATCCAGCTGCCCTCGGGGCTCGCGTCCGAGGACCGTTCCAGCTTGTCGACCTCCTTGAGCGCGGCCTCGCGCACCTTCTGCGGCAGGTCGGCGGCCTCGACGCGGGCCCGGTAGTCCTCGCCCTCGTCGGCCGCGTCGCCGTTGAGCTCGGCCAGCTCCTTGCGCACGGCCTCCAGCTGGCGGCGCAGCAGGAACTCGCGCTGCTGCTTGTCGACGCCGTCCTGCACGTCCTTGGCGATCGACTCGGCCACGTCCTGCTCGGCCAGGTGCTCGCTCAGCAGGCTGACGGCCAGCTTCAGGCGCTCCACCGGGTCGGTGGTGCGCAGCAGCGTGACCCGCTGCTCGGTGCCGAGGAACGGCAGGTAGCCCGCATTGTCCGCGAGCAGCCCGATGTCCTCGATCTGCTGCACCCGGTCCACGACCTGCCAGGCGCCGCGCTTGCGGAGCCAGTTGGTGGTGAGTGCCTTGTATTCCTTGGCCAGCTCGGCGACGGCCCCGGGCAGCGGGCTCGGCGCGGTCTCCTCGACCGCCGTGCCCTCGACCCACAGCGCGGCGCCGGGACCCGTGGTCCCCGAACCGATGCGGACGCGGCGCACGCCGCGGACCAGCGCGCCCGGGTCGCCGTCGGCCAGCCGGCCGACCTGCTCGACCCGGCCGAGCACACCGATGTCGGCGTAACGGCCGTCCACCCGCGGCACGAGCAGCAGCCGCGGCTTCTCCCCGTCGGGCGCGGCGACCTGCGCGGCCTCGACCGCGGCGCGCACCTCGGCGTCGGACAGCTCCAGGGGCACCACCATCCCTGGCAGTACCACCTCGTCATCGAGCGGCAGCACCGGCAGGGTGAGTACATCGAGCGTCGAAGTCATGACCTCTCCCTCGGCAAGCAAATTGAGCTATGTCGGCTCAATGCCAAGGGCGGACCGGATGTTCCCCGCGGCCCACGATGTTCGCTGTGGGCGATATGCCCGTGCCCGTGCTCGGGCCCGAAGCACGCGTCAGGTCTCGCGCCTGATGCGGTTCAGGAAGTCGCGGGTCTCGGCCGGTGGGTGGGCCTCGACGACCAGGCGGTTCATCATGTGCCGGTACTGCTCGATCTCGCACGGCTTGTCCGGGTAGACGCCGCCGGTGAGCTGCTCCAGGTAGACCACGTCGGGCAGCTCGCCGCCCGGCGGGCGCAGCACGGTCACCGGGCCCGCTATGGCGGCGTGCCCGCCGGCGGTGAACGGCACCACCTGGATGGTGACGTGCGGCAGCACCGAGATTTCGATCAGGTGGTCGAGCTGGCGTCGCATCAGCGCCGAGTCGCCCATCGAACGCCGCAGCGCGGCCTCGTCGATGACGACCCACAGGTGCGGCGGGCTGGCCCGGTGCAGGATCTGCTGGCGCGCCATGCGCAGCTCGACGCGGCGCTCGATCCGCTCCTCGGTGTCCTCGGGACCGAGCAGCACCACGGCGCGGGCGTACTCCTCGGTCTGCAACAGCCCCGGGACGAATTGGAGTTCGTAGGCGCGGATGACCACGGCCGTCTGTTCGAGGCCGAGGTAGACGTTCAGCCAGGAGGGCACCACGTCGTAGTAGATGTGCCACCAGCCCGGCGTGTTCGACTGCCGGGCCAGCGCGAGCAGGGTGTCGGTCTCGGCCTCGTCCGTGACGCCGTACAGGGCGAGCAGATCCGCCACGTCGCGCGCCTTGAAGCCGGTCCTGCCCATCTCCAGGCGGCTGATCTTGGAGTGCGAGGCCCTGATCCGCGTGCCGGCGTCCGCGCCGGTGATCCCGCGCGCCTCCCGCAGCTGCCGCAGGCGCGCCCCCAGGACCATGCGGGGCACGGTCGGACCCGTCTGCTGGTAGTCAACGGTACGAGCGGTACTGCGCTCGCCGACGGACCCCTCGTGCTTCAACACGCCCATGCCCGCTCCCATCGCAGAGGCCGCGAACGCCCAACTGTACTAAGGTTCCCCGCTCGATCAGATAGGGCGGTCGCGGGCTTTTGTCCACTGCGGCGGACACGGCCTGTCGTCGAGGAAGCTACCACCAGCCGCTGTCCGGGCCGTTCGGACCGGCGTCCCCGGCTCAAGGGCGGTCGGTACCGCCGTCGGGGCCGGCGGGGGCCAGGCCCGTCCGGTAGGCGATGACGACGAGTTGCGCCCGGTCGCGGGCCTCCAGCTTCGTCATGGCGCGCTGCACGTGGGCGCGGACGGTGAAGGGGCTGAGGAACATCCGCTCGGCGATCTCCTGGTTGGACAGGCCGGTCGCGACCAGAGCCACCATCTCCCGTTCGCGCGGGGTGAGCACGGCGAGCTGTTCGGGCCGGTGCGACGGGGCGTCGTCCGGGGTGGCCAGGAAACGGGCGACCAGGGAGCGGGTCGCGGCGGGGGACAGCAGAGTGTCGCCGCCCGCGATGGTACGCACGGCGTTCAGCAGGTCCTCGGCCCCGATGCCCTTGCCGATGAAGCCGCCGGCCCCCGCGCGCAACGCCTGGGCGACGTACTCGTCGGTCTCGTACGTGGTGAGGATCAGGATGCGGCTGGCCCGCAGTTCCGGGTCCGCGCAGATCTCCGACGTGGCGGTGAGACCGTCCACCTCCGGCATCCGGATGTCCATGATCACCACGTCCGGGCGCAGCTCCCGGGTGAGTCTCACCGCCTCCCTGCCGTCGGCGGCCTCGCCGACCACGGTGATGTCGTCGGCGGTGTCGAGAAGCATCCGGAAGGCATCGCGCAGCAGGGCCTGATCGTCGGCGAGCAGCACCCGGAGCGTCACGGCGCGTCCCCGGCCTCTGTGTCGGCCACTCGCCCCTCGACGGCCGTTGCCCCGTCGGTCCTCCGCGCCGTGTCCTTGGCGGGCGGCAGGGGCAGCTCGGTGGAGACGAGAAAGCCGCCCTCCGGGCGCCTGCCAGCGGAGAGGTGCCCCCCGACCGCGGTGGCACGTTCACGCATCCCGATCAGACCGTAACCGGGCGGACGATCCTGCACCGTGGACGCGCTCGGTCCCGTGCCCGCCGTCGGCGCCGTACGGGCGCCCCCTCCGTCGTCGGCGACCGTGATGGTGACGCGGTCGCGGTGCCAGGCGAGGCCCACCCGGGCGCTGCCGGTACCGGCGTGTTTGGTCACGTTGGTCAGAGCCTCCTGGACGATGCGGTAGGCGGTGAGGTCCACTCCCGGCGGCAGCGGCCTGGCCGTGCCCTCCTGGTGCACCGACACCTCAAGACCCGCGCGGCGGAAGGACGCGAGGAGCGTGGGGAGCTGGGACAGCCCGGGCGCCGGTTCCGCGGGCGTGGCCGCGTCCCCGGACTGACGCAGCAGACCGACTGTGGCCCGCAGATCGTCGAGCGCGTCGCCGGTGGTCTCGACAAGCTGCTTCAGGCTCTTGCGGGTCTGCTCGGGGCGGGCGTCGAAGAGGTGGGCGGCGACCGTGGCCTGCGCGTTGGCCAGGGTGATCTGATGGGCCACGAGATCGTGCAGCTCCCGGGCGATGCGCACCCGTTCCTCTGCCACTCTCCGGCGTGCCTCGCTCTCCCGGCTCTTCTCGGCCCGCCGGGCCCGCTCCTCCACGGCCGCCAGGTAGGCCCGCCGGTTCTGCACCGAGTGCCCGAGCACGCCGGCCACCAGCGGGAACGCCGCCACCGCTCCCATCCTGCTCGCGTCCTTCCAGGAGAGGGCCCCGAACAAGGGGGTGAAGGCGACCAGCAGCGCCGCGGAGGTGAGCGCCACCGCGCTCACCGCGTGCCGTTCGGTGCGCACGGTGAGCGAGTAGGCGGTGATCACGGCGGGGGCCACGATGAGCGGGCTCAGCAGGAGGCCCAGGAGCGGCACCAGCATGCCGCTCGCGGTCGTGGCCGCCATGGCCGCCAGGGGCGCCCGGTGCCGCACCGGCAGCACGGCGCAGGACACCACGGCGATGAAGTAGGCGGCGGCCGACGGCGGTGACAGCGTGCTGCCGTCGTCCTTCACCACGCCGCCGAGCAGACAGAGCACGAACGCCGTGGCCGTGATCGCCCCCTCCCGCCACCATGTGCGGCGTGATCGCGGACCACGGCCACCCGTGTTCGTCATGGCGGGCTCAGTGCCGGCCGGCGGGGAGCTGCGGCGGCGCCGTGTCCTGCTCGGCCGCGGAGGCCGGGACGTGCCTGCTCAGGTCCGCACCCTCGATGTCCACATTCGGCAGCACACGGTTCAGGATACGGGGGAGCCACCAGGCCCGGTCGCCGAGCAGTGCCAGGACCGCGGGCACGACCGCCATCCGGACCACGAAGGCGTCGAAGGCGACGGCGGCGGCCAGGCCGACGCCCATCGTCTGGATGGTCGGGCTGCTCATCCCGATGAATCCGGCGAACACGCTGACCATGATGATCGCCGCCGCGGCCACCACACGTCCGCTGTGCCGGAACCCGTTCACGATGGCCTCGCCGGGGGACGCGCCATGGACGTAGGTCTCCCGCATCCGGGTGAGGAGGAAGACCTCGTAGTCCATGGCGAGGCCGAACACGATCCCGATGATGAGGATCGGCATCAGCGACATGACAGGTCCGGTCTGCTCGATGCCGAGCAGGTCTGCCGCCCAGCCCCATTGGAAGACGGCGACGAGGACGCCGAAGGCGGCACCCACCGACAGCAGGAAGCCGAGCGCGGCCTTGACCGGCACCAGGACCGAGCGGAAGACCACCGTCAGCAGGAGCACCGCCAGGCCGATGACCACGGTCAGATAGGGGATGAGGGCGTCGGACATGGCTTCGGAGATGTCGATGTTCATCGCGGTGGTGCCGGTCACCAGGACGTCGGCGCCCGTGCCGGTCTCGACGCCGGAGACCGCGTCCCGGATCGCGTGCACCAGGTCCTTGGTCTCGGCGCTGTTCGGCGCGGTCTGCGGAACGGCGGTGAGAACGGCCGTGTCCTCCGCCTGGCTGAGAACCGGATCGCCGACCGACGCGACCCCGTCCACGCCCCGTACGGTCTCGATGACCAGGTCCGTGGTGGCCCGGGTGTCCGCGGACTCCGACGTGTCCACGACCACGGTCAGGGGGCCGTTGAAGCCGGGGCCGAAGCCTTCCGACAGCAGGTCGTAGGCGCGGCGCTGGGTGGTCTCCACCGACTTGGCCTCGTCTCCTGGCAGCCCGAGTTCGAGGCTGAGCGCCGGTAGGGCGACGGCGCCGAGACCGAGTCCGGCGACCAGCAGCACGGCCACCGGCCGGCGCAGCACGAACCGCGCCCAGCGGGTGCCGAGCCCCGGCCGGCCGGCCGCGGTGGGCACCGCGTGCGGACGTTCGCCTCCCGGCCGGGTGGCCTTGCGGACACGGCGGGACAGGACCCGCCGGCCGAAGTAGCCGAACAGCGCGGGGACCAGGGTCAGTGCGACGAGTACCGCAAGGGCCACGGCGCCCGCGCCGCCCATGCCGATCTTGGTGAGTTCGGGGATTCCGACGACCCCGAGACCGACCAGGGCGATGAAGACGGTCGCGCCGGCGAAGACGACGGCGGAGCCGGCCGTGCCCACCGCCCGGCCTGCGGCCTCCTCCGGCTCGCTGCCCCGGGCCCGCTCGTCGCGGAAGCGGGAGGTGATGAAGAGTGCGTAGTCGATGCCGACCGCGAGCCCCAGCATCAGCGCCAGGATGGCGACGGTGGACGTCAGGCCCAGCGGCACGGCCAGCGCGGAGACCAGGCCGAAGGCGATGGCCACGCCCACGAACGCGGTCAGCAGGGACAGACCGGCCGCGACCAGCGACCCGAGGGCGACGACCAGCACGACCGCGGCCACCGCCACGCCGATGATCTCCGTCGTACCGCCCGGTTCCTCTTCGGCGTCCAGGGCCGAGCCGCCGATCTCCACGGTCAGCCCCGTGTCCCGGGCCTGGCCGGCGGCGTCCTCCAGGGCGCTCTTCGTCGACTCGGTCAGGTCGACGGTGTCCGCGGTGTAGGTGATCGTGGAGTAGGCGATGGTGCCGTCCTCGCTGACCGCGCCGGTCTCATAGGGGTCGGTGGTCGACGCGACCTGATCGCCCCCGCCCAGCGAGCCGAGCGCGTCCTCGACGGCCGCCCTGTTCTCCCCGGCCGTCACCTGCTGCCCGTCCGGCGCCTGGAACACCAAACGGGCCTCGGCACCTTGGGAGTTGCTCTCGGGGAAGCGCTGGTCCAGCAGGTCGAACGCCTGCTGCGACTCGGTGCCTGGCATGGAGAGGTCCTCTTCCTCCCCGGCCGGCGCCACGGCGGCGGCGACGATGGCCAGCAGCAGACCGCCCAGCCACAGACGAAGCACGAGCCGCCGCCGCCGGAAGGACCACCGTCCGATCCGGTAAAGAAATGTCGCCATCTGCTGATCACTCCAGACACCGCGAGGCAAGGGGAACGTGCGGGATTCGCACGCCTCCCACACTCCCCGCCGGCGCCCGGCCCGGCATCGTTCCCCGTCGCCGTCTTCGCCTGGTGCGGCAGGACCAGGCACGCACGTGTCCTGGTGCCTGCGCACCACATCGGTCGAAGGAACGGGTGATGACTCCTGGCGGGCGCGGGCCTACGGTTACGGCATGACGCGCAGCACTCACTCGGTGACGAATCAGGTTCCGCCCCTGGTGGGGTACGACGTCTTCCGCGGGGACGCGGCCCTGGCCGAGGCGTTCGCCCGGCACGTGGGGCCCGCGCACGCCGAGGAGGCGACCGCGGAGCTGAGCGCGCTCGGCGAGGCGGCGGGCTCGGCCGAGGCGCAGGAGTGGGGAGCGCAGGCGAACGCACATCCGCCGGCGCTGCGCACGCACGACCGCTACGGGCACCGGATCGACGAGGTGGACTTCCACCCGGCGTGGCACCGGCTGCTCGAGCGGGCCGTCACGGCGGGGCTGACGGACGCGTGGTCGCGGCCGGACGGCCAGCTGCGCCGCGCCGCCGGGTTCCTGGTGTGGACGCAGGTGGAGGCCGGGCACGGCTGCCCGGTGTCGATGACGCACTCGGCGGTGCCCGCGCTGCGCGCCCAGCCCGAGCTCGCCGCGGTCTGGGAGCCGCTGCTCACCTCGCGGACGTACGAGCCCGGGCTGCGTCCCGCGGGCCGGAAGGCGGGCGTGCTCGCGGGCATGGGGATGACGGAGAAGCAGGGCGGCTCCGACGTGCGGGCCAACACCACGCGCGCCGAGCCGCTCGCCGAGCCCGGCGCCTACGCCCTCACCGGCCACAAGTGGTTCTGCTCCGCGCCGATGTCGGACGCGTTCCTCGTGCTCGCCCGGGCGCCGGGCGGGCTGACGTGCTTCCTGCTGCCGCGGGTGCTGCCCGACGGCACGCGCAACGCCTTCCGTATCCAGCGGCTGAAGGACAAGCTGGGGAACCGTTCCAACGCCTCGGCCGAGGTCGAGTTCGACGGCGGCACCGTGGCGTGGCGGGTGGGCGAGGAGGGGCGCGGGGTGCCCACGATCATCGAGATGGTCGGCGCCACCCGCCTGGACTGCGTCGCGGGCTCGGCGGCGATCATGCGGCAGGCGGTGGCCCAGGCCGTCCACCACGCCGCCCACCGCGAGGCGTTCGGCGGGAAGCTGATCGACAAGCCCCTGATGGAGAACGTGCTCGCCGATCTGGCGATCGAGTCGGAGGCGGCGACCGCGCTCACGCTGCGGCTCGCCGCGGCGTGCGATGCCGCGGCCGCGGGCAGCGCGCAGGACCGGCACCTGCTGCGGCTCGCGGTCCCGGCCGCCAAGTACTGGGTGACCAAGCGCTGCACGCCCCTGGTGGCGGAGGCGCTCGAATGCCTGGGCGGCAACGGTTACGTGGAGGAGTCCGGCATGCCGCGGCTGCTGCGCGAGTCGCCGCTGAACTCGATCTGGGAGGGCTCGGGCAACGTGCAGGCGCTGGACGTGCTGCGGGCGCTCCAGCGGGAGCCCGGGGCGCTGAACGCGTTCCTCGCCGAGGTGGGCCGGGCGGCCGGTGCGGACCACCGTCTGGACGCGGCGATCAAGGCGCTGCTGACGGAGTTGTCGGACCTGGACGGCGTCGAGGGGCGAGCGCGGCGCCTGGTGGAGCGGCTGGCCCTGGTGCTCCAGGGTGCGCTGCTGGTCCAGCACGCCCCGCCCGCGGTCGCGGACGCGTTCTGCGCCGCGCGTCTCGGCGGCGAGGGGGGCGCGGCGTTCGGAACGCTGCCGCGGGCGGCGAGCCTGGCCGCGGTCGTCGAGCGGGCCCGCCCCGTTGACGGCACGTAACGCAAGAGGTTTGCCGGGACAAGGGCCGGTAAGGCGCAGTCATGACAACCCGCGGGAGAGGTTCTCTACGAAGGGGAAGTCATGATTGCAACGATTATTATCCTGGCCGCTGTCGCGGTCGCCGTGGTCGTGCTGCTCCTGGCTCTGCCGACCGTCGGTCCGGGCAACGGCAGCCTTCAGCGCCGCTTCGGGCCCGAGTACGAGCGGGCGGTCACCCGGCACGACGGCGACGTGAAGGCGGCGCGGAAGGATCTGTCCGAGCGGGTGCGCCGGCACGGCCGCCTCAGGGTGCGGGCGCTGTCCGCCGGGGAGCGTGAGCAGTACGAGCTGAAGTGGGCGCGCGTCCAGGAGCGTTTCGTGGACTCGCCGGTGTCGGCGGCGGCCGAGGCCGATCACCTGCTGACCCAGCTCGTCCACGACCGCGGGTTCCCCTCGGACGCGTACGACGACCAGGTGGCCGCGCTGTCCGTGCACCATCCGCGGCAGGTCGAGTCGTACCGGCGGCTGCACGCGCTGGCCGCACGCGCCGATGCGGGGGGCACGGGCACCGAGGAGATGCGGGAGGCGCTCCTGCGCGGCCGGGACCTGTTCCGCGAACTGGTCGCGGCCGGGCCCCAGGACAGCGCCGAGCACCGGGCCGGTCCGCGGCGGATGCGGATACGGCGCTCCGGTCACCCGGAGCGGCAGGACGCGGCGACGAAGGGTGGTGCGTGATGGATCTGCACAAGGCGGGAACGGACGCGTACGGCGCCGCGGACACGTACCGCACCGGGGCCGACGCGGGCGCGGGACTCCAGGCCGAGGTGCCGGCGAACAGCCCGGCGCCGCTGATCCCGCAGCCGGAGGCCGACCGGCTCACGGCGGGGCTGCACCACGCGGTGGTCGGCTTCGTCGACAGCCCGGAACGTTCCCTCACGGAGGCGGACTTCCTGCTGGAGGAGACCGTGGCCCAGCTCACGGAGGCGTTGAGCACGCGGCGCAGGGACCTGCGCGGCGGGTGGCAGGAGGAGGGGAAGGACACGGAGCGGCAGCGGGTGCTGCTCCTGGATTACCGCGAGCTGGTGGAACGTCTGCTCGGCGTCTGACCACACCGTCCCCCCACGAGGCGGCCCCGGGGCATCTGCCCCGGGGCCGCCGCCGTGTTCCCTGCCGCTGTCCGGCCGCCGTCCGGCCGCCGTCGCGCGCGGGCGACCGAGGGTGACGAAATCTTCACGCGTCTCGGATAACGGGACAGCATTGTCCACATAGCGGATATCAGTGGACTCGGGCGTCACCGCGTGCCACTCTGCGGTCATGTCACGAGCTGGAGTCACCTTGGTGAGTCGGCGCCATGTCGACCTCGGTCGGATGTCCAGCGCCATCTGTCCGGCCTGCTGAGAGCCGCAGCACCGAGCCGGTAATCCCCCTGGCAACCCCCTCCCGGAGTGCGGGAGTTCCCCCGCCGCCCACCGTTCCACTCTGCCCTGACGCCCGCAGCGCCGCGGGTGGCCGCCGGGCGGAGTCGCCCTGCTGCCCGCAGAAGGATTGCGTGACGATGTCCGAGCCTGCCAGGAAGCCCGCTGCCCCGACCCGCCGCAAGGCCGGCCGCCACCGCGGTGAAGGCCAGTGGGCGGCCGGCCACTTCACTCCGCTCAACCCCAACGAGCAGGTCAAGAAGGACGACGACGGTCTCAACGTGCGGACACGCATCGAGACGATCTACTCCAAACGAGGCTTCGACTCCATCGACGGCCAGGACCTGCGCGGCCGGATGCGCTGGTGGGGCCTGTACACCCAGCGCAAGCCGGGCATCGACGGCGGCAAGACCGCCATCCTCGAACCGGAGGAGCTGGACGACGAGTACTTCATGCTCCGCGTCCGCATCGACGGCGGGCGGCTGACGACACAGCAGCTGCGCGTCATCGGCGAGATCTCCCAGGAGTTCGCACGCGGCACGGCCGACGTGACCGACCGGCAGAACATTCAGTACCACTGGATTCGCATCGAGGACGTGCCGGAGATCTGGCGGCGGCTCGAAGGCGTCGGCCTGTCGACCACCGAAGCCTGCGGCGACACCCCGCGCGTCATCGTGGGCTCCCCCGTCGCCGGCATCGCGGAGGACGAGATCATCGACGGCACGCCCGCCATCGAGGCGATCCACCGCCGGGTGATCGGCAACAAGGCGTACTCCAACCTGCCGCGCAAGTTCAAGACCGCCGTCTCCGGTTCGCCACTGCTCGACGTGGCGCACGAGATCAACGACGTCGCGTTCGTCGGGGTGCGCCACCCCGAGTACGGGCCCGGCTTCGACGTCTGGGTGGGCGGCGGCCTGTCCACCAACCCCAAGATCGGCGTGCGGCTGGGGGCGTGGGTGCCGATCGAGGACGTCGCCGACGTTCACGAGGGCATCGTCGGCCTCTTCCGGGACCACGGCTACCGGCGGCTGCGCAACCGCGCCCGCATCAAGTACCTCGTCGCGGACTGGGGACCGGAGAAGTTCCGCCGGGTCCTGGAGGACGAGTACCTGCTGCGCCGCATGGCCGACGGTCCCGCGCCCGAGGCGCCGGTGCACCACTGGCGCGATCACGTGGGCGTGCACCGCCAGCGCGACGGCCGGTACTACGTCGGCTTCGCCCCGCGGGTGGGGCGCGTCGACGGCGCCACGCTCGCCAAGATCGCGGACCTGGCCGAGGCGCACGGCTCGCGGCGCGTCCACACCACCGTTCAGCAGAAGTTGCTCATCCTCGACGTGGCCGAGGAGCAGGTCGCCCCGCTCACCGAGGGACTCGCCGCGCTCGACCTCACCGCCAGCCCCTCCGCGTTCCGGCGCGGCACCATGGCGTGCACCGGCATCGAGTTCTGCAAGCTCGCCATCGTGGAGACCAAGGGCCGCGGCGCCTGGCTGATCGACGAACTGGAGCGGCGCCTCCCCGGCTTCGACGAACCCCTCACCATCAACATCAACGGCTGCCCCAACTCCTGCGCCCGCATCCAGACCGCGGACATCGGTCTCAAGGGACAGCTGGTCACCGACGCCGACGGCAACCAGGTGGAGGGCTACCAGGTCCACCTCGGCGGCGCCCTCGGCCTCGAACCCGGCTTCGGCCGCAAGGTCCGCGGGCTGAAGGTCACCGCTGCCGGGCTCGCCGACTACGTCGAACGCGTGCTCCGCGCCTTCCAGGAACAACGGGAGCCCGGCGAGCGCTTCGCCCAGTGGGCCGCGCGCGCCGACGAGGAGTCCCTGTCGTGAGCGAGAGGGCCGCCCCGTTCTACTGCCCCTACTGCGGCGACGAGGACCTGCGCCCGAGCGAGCAAGGGCACGGCACCTGGGAGTGCGCGGCCTGCAACCGCGCCTTCCGGCTGTCCTTCCTCGGCCTGCTGACCCGCGGGCTGACCGGGCGGCAGGAGCCGGAAGGGCCCGCAGGGCCACCCGCCGGACGAGCTGAGGAAGGGACAAGATGACCGCGATCACCACCGGGCGCCCCCGGGCCGAGGAACTGCGCGCGCTCGCCGAACGCGCCGGCCGCGAACTCGAAGGCGCGCCCGCGCTCGACATCCTCGGCTGGGCTGCCGAAACGTTCGGCCCGCGGCTGTGCGTCACCTCGTCGATGGCGGACGCCGTCGTCGCGCACCTGGCCGCGCGCGCCCTGCCGGGCGTGGACGTGCTGTTCCTCGATACCGGCTACCACTTCCCCGAGACCATCGGCACCCGCGACGCCGTCGAAACCGTCCTCGACGTCAACGTCATCACGCTCACCCCCCGCCGTACCGTCGCGGAGCAGGACGCCGAGTTCGGGCCGCGGCTGCACGAGCGGAACCCGGACCTGTGCTGCGCGATGCGCAAGGTCGAGGTTCTGGAGGCGGGCCTCGGCTCCTACGACGCGTGGGCCACGGGGCTGCGCCGCGACGAGTCGCCCACGCGGGCCGGGACCCCGGTCGTCGGGTGGGACGCCACACGCGAAAAGGTGAAGATTGCCCCGATAGCTCTCTGGACGCAGGCGGATGTGGAAGCCTATGTGAGAGAGCACGGGGTGCTCACCAATCCGCTTCTCCAGGACGGCTACGCCTCCATAGGGTGCGCCCCCTGCACGCGCCGCACGGCGGAGGGCGAGGACGCACGGGCCGGCCGGTGGGCCGGGATGGGCAAGACCGAGTGCGGGCTGCACGGCTGAGGCCGGGATGACGCCGACGACGAGGAACCACGAGATGAACGCGACAGGGCAGGGCGCCACCATCTGGCTCACCGGCCTGCCCAGCGCGGGCAAGACCACCATCGCCCTGGCGCTGGCCGCCCGGCTGGCGGACGAGGGTCACCGCGTCGAGGTGCTCGACGGCGACGAGATCCGCACCTTCCTCTCCGCGGGCCTCGGCTTCTCCCGCGAGGACCGGCACACCAACGTGCAGCGCATCGGATTCGTCGCCCAGTTGCTCGCCTCGCACGGAGTGAAGACGCTCGTGCCGGTGATCGCCCCGTACGCGGACAGCCGCGAGGCGGTGCGCAAGCGCCATCAGGCGGCCGGCACCGGCTACGTGGAGGTGCACGTCGCAACGCCCGTCGAGGTCTGCTCCGTACGCGACGTCAAGGGCCTGTACGCCAAGCAGGCCGCGGGCGAACTGTCCGGGCTGACCGGCGTGGACGACCCGTACGAGATCCCGGCCGACCCCGACCTGCGCATCGACGCCCACCAACAGACCGTCGAGGACTCTGCCGCCGCCCTGTACGCGCTGCTGCGCGACCGGCGGCTGCTGTGAGCTCAAGGGAGCACACCGTGACCGGCACACCGGCAGCGGGGGGCAGCAGCGAGCGAAAGGAAGAGAGGATGACCGTGACGGCACGGCGGCCCGGTGCCGCCACCGGAAGCCCGTACGCCCTTCCCCACCTGGACGTGCTGGAGTCCGAGGCAGTGCACATCTTCCGCGAGGTCGCAGGCGAGTTCGAGCGGCCGGTGATCCTGTTCTCCGGCGGCAAGGACTCCATCGTGATGCTGCACCTGGCGCTGAAGGCGTTCGCGCCCGCGTCGCTGCCCTTCGCGCTGCTGCACGTGGACACCGGGCACAACTTCCCCGAGGTCATCGCCTACCGGGACCGCGTCGTCCGGCAGCACGCGCTGCGCCTGCACGTCGCCTCCGTCCAGCGGTTCATCGACGACGGCAGACTCCGCGAACGGCCGGACGGCACCCGCAACCCGCTCCAGACCGTGCCGCTGCTCCACGCCATCGACAGCCGGCGCTTCGACGCCGTCTTCGGCGGCGGGCGGCGCGACGAGGAGAAGGCGCGGGCCAAGGAGCGGGTGTTCTCGCTGCGCGACGAGTTCGGCGGCTGGGACCCGCGGCGGCAGCGCCCCGAGTTGTGGCAGCTGTACAACGGGCGGCACGCGCCCGGCGAGCACGTCCGCGTCTTCCCCCTGTCCAACTGGACGGAGCTGGACGTCTGGCAGTACATCGCGCGGGAGAAGATCGAGATTCCGGAGATCTACTACGCCCACGAGCGCGAGGTCTTCCACCGCGACGGCATGTGGCTGGCCGCAGGCGAGTGGGGCGGACCGCGCGAGGGCGAACGGGTGGCCCGCCGCCTGGTGCGGTACCGCACGGTCGGCGACATGTCGTGCACCGGCGCGGTGGACTCCGACGCCGAGACCACCGAGCAGATCATCGCCGAGATCGCGGCCTCCCGGCTCACCGAGCGGGGCGCGACCAGAGCCGACGACAAGCTGTCCGAGGCCGCCATGGAGGACCGCAAGCGCGAGGGGTACTTCTGATGAGCGCCGACACGCACGCCGTCGAGGCGCTGTACACGACCGCGCTGCTGCGCTTCGCCACCGCCGGCTCCGTGGACGACGGGAAGTCCACCCTGGTAGGCCGGCTGCTGCACGACTCAAAGTCCGTGCTGACCGACCAGTTGGAGGCCGTCGAGCTGGCCTCGCGCAACCGCGGCCAGGAGGCCGTGGACCTGGCGCTGCTCACCGACGGGCTGCGCGCCGAGCGCGAGCAGGGCATCACGATCGACGTCGCCTACCGCTACTTCGCCACCGTGCGCCGCCGGTTCATCCTCGCCGACACCCCGGGGCACGTGCAGTACACGCGCAACATGGTGACCGGCGCCTCCACCGCGGAGCTGGCGATCCTCCTGGTCGACGCGCGCAACGGCGTGGTCGAGCAGACCCGCAGGCACGCCGCGGTCGCCGCGCTGCTGCGGGTCCCGCACGTCGTCCTCGCCGTCAACAAGATGGACCTGGCCCGGTACGACGAGCAGGTGTTCGCCCGGATCGCCGGGGAGTTCACCGCGTACGCCACCTCGCTCGGCATCCCCGAGATCACCGCCATCCCCATCTCCGCGCTGGCCGGGGACAATGTGGTGACCCCCTCGGCCCGCATGGACTGGTACGGCGGCCCGACCGTGCTCGAACATCTGGAGACCGTGCAGGTCGGCCACGACCCGGCCGAGGACCCGGCGCGCTTCCCCGTGCAGTACGTGATCCGGCCGCAGACCCCCGAGCACCCGGATTTCCGCGGCTACGCGGGGCAGATCGCCTCGGGTGTGCTGCGCGTCGGCGAGCGCGTGACCGTGCAGCCCTCGGGCCGCACCAGCCGCATCGAACGGATCGACGCGCTGGGGCAGTCCGTGGAGACGGCCTGGGCGCCGCAGTCGGTGACCGTGACGCTGACCGACGACCTGGACATCTCCCGCGGCGACCTGATCGCCCCGGCCGACGGTGCGGCCGTTCCCGTGCAGGACATCACCGCGACCGTGTGCCACCTGCACGACCGGCCGCTCCGGCCGGGCGCCCGCGTGCTGCTGAAGCACGCCACCCGCACGGTGAAGGCGATCGTCAAGGAGATCCCGTCCCGGCTGACGCTGGCCGACCTGTCCCAGCACCGCGATCCCGGCGAGCTGGTGGCCAACGACATCGGCCGCGTGCGCGTCCGCACCGCGGAGCCGCTGGCGTTGGACCCGTACGCGGCATCCCGCGCCACCGGCTCGTTCCTGCTGATCGACCCGGCGGACGGCGCGACGCTCACCGCGGGCATGGCGGGCGAAGCCTTCGCCGAGAGCGCGGCGGCCACGGCGGCCGGGGACCCCGCCGCCGAGTGGGACTTCTGACCATGACGGGCAACGTGTTCGCCACGTTCGCCAAGGAGGGCGGGCGCGTCGGCAGCGGTGCGCTGGGCAGCGGACAGGGCGGTATGGGCCGATGTGCGGACTGACGCGCTCCCCCAATCCCGCTCCCGCCCGCCTCATCCCCGAACCCCCGGGTTCCCGGAAGGAACACCCCCCATGACCAGCGTCCGTTCCCTGCCCGCGAGACGGCCCCGCCGACTGCTGTCCGCCGCCGCGGCCCTGCCCCTGCTCGTCGGTGGCCTCGCCGCCTGCGGCTACGGCTCCGAGGCCGAGGACGACGAGCCCGCCCCCTCCGGCGGCGCGGGCGCGGGCGAAGCCCTGTCGGCCGACGAGGTCAGCATCGGCTATTTCGCCAACATCACGCACGCCACCGCCGTGGTGGGCCTTCAGGACGACGGCCTGATCCGGCAGGAGCTGGGCGGCACCGAGGCGAGCACCCAGGTGTTCAACGCCGGCCCCTCCGCGATCGAGGCGCTCAACTCCGGCGACCTGGACGTCACGTTCATCGGCCCGAACCCGGCGATCAACGGCTGGGCGCAGTCCGGCGGCCAGAGCCTGCGCGTCGTGTCCGGCGCGGCCTCGGGCGGCGCCTCCCTCGTCGTCGACCCCGACGTCGTCCGACGCGTCGACGACCTCGCGGGCGCCCGCATCGCGACCCCGCAGCTCGGCAACACCCAGGACGTGGCCCTGCTCAACTACCTGGCCGACGAGGGCTTCGAGGTCAACCCGCAGGACGGCACGGGCGACGTGGAGGTCTACCGCATCCCCAACTCCGAGATCCCCGCGGCGTTCGACGGCGGCGACATCGACGGCGCCTGGGTCCCCGAGCCCACCGCGGCCAATCTCGTCAGCCGCGGCGCCGAGACGCTGATCGACGAGGGCGAGCTGTGGGAGAACGGCCAGTACGTCGTCACCCACGTCATCGCCTCGCAGGACTTCCTGGCCGAGCACGAGGACGTGGTCGAGGCCATCGTGCGGGGCGTGGTGCGCACCAACGCCTGGATCAACGAGCACCCCGAGGACGCGAAGGCGCAGTTCAACGCGGAGCTGGCGGCGCTGCCAGGCGGCAGCGAGCTGCCCGCCGAGGTGCTCGACCCGGCGTTCGCGCACGTCGAGTTCCTGAACGACCCGCTGGCCGCCACGCTCCAGGCGGGCGCGGAGCATGCGACCGACGCCGGGCTGCTGGAGGACACGGACCTCACGGGCATCTACGACCTGTCCCTCCTCAACCGCGTGCTGGCCGAGGAAGGGCTGCCGGAGGTCACCGACGACGCCGGTCTCGGCGTCGAGTGACGGCCCCGCCCCACCCACCTCAGGAGGTGACCCGATGGCCCTCGCCCTCGACAAGCCCGGCAGCGACGGCGGCACCGAGACCGAGTTCGCCGTGCGCCTGGACCACGTATCCAAGTCCTTCGGCCGGCCCGGCAAGCAGCAGCTCGTCCTGGACGACATCAGTCTCGACGTCGCCCCCGGCGAGTTCGTCACCCTCATCGGCGCCTCCGGCTGCGGCAAGTCGACCCTGCTCAACCTGACCGCCGGGCTCGACGCGGCGTCCGCCGGGACCATCGCGGTCCCCGGCGGGCGCCCGGCGCTGATGTTCCAGGAGCACGCGCTCTTCCCGTGGCTGACCGCGGGCCGAAACATCGAGCTGGCGCTGCGGCTGCGCGGCGTTCCGAAGAACGAGCGCGGGCCCGAGGCCGAACGGCTGCTCACGCTGGTGCGGCTGACGGGCGCGTACGGCAAACGCGTGCACGAGCTGTCCGGCGGCATGCGGCAGCGCGTCGCGCTGGCCAGGGCCCTCGCCCAGGACAGCCGGCTGCTGCTGATGGACGAGCCGTTCGCCGCGCTGGACGCGATCACGCGGGACGTGCTGCACGAGGAGCTGACCCGCATCTGGAACGAGACCGGGGTGTCCGTGCTGTTCGTCACGCACAACGTGCGGGAGGCGGTGCGGCTGGCCCAGCGCGTCATCCTGCTGTCCTCCCGGCCAGGACGCATCGTCCACGAGTGGCGGGTCGGCATCGACCAGCCGCGCCGCATCGAGGACGCCGAGGTCTCCGCGCTGTCCGTGGAGATCACCGAACGACTCCGGGAGGAGATCCGCCGCCATGGCCAGCAGTGAGACACAGCCGGGGCGGACCGGCACCACCGACCTGGCCGGTCTCGAAGCGGGACTCGACGCGCTGGAGACCAAGGAGGCGGCCGAACGCCTGCCGGTCGGCCGGATTCTGGTGACGAAGGTCCTGCCGCCGATCGTCGCGATCGGCCTGGTGCTCGCGATCTGGCAGCTGGTGTACGTCGCCGACGTCCAGCCGGACTACCTGCTGCCGAGCCCGCTCGACGTGGGCGACGAGTTCGCCGAGATGTGGCGGCAGGGCACGCTGTTCGAGTACATCTGGACCAGCGTCTCGCGCGGCATCCTCGGCTTCCTCATCGCCGTGACCGTCGGCACGCCGCTCGGCCTGGTCGTGGCCCGCGTGAAGCTGGTCAGGGCGGCCATCGGCCCGGTGCTGACCGGCCTCCAGTCGCTGCCCTCGATCGCGTGGGTGCCGGCGGCCATCATCTGGTTCGGCCTCACCAACGGCACCATCTACGCGGTGGTCCTGCTCGGCGCCGTGCCGTCCATCGCCAACGGCATCGTCTCGGGCGTCGACCAGATCCCGCCGCTGTACCTGCGGGCCGGGCGGATGCTCGGCGCCCGCGGACTGACCAGCGTCCGGCACGTGCTGCTCCCCGCCGCGCTGCCCGGCTACCTGGCCGGGCTGAAGCAGGGCTGGGCGTTCTCCTGGCGTTCGCTGATGGCGGCCGAGCTGATCGTGCAGTCGCCGAGCCTGGGCACCGGTCTCGGCCAGCTGATGGAGGGCTTCAGGACCATGCAGAACATGTCGGGTGTGCTCGCCACGATCATCCTGATCCTGGTGGTCGGCGTCGCGATCGACCTGCTGTTCTTCTCCCCGCTCGAGCGCCGGGTGTTGCGCAGCCGCGGGCTCCTGGCCCGTGTCGCCTGAGGCCGCGTGCCGGGCGCCCGCGGGCCGCGGCCGCCCGGTGCTGCTCCTGGTCGCCCACGGCAGCCGCGACCCGCGGCACGCGGCGACCATCGCCGCGCTGACCGCGCGGGTCCGCCGCCGCGCGCCGGGACTGCGGGTGGAGACGGGTTTTCTCGACTTCACCGTGCCGGGCGTGGACCAGGTGCTCGCGCGGCTCCACACGGAGGGCGAACGGGACGTGGTCGCCGTTCCGCTGCTGCTCTCCCACGCGTTCCACGCCAGAACCGATATCCCGGCCGTCCTCGCCGCGCAGGAGGCGCGGCTGCCGGGACTCGCCGTCCGGCAGGCCGATGTCCCCGGTCCTGACCCGCTGTTGCTCGGCGCGCTGGAACGGCGGCTGGCCGGGTCCTCGGCCGGTCTCTCGCCGGCCCAGTGGCGGGAGACCGGCGTCGTGCTCGCCTCGGCCGGCTCCTCCGACCCGGGCGCCCTGGCCGCGGTCGGCCGCCTCGCCCGGCACTGGCGGCTGGCGTCCGGCCGGTGCGCGGTGCGGACCGCGTTCGCCTCCGCGGCCCCGCCCACGACGGCGGATGCCGTCCGCGCGCTGCGCGCGGACGGCATCCGCCGGGTGGCCGTGGCGCCGTTCGTGATCGCGCCGGGACGGCTGCCCGACCGCATCCTGGCCGGAGCCCGCGCGGCCGGCGCCGACCTCGTCGCCCCGGTGCTCGGGGACGCGCCCGAGCTGGCCGCGCTCGTGCTGCGCCGCTGGGCGGCGGCGGCCGGCGCGCCGCGCGCCGACCGCCTGCTCGCCGGCTGATCAGGCGGCGGGCACGTACTTGTAGCCCACCCGGCGCACCGTCACGATCCGCTCGCGGTGGGCCGCGCCCAGCTTGCGGCGCAGCCGTGCCACGTGCACGTCGACCGTTCGCTGGTCCCCCACCGGGCCGTAGCCCCAGATGGTGGCCACCAGCTGCTCGCGGGTGTACACCCGGTGCGGATGGCCCACCAGGTGGGCCAGCAGCTCGAATTCGAGGTAGGTCAGGGCCAGCGGCCGGCCGTCGACCGCCGCGGTGCGCTCCTCGGGGTCCACCGTGATGCCGGCTTCCGCGGGCGCGGGGCGGGGTGCGGGTGCCGGTGCGGCGGCCAGCAGTTCGGTGAGCTGCGTCAACTGGGTGCCGGCCGGGGCCAGTACGAGGTAGCCGACGAGCGGAACGGTGCTGTCCGTGCCGTCCGTGCCGTCGGCGCCCCGCGGGACGAGGGTCACCGTCACGTCGGACAGGTCGGGGAGGTCGGGGAGAGCGGGGAGAGCGGTGAGGTGCCGCATGGATCGGCTCCTATCTGTGGTCGCGGTTCGGGCCGCGGCGGCAGGGGTGTGATGCTCTGCGTCGTCGAGGTCCTGGCCACGGAAGAAGACCGCCTTGTGGTCGACGCCGACGAATTCGGGGCCGATCCGTCCGCCGATCCTGCGCAGGTCGGAATCGGTGGTGGTCATGCTGCTGCCTTTCTGAGCCCTGGGCCCTGAGCCGAGCCCTGAGCGCCGAGCTGGGAGATGCATGGGTGGGCAGCCGAATTCACCCCGCGGCACGGCGCCACGCAGCACTGCGTGCGGACCCTGCGCAAGGGAGAGACGAAAGGGAAATGCGGGAGCGGCGAAGTCGGCTGGCGCGGTCAGCGACCGGCGGCACAGATGGCGCTGGCCTGCCGTCGGAGGTCGACGTGCAGACGCACGACAAGGAAGTCAGCCTGGCTCACGATAGGTGAGCATGCCAGTAGTGCACGTGACCGTCAAGGTATTTCCGCCGCCGGCTTGACCGTTGGACGAACACGCTGTCACTCTGACCCCGTGCCGACCAGCAAGCGCTTCTTCTCCCGAGAGCACGTGGACCTCGTCCGCGTGGCCAGCGCGCTGTGTCGCCGCGGTCGTCCCTGACGGCCGCGCTCGCCCGGTGTCTGCCGCGGGCGCGGCGTTCTCCGCCGTTCCCGTTCGCCCCGACACCCTTCCGCGAGGTCTCTCATGTCCGCGTCGGCCCCTGCCGCCATCCCCTCCGCACAACTCGCCCGCACCGTCCGCCGTTTCGCCGCCAGGACCGGTCTGTGGCGCCCACTGGTGCGCTTCACCGCCCCGGACCGCAGCTACCGGCGGCTTGAGCGGACGGACGCCTACGAGGTGTGGCTGCTGACCTGGCTGCCCGGCCAGGGCACCGAGATCCACGACCACGGCGGCTCAGCCGGCTCGTTCGGCGTCGTGGCGGGCACGCTCACCGAGCACGCCTTCCCCGCGCCCGCCGACGGCGGGCGGCGGCTCGGCACCGGGGACGTGCGTGCCTTCGGGCCCGGGTACGTCCACCAGGTGACGAACGCGGACGAGCGGCCCGCCGTGAGCATCCACGCCTACGCGCCCGCGCTGACCACCCAGACCTACTACCGGCGGGAGGCGGACGGGCGGCTGGCCGTGGTCCGCACCGACACCATCACGGATTGACCGGCCGGCAACAGGAACGGAGCGAGGCAGTGGACGAGGCAGTGGACGAAGCGGCAAGCGAAGCAGGGACCTTGACGATCGGCGGCCACCTGGCCGCGGTGCGCGGCGCGCTGGACCGGCTCGGCCCGCGGCAGGCGCACGACGCCGTGCGGTCCGGCGCCGTACTGGTCGACACCCGCCCGGAGTTCCAGCGCGCCGCGTCCGGCACGATCCCGGGCGCGCTGATCATCGAACGGAACCACCTGGAGTGGCGCTGCGACCCGGCCAGCGGCGCGTCGGTACCCGAAGCGGCCGACCGGGACGTGCGGTGGATCGTCTTCTGCGACGAGGGCTACGCGTCCTCGCTCGCGGCGGCCTCGCTGCGGGCGATCGGGCTGCACCGCGCGACGGACCTCGACGGCGGCTTCCAGAGCTGGCGCCGCGCCGGCCTGCCGGTCACCCCGCCCGGCACACCGTGACCGCGTCCCGCGCGGTCACGCCGGGCCCAGAACCCTGGCCTCGGTTTCCGGGTCAAGGCCGACCGGGGAGCGTTCCGGGCGGCCGGGAACGCCGTCAGGGAGGCCGGTGAGCCAGGCCCAGGTGGCCTCGACGGTCTCGGTGACCGGTCGGCACCGCAGGCCCGCGGCCAGGGCCTTGCCGACATCGGAGCCGTGCAGCGCGTCGTGGACCTCCCCAGGCGGCAGCCACACCGGCAGCTGCGTCCACGGGATGACACCGGCGGCGAGCACCGTTTCCGGATCGGTCCAGCAGAGCCGCGCCGTGGAGCCGGTCACGCGGACGCAGGTGTCCAGGAGCCGGCCCATGGTGGTGTGGCCCGGCGGGCTGACCAGGTCGTAGGGGCCGCTCAGCCCGGCGTCCGCCGCGTCGAGGGCCCAGGCGGCGAGGTCGCGCGCGTCGACGTACTGGAGCGGCAGGTCGCGCGGGCCGGGGGCGAGCACCCGGCCGCCGCGGGCGATGCGCGTCAGCCACCACGGCAGGCGGCCGACGTCCTCGTACGGGCCGAGGATGATGCCGCAGCGGACGAGCAGGGTGCGGTCGGCGCCGAACTCCGCCGTGGCGGCCAGCTCGCCGCCGCGCTTGTCCGCCGCGTACTCGGTCGCCTCCGCGTCGGGCGAGGCGTCGATGACCGGCGCGTCCTCGGCCGCGCCCGCGGCCATGGGGAAGGCGTACACGGAACGGCTGGAGATGTAGGTGTAGTGGCGGGCCCGTCCGGCGAGCAGCCGGGCGGCGTCCCGCACGGCCACGGGCGCGTCGCTCCAGGTGTCGAGGACGTGGTCCCACTCCCCCTCGGCCAGTGCCGCGAGCCCGCCGTCCGCCGTGCGGTCCCCGCGCAGCGCGCGGACGCCGGGCGGCGGGGCGGCGCGCCCCCGGTTGAGCACAGTGACGTGCCAGCCGCGCGCCAGCGCCTCCTCGGCGGCGGCGCGGCCGACGAATCCGGTTCCCCCGAGGATCAGCAGTGTCCGAGTGCTCATACCGCGAATGCTGCCCGCGGGACGCGGCGCGGGGAAGGCGGGCCTGCCGTCAGCAGATTCGCCGAGAGCGGAATCGCCGCGGCAGCCGCCCCGGGAACACCGGGGCGCGCCGCAACCGGCGGCGCCCGGCCGTGCGTCCAGGCTGCCATGGGCGTGCGAGGGATGGATCTGAGGCCGCTGCGGATCGCCGCGTTCCGCCGGCTGTGGGCCTCGGGGGCCGTGACGGCGGTCGGGGCGAGCTGCACGGCCGTCGCCGTGCCCCTCCAGATCTACGACCTCACCGGCTCGTCCGCGTGGGTCGGCCTGTCCGCGGTGGCGGCCCTCGGCCCGCTGACCGCCGCCGCGCTGTGGGGCGGTGTGCTGGCCGACGCGGTGGACCGGCGCCGCCTGCTGCTGGTGACGAACGGCGGCATCGCGCTGGTGTGCGTGCTGCTGTGGGCCCAGGCCGCGGCCGGGCTCGGCTCGGTGGCGGCGCTGTTCGTGCTGCTCGGGCTGTTGCAGGGCTGCCTCGGCGCGAACATGGCGGCGCGCGGCGCGGTCGTGCCGCGGCTGGTGCCCGCCGAACGGCTGCCCGCGGCCAACGCGCTGGACGCGATGGTCCGGTGGGCGGGTCCTGTGGTGGGGCCGCTGCTCGCGGGCGCCCTGCTGCCGGTGACGGGCGTGGCGCCGCTGTACCTGCTGGACGCGGCGGCGCTGTGCGTGATGCTCAGGGCCGTGGCGCTGCTGCCGCCACTGCCGCCGGCGGCGCTGCCCGACGCGCGGGCGGACGGGGGGATCGCCGGCGGCCTGCGGTACCTGGCGGGGCAGCGGCTGCTGCTCGTGGTCCTGCTCGCCGATCTCGTGGCCATGGTGCTGGGCAATCCCGCCGCGCTGCTGCCGCAGCTCTCGCAGGAGACGTTCGGCGATCCGGCGGGCGGCGGGATGGCGTTGGGGCTGCTCAGCGCCGCCGTGCCGCTCGGCGCGGTCCTCGCGGGGGCGTGCTCCGGCGCGTTCACCGGCCTGCGCAGGCACGGTCTGGTGATCACCGTGGCCGTGTGCGTCTGGGGCGGTGCGGTCGCGGCGTTCGGGCTCACGCACCGGCTGTGGCTCGCGCTGTGCTGCCTGGTGGTGGGCGGCGCGGCACTCATGCTGCTGAGCGTCTTCCGCACGACCGTGCTCCAGGCCGCGGTCACGGACGAGGTGCGGGGCCGTCTGCAGGGGCTGGTGACGGTCGTGTCGGCGGGCGGGCCGTGGGTGGCCCACCTCGTGCACGGCCCGGCGGGCGCGGCGTTCGGCACGGCCTGGGCGATCAGCGGCGGCGGGCTGCTGACCGTCGCGGCCATGGCCACCCTGGCCGCGTGCTGCCCCGACCTGCTGCGCCACACGGCGGCCGCCCCGCCCGTGCGGTGAGCGGGCGGGCATCAGGACACCGGGCGGGAGTTCTCCCAGGCGTACTCGAATTCCTCGCGGTAGGTCTCGTACAGACTCAGCTCGCCGTCGGCGGCGGGGTCGTCGCGTTGCACTATCTCCCGCCCGGCGCGGCGCAGCACCAGGGCGGGGGTCTCCATGCCACGACTGCGCCGAAGATATGACTGCACGACCGCAACCCCGTCGGGCTCGTCGGCGTCCACGAAGTAGGCGCTGAACCTGGGGGTGTCGTCGAAGACGTGGATGTCGAACGCCTGCGGATCGCGGACCCGCCCGCGGACGCGGCGCATATGGAGAATGTTCGTCTCGACCGAGCGGCCCAGCTCGCCGCGTTTGAGGCCGAGTTCGCGTTCGCGGCGGCGCATGGCGCCGCTCGCCGGGTTGAGGAACAGCAGCCGCATCCGGCAGCCCGACTCCGCCAGGCGCACCAGGCGCCGCCCCGGATAGTTCTGCACCAGCAGCCCGAGCCCTATACCGACCGCGTCCAGGCGCCGTGCGCCGCCGAACAGTTCCTCGGCCGGCAGCTGCCGCTGGAGCCTGACGCGGTCGGGGTGGACGCCCGCCACATCCGTGAACCGGTCACCCACCAGGTGCTCCACGGCGTCCGCGGGCAGCCGCCCCGCGGACGGCGGCGCCCCGGAGTCGAGCAGCCGCAGCAGCCGGGCGCAGCCCCGTTCCGCCTGCTCCAGCACGGCCCGGCTCATGCCGCGGTTGCGGTTGACGGCGCTGCGCGCCACCTCCAGCTCGTCGAGAGTCAGCTCGACCTCGCGCCTGTTGTCCAAATACGGCGCAAAGCACGGCCAGTGCTGCACCATGAGTTCACGCAGTTGCGGAAGGGTGAGGAAGGCGAGCACCGTGTCATCGGCAGGATCGATCAGATGCCCCTTGCGGCGGCTGACCTCGCGGAGGGCCGCGGCCCGCTGCACCCACTCCTGCCCGGTCGGCCCGGCGGCGGCGACTTCCCACTCCTCGCCGTGCACCGGCTCGTACACCGGACGCAGCACCGCGGCCACCACGGACCGCAGCCGCTGCTCCACCAGGTTCAGCCAGACGTACGCACGGCCCGCCCGTTCCACGCGGGTGCGGACCTCCGACCAGTCCTGGGCGCTCCACTCCAGGTCGGCCCCGATTTCCACGGGGCGCGGCACCGGCACCGCCCCCGGCTGGGCCTCGGCGGTCTCACCCCCGTTTCCCGAGGGCAGCTCCAGCCCCGAAGAGCTCACCGCCTGCACCGCCTTCCGCCCCACTGATGGATCAAGGAAGCCTACTGCGGCACCCGCCGCACGTGCAGCACAGTCGGGAATCAACTGCGCTTGTCCGCACGGCCGTCGGGGCAGAGGGTTTCCATGACGCCAGCGCGCCACACGCCCACGTCTACCTACCGGCTCCAGCTGGAGCCGGATTTCCCGTTCGCGGCGGCGACCGAGATCGTGCCCTACGTGGCCGATCTGGGCATTTCCCACCTCCACTTGTCGCCCGTGCTTGAGGCGGTGCCCGGCTCGGGGCACGGCTACGACGTGACCGACCACACGCGGGTGCGGGGGGAGCTGGGCGGCGAGGAGGGTCTGCGGCGGCTGTCGGCGGCGGCGCGCGCGGAGGGCCTGGGGCTGATCGTCGACATCGTGCCCAACCACATGGCGGTGCCGGTGCGCGCGGAGCTGAACGGGCCGCTGTGGGAGGTGCTGCGGGACGGTCCCGGGGCGGCGCGCGCGGGCTGGTTCGACATCGACTGGGCGGCCGGTGGCGGCCGGGTGCTGCTGCCCGTGCTCGGCGGGCCGCTCGGCGAGGAGCTGGACCGGCTCTCCGTGGCGGACGGCGTGCTGCGGTACGCCGACCGCACGTTCCCGCTGCGGCCCGGCACCGAGGAACTGCCGCTGCCCGAGCTGCTCGACTCCCAGCACTACCGCCTCGCGTGGTGGCGGCTTGGCAGGACCGAGGTGAACTACCGCCGCTTCTTCGCCATCTCCGAGCTGATCGGGGTGCGCGTGGAGGACCCGGAGGTGTTCGAGGCGACCCACGCGGTCGTGCTGCGGCTGCTGGACGAGGGAGTCCTTGACGGGCTGCGCGTCGACCACCCGGACGGCCTGGCCGATCCGGGCGGCTACCTGGGGCGGCTGCACCGGCGCAGCGGCGGCGCCTGGATCGTGGCGGAGAAGATCCTCGGCCCCGGCGAGCAGCTGCCGGCGAGCTGGCCCATCGCGGGCACCACCGGGTACGACGCGCTGCGGCACATCGACGCGATGTTCACCGACCCGGAAGGCTGCGCCGAACTCACCGAGCACTACCGGGCGTTCACCGGCGCCCCGCCGGATCTGGGCGGCGAGTGGACGCCGACGACGCGGCGGGCCGCGTACAAGATGATCAGTCACGAGCTGGCGGCCGAGAGCGAACGGCTGACGCGCACCGCGGTGGCGTTGTGCGCGCGGGTGCCCGAGCTGCGGCTGCGGGACCACGCGCCGTGGGCGCTGCGCTCCGCGCTGACGGAGCTGCTGGTGCGGCTGCCGGTGTACCGGCCGTATGTGACGGCGGACGCGCCGCCCTCGCCGGTCGACGAGGCGATGCTGGTGACGGCGGCGGACGGGGCGCGGGCGATGTTCCCCGTCGCGGCCGAGGCGGCGGCGGTGGACACGGTCAGGGAGCTGGCGCTGGGGCGGTTCGGGGAGGGCGAGGGCCTGACGGACTTCCGGGTGCGCTTCGCGCAGGTCTCCTCCGCGCTGCGGGCCAAGGCGGTGGAGGACACCGCCTGCTACCGGTACGCCCCGCTGCTCTCCGCCGCCGAGGTCGGCGGCGACCCGGGGCAGCCCGCGCTGCCGCCCGACGCGTTCCACTCGTTCTGCGCGCGGCTGCAACGCGACTGGCCGCTGACCGGGACCGTTCTGTCGACGCACGACACCAAGCGCAGCGGCGATGTCAGAGCCACCGTCAGCGCGTTGAGCGAACATCCGCGCGGATGGTCGGAACTCGTCACCAGGCTGACCGAGTCGACCGCGAGGGCCGGAGTGCGGGCCCCGGACCCGCACGTGGCGTGGGCCACGTGGCAGACCGCGTTCGCCCTGGGTTTCCCCGATCGGGAACGGCTGCTCGCCGCGATGCTGAAGACGGTCAGGGAGACCGGGCTGCACACGAGCTGGACCGAGCAGGAGCCGGCGTACGAGGCGGCGGTCGAACGGTTCGTGCTCGCGGGTCCGTGCGGGCCCCCGCTGTATCCGCTCACCGAGTTCGCGCGCGAGCTGGCACCGCAGATCCGGGCCAACATCCTGGGCTCCGCGCTGCTGCATCTGACCATGCCGGGGGTGCCCGACGTCTACCGCGGCAGCGAACGGCACTACCTGGCGCTGGTCGACCCGGACAACCGCCGGCTCCCCCAGCTGCCGATCGCGCAACTGGCGGCGCTCGGCGACGCGTCGACGACCGGCTACGACCTGGCCACGGAGAAGCTGCGGCTGACCGCCACGGCGCTGCGGCTGCGGCGCGACAACCCGGAGTGGTTCGGCGAACTGGCCGACTACCAGCCGCTGGCCGCCGAGGGCGCGGCGGCCGGGCACTGCCTGGCGTTCGTGCGCAGCGGCCGGGCGATCACGGCGGTCACCCGGCTCTCCCGGCGCCTCGACCACACGGGCGGCTGGGAGGACACCCGGCTGCCGCTGCCGCCGGGAACGTGGCGGGAGCTGCGCAGCGGCCGGACGGTGCACGGGCGGGCGCGGCTGTCCCAGCTCCTGGCCCCGGAACCGGTGGCGCTGCTGGTGCGGGAGGACTGAGCCCGGCACTCCGGAGCACGCGCCCGCGGACGGCGATGCGGGTAGGGTCCCGCGAATGATGGTGGGTTCGGCGACGACTCGGCTGATCGTGCTCCGCGGCAACTCCGCCGCGGGGAAGTCCGCGGTCGCCGCCGAGGTGCGCGCACGGTACGGACGAGGCATCGCCCTGGTCGGTCAGGACAATCTCCGGCGTGTCGTGCTCCGCGAGAGGGACACTCCCGAGGGCGCGAACATCGGTCTCATCGACACCGTCGCCCGCTACGCGCTTGATCACCACTACCACGTCGTGGTCGAAGGCATCCTGTACGCGGCGCACTACGGGTCGATGCTCGAAGCACTGCGACGGGACCACCGGGGGCGGACGCACCACTTCTACCTCGATGTGTCGTTCGACGAAACACTCCGCCGCCACACCACGAAGCCGCAGGCAGCGGAGTACGGCGAGGCGGAGATGCGGGACTGGTACCGGCCGCTCGACCTGTTGCCCGGTGGTGTCGAAACGGTGGTCGCCGAGTCGAGTGCCCTGGCGGACACCGTGGACCGGGTGCTGCGGGAGGCCGGACTGGCCCCGCCCACCGATGCGGCCCCGGGCCCCCGCCTCTCTCCCCAGGAAAGCGGCAGCTCCATCTGACACTCGGGCACGCGCCGGGGCGGCGGCGGTCCGCCCTCCGCGCTCGCGCGGCATCCTGACACCGGCCGAGGCGGCCGCGCCGCTTCCCGGTCATGGCAAGGGCGGGCGGGGCGGGCGGACTTCACCCGTTCACCGCATGTGCGCACATCTCCTGCGCCTTCTCTTTACAGCACCGTCGCCCGCCGCTACGGTCACGGCACCTGGGAGCGCTCCCACCCAGATCACGGCGAAAGGGACGCAACACGATGAGAGAACGGCCAACCCCCCGCCCGCACTTGAGAAGACCGGCCCTGCTGACCCTCCTCGCCGCGCTGCCCGCGCTCTGCCTGGTGATGTTCACCGGTGGCACCGCATCCGCGCACGGCGCACCGATGGACCCCGGGAGCCGCACCTACCTGTGCTGGAAGTACAGCGTCAACCAGAGCGGTGCGATCGACCCGAGCAACCCCGCCTGCCGGGCCGCGCTCCAGGAGAGCGGGGCGAACGGCTTCTACAACTGGTTCGCCGTGCTCCAGTCCAACGGCGGCGGCCGGACCGAAGGCTTCATCCCCGACGGACAGCTGTGCAGCGGCGGCGCCACGGTCTACGACTTCTCCGGCTTCGACCTGCCACACGCCGACTGGCCCTACACCAACGTGACCGCGGGCGACACCTACGAGTTCACCTACAACCCCTGGGCCCACCACCCCGGCACCTTCCACCAATACGTCACCGAGGACAGCTGGGACCCCACCCAGCCACTCACCTGGGCCGACATCGAAGACGAACCCTTCCACTCCGAAACCGACCCGCCCTACCGCGGCAACGTCGGCAACGCGGAATCCGAGTACTACTGGGAATCCCAACTCCCCACCGGCAAAACCGGCCGCCACATCATCTACACCGTCTGGGAACGCTCCGACAGCCAGGAAACCTTCTACAGCTGCGCCGACGTCGACTTCAACGGCGGCAACGGCGAAGTCACCGTCCCGGGCGACAGCGGCAACCCGGACCCGGACCCCGGCCCCGATCCGGACCCGGGCCCCGGGGACGGCTTCTGCGCGGCGAGCCTCGGCACGGTGAGCAGTTGGAACGGCGGCTTCCAGGCGGAGGTCACGGTCACCAACAACAGCGACGCGCCGATCAGCAACTGGACCGCGTCGTGGAGCCAGCCGGGCGGGAACGAGATCCAGAGCGTCTGGAACGGCGCCTGGACGGCCCACGGTGACCACATCATGGTCGACAACGTCGCGTGGAACGGCTCCCTGGCGCCGGGCGCGTCCACCTCGTTCGGCTACACCTCGCTCGGCACCCCGCCGCCGGCGAGTGCGGCGATCAGCTGCGGCGCGTCCTGACACGACCCCGCCGGAACGGTCCCGGCCGCCGCCCGCGCGGCGGCCGGGACCGGACGCGTGACACCGGACGGGCCCGGGCAGCCCGTCACGTCACGACCCTTTACAGGAGGAGTTTCCCGGCGCTACGGTCCAAAATTGGGAGCGCTCCCATGCTCCTGGTTTCCCCCACCTCATCACGGCGAAGGGACGCAACGCGATGAGAGACCGAGCAGAGAGCCGCGCGTGGCTGCGCAGGACGGGACTGCTGACCGCGCTGGCCGCCCTGCCGGCCATGGCCACGGTGGTGTTCACCGGTGGCACCGCATCCGCGCACGGCGCACCGATGGACCCCGGGAGCCGCACCTACCTGTGCTGGAAGTACAGCCTCGACAGCACCGGCGCGGTGAACCCCACGAACCCCGCCTGCCAGGCGGCACTTGAGGCCGGCGGCGCCAACGCCTTCTACAACTGGTTCTCCGTGCTCCAGTCCAACGGCGGCGGCCGGACCGAAGGCTTCATCCCCGACGGACAGCTGTGCAGCGGCGCCGCGACGGTGAACGACTTCTCCGGCTTCGACCTGCCACACGCCGACTGGCCCTACACCAACGTGACCGCGGGCGACACCTACGAGTTCACCTACAACCCCTGGGCCCACCACCCCGGCACCTTCCACCAATACGTCACCGAGGACAGCTGGGACCCCACCCAGCCACTCACCTGGGCCGACATCGAAGACGAACCCTTCCACTCCGAAACCGACCCGCCCTACCGCGGCAACGTCGGCAACGCGGAATCCGAGTACTACTGGGAATCCCAACTCCCCACCGGCAAAACCGGCCGCCACATCATCTACACCGTCTGGGAACGCTCCGACAGCCAGGAAACCTTCTACAGCTGCGCCGACGTCGACTTCAACGGCGGCAACGGCGAAGTCACCGTCCCGGGCGTCACCGACGCCGGGATCGCGGAGTCGGAGGCGGCGGCCGAGGCGTTCGAGTCCGAGAACGCCCCGCACGTGAGCGAGGAGTTGAGCACGCACACCGGGCACGACGCCCACGCCGGGCACGGCGCCCCGGGTGAGGTCTCGCCCGTCGTCGCCTCGGTCGTGCGGTCCGTGAACGGCCTGCTGCTGGGCTGAGCCCACCCGGCCCCACCGGAACTCCGGTCTGCCGCCCCACCTCCCAGCCCCCGCCAGGGCGGCAGACCGGCTTCCCGCGCGACGCGCGCCCACCGCGGGCCCCGCGCCCGGCGAAACGTTCAGGCGCCGTAGGGGCCCTCGGTGAGGGCCGCCAGGCGGAACGCCACGGCGCCGAACCTCACATGGTCCCCCGGGCCGACCGGCGCGCTGTCCGCGACCCGGCGCCCGTTGACCCACGTGCCGTTGGCCGAGCCCAGATCGCGCAGCAGCCAGCCCTGACCGGCGCCGGTCAGCACGGCGTGCTGCCGCGAGACGCTCGCGTCGTTGAGCCTGAGCCCGGAACCGGGCACGCGGCCGATCAGCAGCGGGCCGCGACCGCGGGCGGGCAGCACCAGCTCCGGCAGCCGGCGCGACTCCCAGGCCAGCCGCATCCGCCCGGGGAACGTCACGAGCCTGGTGAACGAGTCGGCCACCCAGCCGGTCCGCGGCGCGGCGGCGGGCGCGCGGTCCGGCAGATCGCGGAGCACCGCGGACAGGTCGGTCGGCAGCCGGGCCGCCATGATCAGCTCGACGCGGCGCAGGAAGGTGTCCTGCGACACCCGCCCCTCGACCATGCTTTCGCGGAGCACGTCGAGCGCGCGCTCCCGGTCCGCGTCCGATATACGCGGCGGAAAGGCGCTGTGCTCCACGAACGTCATACCGGAATTCTCGCGACGCGCTGCGCGCCTGTCCAGGCGCGCAGCGGTGGACACGGGCGACGCCGACGACCTACTGTGTGCGCACGCCCATGAGTTGAGGAAGGAGGCGCGTCATGTCCGACATCACGACAGGTGTTTTCACCCGTGCGCGCTTCCGCCGCCCCTCCGCCGGGCGTTTTCCGGGCTGACCGGAGGCGTGCCACGCTTCCGGAAGGACTCTCATGACCACTGATCTGGTCATTCGCGCGCTCGCCGAGGACGAGGCGCGCGAGGTTTTCACCTCCCTGCCCACCCCCGGGCTCGTCGGCCGTCCGCTGCTCGGTCCCCCGCACGACGGGTACGGGACGCTTCGGTCGGGCGGTGCCTACCGGCCCGAGTGGACGTGGGTCGCGCTGCGCGGCGGCGAGGTCGTCGCGCGGGCCGCGTTCTGGGGCGGGCCCGAGGACGCGGCGCCGATCGCGCTGGACTGGTTCGACTTCACCGACCGGGCCGCCGCCGTGCAACTGCTCCGGCAAACGCCGCTGCGTGCGGACTTCGAGCTGATCCTGCCGCCGGAGTGGCGGGCCGACCCGGCCGTGGGCGCGGCGGCGGAGGCACGGATCGACGCCGCCCGGGAGGCCGGTTACCGGCCGCTGGTCGAGCGTTACCGCTATACGTGGACGCCCGCCCGCGGACTGCCGGAGCGCCCGGGGCGGCTTGAGTTCCGGCCCGAGCCGGACGACGCGGTGATCCTGGAGGTGCTGCGGCGTGTGCACAGCAGCACCCTGGACGCGCACGCGCAGCGCGCGGTGGAACGGGGCGGCATCGCGTTGGCGGCGCAGGACGAGCTGGACTTCTTCCACTGGTGTCCCTCGCCGCGCGACTGGTGGCGGCTGGCCTGGACGCCTGGCGGTGACCTCGTCGGCATCGAGGTCCCGGCGCGCAACCAGGTGTCGCCTGTGGTCGGCTTCGTCGGCGTCGTGCCTGAGCAGCGCGGTCACGGCTACGGCTACGACCTGCTGGCGGAGTGCACGCACGCGCTGGCGGCCGAGGGCGCCGAAAGAATCGAAGCGGCCACGGACCTGGGGAACGCCCCGATGGCGGCGGCGTTCACCCGGGCGGGCTATCCGGTGACGCAGATCAGGTTCTGCATGTCCGCGCCGTAACCACACGCCGGGGCGGCGGTCTGGCCATTCCGCCGCCCCGGCACGGAGCATGGTGTCCATGCTCTTCGAGGTTTGGGCCCCGCGGGCCCGGCGCGTCACGCTCCAGCTGTCAGGCCGGCCCATCGCCATGGCCCCAGAGCCGCACGAGGCACGGGAGGGCTGGTGGCGGGTCGAGGCGGAGGCGCGGCCCGGCGACCGTTACGGCTTCGCGCTCGACGACGGGGAGGTGCTGCCCGACCCCCGCGCCCGGCGGCTGCCGGACGGGCCGGAGCGGCCGGGCGCGGTGACCGACCAGGACACGTTCGAGTGGCGGCAGCCGTGGCCCGGGCGCGGCCTCGACGGCGCCGTGCTGTACGAGCTGCACGTCGGGACGTTCACGCGCGAGGGCACGTTCGACGCGGCGGCGGCGCGGCTCGGCCACCTCGCCGCGCTCGGTATCACCCACGTCGAACTGATGCCGGTGAACCCGTTCCCCGGGCTGCACGGCTGGGGTTACGACGGGGTGGCGCCCTGGGGGGTGCACGAGCCGTACGGCGGCCCGGAGGGGCTCCAGCGCTTCGTCGACACGGCACACGGGCACGGCCTCGGGGTCGTCCTCGACGTGGTGCACAACCACCTGGGCCCCTCGGGCAACCGGCTGCCCGAGTTCGGCCCGTACTTCACCGACCGGCACCACACGCCGTGGGGTTCCGCCGTCAATCTGGACGCGCCGGGCTCCGACGAGGTGCGCGCGTACTTCATCGGCAGCGCGCTGGCGTTCCTGCGCGACTACCGGCTGGACGGGCTGCGGCTCGACGCGGTTCACGAGCTGGCCGACGACCGGGCCGAGCACATGCTGGCCCAGCTGTCCGCGGCGGTCGACGCGCTGGCCGCGGAGAGCGGCAGGCCGCTGTTCCTGATCGCCGAGTCCGACCGGAACGATCCGCGCACCACGGCGCCGCGCGAGGCGGGCGGCCTCGGACTGCACGGGCAGTGGAACGACGACTTCCACCACGCGCTGCACACCGCGCTGACGGGGGAGGCGCAGGGCTACTACGCGGACTTCGCGCGGGCCCCGCTGGCCGCGCTCGCGGCCACCGTGACCGGCGGCTTCTTCCACGCCGGCGGGTATTCGGCGTTCAGGGGCCGCAGTCACGGGCGGCCGCTGGACCGGGCCGCGACGCCGGCGCACCGGCTGGTGGGCTACGCGCAGACGCACGATCAGATCGGGAACCGGGCGCTGGGTGACCGGTTGACGTCGCTGGCGGGCGAGGACCGTTCCGCGCTGGCCGCGGCGCTCGTGCTGTGCGGGCCGTTCACGCCGATGCTGTTCATGGGCGAGGAGTGGGGGGCGACCAGCCCCTGGCAGTACTTCACCGACCACCGGGACCCGGCGCTCGCGGAGGCGGTGCGGACCGGCCGCCGCCGGGAGTTCGAGGCGCACGGCTGGGCGGCCGGCGACATTCCCGATCCGCAGGACCCGGCGACGCGGGAACGTTCCTGCCTGCCGTGGCCCGAGGACCCGGAACGCGCGTGGCAGGCCGTGCACCCGGAGCGGCCCGGCGAGGCGGCGCGGCTGGAGTGGCACCGGAGCCTGATCGCCATCCGGCGCGAGCGTCTGCCGGCCGGGCTGCGGCTCGCGGACGTGGCGGCGGCGTTCGACGAGGCCGCGGGCTGGCTGGTGGTGCACAGCGGCCCGCTGACGGTGGCGCTGAACTTCTCGCGGGACGCCCCCGCCACCGCGGACCTCGGTCCCGGCGGCTTCGAACTGCTTGCCGCGACGCACCGCTGCGCGCCGCCGGGTCCCGGTGGCCGTCTCGACCTGCCGCCGGAGTCCGCGGCCGTCCTGGCGCGCGCGGAGTAGCCGGTCATATGCGCTTGCGGTTATATGCCTGAAGAGTGATACTCGGGTGGTGGACGGATTCGCGGTACTCGCGGACGACACGCGCCGGCGCATCCTGGACCTGCTGCGGCAGGCCCCCAGGGACGTGGGCGAGATCGTCCGGGCCCTCGGCCTCTCCCAGCCGAACGTCTCGAAGCACCTGCGGGTGCTGCGCGAGGCGGGCCTGGTCGAGGCCGGTGTGGAGGGCCGGCGGCGCGTCTACCGGCTGACCGATATGCCGCTGCGCGACGTCGAGGAGTGGCTGCGGCCCTACCGGGAGCGGTGGGTCCTGCACTTCGACGCGCTGGAGGAGCACCTCGACCGCCGAAGGGCGCACCGCGAGACGGCGACCGAGACCGAGACCGAGACGGAGACAGAGACGGATGCGGGCGGCGCGGAGGCCGACCGCTGACGGCACGGAACGGTACGGAACAGCAAGGAACGGTACGGGGCGCGGCGCGTCCCGGCGCCCAGGGCACCAGGAAGGCACCATGACGGACTCACTCCCCCAGCAACCGGTTCAGGGCGCGCTCGGCCGGGCCGCCGACGGCCGCTGGTCCCTCAGCCTCGACCGCGAATTCGCCCATCCCGTCGAGGAGGTGTGGGCCGCGATCACCGAGGCCGGCCAGATCCCCCGGTGGGCGCCCTTCGTGCCGGACCGCGACCTCGACACGCCGGGACCGGTCGAGCTGCCCGAGAGCCCCGGGGAGGAGCAGGCACCGCGCGGCGAGGTCCGCACGGTCCAGCCACCGCGGCTGCTCGTGTTCACCTGGGACGAGGACGAGCTGCGCTTCGAGCTGACGCCGACCGGCGGCGGCACGCTGCTGCGCTTCGTCCACACCTTCGCCGACCGGCCCCAGGCCCCCAGCTACGCGGCCGGCTGGCACCTCTGCCTGGCCGCGCTCACCGGCGTGCTGGACGGGCTCGACCTGCCGCGCGCGGTCGGTGAGGAGGCCCGCGCGCACGGCTGGGAGCCGCTGCACGCCGAGTACACCGGTCTGTTCGGCGAGGGCTGAGCCGCCGGGCGCGGGGCGGTCAGGACTCGACGGCGAGCCTGATGCCGAGCAGGATCAGCACGCCGCCGGAGACCTGCTCCAGGCGCCGGCGCGCGCCCGGCCGGGAGAGCAGGGCGCGCATCCGGTCCACGCCCCAGACGTAGAGGGCGTAGTAGCCGACCTCGAACACGGCCCACAGCGCGGCCAGGGCCACCATCGCCGTCAGGTGCGGGGCGCCCTCGGGCACCGACTGCGGCACGAACTGCGGCAGGAAGGCCAGGGCGAAGATGCTGGCCTTGGGGTTGGCCAGGTTCAGCAGCAGCCCGGCCCGGTAGTCGCGCACCCCGCCCGCCGCGGCCTTGTCGGGGATCGCGTCCGCGAGCCCGGCGCGGCCCGTACGGCGGGCCGCGCGCAGGGTCTGGACGCCGAAGCCGAGGAGCACGACGGCGCCGACCGCACGCAGCACGTCGTAGGCGATCTCCGAGGCGTCGAGCACGGCGGTCAGGCCGAACGCGGCGAAGATTCCCCACAGGAAGACGCCGCTCTCGTTCCCCAGCACGGTGAGCATGCCCGCCCTGCGGCTGCGCAGCGCATTGCGGATGATCAGCACCGTGCTGGGGCCGGGAGACATGGCGATCAGCAGGCAGGCGCCGAGGAACGCCGGGAGTGTGCTCCACATGCGCGCCATCCTGATGCGCGCCCCCCGCGGTCCTCCACTGCTTTTGTGCGCCGGGCGGCGCGAGGGCGTGGCCGGCCCGGTGGGCCGGCCACGGCCAGGTCAGGAGCCCTGGTCCGCGGGGGCCAGGCTGATGGCGATGGAGTTGATGCAGTACCGCAGGTCGGTGGGGGTGTCGTAGCCCTCGCCCGCGAAGACGTGGCCGAGGTGCGAGCCGCAGGTCGCGCAGAGCACCTCGGTCCGCGGGCGGCCCGGCAGGGAGTTGTCGGTCCTGGTCTCGACGGCGTCGGTACCGGCCGGGTCGAAGAACGAGGGCCAGCCGCAGTGCGACTCGAACTTCTCGTCGGAGCGGAACAGCTCGGTACCGCAGGCCCGGCAGTTGTACACGCCGACGGTCTTGGTGTCGGTGTACTCACCCGTGAACGCCGGCTCGGTGCCCGCCTGCCGCAGGACGCGGTACTCCTCGTCGCTCAGCTGGTCGCGCCACTGCTCGTCCGTCTTCTCGACCTTGTATGCCATGGCTTTGCTCCTTGTCTCCTCCTTCACCCGGCGAGCCGGGCGAGGATCTTCGGGCCGAGCTCGGTGACGTCGCCCGCGCCCATGGTGAGAACGAGATCACCCGGCCGCGCGATTCCCGCGACGGCACCGGGCACGGCGTCCTGCTCCGCCACCGCGAGAACCTCGGCCCCCCGCGTGCGGGCCGCAGCCACGATGAGCGCACTCGTCACCCCGGGGATGGGGTCCTCGCGCGCCGGATAGATGTCGAGGACCAGGCAGGCGTCGGCCCGCGCGAGTGCCGCGCCCATCTCGTCCGCCAGCTCCTTCGTGCGGCTGAACAGGTGCGGCTGGAAGACGACGAGCACCCGCCCCCCGGCCGCACCACCGCGGATCGCCGCCAGGTCGGCGGCCATCTCCGTGGGGTGGTGCGCATAGGAGTCGATCACCAGCACCCCGTTCGCCTCGCCCTTGGGCTGGAGCCGGCGACGCACGCCGGTGTACGCGCCGAGCGCGCGCGCCAGTGCGGGCGCGGGCACGCCCGCGGCCACGCCGGCGGCCAGTGCGGCGACCGCGTTGTGCGCGTAGTGCCGGCCCGGCACGGCGACCCGGAACGTCAGCTCCCCGCCGTCGAACGCGACGGTGACGTCGCTGGTCAGGCGGTCGGGGACGATGCGGACCACGCGGAAGTCCGCGTCAGACGCATCGCCGTAGGTCACGATCCGCAGCCCGCGGCGCCCGGCGAGGGTGGCGGTGAGCTTGCGCGCGCCCTCCTGGTCCGCGTTGATGACCAGCGTGCCGCCCGGCTCGACGCGGTCGGCGAAGATCTCGAAGGACTCGTAGATCTCGTCCATCGAGGCGTAGTTGGCGTGGTGGTCCAGCTCGACGTTGAGGATCACCGCGACCTCGGGCCGGTAGCGGTGGAAGCTGCGGTCGCTCTCGTCGGCCTCGGCGATGAACAAGTCCCCCGTGCCGGACTCCGCGTTCGACCCGGGCACGTCCAGGTCGCCGCCGATGGCGTAGGTCGGGGACAGGCCGAGGTGGGTCAGTGCCACGGCGAGCATCGAGGTGGTCGTGGTCTTGCCGTGCGTCCCGGCCACCGCGACCGTCCGCAGGCCGGTCATCAGCGCGGCCAGCGCCTCGGAGCGGTGCACGGCCGGGATACCGCGCCTGGCGGCCTCGGCCAGCTCCGGATTGTCCGCGCGGATGGCGCTCGAGACCACCACGCAGCTCGCGTCCGCCGCCAGGTGACCGGTGGCGTGCCCGATGTGCACCTCCGCGCCGAGGGCGCGCAGCGCGGCGGCCGTGCCGGACTCCCGGGCGTCGCTGCCCGCGACGCGGGCGCCGCGGCCGGCCAGAATCTTGGCGATCCCCGACATGCCCGCTCCCCCGATGCCGATGAAGTGCGGCCGGTCCATCGCGGGCGGGATCGCCGGTGTCATGGTGAAGTCTCCCTGGTCGAGGCGTGGCCTCCCGATTGTTGCACCCGGCGCCGCCCGTTCCGGTCCCGGCCGGGCGGCGACGCGTTCATTCCGCGTGGGCGAACAGCTTGAGGACCGGGACCCCCACCTTGTGCCTGGCCCGGGAGGCCCAGTCGCGGTGGAACAGCTCCTCCACGAAGTGCGGGGCGGTCAGCACGACGACCTCGTCCGCGCCGGTCTCCCGCACCACGGAGGACAGCAGTTCGAGCGGGTGGTCCTCGATGAGCCGGCCGACGGCCTCGGCCCCCGCCTCGCGCAGTGCCTGCACGGAGTGGTCGAGCGCCAGTTTCGCCGACCGGAACGCATCCTCGCCCTCCGGCTCCTCGCCCTCCCGCACCGCGTCCCCCAGCTCGCCCAGCGCGACGTCGTCCAGCGCGCGCAGCAGCCGGTCCTGATCGCCCCGCGGCTGCATCAGGACCACGAAGGTCTGCCGCTCTCCCTCGTGCAGGGTGGTGACGAGCTCGACGTCCGTGGGCACCAGGGGTTTCTCGATCATGAGAACGGTCGTGATCATCGGAACGCCCTTCGTCGGGCCGGGTCCCGCGTACCCCGGCAGAAACCATCCTTCCCCGTAGGCGCACGGGACGTTGCGCCTTTAAGGCTGCCCACACCAGGATAAGCGGAACATGTCATTCCGCAGATTGTCGGACCCTGCGGTACCGGCTGAGGAGAAAGCCGGAGTCCTCCAGCACGCCGGTCAGCTCGAACTCCTGCGGAACACCGGACTCCGGGCCGCTCATCACCCGGGGCGCGGTGCCCACCGTGATCCGCGGCGAGGTGGTCAGACACAGTTCGTCGACCACACCCGCCGACGCCAGCTGCCCCAGCAGGCGCGGGCCGCCCTCGGTCAGCAGCCGCGTGAAACCGCGGGCCGCCAGCTCCGGCTTGAGGCGCCGCGGGTCGACGCCCGACCCCTCCCCCGCCGTGACCACCTGCACCCCCGCCTCCGCCGCGGCGGCGAGACCGGCGCGGGGAGCCGCGGCACCGGTGAGCACGAGCGTGGGCACGACGGGCTCGGTGAACAGCGGCAGCGAGAAGTCGAGGTGCAGACTCGCGCTGACGACCGCGATGGCGGGAACGGTCGTCTGCCCGCCCGCGCGCCGGCGCTCGGCGAACTCCTCGCGCCGGCGCGCGGGCCGGTAGCGCTCCTCGCGCACGGTCTCGGCACCGACGATCACCACGTCGGCCAGGGCGCGCAGCACCCCGAACACCCGCATGTCGGCCGGTCCCGAGAGCGGCTTGGAACGCCCGCCGTGGTGCGCGGCACCATCCGCCGAGGAGACCATGTTGGCCCGCAGCCACGGACCGTCCGCGGGATAGGCGTAGGCGTCGGCCAGTTCGAGCAGGTCCCACTCGCCATCGGTGCCGTCTGCGGTCGGGGGGAACAGGCGTCGCATGGGGCGCAGTGTGGCATACGGGCGCGCTTCCGGCCCGGCGGCCGGGGCACCGGCCGCCGCGTAGACTGGGAGATTGTGTCCACGAGCAGCACCCCGCGGCCCGGCGGGCCGGCCCCGGCCCCCGCCGCCCTCACCGCCCGCGATCCGCGCGTGCCGGCCGAGCGCCTGGTGACCGACCTGGTGCCGCCGCCGCGCTTCGACGGAGTGCGCTTCGACACCTACGTGCCCGACCCGGCGCAGCCGAGCCAGCGCGCGGCCGTCAAGGCGCTGGACGAGTTCGCGGCCGGGCTCGGCGCCGCCTGCTGCTCGTTCTCCAAGGCATGGACACCTCGGGCAAGGGCGGCACGGTCAAGCACGTCGTCGGGCACTTCAACCCGGCCGGCTGCCGCATCCGCGCGTTCAAGGCGCCGACCGAGG
>NZ_JAVREV010000027.1:0-55898 GCF_031845565.1 Streptomyces johnsoniae | reverse complement strand
AGCATGTCGAGCTGGCGGGAGATCACTCCGGTCATCCGGTCGGCGAACGTCTCCATCATCCTGAGCTGCTGTCCGAACAGGGCTTGCAGCTCGGCTGCTTCGCCGCCCGCGGCGGGCCGCGGCACCGCCACCGGATCGTCCTCCGGCTCCTCCGGCTCCCCCGGCTCCCCCGGCTCCTGTCGCGCCTCCGGGTCCCGCACGGCCGGTGACTGCGCCGGGGCGCTGTCACCGCGCGTCCGGGCCAGCAGGTCGGCCAGTCTGCGCGGCGTGTCGGCATGGTCGAACAGCTCCCGGACCGGGACGCGGACGCCGTACCGCGCCGCCAGTTCGGTCGTCATGCTCATCATGGCGAGGGAGTCCGCGCCGAGTTCGAAGAACGACGCGTCCGCCGCCATCTCCGCAATGCCTATGCCCAGCTTGGCGGCAGCCACCTCCTTGACGCCTTCCAGCAGGCCGTCCACGGCGACGGGCTGCGCGGCGGCGGGCTGCGCGGCGGGCGGACGTTCCGGCGTGCGCGGGGCGGGGGCCGCCACCGGCACCCGGCGCAGCGGATGGCCCGGCAGCGGCACCCGCCGCCCGCCGCCGGCGATCGCGGGCCAGTCCAGCTCGGCGCCCCGGCTGTGGAGCGAGCCCAGCGCCGAGAGGAAGCCGCGGACCTGGTCGGCCGCCTCGCCCTCGCCCTGGCCGCTCAGCCAGCGGCTCCCGGGGGCGCAGTGCCGTCCGGTACCGGTGAGGGTGCCCCCCGCCCCGAGCTCCGCGAAGTCCTCGCAGCCGTGCCCGACGGCCGCGGCCATGGCCAGGTCGAAGCGGACCGGCTGCCTTGCCTGGCGGCAGAGGTAGTCCGCGCCGACGGTCCGGCCCGGTGGGTGCACCTCGCCGTCGGCGGCCGTCACCAGCGCGGTCTCCAGCGGGCGGTACGCCGCCTGCTCCAGGTAGGGGCGGAACGCGCTCAGCGCCGGTTCGACCGCGGCCGAGTGGAAGGCCCGGTCGACGGGCAGGACCTTCCAGCGCAACTCCTCCCGGTCCAGCAGGCGTACGGCCTCCTCAAGCGCCTGCGGCGGACCGGAGAGCACGTGGGCGCGCGGGCCGTTGACCGCGGCCACCTCCGCGCCCGCGGTCCGGGCAACGCGCTGCGCGGTGTGCGTGTCGGCGCGGACGGCGAGCATGCCGCCGGGTGGGCAGGCCGTGCCCATCAGGTGCCCGCGCCGGGCGGTGAGCCGCAGCCCGTCATCGAGGCTCAGGGCCCCGGCCGCGTACAGCGCGGCGTATTCGCCGACGCTGTGGCCGAGGAGCAGAGCCGGGCGGATACCGGCGGCGCGCCACGCGTCGGCCAGTGCCGCCTGGTGGGCGAACAGGGCGGCCTGGGCCGTCTCCGTGGGCCAGACCTCGCGCGCGGCCGGCTCCGTGTCGGAGGGCGCGTCGATGAGGAGCGGCAGCAGGGACCCGCCGAACTCGTCGGCGTAGATCTCGGCGCACCTGTCGAGTGCCCGGCGGGCGGCCCGACTCGCGGCGTACAGACCGCTCGCCATGCCGCGCCGCGCGCTGCCCTGGCCGGGGAACACGAAGGCCAGCGGGCCGAGTGGCGCGGCCGTGGCGTGTCCCGGTTCCTCCAGGGCCTGGGCAAGTTCCCCGGCGGTGCGGCCGATGGCCGTGGTACGTGCCGCGCGGTGCGGCCTGCCGAGTGCCAGGGTGGTGGCCACGTCGGCCGCCCGGATCTCGGGCCGCTGCCGCAGCCGGTCACGGAGCAGGCCGCACAGCTCGTCCAACGCCTGGGGGTCGCGGGCCGACACCGGTACCAGGGCGGGCAGTTCGGGCGCGGGCCGGGGCGGCGCGGGCGGCGCCTCCTCCAGCACCAGATGGGCGTTGGTGCCGCCGACGCCCAGCGCGCTGACCCCGGCCCGGCGCGGCGCCCCGTCCGGCACCGACCACGGCCGCAGCTCGGTGGCCAGTGTCAACGGGCCGTCTTCAAGGCGTAGTTCGGGGTGGGGGCGGGTCAGGTGCGCGGTCGGTACCAGAGTGCGGTGCCGCAGCATGAGAATCGTCTTGATCAGCCCGGCCATTCCGGCGCAGCTGTCGAGGTGCCCGATGCTCGGCTTCACGGAGCCGACGGCGCAGAACGCCGTGCGCCGGGTGCCTTCGCCGAGCGCCCGGCCCAGCGCCTCCAGCTCCACCGGGTCGCCGAGCGCGGTGCCGGTGCCGTGTGCCTCCACGTAGGAGATGGTCTCCGCGGGCACGGCCGCCCGCCGCAGGGCCTGGCGCACGACATCGACCTGTCCGGCGACGCCGGGCGCGCTGAACCCGACCTTGCGCGAGCCGTCGTTGTTGACCGCGGAGCCGAGGATCACCGCGTGCACGGTGTCCCCGTCGGCCAGCGCCCGGTCGAGCCGCTTGAGCAGCACGGCGGCCACGCCGTTGCCGCCGACGGTGCCGTCGGCCTCGGCGTCGAAGGCCCGGCAGCGTCCGGTGGGCGAGAGGATCGAGCCGGGGTGGCTGCGGTAGCCGGTCCGCTGGGGGTGGTGCACGGCCGCGGCGCCCGCGAGCGCCAGATCCGTCTCGCCGCTCAGCACCGCCTGCGCGGCCAGGTGAACGGCGACCAGTGAGGTGGAGCACGCCGTCTGCACGCCGATGGCCGGGCCCCTGAGCCCGAGGCGGTAGGCGACCCGGGTGGCGAGGAAGTCCGGCTGCTGTGCGATGGCCCGCTGCATGCCGGCGGCGGGGTCCGCCGCGTCGTAAGGGCCGGACGGCTCGTTCGGCTGCTGGTGGTCGTACAGGTTCATACCGGAGCCCGCGAACACCCCCACCGTTTCGTCGGATTCGGTGTCCGCGTACCCGCCGTCCTCCAGCGCGCGGTGGCAGCACTCCAGGAACAACCGGTGGGCGGGGTGCGTGCGTTCGGCCTCGCGGGGGCTCATGCCGAAGAAGCCGCCGTCGAACTCGTCGACGCCGTCGAGTATCCCGCCGACGGGCACGAGGTCGTGGGCGCGCCGCTGCTCCGGGGTCAGGCCCGCCTCGGCGAGCTCCTCCTCGCCGAAGGTCAGGACACTGCTCACCCCGTCGCGCAGGTTGGCCCAGAACTGTTCCGCCGAATCCGCGCCAGGGAAGCGGAACGAGAACCCGATGACCGCGACGCGCCGGTCGGCGGCGTCCGCCGGGGCAGGCGCGGTTCTGGCCGACGCGGTCCCGGCCGACGCGGTCCCGGCCGACGCGGTCCCGGCGGGCGCGGCCCGCACCTCGATGCCGCCGGACAGATGGGCGGCGAGCGCGGTGGCCGTCGGGTGCTCGAAAAGCGCGGTCCGGTCGATCGTCGTCCCGAGCCGCTCCGCCAGCCGGGCCCGCAGGCGCACGAGCAGGGCCGAGTTCAGGCCGAGGTCGTAGAACGGCACGTCCGCCCCGGCCGGGCGGCCCAGCACCGCGCCCAGCTCCTCCCGCACGGCCCGCACCACCGCGTCGTGGTCCGGCCGGGCGGGCGGGGAGGCGTCCGGTCCTGGCCCGCCGTCCGTCAGGCGGTCCCTGAGCGCGGCGCGGCGCACCTTGCCGGCGGGCGTTCTCGGGAAATCGCCGGGCGCGACGGACACGACATGGGCCGCGGTGAGCCGGAGCCTGCCGAAGAGCGCGGCCCGCACCTCGCGGTCGATCCGTGCGTCCTCGGCGGCGCCCCTGCTGACGAAGAAGACGGCCAGCTCCTCCGTGCCGCGGTCCCGGCTCGGGATGCCGCAGGCCGCCACCTCCCCCTGCCCGACGCCCGCGACGGCGGTGACGACCTCCTCGACCTCGTGGCAGTAGACGTTGTGCCCGTTGAGAATGATCATGTCCTTGCGCCGGCCGGTGATGACGACCTGATCGCCGTCGATAAAGGCCAGATCGCCGGTGTCCAGCCAGTCAGGACCGGTGGGGAACGCCTCCGCGTCCGCCTCGGGGCTATGCGCGTAGCCCGGGGTGAGACGCGCGGGTGAGTGGACTTGGAGCCGCCCGATGCGGCCCGGGGGTGAGAGGTCTCCGCTCTCGTCGACGATGCGGAGGGTGACGCCGTGCGCGGGCGAGCCGGAGGCGACGAAGGTCACGCACTCGTCCTCCGGCGTCTGCTCGGCGGCGCGCGCCAGTGCGCCGCCCAGGCTGCTCTTGAGCAGGCGGAACACGGTGCCCGGCAGGTCGAGTCGGCCGTAGGTACACGCCGTGACCGTCTCCGCCATGCCCCACACCGGGACGATGTGCCGCTCGCGGACACCGTAAGGGGCCGTCGCGTCGAGGAAGCGGCGCAGCACCGGCAGAACGACCCGTTCTCCGCCGCAGACGAGGGACTTGAGGCCGCCGAGGTCCCAGCGTCCCTCCTGGGGACCGGTCCGCTGCTCGGCGAGTGCGTCCGCGACGAGCTCGTAGGCGAAGGTCGGCGCCCAGCCGTGTCGCGCCCGGTGCTCGTGGAGGAGGTCGAGCCACCGCAGGGGATCGGCCAGGACCCGTTCCGTGGTGGCGTGGACGTTGGTACAGCCGACGAAGACGGCGAGCACGTGGTAGAGCAGGAACGCGCCGCTGTGGTCGACCGGCAGCCAGTTCACCATGGTGTCGTCCGGTTGGACGTCGAGTATCCGCCTGCTGCTCGCCGCGAAGTCCGCGAGGCCGACGTGCGTCAGCCGCGCGGCCTTGGGGACTCCGGTGCTGCCGGACGAGAGCATCAGCAGGGCGGTCCCGGACTCGTCCGGCCCGTCCTGCTCCGCCGCAGGCGGCGCGTCCCGGCAGTCCCGCGCGACCGCGACGCGCAGCTCGGGGGCGGTCCTGGCGAGCGCCGCCGCACCGGGCGCGTCGCTGACCACCAGCGGACGGCCCAGCAGTTGGTGGGCGTGCAGCAGCCGTTCCAGAGCCGGGGAGCCCGGCGCGGGGTGCTCCGCGATGGCCACGGGCCGGGCGCCGCCGAGCACGCAGGCCCAGAAGGCGGGGAAGAACTCCTCCAGTGGCAGTCCGCACAGCACGACGGTGTCCCCGGCCCGCATCCCGCGCGTCCGCAGCCCCGTGAGCAAGCGGCGGGCGTCATCGAGCAGTTCGGGATAGGTCTGGGACGTCGTCGTGCCGTCCGCGGCGACGGTGACGACTGCCGCGCCGGAGGCGGACCGGGCGGCTCGCAGCAACGCCCGCACCGCGTCACGCGGATCGTCCTCGGTGCGAGCCGGCTCGGGGCCTCGGCATTCCGCTTGTCCCCGGAGGCGTTCCATGCGAGTCATCTCCTCTGATCGGCCGCGGGCGATCGTGCCCGCCGCAGACGGTCTGCGCCGCGCCTGCCGGCCGTGGCCCGCAGCAGAACGAGCGCTCCGCATACGGCCGCTCCGTGGAAGACGACCACGACGGCCAGTGCGGGCACTCTTTCCAACGCGGCCGCGGCGGCCACCGTGCCCAGCGCGAACCCGGACTGCTCCACGGTGGCGGACAGTCCGAAGAGCCGGTCGCGCTGCCGGGCGGACGCCATCTGGAGGCGCGAGGTGTAGACGGTCTCGGTCCAGCCGTCCGCGAACCCCGCCGACGCGGCGGCCACGACCAGCGCGACCGCCGGCAGTCCAAGGAACGCCGCGATGAACGAGAGCGACATGGCGCAGGTGCCGAGGGCGAACGCGCGCTCCCCCCAGGCCGCTTCGCCCCACCGGCGTTTGAGCACGAGCTGGGCGAGAACGGTGCCGACCGCCCACGCCGCCCAGAACTGGGCCATGAACACGGCGGGCTCGTCGGGAGCGGAGTCATGGGCGACGACGGGCAGGGCGACGTTGTGCGAGGAGGACGCCAGCGCGTCCAGCCCTCTGAGCGCGATCATGCCCATCAGGAGAGCGGGGAGACTTCTCGCGAGGCGCCACCGGGAGCGGTTCTTCGCCTGCACGCCCTTCTCCGCGCCGTCCGCGCCGTCCTCGCCAGCCGTGCCGGCCGCGCCGTCGTGGTCCGCACCGGGCTCGTCGTCCGCACGCGGGAACAACACCCACAGCACCACGGCGGATACGGCGAAGCTCGCGGCGTTGAAGGCGAACGCGAGCGCGTAACCCCCCAGCGCGATCACCGGGGCCGCCGAGGCGAACCCGAGCACCGTGGCCAGGGAACGGGACGTGACCAGCAGGCTGTTCGCCCGGCCGCGCGCCTCGTGGCCGACGAGGGCCGGAACCGCGCTGCGCAGGCCCACGGTGAACAGCGTGTTCCCGGCGCCCAGCACCATCGCCGCCGCGGCCAGCAGCCACAGCGGCGCGCGTTCCACGGCGAGCGCCAGCATGATCATGGCGGTTCCCTGGGCGACATCCGCCCCGATCATGACGCTCCGGCGGCTCACCCTGGCCATCACCGCCCCCGCGGCCAGCCCCGCGGCGAACCCGCAGAACATCCGCAGCACCATCACCGCGCCCACGCCGAACGCCGTACCGGTGACCTCGTAGGCGAACAGGCCGAGCGCGATCAGGTTCAGGTAGTTGCCATAGGTGGAGACGCCGTAGGCGCCCGCCAGCACCCGGAACTTCCGGTCCGGCCCTTCCACCGGCCCCCGGGGCCGGGGCAGTTCAGTGCTCGGGCTCATGGCCGGAGGGCCGCTTCCGCCGGAGCGAACGGAATCCCCGCTCGCGCAGGGCGGGTCCGGGTCCGGGCCGGGGTGCGGACGACGCCGCGCCGCCCGTGGTCCTGGCCCGCGACCCGGCGCTCCTCGTCATGCTCCGCGAGGCTGTCCTTGTCACGCACGAGGGCCCTCTCCAGCTTCTGGATGTCGGCGACGGCCGGTGTCCGATCATGTCATGGGGATACGGCGGAGTCGATCCGGGGATTCCGCGCACGTTCGGTGTCGACTCCCGCCGCCATGCGCCCGTGCCGCGTGTGGTGCCTCGGGTTGCGGGTGAACTGTATGTCCGCCGTATGGACCGGCGTTCGGAGTTGAGGGCCTTTCTCCGGTCCCGTCGCGCGCGGCTGACCCCGGCCCAGGTCGGTCTGCCCACCTGCGGAGGGCTGCGGCGCGTGCCCGGTCTGCGGCGGGACGAGGTGGCGAGGCTGGCCGGGATCGGGACCGACTACTACGTGCGGCTCGAACAGGGGCGCAACGAGAAGGTGTCCGCCGAAGTGCTCAACGCCGTGGCCAGGGCCCTCCGGCTGGCGGAGGCCGAGCGGGCCCATCTGTGCCGGCTGGCCAGACCCTCCCGCGAGGCGTCCCGGGTCTGTCCCGATCAGGCGGTGCCCGGCCTGCGACGGCTGCTCGACTCGATGCCGGGCGTTCCCGCGTATGTCGTCGGCCGCCGTACGGAGTTGCTCGCCTGGAACCGGCGGGCGCGGCTGGTCTTCGGGGAGGTCTTCTCCGTCCTGCCGGAGCGCCGCCTCGCGGTGCGCGAGGTCTTCCTCAATCCTGTCGCCCACCGCTTGTTCCGGGACTGGGAGGAGAAGGCGCGGAACGTCACGGCGCGGCTGCGCATGGGTTTCGGCCGCTGCCCCGACGACACGGCACTGACCGGGCTTGTGGACGAACTCGCGGCGTGCAGTGCCGAGTTCCGCCGCGTATGGGCGGAGCAGCACGTACAGAACAAGACGCACGGCGCCTACCGGTTCCGCCATGTGCGGCTCGGTGACTTCACGCTGCCCTACCGGGCGTTGAGCCTGCCCGAGGAGCCGGACCAACTGCTCATCGCCTACACCGTGGAACCGGGCTCCCCGCTGGCCGACGCCCTCGCCCCGGCAGCCGGTCCGTGACGCGCGGGCGCCGGACCGGCGGTTGACCGGTCTCTTGCGGAATTCTTACATCGGGCATGGCAGCATCACGGCCACGGTGTTCGGGGACCGTGCACGGGGACAGGCCGTCCGGCGGCGGGGGTGCGGACGGCCTGTCCCCGTGCCCGGGTGGCGGGTGCGCCGGTCCTCAGCCGAACCAGTCCGCCGCGTGGCCGGCGTACGTTCCGTCGTTGAGGGCCAGGTGCAGCCACTGGTCGACGTACTCCTGGAACTCCTCCTCCCCCTGCGGCAGCAGATAGCCCTTTTCGGCGAAGGTGAAGGGCTCGTCCGGGTTGGTCGCGCAGAGTTCCGGGTGCTGGGCGGACTGGTAGCGGGTCTCGCTGCCGTCGGTGATCATGACGTCGGCGCGTCCGGCGATGATCTCCTCGAAGATCGTGACGTTGTCCTGGTGCACGACGACGGTGGCCCGGTCGATGTGCTCCTGGACGAACTGCTCGTTCGTGCCACCGGGGTTGACGATGACCCGCACGCCCGGCCGGTCGATGTCCTCCAGCGTCCGGTAGCGGTCGGCGTCGGCGCAGCGGGCGATCGGGGACTTGCCGTCGGTCAGGTACGGCAGGCTGTAGTACGCCTCCCGCGCCCGGTCCAGGGTCACCGAGACGCCGCCCATGGAGATGTCGCAGGCGCCGCCGGTCAGGTCCGCGAGCAGGCTGCCCCAGGTCGTCGGCACGAAGTCCGCCTCGACGGCCAGGCTTCCGGCGAGGTCCCGGGCCATATCGACGTCGATGCCCTCGTACTCCCCGGTGTGCGGGTCCAGATGGCTGAACGGGCGGTAGTCGCCGGTGGTGCACACCCGCAGGACCCCGCGTTCCTGGACCCGTTCCAGTGCGGTCTCCGGCTCCGGCGGCCCGCCACCGCCGACGGCGAGCACACCGCCCGCCACGATCGCGGCGGCGGGCAGCACGGCCATGCGACGCATGTGGATCTCCTCCCTGCCGGCCGCGCGCGAGACGCCGCCGGGCCATGTGGTACGACGAAGTGTCGGGCAGATCCTGCCCCTCGCCGAGCCTTCGGGCGTGCATTACCTCCTTGTGGTGACGCCTGCCGCGGCCCCGCGCCGACGCGTGCGGCGGGGGCCGCCACCGGTGTGCGGTGGCGGCCCCCGGGTGGGTGCGGAGCCGTTACGGCTGGTCGACGACGCGGAAGTGCAGCACGTCGGTGTACTCGCGGCCGTGGGCGTCGGTCGCCGTCACCTCGGCGCGGTGGCGACCGGTGCCGAGGTCGGCGGGCAGCTCGAAGCGCCACAGGTGCATGGTCCGGTCGGCGACGCTGCCGCCGTGGACCAGCTGCTGGGCGACGGCGTGCGGGTCGGACCACTCGGGCCCGATCAGCTGGTCCTCGCCGCGCATCTCCTGCGTGCGGGTGGCCTCCCCGGCCCGGCGGCCGTCGATCTCGACCTCGACCGTGGAACCGGTGGAGCCCATCCAGAAGTTGGTGGTGAGCCAGGTCTGCCCGGCCAGGTCCTCACGGATCACCACGTGCGGGTCGCCCAGCTCGGGGGCCGCGCCCTCCGGGTTGTCGTTCCACGCCTGCCGCTCGGCGTACCAGTCGCGGTAGGTGGGGCTGTTGATGCCCAGCTGCGTCTGCACGCGGTCGCTCTCGCCGGTCACCGTGTAGCGCTCCCGGAACGAGTCGCCCCTGATGTCGAGGGTGAGCAGGCCGGGCCGGCCGCCGTCACGTCCGACCGCGACGGGGTAGCCGTTCTCGGTCAGCTCGCCTGAGTACCAGTCACCGGAGATCGCGCCCGCGGTGATGTGCGGGAACGGCAGCCCTTCGACGCCGAAGAGGTCCTGCCAGCCCTGTACGAGGTCGCCGGTGCGCATGTTCTCGATCGAGTGGGTGTGCCCGGCGACGGACACGGCCTCCCGGCCTTCCAGCAGCTCGTAGACCTCGCGGACCTGGTCGACCTGGTGGATGGCGCTGCCCTCGTCGGCGAAGGTCAGCAGCGGGATGTGGCCGGCGACCACGACGAGCTTGTCGTCGTCGACCGCGGCCAGGTCCTGCTCCAGCCAGGCGAGCTGATTCTCGTCGAGCCGGCCGTTGTACCGCGGCGAGTTCTCCGGGTCGTCGCACTCGGGGCGCCGCCCGTCGGCGTTGTCGACGTCCGGGGTGCAGGGGTAGCGCACGGTGTTGAGCGCCACGATGTGCACGTCGCCGACGTCGTAGGAGTAGTAGGCGGGCGCCATCTGGGCACGGAAGGTGTCGAACGCGTGCTCGGCGGTGGCGGAGTCGAAGTCGAGGTCGTGGTTGCCGGGCAGGAACCTGGCCGGGCCGTTGGTCAGGCTCGTGAGGTCCTTGACGTCCGGGTAGAGCGACAGGTCGTCGCCAACGACGTCGCCGATGAAGAGGGTGCCGCAGCCCTGGTAGTCGCGGCGCCCGGCGAGGTCGTTGATCGCGCCCTGGCGGGCGTACTCGACCTCGGTCCTGTCGTAGGTCTGCAGGTCGCCCGCGATGACGCAGTGCTGTTCCTGCGCCCGGGTGAGCTGGCTGCGCACGAGCGGGAAGTTCACGGCGTCCGGCAGCGGTCCGGTGGGCGCGATGCCGCCGTAGCGCAGTTCGGGCGAGCCCTCGGGCAGGTGGTTGTAGTGGAACTGCGCGACGTTCGACTCGTCCACCGGTACCTGGTAGCCGGCGGGCTGGGTGATGAAGACCGTCATGTTGTCGTAGGCGGGCAGCCGGTAGCGGCCGTGGCGGTCGGTCGTCACGACGTCGCGCCCGTTCGACACGACGACGCCGTCGAGGCCGCGTTCCCTGCGGTCGCTCGCGCTGTCGCGGTCCTGGTCGACGAAGACCCTGCCGGTCAGGTACTCGGTGTCGGCCGGCCCTTCCGGCGTACGGACGACCTCGACCTGGCCGCGGTAGGCGGTCTCGTCCCAGGACTTGGGCGCCGCGTTCGGCGTGGCGGTGGACGTGGTGGGGATCGCCGCGGCCCCTCCGGCGACCGCGAGGGTCGTGAGGGCCGTCAGGGCGACGCGGAGGCTGCTGTGTTTTCGCGAGGGGAAACTCAACATGCGGGGGTACTCCGGTGAGTCGTCGGACGCGGGTGCCGGCGCCGTCGGCCGGTCCGCGGCGCCGATCCTGCGCGACGAGGCTGAACGCAGCCCGCTGCCTGGGATAACACCAGCCGTCCCCGAACGGTCCCGGGTGCAAACGCTCGGCGAGCCCGTGCGCCGGGGTGGTGCCCGGCGGCGCGTTCTGCGGGGAAATGCGCGGGTCTTACAAACGACTCTTCCGAACGACTCTTCCGAACGACGACGAGGTCGGGGAGGGCCATGTCTGTGTCAGCCGAACTCCGGGACCGCAGAACCGCCCTTGAGGAGGAATGGGCCCGCTGGGTGCCCGGGTCAGGAGGGCCGCACGGCGGCCGCCCGCCGGTGCGTCCCGAGGTCGCCGAGTCCTGGGCCCGTTCGCTGGGCACCGTGGACCCGCTGCGCGACAGCGCCCCGGTGCGCGACGGCGGCTCGGTGCACCCGCGCTGGTCAGGCTCCGTGCTGCGCAGTCCGGTCGACGCGCTCGCCGACGAACTGCACGCCGTCGCCGACGCGGGCTTCGTCGCCGCCGTCACCGACGAGTCCGGCACCATCCTGTGGACCGCGGGCGGGCGCGTGATGCGCCGACGCGCCGAACTCGTCAACTTCGCGCCCGGCGGGCGGTGGGACGAGCAGGCCATGGGCACCAACGCCCTGTCGCTCGCCCTGCGCACCGGCCGGCCGAGCACCGTGTTCTCCGCCGAGCACCTGGTGGCCGCGCTGCACGGCTGGGTCTGCTACTGCGCCCCCATCCACGGCCCGGACGGCACGGTACTCGGCGTCCTCGACCTCTCCAGCACCTGGGACCGCTCGCACCCGCTGGCCATGCCCACTGTGCGCACGCTGGCCTCCGCCATCGAGGCGAGGCTCCAGGCCGGGAACGCCGAACGGCGCCCCGGCGCGAAGGAAACCGACGCGGTGCGGCTGACCTGCCTCGGCACCGCCGGCGCGGCCCGCGGCGGCCGGCCGCTCCGGCTGCGGCCCCGGCAGCTGGAGATCCTCACCCTGCTCGCCCTCCACCCACGGGGCCTGTCGCCCGAACGGCTGCGCGCGGCGCTGTACGGAGACCGGCCGGTCACCGCCTCGACGTTCAAGGCGGAGGTGTCCCACCTGCGGCGGGCGCTCGGCGGCCGGATCGCCTCCCGCACCTACGCGTTGACCGCGCCCGTGGCCTGCGACGCGCTCGACGTGCTGCGCGCGCTGGAGGCCGGGGACACCGACGGCGCGGTCCGCCGGTACGGCGGGGCGCTGCTGCCGCGTTCCGACGCACCGGGCATCGCGGCCCGGCGCGCGCACCTGGAGGTCGCCATGCGGGTGGCCGTGCTCGCCAGCGACCGCCCGGAACACGCCCTGCGCCTCGGTGAACTGGCCGCCCCCGATGGGCCGTAGCGCCCGAAGCCACCGGGCCCGAATGACCGATGTCCGATGTCCGATGTCCGATCGTGTCTGCGGTGCGCCCAGTTCTGTTTACTTTCCCACGACAGGGGCGTAACCTCACCAGCATCAACAGATCCGGGCAGTGAAACGGGCGTAAACCCACATGTACGCAGCAGAGCGCCAGCAGGAGATCCTGCGCCTGGCCCACGAGGACGGGCGCGTCGACGTGCTGTCCCTGGCCGAGGCGTTCCAGGTCACGGCCGAGACCGTGCGGCGGGACCTCAAGGTCCTCGACCGGGCCGGGCTCGTCCGCCGCGTGCACGGCGGCGCCATCCCCGCCGGCCGCCTCGACTTCGAGCCGGACCTCAGGGAACGCGACGCCGTCTCGGCCGACGAGAAGGACCGGATCGTACGGTCCGCCCTCACCGAGCTGCCCGCGAGCGGCAGCGTGATCGTCGACGCCGGGACGACCACCGCGCGGCTGGCCGCCGTCCTCCCCGTGGACTGCCAGCTCACCGTCGTCACCCACGCCCTGCCGGTCGCCGCCCGGCTCGCCGACCACCCGGGGATCGCCCTGCACCTGGTCGGCGGCCGGGTCAGGCACCGCACCCGCGCCGCCGTCGACGCCTGGGCGCTGCGCGCCTACGCCGAGATCAACGCCGACCTGCTGCTGCTCGCGACCAACGGCTTCTCCGCCGACGCGGGCCTGACCACGCCCGACCTGGCCGAGGCCGCGGTCAAGCGCGCGATGATCTCGGCCGCCCGCCGCACCGTTCTGCTGGCCGACTCCGCCAAGCACGGCCGGCAGCACTTCGCCCGCTTCGGCGCCCTCTCCGACGTCGACCTGCTCATCACGGACACGGGCCTCGGCCCTCAGGACGCCGCCGCCATCGAGCGGCTGGGCACGGAGGTAGTGCGCGCATGATCCTCACCGTCACCCCGAACCCCAGCCTGGACCGCACCTACGAGGTGCCGGGGCTGCGCCGCGGGGCCCTGCTCCGCGCCGAGGGGGACCGGGTCGAGCCGGGCGGCAAGGGGGTGAACGTCTCGCGCGCCGTCGCCGCCACGGGCGGACGCACGACCGCCGTCATGCCGCTGGGCGGGGCGGAGGGCGCCCTGCTCGCCCGGCTCCTCGACGAGCAGGGCATCGAGGTGGCGGGCGTTCCGCTCGCCGGCTCCACCCGGGTCAACATCACCCTGGTCGAGCCCGACGGGACCCTGACCAAGGTGAACGCCGCGGGCCCGGCGCTCACCGCGGCGGAGGCCGCCGCCCTGCTCCTGGCCGTCAGGTCCCGTGCCGCGAACGCCGACTGGATCGCCTGCTGCGGCAGCCTCCCGCGGGGGCCGGGGCCCGAGTGGTACGCCGAGCTGGTCGCCCGGACGCACCGGGCCGGTGCGCGGATCGCCCTGGACACTTCGGGCGAGGCCCTGACCGCGGCGCTCGCCTGGCGGCCTGAGGTGGTGAAGCCGAACGCGGAGGAGCTGGCCGAGGCCGTGGGGCGTTCCCTGGCGACCGTCGGCGACGCGGTCAAGGCCGCCGAGGAGCTGCGCGCCCGCGGTGCGGGGACCGTGCTGGCGAGCCTCGGCGCCGACGGCCAGCTGCTCGTGTCGGACGGCGGCACCTACTGGGGCCACGCCCCGGTGGCGACCGTCCGCAGCAACGTCGGCGCGGGCGACGCCTCCCTGGCCGGTTTCCTCGCCGCGGGCGGGCACGGCCCGGCCGCGCTCGCCGCCGCGGTGGCGCACGGCGCGGCGGCCGTGGGGCTGCCCGGCAGCGCGATGCCGGGCACCGCCGATCTCGACCCCGCCTCGGTGGTGACCACCGCCGACATCCCCGTCGACCGGCCGCTGGCCGACCCGCGGACCGGGGGGCCGTCATGAGCCCGCGGCGCCTGCGTTCCCCTCGTTGCCCTCGAACTGTCCTGACGTTCCCGTCACCCCCGCCGCCCGCCGGGCGGCCCGCGAGCGAAGGAGCCGCGTGATGGCCGAGCTGATCACCTCGGAGCTGGTCGACCTGGCTCTGCCCGCCGACACCAAGGAGGCGGCCGTGCGGGCCCTCGCGGAACGCATGGCCGCCGCGGGCCGGGTCGGCGACCTCGACGCGTTCCTGGCGGACGTGGCCGCCCGCGAATCCCAGATGCCCACCGGTCTTGAGGGCGGCATCGGCATCCCCCACTGCCGCAGCGAGCACGTGTCCGAGCCGACCCTGGCGTTCGGACGCAGCGCCGCGGGCGTCGACTTCGGCGCGCCGGACGGGCCCGCCGACCTCGTCTTCCTGATCGCCGCCCCCGCGGGCGGCGACCGGGACCACCTGGCCATCCTGTCCCAGCTGGCCCGCCGCCTGATGGACCCCGCGTTCACCGAGGCGCTGCGCGCCCAGCACGATCCCGCGGCCGCCGCCGCGCTCATCCGCGGCGACGCGCAGGCGACGGCCGAAGACACCACCGCCAATGACACCACCGCCGAGGACGCCGCCGCGGAGGACACGGCGGAGCCGGCCGTCGGCGACGAGCCGTCCCGGCCGTTCCGCGTCGTGGCCGTCACCTCCTGTCCGACCGGCATCGCGCACACCTATCTGGCGGCCGAGTCCCTGGAGCGGGCGGGCCGCGAGGCCGGCGTCGAGGTGGTGGTCGAGACGCAGGGCTCGGGCGGGTTCAGCCGGCTCGACCCCGCGGTGATCGCCGCCGCCGACGGCGTGATCTTCGCCCACGACGTCGAGGTGCGGGAACGCGCGCGCTTCGCCGGCAAGCCGACCGTCGACGTCGGTGTGAAGGCGGGCATCAACCGGCCCGCCGAGCTGATCGCGCGGGTCACATCCATGGCCGAACGCGGAGAGGTGAGCCCCGCCGCCGGAGGCGCCGGTGCCGCCGGTGGCGCCGAGCCGGTCGACGAGGCGGCGGGCGCCCCCGGTGAGGGCTTCGGTGCCCGGCTCCGCCGCTACCTGATGAGCGGCGTCAGCTACATGGTGCCGTTCGTGGCGGCCGGCGGTCTGCTCATCGCGCTGTCCTTCGCGATCGGCGGCCACGAAATAGCCGATGCGCCGTCCGTCGCCGAGCACTTCGTGTGGACCGAGGGCGACAGCTGGGCCGCGCTGTTCAACCAGATCGGCGGCGCCGCGTTCGGCTTCCTGGTGCCCGTGCTGGCCGGTTACATCGCCTTCGGTATGGCCGACCGCCCCGGACTCGTGCCCGGCTTCGTCGGCGGCGCGATCGCCGTCACCATCGAGGCCGGTTTCCTCGGCGGTCTGGTCGCCGGTCTGCTGTCCGGGGCCGTGGTGATGGCCATTCAGCGGGTCGGCGTCCCGCCCGCACTGCGCGGGATCATGCCCGTGCTGGTCATCCCGCTGATCGGTTCCGCGGTCGTCGGTTTCCTGATGTTCGTGGTCGTGGGCGAGCCGCTCGCCGCGCTGCAGGGCGAGCTGACCGATTGGCTGGACGGCCTCTCCGGCTCCAACGCCGTGCTGCTCGGCCTGGTGCTGGGCGCGATGATGTGCTTCGACCTCGGCGGCCCGCTCAACAAGGTGGCCTACGCCTTCGCCGTCGGCGGCCTCGCCGAGGCCGGGGACGGCAACCTGAAGGTGATGGCCGCGGTGATGGCCGCGGGCATGGTGCCGCCGCTGGCCATGGCCCTGGCCACGACCGTGCGCGGCGGCCTGTTCACCCGCACCGAGCGGGAGAACGGCAAGGCCGCCTGGGTGCTCGGCGCTTCCTTCATCACCGAGGGCGCCATCCCCTTCGCCGCGGCCGACCCGCTGCGGGTCATCCCGTCCGCGATGGCCGGCGGCGCCCTCACCGGCGCCCTGTCCATGGGCTTCGACGCCACGCTCCGCGCCCCGCACGGCGGGATCTTCGTGGTACCGCTGATCGGTTCCCCGCTGCTGTACCTGGTGGCCATCGCCGCCGGCACGGTACTCAGCACGGGCCTGGTCATCCTGCTCAAGTCCGGCCGCGCCGCTCCCGGGTCAGCCCGCGGTGCGGCCGGGGAGTCCCCCGCCGCCGCGGAACGGGCCGCGCCCCCCGCCCCGGCCCGCTGATTCCTCCCACCCACCGACCGTCACACCTTGGAGTGAGATCTCATGCCCCAGCGCACCGTGGCCGTAGGCTCCCACAGCGGCCTGCACGCCCGTCCCGCCTCGCTGTTGGTCCAGGCCGCCGCCCGGCAGCCGGTCACGGTGACCATCGCCCGCCAGGGCCACGCGCCGGTCGACGCCCGCAGCCTGCTCTCCGTCCTCGCGCTCGGCGCGGGGCCCGGGGAGCCCGTGGTCCTCGCGGCCGAGGGCGACGGTGCGGACGCGGCCATCGCCGAACTCGCCGCGCTGGTCGCCGAGGAGCACGACCGTCCGGCCGACGAGTCCGCGGGCGCCGCCGGTACCACGGGCAGCGCGGGCAGCGCGGGCAGCGGGGAGTAGCGATGCCGGCCGTTCTCCAGGGCGTCGGCACCGGCGGCGGCACGGTCTTCGGGCCCGTCGCCCGGATGGCCCCCGCACCCGTCCCGCCCGCCCCGCGCACCGTTCCCGCCGCCGAGGCACCGGCCGAGGCGGCCCGGGTCCGCGCCGCGCTCAAGGGAGTCGCGGAAGCCCTCGACCAGCGCGCCGCGGCCACGACGGGACCCGCGGCCGACGTGCTGTCCGCGCAGGTGATGATGGTCGCCGACCCGGCGCTCGCCGACCGCGCCGAGGCCCTGGTGCGGGAAGGTGCCGACGGCCCGCGCGCCCTCACGGCCGGCTTCGGCGAGTTCCGCGCCGCCCTCGGGGCCGCGGGCGGGCTCTTCGCCGAACGGGTCGCCGACCTGGACGACCTGCGGGACCGCGCCGTTGCCCGGCTGCTCGGCCTGCCCATGCCGGGGCTGCCCGAGCCCGGCCACCCCTACGTGCTGGTCGCAGCCGACCTGGCCCCCGCGGACACCGCGCTGCTCGACCCCGCGCAGGTCGTCGCCCTGGTCACCGAGCAGGGCGGGCCCACCAGCCACACCGCCATCCTGGCCCGCAGCCTCGGCGTGCCCGCCGTCGTCGGCTGCGCCGGCGCCGGCGCGCTGACCGACGGGCAGCCGGTCCTGGTGAACGGCACCGACGGCACCGTCGAGGCCGATCCGGCGCCCGAGGCGGTTGCCGCCGCCGCGGCACGGCAGGAGCGGCACCGTCGCCGGGCCGCCGGGCTGACCGGCCCTGGCCGCACGGCTGACGGCCATCCGGTCAAGCTGCTGGTCAACCTCGGGGCGCCGCACGAGCTCCAGGCCGCGGCGGCGGCCGACAGCGAGGGGGTCGGCCTGTTCCGCACCGAGTTCCTCTTCCTCGACCGCACCGAGGCGCCCTCCGTGGCGGAGCAGACCGACGCCTACGCCCGGGTGTTCGCCGCCTTCGCCGGCCGCCGGGTCATCGTCAGGACCCTGGACGCGGGCGCCGACAAGCCGCTGCCGTTCGCCACCGCCGCCGACGAGCAGAATCCCGCCCTCGGGGTCCGCGGCCTGCGCACCGCGTCCCGCGACCCCGGGCTGCTCGACGACCAGCTCCTCGCCCTCGCCCGGGCGGCCGGGGACAGCGCGGCCGAGGTGTGGGTGATGGCCCCCATGGTGTCGCTGCCGGGCGAGGCCGCCGACTTCGCCGAACGGGTCCGGGCCCACGGCCTCCCCCGCGCGGGCGCCATGGTCGAGGTGCCCGCGGCGGCCCTGCGCGCCGACGAGCTGGCCCGCGCCTGCGACTTCCTCAGCATCGGCACGAACGACCTCTCCCAGTACGCCTTCGCCGCCGACCGCACTCTCGCGAGCCTGGCCGGGCTGCTCGACCCCTGGCAGCCCGCGCTCCTGGACCTGGTGCACCTGACCGCCACGGCGGGCGCCCGCCACGACCGCCCGGTCGGAGTCTGCGGCGAGGCGGCGGCCGACCCGGCCCTCGCGCTGGTGCTGACCGGCCTCGGCGTGACCAGCCTGTCCGCCGCGCCGGCCGCCGTCCCCGAGGTCAGAACCGCCCTCGCCGCCCACCCGCTGGCCGACTGCCGGGCCCTGGCCGAGCTGGCCCGCACCGCCCCGGACGCGGCGGCCGCCAGGGCCCGGGTACGCGAACGGCTCGCCGACCGGGACTGACGCGTCCGCGCGGGCCCGGCGGGCCCGGCGGCTACTGGCGTTGCCAGAGGGACGGGGTGTGCGGGGGTTCCCAGCCGGGGGCCGCCTGGTGGGCGATCAGGCATCGGTAGCTCACGCCCTGGTACCGCACCAGGTCCCCGACGCCGTAGGCGGCGCCGGCCCGCCAGGTGTCGCCCGGGCCGGGGCCCGGGTCCTCGCCGCCCGGCACGTCGAGCACGAAGTCGAACGACGCCTCGCGTCCCGGTCCTGACGGGCGCACGTCCATCAGCAGGGCCGGGTCGAACAGGGCGTCGGTGTTGTTGCGCGGCTCGCCAGGGAAGTAGAGCTGGGTGGTCAGGACCGGCTGGTTCGGTGCCTGGACCTTGACGTGCAGGTGCCGGGTCCTGCCGGGGTACAGGCCGGGGAACACGGTGCTCAGGGCGAAGGCGCCGCGTGCGTCGGTGTACTGGTGGCCGCGGTAGCGATATCCCACGCCGTCGTAGGCGCCGCGGACGTCGGCCTGCCAGAAGTCGAGCAGGACGCCGGGCAGGGGCCGGCAGGTGCGGCTGAAGACGAAACCGGCGACCGTGAGCAGGGCGGTGTCGCCCGGTTCCAGGAGTGAGGTGCGCCGGGGCGAGTCGGGTTTGAAATAGGGGCCCTCCATCTGGGGTGGGGTGGGATCGTCCCCGTCGTCGCACCGCGGGGTGGGGGTGAGCGCCTGGTCCGTTCCGCTGCGGTCGCGGGCGAGGGCGGGGGCGGCGCCTCCCATCAGCATCGCTGCGGGTGGTGCGGCCACGGCCGCCTTGAGGAGGTTCTTGCGGCTGATGCCCTTGCGGGGGTCGGGGCGGTTCTCGCCTTCCACGTGCCTGCTCCTTCGACGTCCTCGGGGATGGGAGGGGGCCTGCGCCGGCCCCCGCACCGGCCCGGCCGACGTACGGCCGGGCCGGTGGGGCGGCGTCAGAGCCGCTGCCACAGGGAGGGAGCGGCGGACGGCTCCCAGCCGGGCTGGGCGGTGTGGCCCTGGAGGCAGCGGTACTCGGCGCCGCCGAAGGTGACCGTGTCGCCGGTCCGGTAGGCGGTGCCGGCCGCCCAGGTACCGCCGGGGTCGCCGGGGCCCGGGTCGTCAGGACCGCCGTTGCCGCTGGTCACGAGGGTGAGGCCGAACTGCGAGAGCAGCGGGTTGATCGGCTGGTGGTAGGTGGTGCCGCCGGTGCGGCAGTTGCCGGAGCCGCCCGAGGTCACGCCCTGCGCCTGGTCGCCGGATATGTAGGAGCCGCCGGAGTCTCCCGGCTCGGCACAGACCGAGGTTCTAGTCACGCCGGTGATGGTGCCCTCGGGGTAGGTGACGCTGGTGTTGTGCTGCTGGATCTGGCCGCAGTGCCAGCCCGTGGTGGAGCCGGAGCGGCAGATGGCGGCTCCGACCGGGGCCTGCGCCGAGCCCGCGACGGTCACCGTGGTGCCGCCCTGGCCCGCCACCTGCGGGGTGGGGGTCCAGCTGCTGTTGACGGCGACCCAGGCCATGTCGCGGCCGGGGAAGACGGATGCCTGGAACGTGCCCTGTGCGACGCGGTTGTGCCCCTGGGTGGTGGCGCCCGCCCTGCCGCAGTGACCCGCGGTGGCGAACCCCGGGGTGGTGCCCCGGGTCACCGGGAAGCCCACGGAGCAGCGGCCGGAGTTGTTGATGTGGTACGCCTCGCCGCCGCGGAGGTCGTAGTAGGGGCGGGGCTGTTCGGTGGACGGCACGATCCGGACGCGTTCGGGGGACACGTCGGCGGCGGCGAGGAAGGTTTCGGCGGCCTGCTGCTGCCGGGTGTGGAGGACGACCGTGTTGCTGGTGACGTCCACATACCAGACGGGCGCCCCGGTGGTGGCGTGTGTCCCGGCCGCGCCGTCCAGGGATTCCTTGACGGTTTCCAGCTCCGCCAGGGAGTGCGGAACGACTTCGGCGGTGGCGCCCGCGGCCTCGATGGCGGCGACGTCGTCCTCCTCGGTGGTGGCCACCACGAGCCGGGAGGTCGGGCCCTGTACCCAGGAGCCGGCGAAGCTGTCGCCGACGCTCGCGCGGATCTGCGGCTCGGCCAGGGCGGCCCGGTGCTCGTTCGCGGCGCGGGCGGTGGCCTGCTCCGCGTCGAGGCCGAGGTCGCGCTGCATCGCGTCCAGCATCCCGGCGGGGAGCCGGGGCGTGTCGGCCGCGGTCGCGGGCGGTGCGGCGCCGGGGTGGCCGGCCGCCGCCGGTGCGGTGGTGGCGATGAGGGCGGCTGCCGCGGCAACCGCCGCGATCGCCGCACCACGTCTGCGGTGCATGAGGGCACTCCTCGCTGTCGGGGTTGCCGGAACCGTAGCGACCCCCACCGCAGTGCGTGCACCTGTCAAAAACGTTATGCCGCGGCCTTATGACGTGGCCGGGCCCGGCCACGAGGCCGTGCCGAACTCCGGGTGTTCCGCGAGCCAGGCCGGGAAACCGGCGCTGCGGCGCACCGCCTCCCCGTATACCCCGCGGGCGTGCCCCAGGATGTCGGAGGCCACCGGCTCCGGCGGGCTGTCCGGCCGCCGGCCGAGCAGGTGGCGCCAGCTCAGCGGGGCGCCGGCCAGCGGCCGGACCACGACGCCGGGCGTGGGTGGCAGGGTTGCCCGGCACAGCCCCACGGCGGTGCCGACCTGCACCAGGTGAACGCACGCCGCGACGTCCGTCTCGTAGAACGACGCCGGGGAGAATCCGGCCCGGGAGCAGGCGGCGACGAAGCAGTCGCCGAAGCAGCCGTCCCCCGGGGCGCTGACCCAGCGTTCCCCGGCCAACTGGGCCAGCTCAAGCTCCCGTTCGGCCGCACGGGGGTGGCCCTCGGCGAGCATGACGAACACCGGGTCGGTGCCGACCGGTTGCCACAGCAGCCGGTCGCCTTCCGGCGGCGGGCTCTGGCCGCAGACGCCGATGAGCGCGATGTCGACGCGGCCGACGGCCGCCAGGGAGCTGATCTCGGTCACGGACCAGGCCGTGTGGAGCCCGACGGAGACGTCCGGGTAGGCCGTGGTGAGCTTGTCGACCAGGCCGCCGAGCAGCGGGCCATGGGTGCCGCCGACGCGTAACCGCCGCACGCTTCCCATCGCCCGCGCGAAGCGGATGGCCTCGTCCTGGAGCTCCTGCACGGCGGGGAGCACCACCTGGGCCCGTTCGAGCACCAGTTCGCCGAGCGGGGTGGGGCGGGCGCCGGAGCGGTCGCGGAGGAACAGCGCTCCGCCGAGCGCCCGTTCGATCCGCTTGAGCTGGGTACTGAGGGCGGGCTGCGCGACCCCCAGCAGTCCGGCCGCCTTGTTGAGACTGCCCGTCTCCGCGATGGCCCGAATGGCCTTGAGGTGCCGCAACTCCAGTTCCATGTCCGGAACGTACGGTCCGCTGGGCACTCCCGCAATCCGTCCCGCGCCCCTGCCGCACGCGGCGTGCCCTGGCCAGCCGCCGACGGCTCACCGCCGCTCATGCCAGCTGTTCGGCGACGAACGCGGAACACGTCCGGTCGTCCGCGGACTTGACTGACATGTACCGCGGCCGTTGACCGGATTCCACCCGACTCGCCACGCTTTTAACCATGGCTGATACCAACATCGAGCATGCGTCGATCTTTCAGGTGAGTGCCGAGGTATATGTTGCGGCGTCACCGGAAGAGGTGTACGCCGTGGTCAGCGATCTCCCTCGCAGCGGCGAGTGGAGCATCGAATGCAGAGGCGGAACCTGGGTCTCCGGCCGACCGGGAACCGTGGGCGCGGTCTTTAGCGGGGAGAACCACCGTACCGAGGATGTGGTGGCCTGGGCGCCTGTCGTCCGGGGCGACTGGACCACGGAATCCGAGGTAGTCGCGGCCGAACCGGGGCGTACGTTCCGCTGGTCGATCCGGAATCATGCGGGGCAGCGCCAGGAAAGCATCTGGTCCTACGACATCCGGGCCGCGGACGGAGGCAGCGTACTGGTCCACCATTACTGGATGGGTGAAGCGACCGAGGGCATCCGCGGAATCACCGCCAAGATGGACGCGGCGGAGAAGGAGAAATTCTTCGCCGCCTGGAGCGAAAAGCTGAAGACGGATCTCGCGTCGACCGTCCAGCGCATCAAGAAGGTCATCGAAAGGGCCTGATTTCCGTGCCCCGCGGGAGAACGGCGGCACCGGGCGCCCGGTACGCGCGGGGAGCGGGGAGCCACGGCACCGCCCGGGGCGTGAGCCGCCGGTCGGTGCCGTGGCGGGCAGCACCGGCGGAAAGGGCAGAAGGAGCGGCATGGCGAGGATAGTTATTGTCGGCGGCGGGATCGGCGGTCTCGCGACGGCCATCGGCGTCGCCGGGAGCGGGCACCGTGCGGTCGTACTGGAGCGCAGCGACGACTTCACCGAGCTCGGCGCGGGCATCCAGCTCGCGCCGAACGGCATCCACGCGCTCGACCGTCTCGGTCTCGGCGAGGCGGTGCGCGGATGTGCCGTGCACATCGACGAGTTGCGCTTCATGGACGGGGTGACGGGCGAGCACGTGGTGAGCCTGCCGCTGACCGGGGAGTACCGCCGCAGGTTCGGCAACCCGTACGTGGTGGTGCACCGCGGTGAGCTGTACCGGCTGCTGCTCGACGCCTGCCGCGACTCCCCCGCGATCGACCTGCGCGCCGGCTGCCCGGCCATCGGGTACCGGCAGGACGACGGGTCGGCGACGGTGCTCCTCGACGGGGGCGAACAGGTCACCGGTGACGCGGTGATCGGGGCGGACGGCATCCATTCGGCGATCCGCCGGCAGCTCGTCGACGACGGCGAGCCGCGCGTCTCGGGCATCACGGTGTACCGGACGATCATCCCGATGGAGCGGGTGCCGCGGGAGCTGCGGTGGAACGCGGTCACCTGGTGGGCCGGGCCGGGACGGCACTTCGTGCACTACGCGATCGCCGGCGGAACCTACCTCAACCTCGCGCCGAGCGTGGAGAACGGCGCCACCGAGGCCATCTCCGGGGTGCCGGTGGACAAGGACACCGTGCGGCGGACGTTCGCCCCGCTCGGCGACACCGCGCGGCGGCTCCTCGCACTGGGCGAGGAGTGGAAGTCGTGGGTGCTGGTGGACCGGGACCCGGTGGAGAAGTGGACCGACGGCCGGGTCGCGCTGCTCGGCGACGCGGCGCACCCGATGCTGCACTACGCCGCGCAGGGCGCCTGCCAGGCGCTTGAGGACGCCGTGCTGCTCGGTGACCTGCTCGACGGGTGCACCGACGCGTTCGCCGAGCGGTTCGAGAAGTACCACGCGGAACGGCGCGACCGCACCGCGCGGATCACGCATCTCGCGCGGGAGAGCACCCGGTTGTGGCACCCGGCCGGGGCGGCGGCCGAGGCGCGCAACGCGATGCTGTCCTCGATGTCCCCCGGGCAGCTGCACGACTACGTGGCCTGGATGCACGGGATGCGGGACTTCGGCGGCGAGTCGGCCCGCTGAGACCTGCGAGGCCGGCGAGGCCCGGCGGCGCCTGGCGGCGCCCGGCGAGCCCGGGAAGGCGCGGGGGAAGTACGCGGCGGTGCGCCCGGCGGAGCGGGGGCGCACCGCCGCCACGTCACGCCCCGGCGAGGTCGGTCAGCAGGCCGGCGAGGATGCGCACCCCGTCCTGGGTCAGGACCGACTCGGCGTGAAACTGGACCGACGCGAAGTGCGGCCCGCGCAGGGCGTGGACCTCCCCGGTCGTCCGGTCCCTGCTCACCTCCACCGCGCCCACGCCCGGGCATTCGGCCTTGTCCTCGTCCCAGCGGGCGGCGAACGTGTTGTAGAAGCCGACGCGCCGCCGGGCGCCGAAGAAGTCGATCTCCCGCTGCGCGCCCTGGTTCGGCACCTCCCTGCGGATCAGGTCGAAGCCGAGCCGCAGGCCGAGCACCTGGTGGCTGAGGCAGACGGCGAGAAACGGCCGCCGCGCGGCCAGCAGCGCACCGACCGCCGCGTGCAGATGCGCGATCTTGGGGTGCCAGGTGGCCCTCGGATCGCCGGGCCCGGGGCCGAGCACCACGAGGTCGTGGTCGTCGAACGCGTAGGGCTCGTCGAAGCGCCGCACCGTCACCGACAGCCCGAGCGACCGGAGTTGGTGGCCGAGCATGGAGGTGAACGTGTCCTCCGCGTCGACGACCAGGGCCGTGCGCCCGGCCAGCGCCGGGTACGCGGGGACGGCCGCCCCCTCCCCCGCGAGCCAGAAGCCGGCGACGGTCGCGTTGCGTTCGGCCAGGGCGGCCTCGACGCCCGGGTGGCCGGCGAAGCGGGCCGGGCGCCCGCCGTCGAGCGCGGCGAGCAGCGCGGCGGCCTTCGCCCGCGTCTCCGCGACCTCGGATGCGGGGTCGGAGTGGCGCACCAGGGTGGCACCGACACCGATGTCGAGGTGGCCGTCGCCGTCGATGTCCGCGGTGCGGATGACGATGGAGGAGTCCATGGTGTGCGCGCCCCGTTCGTCCCTGCCGATGAGCGCGACGACGCCGCTGTAGTAGCCGCGGCCGGCCGGCTCGTGCCGGCCGATGACGCGGCAGGCGCTCTCCAGCGGGCTGCCGGTGACGGTCGGGGCGAACAGCGTCTCGCGCAGGATCTCCCGGGGATCGCGGGTGCTGCGCCCCTCGATGAGGTACTCGGTGTGCGCGAGCCGGGCCATCTCCTTCAAAAACGGGCCCCTGACCTCGCAGCCGCTGTCGCAGACGCGGGTCATCATCTTCAGTTCCTCGTCGAGGACCATGTACAGCTCGTCGGTCTCCTTGCGGTCGGCGAGGAAGTCCAGCACGCCGGACAGCGCGGGCCCGGACGGCGGGTAGCGGTAGGTGCCGCTGATCGGGTTCATCACGACCGTCCCGCCGGACAGGCTGATGTGCCGCTCCGGCGAGGCACCGACGAGGGTGCGGGTGCCGGTGTGCACGAGGTAGGTCCAGTAGGCGCCCGCCTCCTGCTCCAGCAGCCGGCGGAAGAAGGACAGGGCGCTCGGCGGGCCGTAGTCGGCGATCCGGGCGCGGTAGGACCGTTTGATCACGAAGTTGGCGCCCTCCCCCGCGCCGATCTCGTCCGCGACGACATCGCGCACCACGGCGGCGTAGGCGTCGTCGTCCGGCACGAAGTGCCCGCCCGTCGGCGTGGTGGGGACGTCCGGCAGCTGCCGCAGCGCCTCGGCCACCGGCACGGTGTCCTGGGCGGTGACGGTCAGGGCGAGCAGCGGCTCGCCGTCGTCCGCGCAGGCGTAGCCGCGTTCGCGGATCTGCCGGTAGGGGACGAGGGCCAGCACGTCGTGCCGGGCGCGGCCGGCGGGCCCTGGCCCGGGGAGGGGCAGATCGGCGAGCGTGTCCCGGGTGGAGACGTCGCCGACGAGCACGTCCAGCCGCGCGGCGCCGGTGGCCTCCGGCCGGTACAGCAGGGCGAACGGCGGCGGCTGGGGCGCGAGTACGCGTGCGAGCAGGTCCTGTGTCACGCGAAGACCTCCTTCGCCGTGGTGACCACGGCGCAGCGCTGGGCCGCGTAGTCGAGGGCGAGCCGGTGGTGGCGGGGCGAGAAGTCGGCGACGGCGTCGGCGGCGAGGAACGTCTGGATGTCGTGGGTGAACGCCTCGACGGCGGTCATCAGCACCCCGACGTGCGCGTAGACGCCGCAGATCACCAGCTGGTCGCGGCCCAGGGCGCGCATGCGTGCCAGCAGGTCGGAGCGGAAGAACGCGCTGTAGCGCCACTTGGTGAGCAGCCAGTCCCCCGCCGCGGGCGCGACCTCGGGCACGATCCTGCGGTGCTCGGGGTCGACGCGCATACCCGGGCCCCAGAAGTCCTTGAGGAGCCCGCGCTGTTCTTCGCTCATGCCGCCCGGCTGCGCGGTGTAGGCGACCGGAACGCCCTGGGCGGCGCAGCGTTCGCGCAGCTGCGCGGCGTTGCGCACCAGCTCCTCGCGGAGTGTGCCGGGGAGCGGCGCGAGGAAGTAGCGCTGCATGTCGTGGACCAGCAGCACGGCGCGGCGCGGGTCCGCGGCCCAGGGGGCGACGTTGCCGGGCAGTTCGCCCGCGGTCGGCATTGCGTAGGGTTCGATGACAGGTATGCCGGTCATGGCTTCTTCTCCGCCTTTTCTCCGCGTGGTCTCCGCTGGTCTCCGCGTGGGTCTCCGCGTGGGTCTCCGCCGTTTCGGATCGCGCCGCGCCTACACGCCGAGGGTGGCGCCGCCGTCGACGGTGAGGCCGTGCATGGTGATGTGGGCGGCCTGGTCGGACAGCAGGAACGCGACGGCGTCGGCGATGTGTTCCGGCTCGGCGAGCCGGCCCAGCGGTATGCCCACCCGGTACGCCTCGGGACGGCCCTCGATGGTGCCCTTCCGGCCGGTCTCGTCGTGCCACATCGAGCTGAGCATCGGGGTGTCGGTGGAGCCGGGGGCGACGATGTTGCAGCGGATGCCGTGCTTGGCGACTTCGAGGCCGAGGCATTTGGTGAACATGGTGGCGGCGGCCTTCGACGCGGCGTAGGCCGCCATGTCGGTGCGCGCGGTGCCCGCGGCGTTCGACGCCACGGTGACGATCGCGCCGCGGCCGCGCGGCACCATCCGGTTGACGACGGCCCGCGACATCAGGAAGACGCCGGTGGCGTTGACCGCCAGGGTGGTCTCCCAGTCCTGGTCGCTGAGGTGCCGCGCCTCCGCGAGCCGCAGCACGCCCGCGGCGTTGACCAGGAAGTCCAGTGGTCCCAGGCGCCGTTCGACGGTGTCGACGACGGCCTCGACGTCGGCGCGGCCGGTGACGTCGGCCGGGAACGCCTCGGCGTTGAGCCCGTCGGCGGTCAGCTTCTGCACGGTTTGCAGCAGGCGTTCGGCGTCGCGGTCCACCGCGGCCACGGTGGCGCCGCGTTCGCCCAGGGCGCGGGCCACGGCGGCGCCGATGCCGCCTGCCGCTCCGGTGACCAGCGCGGTTCTGTGCTCCATCTGTCGGTCCTCCTCGTTCGGGCGGTGAGTGTGCGGCGTGCAGGTTCTCGTCCGGTCCTCGTCCGGTCCTGGCCCGGCTCAGCCGTTCCAGGCCGAGACCACGGACACCGCCTGTTCCGGGCGGAGCCGCGGGTCGCAGAGGCTCGTGTACTTGTCGCGGGTCTCGTCGACGGCCGAGGGGTTGGGGACGCATTCGGTCACCTGGTCGGGCGTGGTCTCCAGGTGGATTCCGCCGGCGACGCCGTCGCCCGCGCGGACCGCCGTCTGGAAGTCCTGTACCTCGCGCACGATCCACTCCACGTACCGGGTCTTGAGCCCGTCGGGTGCGGTGACGGTGTTGCCGTGCATGGGGTCGGTGAGCCAGACGACCGGATGCCCCGCGGCCCGGACCGCGGCCACCAGGGGCGGCAGCCGGTCGGCGACGGCGGTGGCGCCCATCCTGGCGATCAGGGTGAGCCGCCCTGGCTCGCGGCCCGGGTCGAGCCGTTCGCACAGCGCGAGCAGGTCCCCGGTGGTCATGCCCGGCCCGACCTTGCAGGCCACGGGGTTGGCGACCGCGGCGAGCAGCGTGACGTGCGCGCCGTCGGCCTGCCGGGTCCGTTCCCCGATCCACGGCCAGTGCGTGGAGGCGAGGAAGGTCCGGCCGGCCGCGTCGCGCCGCAGCAGCGGTACCTCGTAGTCGAGGACGAGGGCCTCGTGGCTGGTCCACACCGGCGGGTCGATGCGCGGCCCGTCCGGGCGCCGCCGCCAGCCGAGGTGGTCCATCACCTCGCCGGCCGCCTGGTAGCAGTCGAGCAGGCGCCGCGGGTCGGGGCGCCTGCCCTGCGGGTCGGGCTCAGGACTGTTGACGATGTGGCCCCGGTAGACGGGGAGTTCGAGTTCGCCGACGCGTTCCGTGGGGTGGGAGCGCGGCTTGCCGAACTGGCCGGCGATGCGTCCCGCCCGCACCACGGGCCGGTGGGTGATGCCCTTCAGGACGCCGGCGAGCACGTCGAGCAGGCCGGCCTTGCGGGCGACGTCGCCCGCGGTGGACTCCGCGGGGTCCTCGGCGCAGTCGCCGGCCTGTATCACGTGCGCCTGCCCCGCGGCGACGGCGGCGAGCACCGAACGCAAGGTGTGCACGTCGTCGGCGTCGACGAGCGCGGGGGCGGCCCCCAGCTCCTCCCGCACGCGCCGGACGTGTTCGGCGTCGTCCCACCGCGGCTGCTGCCGCGCCGTTTCGCACTTGATGTCGAGCACAGGGTTGTCCACTGATCTCTCCCGTGGTGGATTGACCGGTATGCGCGTGCGTCGCGCGGGCCGCGTGCGGGGAGGCGCGGGTGCGTGCGGGGGTGCGCCGAGCGGGCGGCGACCGGCAACCCGATCCTGTAGCCGTGGGCCGCCGGTGGCCAACGAGCCGCGTGTCACTTCGTCAGGTACCGCCGGGCACGGGCACGGGCACGGGCGCGGCGGGCGGCGGGCGGCGGAACGGCGGTGGGCGGCGGCTCCCGGTGCCGGGAGCCGCCGCCCATCGCGGTGCCGCGCGCGGCGCGGGGTCAGCCCGTGCCGCCCGCCGCGAACGTGCCGTGCGCGGACGTCAGGACGGACACGGCGTGCGCGGCCGAGGCCAGGGTCACGTGCCGGTGCCAGCCGTCGAACGAGCGGCCCGCGTAGTCCTCGATGCCGACGTTCTTGGCGACCTCGTCGAAGTCGTACTCGACGCGGTCGAGCAGCGCGCAGAGCTTGAGCAGGACGGCGGGGTGCACCTTCAGCATGTCGGTGAGCCACAGCTGCGGCGCGTCCGGCGCGTTGTTGTCGGCGAGGCCGAGCAGCACCATCTGCCGGGCGCCGCACGCCCTGCGCAGCCCCGTCCTTCCGGCGTGGTACTTGACGGCCACGTGCGCCAGCCGGCCGGGACGCAGGGCGCCGCCGGGGCCTGGCTCGCGCCGGCGGACGGGCTGCGACGTGCCCTTGGCGGCTCGTACGATCTCCGCCGCCTGCATGACCGTAGAGCCGCGGTGGCCGGTCAGCGCCGGGTCGGTGACGGTGAGGGGCACCGATGCGTCGATGCGGGTCACGAACGGGATGCCCCGGCGGCCGAGCCGGTCGACGATCGTGGTGACGTCCATCAGGCGGGAGTCGAAGACGACGGGCCGGACGGGCATCGCCCAATCGGATACCAGCTCGACACACAGTTTCGCGGCCCGGTCGGCGAGCGTCTCCAGCTCGGCATTGTCCGGGATCGAGGCACGGCTCCGCCGCGGGGCGTCCTCGATCCAGCCCTGGGGCAGGTGGAGACCCCAGTTGACGGGGCTGCTCCGGCTGCCCGAGGCGGCCCATACCCCGATGGCCTGCTGCGCGTTGAGCACGCGGCCCGCGGCCGGGACGAACTTGCGGTCCACGCCGACCGAGTGCTGCCCGGCCTTGCGGATCACCATGTTCTGCACCACCCAGGCGGCCACCGGCAGGCGCGGGACCAGGTACTGCGCCAGGGCCTGGCGCACCGGTGTCCAGTCCCAGGTCGACTCGCTGATGAAGTGGTGCAGGCTCTGGTCCGTCGCCCGGCCGCCGAGCAGGTGGGCCATGTTTCTGATTGATTTGCGCCCGGGAGTCTCCAGGAGACCCCGAACGTATTCGACACCTTTGTTGCGCTGGTCAGCGCGCGGTAGCGAAGCGAATAGCGACCGTGATATTTCGGCGAGCAAACTCCCGGAGCGCCCCACGTCTCCAGTTAAACCACTCGCGTAGCCACTGTCGCGTTCTATCCGTGCCAATGGAAGCCAGACTGCATTCACGGCGTACCCCCGAGTAGATTGCTCCCGCAAGCCAAGAGCCAGCGCCTGCGGACTTTTGTGGCAACACCTATGCGGATCTCGACGGTTTCGCACGCGGGCATGACGGGGTGATGATTCCGCAGTTCCCCCTGGAAGACCCTGCCGGTGTCCCTCCGGCAGCAAGTCGTCACCGTGCGGTGACATGGTCTGGAATCAACCGGCTACTCGGCCAGCGCGCAGCCGTTACCCGCCGCCAACGTCCCTTACACCTTCCTGTGCGCCCCTGTCGCACCTTGTCCGCTGCATGGGAATCAACAAACCGGACCTGACTTTATTGCCGCTTCCCTCACGCCACCACCACCGGCATCTTTTTATGTCACCTGCCACCCTGATGAGGGAGAACGCGGGAGGCGGGACCCGGCGACGTCCGGGGCTCCGGAGGGGAGGTGACGAACTGTTCCCGTCCCGGTTGACCACTCCGGCCCACGCTTGCACCGTCGCAGGTATGAGCGGCAAAGCAGGACCGGAGGATCAAACGCCCGAATCATCGGACACGACACGGCAGGCGGCCTCCTCGGAGGAAACCTACACGCTGGCGGGCCGCCTCGAAGGCACCGTCCTGCGCGAGGATCTGCCGGGCCCAGCCGACGAGACCTATACTCTCGCCGGACTGCTCGACCCTGAACGGGAAACCCCGCACGGCTGATGTGGAGCCCGCCACCGCGCGCACGCCGGCGAAAGCGCGCCTTTCCGTCGGAGTTGCCGCGCCGTGGCCCGGGGATCGCCGCTCCAGCAGGAGTGCGGCAGCAAATCAGCGGTAGGGAAAGGGATCGGAAGCAGCGCGCCGCAGCGGCCGCAGGAGGGCCGGCCCCGGCGTTCGCCCGGTGGTGACCACATGAATGGTCCTGCCGCGGTCGCGGCTGCCGACGGCGCGAGTGAGCAGCGCGTGGGCGAGGTCGGCGCGTGAGGTGTACCGGCCTGGCACCTCGTCCCCGGTCACCCGGTAGTCCGTGACCGTGTCGTCGTCGAAAAGTACCGCGGGACGGACGATGGTCCAGTCGAGAGAACTCGCCCGCACGATGCTCTCCATGCGCCGCATGTCCTCGTGGACACCTCGCCACCGCCGCCGCAGCAGCGGCCGGACGTTCCCGCGGGGCACCGGTGTCCCGTCCGGCGGGCCGGTGCCCGCGACACCGGCGGAGCTCACGCAGACGACGCGCCGCAGCCCATGGCGGACCATCGCCTTGACGATGTTGTAGGTGCCCCGCGAATAGAGCGATACGTCTTTGCTGCCCGCGGGCACGCCGATGGCCGAGATGACCGTGTCCTGTCCTGCCATCACCCAGTCCACCGCGTCGGCGTCCAGCACGTCGGCCGCGGCGATCTGGAGCGCCACGTCGTTGAAGGGGAAGGCGAGGGGCCGGCGGGTGATCGCGGTCACGCTGTGGCCCGCGGTCATCGCCATGGCCGTGGCCATGCGTCCGGTGGGGCCGTTGGCGCCGAACACGACGAGCTTCATGCGAGGTCTCCGTTGCGCGGGCTCCGCCGGGGTGCCGACGGCGGACGGGCCGCGCGGCGCCGGGCGAGGGGGCGAAGGGGAGCGCGGCCGGCCGGCGGGCGCCCGGCGAACGGCACCATCACCCATACATCAGCCGCCGAACACGGAACGAGCACCGGTACATTGATCCACCCCCCGATCAATGTACTACCCCCTTTTACCACCGGGGATACGATGACCGGGGAAGGGCGGTGGAGATCATCACGGGTAAGCCACAGGAGGACGACGCGGCGCCCACATGCGGTGGTCGGAGCGTATGGCTGCGACCGCCGCCCGCCACGCGGAACGGGCCGCCCCTGACCAGGGAGCGCATCACCGAGGCGGCCGTCGCCCTGCTGGACGAGGAGGGTATCGAGCGGCTGACGATGCGCCACCTCGCGGAGCGCCTCCAGGTGGGCGCGACCACCCTCTACTGGCACATCGACACCAAGGACGATGTCATCGACCTCGCGGTGGACGCCATCTTCACCGAGGCCGCGGTGCGTGGGGAGCACGCCGGGAGCTGGCGGGACGACGTGGTCGCGCTGCTCGCCGGATGCCGGGCCACGCTTCTGAAGCACCCCTGGTCGGCGGCGCTGCCGTTGCGGCAGCGGCCGGTGATAGGGCCCAACTTCCTGATGTGGATGGAGTACCTCCAGGCGACGCTGGTCCGGGCCGGGCTCACGGGCCGGCACGTCCAGGCGGCGTGCTGGCTGTTGTACAGCCACGTCCAGGGCTCCACCGTGAGCCAGTCGAACCTGCGCTGGACGGACGCGGAACGCCACGCGGCGCACGAGCAGTTGCGCCGCCACAGCCACCGGTATCCGACGCTGCTCGACCACGCTTACGTGCTGGACGACGAGTGGGACGAAAACTTCCGCCTCGGCCTCACGTACGTCCTGGACGGGCTTGAGGCGTGGGTCCGCTCCGCATCATAGCCACCTTCGCGGCCGGGCGGCCGGTCATACCGCCGCCGCTCACCTGACAGACCTGTACGCATTATCTGGACCGTCTCCGTGCACGTGCACTGTCCTGTTTCCCAAGTGCTTTTTCATGGGTGCGGTGCTCCGCCACTGACTGGACGATAACGGAGCAATAAATGATCACATACGGTGCTGCGCACCGGGTTGCAGGCGTGCTCGGAACGGGTTCCTACGTGCCGAGCCGCGTCATCACCAACAAGGACGTGGGCGAATTGGTGGGGACGACCGAGGAGGCGATCCACCGGAAAACCGCCATTCGCGAACGCCGTTGGGCCAAATCCGAGGAGGCGACGTCCGACCTGGCCCTGGCCGCCGCACGAGCGGCCATGGACCAGGCGGGCGTCCGTGCCTCGCAGCTCGGGCTCGTCCTCGTGGCCACCTCGACCCCTGACTCCCCCCAGCCGCCGACGGCCTGTGTCGTCGCGGACGAACTCGGCGCCCCGGACGGCACCACGGCCTTCGACATCAACTCCGTGTGCAGCGGTTTCGCGTTCGCGCTGACGGTCGCCGATCGTATGCTCGCGGACGCGGACACCGACCACGCCCTCGTCATCGGCGCCGATGTCTACTCACGCATCCTCTCCCCCGACGACCGGCGCACGACCGTGCTGTTCGGCGACGGCGCCGGGGCCGTCGTCCTGGGCCGCGGCGGCCGGCAGCAGCTCGTCGCGACGCGGCTGGCCAGTTTCTCGGGCGCGCGGGACCTCGTGGGAGTGCCCGCCGGCGGCAGCCGGATTCCCCCCACGGAGGAAACGGCCAGGGAGGGACTGCACTACTTCACCATGAACGGCCGCGGCGTTCGGGATTTCGTCGAGGCCGAAGTCGTGCCAGGAATTCGGGCGTTCCTCGCCGACCAGGGCGTGCGGCCCGAGGAGATAGCGCACTTCGTGCCGCACCAGGGGAACGGCAGAATGCTGGCGGACATGGCCGCGCAGCTCGGTATTCCCCTGGAGAAAACGGCGACCACGGTCACCGATTACGGGAACACCGGCGCCGCCTCGGTGCCGGTCACCTGGGACCGGCTCAACCGTTCGGGCGCCGTGGCGCGTGACGATCTGATCCTGCTGGCCGCGTTCGGCGGCGGGATGTCGATGGGGCTCGCGCTGCTGCGCGCCCGGTAGCGGCGGCGTCCTGCGGCCCTCACGGGCCGCAGGACGCCGCGGGTGTCACCGCTTGTTCCCGATGTGCAGGGCCTCCTTGACGAAGACGCCGAAGTAGCTCGGCACGCCCCGGGTGGTGACGACCTCCACGGCGGAACGGACGTGGCGCCCGTCGACGGCCGCGCGCAGCAGCGCGTCCGCGAGGTCGCGGCGCGAGGTGAAGCGCCCGGGGATGCGCGGCTCCCCGACGACGTAGTCGGTGACCTCGTCGCCGTCGAAGAGCCCGGCGGGACGCAGGACGGTCCACTCCAGGTCGGTGCCGCGCAGCAGTTCCTCCATGCGGCCCATGTCCGCGTAGATGGTGCGCCCCAGCTTCAGCAGGATGGGCGCGATCACCTTGCGGAACATCAGCGTCTCGCCCGGCGCGTGTTCGGGGGTGACGCCGATCGAGCTGACGCAGACCAGGCGCCGGACGCCGTGGTCGGCCATCGCCCGCGCGATGTGCGCCGCGCCCTGGGAGTAGACCGTCACGTTCTCCTTCGTATAGGGGACGCCCAGCGTGGAGATGACGGCGTCGTGCCCGGCGACCGCCCGGTCCACGGCGGCCGCGTCCATGACGTCCGCGCCGACGACCTCGGGTCGGTGTGCGCCCGCCGGGAAGGCGTCCGGGCGCCGGGTGACGGCGGTGACGGAATGCCCCTCGGCGAGGGCCTGTTCGGTGGCGAGCCGGCCCGTCGGGCCGCTGGCGCCGAAGATCACCAGTTTCACGTGTTCCTCCTGTGGGGGTTCGACAGCATCGGCTGTCCGTGGGGGCACGGCGTCTGACGTAACGGCTACCCCACCGCGCGGTGCCATGCCGCGGCGGGCGCGGCGCGGTACCGGGCGGGGCAGGCAGAACCCCGGGCGGCCGTGCGCGCTGCGAGGCGGCACGGCCCCCGGGGCGGGGCACCCGTCGCGACATCTGCGGCTCGGCCCCCGGCGCCCGGGGGCGCGGGGGCCGTTCGGTGGCCGCCGTCGTCAGTTCATGGACAGCCGGGGGAACTTCCTGGTGAGGTCGTCCAGGGTGACGTACTTGATGGCGGACTCGGTCTGCTGGAGCCCGATCTGGTAGGCCCTGGCCACCTCGACCAGGCGCAGCGCCTGGTACTCGATGGCCCTCAGGTTGTCCTCGTGCACGTTGTTCGCCTCATGCCGCGAGATGCTGCACGTGCCGTACGGGGACCCGTTGTTCTCGGAGCCGAGGATCTCGACGCTCGACCCGTTGGGGACGATGAGCGAGCCCCAGTGGCACAGCGAGTTGTGCACGGCCAGGATCGTGGTCTGCGCCCCCGAGTGCGGGGCGGACCCGGAGGCGAATACGGTGACCGCCTTGTTCACGAGCTTTCCCGGAATGGCGACAGGACCCGAGTGATCGATGAAGTTGATGATCTGCGGCGCGGGGAGACCGAAGTGCACGGGCGTGCCGATCATGATGGCGTCGGCCCATACGAGGTCCTCAAGTGTCGCCACCTTGAGGTCGGCGGTGTCGGTTTCCAGTTCGGAGTACGCCTCCTTGTCCAGCACCATCGGGTCGGGGAGTTCGCCGACCTTCAGCAGCCGGGTCTCGGCACCCGCCTTCGCGGCGGCATCCGCCGCGGCGGCGGCGAGCTGGTAGGTGTTTCCGCTCCGGGAATGGAAGATGATGGCAACCTTGGTCACGGGGCACTCCTCGCAGGTGAACGTCGCTGGGGAATCGTCACGACTGGGCTTCGTGACCAGCATCATCATCGGTGCGCCGGTCGGCGGCCCAGCCATTCGGCACATAGTTCGTCAGGTGCGGGAAAAGCTGCTCATCGCGGCCGGGCCGACGACCTGACAAACTGGTCCGCATCCGGTTGATGAGGCTCTTGCGGGTGCCTTGTGCTGTTGGCATGTCGAATCCCACTGATGAGAAGATCAGCCTGCCGGTCGAGCCCGCGGAAATGGCCACGGCGTTCGTGGACGCCTTCAACTCGGGAAATCTCCAGGCCATGAAGGAGATTTTCGAGCCGGAGGCCATGCGCGTGATCTCGCCCGGGAATTACCAGGCGGGCAAGGAACTGTGGGCGGCCGGCGAGGAAACCCTCGCGCACCGGCTGCCGATTTCCCTTTCGGTCCGGCACGCGTACGCCGTGGGCGACATCGCGCTCCTGATCATCGACTACGTCCACGAGGGCGAGGGTCCGGACGGAAAGCACGTGCGGATCGAGGGCACGGCGACGGACATCGTGCGGCGCGGCGCCGACGGCGTCTGGCGGTGCGTGATCAGCAATCCGTCCGGCACGAATCGCGCGTAGCCCGCGCCACGGGCACCGGACGCCGGGCACGGGATGCCGGGCACGGCCGCCGGTGCCCACCGACACCAGGAGACTTTTCGACGATTCGGATCGAGGCTGAATCAATGCTGGCTGCGGACCAGGAGTTCACCGGCAGGCCGTGGATGGACGCCATCGACGTGCACCACCACATCCTCCCGGATTTCTACCGCGACGCGCTGGAGGACATCGGAATCCCGACGATACTTCCTGGTGTCGACAAGCCGTCGTGGAGTGTGGACAGCAGTCTCACCATGATGGACCGGCACGGTATCCGGGCGGCCGTGGTGAGCATCTGGCCGGGCGTTCCGCCGATGGCGCCGAAACCGGCGGCGGCGTTCGCGCGCCGGGTGAACGAGTACCTGGCGGGCCTGGCCGCGGCGAACCCGGGCCGTTTCGGGGCGTTCGCCACGCTGCCGTTCCCGCACATGGACGCCGTGGTGCGGGAGTTCGTGTACGCCGTGGACACGCTGGGGCTCGACGGCGCGGGCCTGATCTCCAACTACGGGGGCCTGTACGTCGGGGACCCGGCCATGGACCCGCTGTTCGCGGAGGCGGCCCGCAGGCGTTCGCCGCTGTTCGTGCACCCGACGGTGCCGCCCGCCACCGACCAGCCGATGTTCGGTCTGCCGGCCTCGCTCTACGAGTTCCCGTTCGAGAGCGTGCGGGTGGCGGCCCAGCTGCTGTACAACCGGACGCTTGAGCGGTTCCCCGGGCTGCCGGTGATCCTGCCGCACGGCGGGGGCGGCGTCGCGTACTACGCGGGGCGGCTCGCCGCGGGCGGGCTGATCAGCCCGCCGCTCGCCGACCGCCTGCCGGCGGACCCGATCGGCTCGCTGCAAGGGCTGTACTTCGACGTGGCGATGACCGGCGACCCGCACGCCCTCGCGGCCCTGCGCTCCTTCGCCCCCGCGAGCCAGATCCTGGTCGGGTCCGATTTCCCCCTGATGCCCGAGTCGTACACGGTCGGCACCGGGCGCTTCGTCATGGAACACGGCGGTTTCAGCACCGAGGACCTGCGCGGGATCGACCACGCCAACGCCCGGGTCCTCTTCCCGCGATTCAACGGACAAGAGAGGTGAGTCGCCATGCTCGATGACAAGACAGTGGCCCAGTACCTGGAACGCATTTCCGCCGAACCGCCGGGGAAGCCGGATGCGGACGCCCTGCGCCACCTGCATGAGCGGCACGTGATGTCGGTGCCCTTCGACAGCATCGACTACCACCTCGGCGCCGAGATCCACATGGACGAACGGGCCATCGACAAGGTCGTGCACCAGCGCCGCGGCGGCGGCTGCTACGAGATCAACACGGCGTTCTTCCTGCTGCTCGAAGCGCTCGGCTTCGACATCACGCTGCACCAGGGCCGGCTGCGGATCGGGGACCGGTCCACTCCCCCGTACCACCACCTGCTGGCCACGGTGGCCATCGACGGCGAGCGGTGGCTGGTGGACATCGGTTTCGGCAAGGGCAGCAGGCATCCGCTCCTGCTCGAAGCGGGACGTAGGCAGGCCGATCCGCAGGGCGAGTTCACCCTGCGGCCGATGGACGACGGCGCGATCGACATCTTCCGCAACGGGAAGCCGCAGTACTGCTTCTACGACGACCCGGTGGAGCTGGTCGACTTCCGGCAGACGCTGTGGTGGTACCGCACCAACCCGCGCTCGCCGTTCCTGACGAACCTCTTCTGCTCCCTGCCCCTGCCCGGCGGCTGGGTCAGCCTGCGCGACGACATGCTCACGCTCACCACGGGGCGGGAGAAGCGGACCGAGAAGCTGCCGGACGACGCGGCGGTGCTCGCGGCGTACGACAAGTGGTTCGGGATCAAGCTCGACGAACGGCCCACGCCGAGCCCGCACATGACCAACACGCTCCGGTTCTCATTCGAGGAGGACTGAGAACAGATGACTTCCGACGAGGTTCTCATCCTGGACGACGCGACCATCGCCGCCTACCTGGAGCGCATCGGGGCCGAGCCGCCGAAGCGGCCCGACCTGGACGCGCTGCGGCATCTGCACGAACGGCACGTGATGTCGGTGCCCTTCGAAAGCATCGACTACCACCTCGGCAAGGAGATCTACTACAAGGACGAACGGGTCGTCGACAAGATCGTGCACCAGCGCCGCGGCGGCGGCTGCGGCGAGATCAACACGGCCTTTCTCTATCTGCTCCAGTCCCTCGGCTACGACGTGACCGCCCATCACGCACGGGTGTGGATCGGCGGCGAACTCAACGCCCCCTACAACCATTTCATGATGACCGTCGTCATCGACGGGGCGATGTGGATCGTGGACGTGGGGTTCGGAAAGGGCAGCCGGTTCCCCGTGCTGCTCGACGCGGCCGAGCCGCAGCCCGACCCGCACGGCCGCTTCTCGACGCGCAGGGTGAGCGACAAGGCCACCGACGTGCTGTGCAACGGAAAGCCGCAGTACCAGTTCTACGAGGGCCCGCTGTCGATGGCCGATTTCGAGCAGGTGGTCTGGTGGTACCGGACGAGCCCGGATTCCATGCTGCTCCAGAACATGTTCTGCTCCCTGCCGCTCGAAAACGGCTGGGTGATCCTCAAGGACGACAAGCTCACGATCACCACCGGCAAGGAATCGCGTACCGAGGTACTTGCCGACGACGCGGAGATACTCACGGCGTACGAAAAGTGGTTCGGCGTGAAACTGGACGCGCGCCCCACCCCGAGCCCTTATCTCAAGGACCGCGTGCGCATGGCGTTCGAGGAAAAGTGAGTGCGGCACCACCGACTTGTCCACTGCCGAAGAGGAGGCCGTCATGCCCAGGTGGCAACTCAGCCCGGTGAGCCCCGAAAGTGTCAGTCTCGTCCTGCCAGAAAGGGTCGTCACCAACGCCGAGCTGTGCGAAACGCTGGACACGACACCGGAGTGGATCGAGGAGAAGACCGGCATACGTGAACGGCGTTTTCTCGAACCGGAGGACAGCCTGCTCGACCTGGCCGTCCGCGCCGCGGAAAAGGCCCTGGACGCCGCGGGCGCGGGCGCGCGGGACATCGACGTCCTGCTCGTCGCGTGCACCACCCCGGACTGGGTCATGCCGTCCATGGGCGTGAGCATCGCGGAGCGCCTCGGAATCGAGAGCCCGCGTATCGTCGACATCACGCAGCACGCGTGCGCCTCGTCGGTGTACGGGATATACACGGCCTCCGCCCTGCTCCAGGAGCCCGGCCTCGAACGGGCCCTGATCGTCTGCGCCGAGCGCGGCTCCGGCGGCACCGACCCCACGGACCGGGTGACGCGGATCTTCTTCGGCGACGCCGCCGCGGCAACGGTGCTGCGGAAGTCGGAGGGGCCGGACGGCCTCCTCTCCTACGACCTCGGGAACGTGTACTCGGACGCGGTCCGGATGGCGGCGCCCTGGCGCGTGCACCAGGAGACGGCCGGCTCCAGCACTCCGACACCCGTCAACCCCTACCTCCAGATGGACGGGCGGGTGGTGCTGAGGGAGGCGCTGACCCGGCTGCCGAAGTCCATCACCGAGACGCTCTCCTCCGCCGGCGTCACGGTGGACGACGTGAGCGGCTTCGCGCTGCACCAGGCCAACGCCCGGCTCGTGCGCGAACTGGCGCGCATCGTCGGGGCGGACACCGAACGGGTGCCCGTCACCGCCGACACGCTGAGCAACACGGCCTCGGTGTCGCCCCTGACGTCGCTTTGGCGCCTGGCCATGGAGGGCAGGGCGAAGCGGGACGACATCGTCGTCATGGGGGCCATCGGCGCCGGCTTCCTCTTCGGCTCGCTGTGCTTCAGGCTCCCGCAGGAGATCAACGCGGCCGGGGACTGACGGCACGCCACGCGCGGGCGGGGCGCGTTCGGCCCGGGTACGGCGCGGCGGCCCCGGTACGGGCCGCCGCGCCGTACCCGTGTGGTCCGGATGGGTATCCCCCCGGCCGATTGACATGGTCATGGCGTTGCCCGAGGGTGGGAGCCGGCGCACGCCCGACCCCACGGGGCGTGCGCACGGTATCTGCGAACGGAGAAGCGTGTCCAGACGATCTGCCCCACCCCGTCGGATCGGTGTCACCGCCCTCGCGGGAGCGGCCCTCGCGGCGCTGCTCGCCCCCGCCCAGCCCGCGGCCGCCACCGACGCCGCCGCCGACGCCGCACCGGTGACCGCCGCGTTCGGCGAGGCAGCCGCACAGTACGACGTTCCCCGGGACCTGCTGGTCGCGGTCGGCTACGGCGAATCCCGCCTCGACGGCCACGACGGCCTGCCGAGCCAGGCCCGCGGCTACGGCGTGATGCACCTGGTGAGCAACCCCACCCACCGCACCCTGGAAACCGCCGCGGCGGAGACCGGCCTGCCGGTCGCGGAGCTGCGGCAGGACACCGCCGCGAACATCCGCGGCGGGGCCGCCGTGCTCCGGGAGTACGCCGACACGCTCGGCCTGTCCCCCCACGACCGCGCCGACCTCGACGCCTGGTACCCGGTGGTCGCGCGGTACGGCGGCGCCACCGAGGACTCCACCGCCCGCCTCTACGCGGACACCGTCTACGAGCTGCTGCGAGACGGTGTCAGGGCGCCCGTCGGCGGCGGTGAGACGGTCGAGGTCACGCCCCGCGCGGTCGCGCCGGAACGCGGCCGGTACGCCACCGCGGGACCGGTCGCACTCAGCGAGGACTACCCGGCCGCGCGCTGGGTCCCGGCACACGAGGCGAACTACGCCTCCGGCCGCACCCAGTCGATCAGCGCCGTCGTCATCCACGTCACCCAGGGCTCCTACGCCGGGGCGATCAGCTGGTTCCAGAACCCGGACTCGCAGGTCAGCGCCCACTACGTGATCCGCTCCTCGGACGGCGAGGTCACGCAGACGGTCCGCGACGCGGACACCGCCTGGCACGCGCGGTCGGGCAACCCCTACAGCATCGGCATCGAGCACGAGGGCTGGGTCGACGAACCGGCGTGGTTCACCGACGCGATGTACCGTTCCTCCGCGGCTCTGACGAGCCACCTCGCCGACCGGCACGGCATCCCCAAGGACCGGGAGCACATCCTCGGCCACGTGGAGGTCCCGGGCAACGACCACACCGACCCGGGGCCGCACTGGGACTGGGACTACTACATGGAGCTGGTCGGCGGCGACCCGGGTGAACCCGGCGCCCCCGAGCTGGACTTCCCCGCCTACAGCTCGCTCGCCGAAGGGGACAGCGGTCCCCAGGTGGCGGCCCTCCAGCACCTGCTGACCACCAACGGGCACGACGCCGGGGAGACCGACGGCGACTTCGGTCCCACCACGGCGGCCGCGGTCCGCTCCTTCCAGACGGCGATCGGCCTGCCCGCCGACGGCGTCGTCGGCAGGAGCACCTGGACGGCGCTGCTGTCCGCAGGACCCACCGCCTCGCTCGGCGAGGGCAGCACGGGCGAGGCCGTGTCACGGCTCCAGCGGGCGCTGACCGCCGCGCTCGGCCGCACCGTCTCCGTCGACGGCATCTTCGGCCCGCTCACCGGCGAGGCCGTCCGCGACTACCAGTCGAGCCGCGGGCTGTCCGCCGACAGCCTCGTCGGCCCGCAGACCTGGGCAGCGCTCCAGGCGGGCAGGTAGCGCCGCGCGGGGCGGGGGCCGCACGGCGCGGCCCCCGCCCCGCAGGAGCCGACGCACGTCCCGCACGTCCCCGACTCCCGTGTAGAAAGGGCCACGTCATGCGCATCACGACGGGCGCGCTGCTCGGCGCGGTGGCGGTCTTCGCCGCGCTGCTGCCGCTCTCCCCCGCCGCCGCGAACGCCCAGGAGGCCGCCGCCCCCGCCCCCAGCTCGGTCGCCCCGGGACTGGTGATCGACGACGACTTCCCCGACCCGGACGTGTTCACCGAGAACGGCACCCACTGGGCGTACTCCACCAGTTCGCGGCACGGCCGCGTGCCGTACGCCACCGCGGACGGCCCGGACGGGCCGTGGACCATCCAGGGCAACGCCATGCCCGAGCCCCCGGCCTGGACCGGCAGCGGCGGCTTCTGGGCCCCGGACGTCTCCCGGCGCGCCGACGGCCGGTACCTGATGTACTTCACCGGACCCGACGCCGCGTCCGGCCGCATGTGCCTGGGCGCCGCGCTCGCCGACGCGCCCGCCGGGCCGTTCGTGCCCACCTCGGCCCAGCCGCTGGTCTGCGACCCGGACGAGGGCGGCGACATCGACCCGTCGAGCTTCGTCGACACCGACGGCACCCGCTACCTGCTCTACAAGAACGACGGCAACGCCGTGGGCAGGCCCGCGATCCTGTGGCTCCAGCGCGTGGCCGAGGACGGCGTGACCCTCCTCGGCGCGCGCACCGAGCTGCTGCGCAACAACCTGCCGTCCGAGGACGGGGTGATCGAGGCCCCGGTGCTGGTGAAACGGGCCTCGCAGTACGTGCTCTTCTACTCGGCCGGGGTGTACTCCACGCCCAACTACCAGACCAGCTACGCGGTTTCCCCCAGCCTGACCGGCCCGTACACGCGCGCCTACCGGCCGCTGATGACGACCGCGAGCCTCGACGGAACGGTCAGCGGACCGGGCGGCGCCGACATCGGCGACGGGCGGATCTTCTTCCACGGCGCCCGCGCGGCCGGCGGACGCGGCATGTACGTGGCCGAGCTGGGCTGGGACGGCGACTACCCGGTGGTGCGCGGCAGCCGGGTACGGCACGAGGCGGAGCGCGGCACGCTCAACCGCGCCGCGGTACGGCAGACTTCCTCGGCCTCCCAGGGCGCGGTGGCCGCCGGCATCGACCACGCCGACAGCTGGGTCGACGTGCGGGTGTTCGCGGCCGGGGCCGGCGCCCACACCCTGCACATCGGCTACGCGGCCGGCTACGGCAACGCCGAGCACGCCCTGTCGGTGAACGGCACCCGCGTCGGCACCGTCGCCTACCAGAACCACGGCTGGGAGAACTGGACGGAGGTCTCCGTCCCGGTCGAACTGACCGCGGGCCACAACACCATCCGCCTCCAGCACCTCAGCCGCTGGGCCGAAATCGACTACGTGGAAGTGGCCTGACGGCGGGCCGCGGGGCCCCGCCGCCCGCCCGCCATCCCTCCCCCGGGCCCGGCGGGCGGCTGGGGCAGAGGTCGTCGGGCTCACGCCCGCAGCGCGGCCGTCCACTCGTCGCGGATGATCGAGTGCACGATGGAATCGCGCCAGGCGCCCCCTGACCGCTTGAAGATGCGACCGGCCGCACCGCGCGTGTACGGTACCGCCTCGTACCGTACGGTCGGTCGCGACGTAAGCTGATCACATGTCCGTCGCACCGCTGCGGGGTGGCCAGGCCCGCATGGATGAACTGCTGACCACCACGCTCGATGTCCTCAAAGAGACCGGCTACGAGCGGCTGACCATCGACGAGGTCGTGTCACGTGTCCACGCGAGCAAGGCCACCGTGTACCGGCGGTGGCCGTCCAAGTCGGCGCTGGTCGTCGCCGCGTTCGTGCACGCGGTCAGCCACCTGCCGGCCGAGTACGACACCGGCAGCCTCCGCGGCGACCTGCTGGCGGGCATGGACGACCTGCTGAACGAGATGGAGCGGCTGGCCGACGTGATGGCCGGGCTCATCGACGAGAAGCGGCGGAACGAGGAGCTGGCGACTGCGCTGCGGGAGGGCTTCCTCGACACGCGCAGGCAGGTGGCCGCGGGGGCGTTCGCGCGCGCCAGGGAGCGCGGCGAGATCGCCCCGGACGCCGACGTCGAGATGCTGTGGCAGATCGCGCCCGCCCTCGTGATGTTCCGCTGGCTGATGATGGGCGAGTCCGTGCCGCGCGAGGAGGGGCACCGGCTGGTCGACGAGGTGGTGCTGCCGCTGGCCCGCGCGGGCCGCCCCGTCAGCGCGCCAGCCACTCCTCCACCGCCGCCGCCGCCGCGGCGGCGTGCTCCTCCATCATCGTGAAGTGGTCGCCCGGCACGTCCACCGCGTCGTGCGGGTGCTTCCACGTGGCCTGCCACGGCTCGTTCTCCGGCAGCCCGGGGAGCGGTTCGCCGGAGCGGACCAGCAGCGTCGGCGCGGCGACCGGCGAGGGCGTCCAGTCGAAGCCCATGTAGCGCCCCATGGCCGTGAGCCACGCGTCGTCCTCGCCGCCCAGCATGCGGTCCTTGCGGTCCTGGATGCCGCGGACGACCGCCGGGATGAGCCGTTCCAGCAGCTGCGTCTCGTCCGGCGGGTAGCTGTCCAGCAGGACGACGCCGGCCGGGGCGGTGCCCGCGGCCTGGAGTTCCTCGGCGACGGCGTGTGCGACGAAGCCGCCGGAGGAGTACCCGACCACCACGAACGGTGTCCCCGCGGCGATCCGCAGCGCCGTCGCCGCGTGGGCGCGCGCCAGGGCGCGGGCGGTGGCGGCGACCGGCTCGCCGGTGCGGAACCCGGGGTGCGGCAGGGCGACCACCGTGCGCCTGCCGCGGAGCGCGGCGGCGAACCGCGCGTACTGGTGCGGTCCCGAGACGCCGATGACCGGCGGCAGGCACAGCAGCAGCGGTCCTTCGTCGCCGCCCGCGAGCCGCACGCCCGCGGCGTCGCCCGGCGCGTCGTCGAAGGCCGGGCGGAAGCGGGACAGCGCGTTCATGGCGCCCACGAACTCCCTGATCTCGCCGCGTTCCACGGCGTCCGCGAACAGCGGCAGCAGGCTGCCGCCCCCCGCCGGCCCGCCGTTCGCCGCGCCCGGCGTCGCCGCCGGGGCGGCGGCGGCCTCGCCCAGCTCGGTGTGCAGCCGCCGCGCCAGGTCGGCCGGGGTGGGGTGGTCGAACACGAGGGTGGGCGGCAGCGTCAGGCCGGTGGCGGTGCCGAGCCGGTTGCGCAGTTCGACGGCCGTCAGCGAGTCGAAGCCGAGTTCACCGAAGCCCGCCTCGGCGTCGACTGCGTCGGCCGCGCCGTGGCCCAGGACGGTCGCGGTCTGCTCGCGCACCACCTCCAGCAGTGCGGCGAGCCGTTCGCCGTCCGGCAGGGCGGCGAGCCGCTGCCCGGCGCCCGGGTCGGCCGCGTGCTGCGCGGCCCGCCGCACGGCGGGCCGCACCAGGCCGCGGAAGAGGCCGGGAACGGGCACGCCCGCCGCCTCCGCCTGGGCGCCGAGCGCGTCGAGGTCGAGACGCACCGGGACCAGCGCGGGCCGGTCCTGCATGGCGAGGGCGGTGTCGAGCAGCGCCAGGCCCTGTTCCGCGGTGAGCGGCACGATGCCGCCCCTGGCCATGCGGCGCAGGTCCGTCTCGGTGAGCGCCGTCATGGTGCTCGCGGGTGCCCAGGTGCCCCAGGCCAGGGACACGGCGGCCCGGCCGGCGGCGCGGCGGCGCGCGGCCAGTGCGTCGAGGAAGGCGTTCGCCGCGGCGTAGTTGGCCTGGCCGAGGCCGCCGAAGGTGCCGGAGGCGGAGGAGAACAGGACGAACGCCTTCAGGTCCAGGCCCGCGGTCAGCTCGTCGAGGTGGGCGGCGGCGTCGGCCTTCGGCCGCAGCACGCGCGCCAGTTGCTCGTCCGTCAGCGACACCGCGAGACCGTCGTCGAGGGCGCCGGCGGCGTGCACGACGGTGGTCAGCGGGTGCTCCGCCGGAACGTCCGCGAGGAGCCGGGCGAGCGCGTCGCGGTCGGCGACGTCGCAGGCGACCGTGGTGACCGCCGCGCCGAGCTTCTCCATTTCGGCGGCGAACTCGGCCGCGCCGTCGGCCCGTTCGCCGCTGCGGCTGGCCAGCAGCAGGTGCGTGGTGCCGTGCCGGGTCACCAGGTGCCTGGCGACGAGCCGGCCGAGGGTGCCGGTGCCGCCGGTGATCAGCGCGGTGCCCGGCAGCGCCTCCGGCGACGCGTCGGCGGCGCCGGGCGCGGGGGCGAGCCGCGGCACGTGGACGGCGCCGGAACGGATCGACAGCTGCTCCTCGTCGGCGACCGCCAGGGCCGCGGCGACGTCCCGCCACGGCACCTCCTCGTCCGTGCCCGCCGCGTCGAGCAGCGTCAGCCGGCCCGGGTTCTCCGACTGCGCGGACCGCACCAGGCCCCACAGCGCGCCCGCGGCCGGGTCGGCGTCGGCGCCGCGCGTGAGCAGCGTGAGCCGCGCGGCGGCAAGTCCGGGCGCGGTCAGCCAGTCGCGGACCAGCGCCAGTGTCCGGCGTGCCGCCTCGTGCGTGCGCCGCGCCAGGTCCTCGCTCGTCTCGCCGGGGCCTGCTGGTGCCGGGCCGTCGGCGAGGGCGAGGACCAGTTCGGGCGCGGGGGTGCCCGCGGCAACGGCCGCGGCCAGCTCGGCCAGGTCGTGGTAGGCGTCGACGGGCACGCCGACGGCCTGGAGCCCTTCCGCGGCGGCGATGCCGCCCAGCGCGGCCCACCGGCCGGGGGCGGGCGCGGGCGGCGCCGTGGCGGCCAGGGGCGTCCAGGCCGTCTCGTACAGCCAGGTGCGGGCGGCGTCGGTCCGTTCCCCCGCCCGCTTCACGGCGTCGACGTCGACGGGCCTGGTCACCAGGGCGTCCGCGGTCAGCACCGGCCGCCCGGCGCCGTCGGCGATGCGCACCGCCATCGCGTCGCCGCCGCTGGCCGTCAGGTGCACCCGCAGGGTCGCGGCGCCCGTGGCGTGCAGGTCGACGCCCGCCCAGGAGAACGGCAGCCGCACCGCGGTGTCGGCGCGGCCGGCCGCCGCGGCGTGCAGCGCGGCGTCGAGCGCCGCGGGGTGCAGGCCGTAGCGTTCGGCCTCGGCGCGTTCGCGTTCGGCGAGCCGCACTTCGGCGAACGTGTCCTCGCCGCGGCGCCACACGGCGGCAAGGCCCTGGAATGCGGGGCCGTAGTCGTAGCCCGCCTCCGCGAGCCGCTCGTAGGCGCCGTCCAGGCCGACGGCCTCGGCGCCCTCGGGCGGCCACGCCGCGAACACCCCGTCCGCCGGGGCGTCGCCGGTCGCCGGGGCCAGCAGGCCGTCGGCGTGCCGCAGCCACGGCTCGTCGTCGGCCTGCCGGGTGTGGATGCCCAGGGCGCGCCGCCCGCCGGGGCCCGGCGGGTCGACGACGAGCCGCAGCTGCACGCCGCCGCGTTCCGGCAGCACCAGCGGGGTGTGCAGGGTCAGTTCCGCGACGCGCGCCGCGCCGGTGGCGGCGCCGGCGCGCAGCGCCAGTTCGAGCAGGCCCGCGCCCGGCACCAGCACCGTTCCGGCGACGGCGTGGTCGGCGAGCCACGGCACGTCGGTCACGGCGAGCCGCCCGGTGAGGACGAGGCCGCCGTCGGGCAGCGCGACGTGCGCGCCGAGCAGCGGGTGCGGCTCGCCCTCGGCGCCCGCGGCGGCGAGGTCGCCCGCGCCGCGCCCGGGGGCCAGCCAGTAGCGGCTGCCCTCCCAGGGCTGGGTGGGCAGAGCGACGCGCCTGCCGCCCGGCGCGGCGGCCGCGAGGTCGACGCCGACGCCGTGCACGTGGGCCTCGGCGAGTGAGGTGAGGAAGCGTTCGGTGCCGCCCTCGTCGCGCCGCAGCGAGCCGAGCGCGACGATGTCGCGGCCGAGGGACGCCGCGGTCTCCTGGAGGCTGAGGGTGAGCACCGGGTGCGGGCTCAGCTCGATGAACGCGCGGTGGCCCGCCGCCATCAGCGTCCTGGCGGCGCGGTCGAACCGCACGGTGCGCCGCAGGTTCGCGAACCAGTAGGCGGCGTCGAGTGCTTCGGTGCCGGTGAGGTCGCCGGTGACGGAGGAGCAGAACGCGACGTCGGACGGCCGCGGCTCGATGCCGTCGAACGCGGTGTCGATCTCGAAGCGCAGGGCCTCGATGTGCGGCGAGTGCCCGGCGGCGGTGGCGGCGGCGATGCGCCGCACCTTGACGCCCGCGTCGCCCAGTTCGGCCAGCAGCCCCTCGACGGCCGCCGGGTCGCCGGAGACGACCGTGCTCCCCGGGCTGTTGACGGCGGCGACCGAGACCCGCCCGGCCCACCGTTCCAGATGCGACTCGACCTGCTCGTGCGGCATCAGGACGGAGCCCATGGCGCCGGTGCCGGCCAGCCGCTGGTAGGCGCGGCTGCGCAGCGCGGCCAGCCGGGCCGCCTCCTGGAGGGTGAGCGCGCCCGCGGAGCAGGCGGCGGCGATCTCGCCCTGGCTGTGGCCGAGTACGGCGGCCGGGCGCACCCCGTGGGCGCGCCACAGCGCGTCGAGGGACACCATGACGGCGAACAGCGCGGGCTGCACCACGTCCAGGCGCTCCATCGACGGCGCGTCCGGCTCGCCACGGATCGCGGCGGTCAGCGACCAGTCGATGTACGGGTCGAGCGCCTGCTGGCACTCGGCGAGGCGGTCGGCGAAGGCCGGTGCGCCGTCGAGGAGTTCCATGGCCATGTTGGTCCACTGCGAGCCCTGCCCGGGGAAGACGAACACGGGCCTGGCCGCGTCCGCCGCGGCCTGGCCGGTGACGACGGACGGGTGCGGGCGGTCCTCGGCGAGGGCGGTCAGCGCCTCGGCCAGCCCGGCCCGGTCGCGCCCGAGGACGGCGGCGCGCCGGGTCAGCGCGGCGCGCCCGGTGGCCAGCGAGTGCGCCACGTCGACGGGCCGGCCGGTGCGCTCCCGCGTCAGGTGCCGGGCGAGCCCGGCGGCCCGGGCGCGCAGCGCGGTCCCGGTCCTGGCCGAGACGGGCAGCGCCACGAACGGCCCTGGCCCGGCCGCTTCCTCGCCCTCTCCGCCGCTTTCGGTCCCGGGGCCGGCCGGCCGGTCCTCGGGGGCGGGCTCCTCAAGCAGCACGTGCGCGTTGGTGCCGCTGACGCCGAACGACGACACGCCCGCGCGGCGCGGACGGCCGCCGGGGCCGCCGGGCCACGGGGTGGCCTCGGCGAGGAGGGCGACGGCGCCGCGGGACCAGTCGACGTGCGGCGTGGGCTCCTTGAGGTGCAGGGTCGCCGGCAGGGTGCCGTGCCGCATCGCCTCGACCATCTTGATGATGCCCGCCACGCCGGCGGCGGCCTGGCTGTGCCCGATGTTGGACTTGATGGAGCCCAGCCACAGCGGCCGTTCGGCGTCGCGGTCCTGGCCGTAGGTGGCGATGACGGCCTGGGCCTCGATCGGGTCGCCGAGGCGGGTGCCCGTGCCGTGGGCCTCCACCGCGTCGACGTCCGCCGGGGCGAGTCCGGCGTCGGCGAGCGCGGCGGCGATGACGCGTTCCTGGGAGGGCCCGTTGGGCGCGGTCAGGCCGTTGCTCGCGCCGTCGGAGTTGACGGCGGAGCCGCGGACGACGGCGAGCACCTGGTGGCCGTTGCGGCGGGCGTCGCCGAGCCGTTCGACGACGAGCATGCCGACGCCCTCGGAGAAGCCGGTGCCGTCCGCGGCCGCGTCGAACGGCTTGCAGCGGCCGTCCTCGGCGAGGCCGCGCTGCTTGGCGAGCGCGACGAACGGCGTCGGCGAGGGCATCACCATGACGCCGCCGGCCAGGGCCAGCGAGCACTCGCCCTCGCGCAGCGCGCGGGCGGCCAGGTGCAGCGCGGTCAGCGAGGAGGAGCAGGCGGTGTCGACGGTCAGCGACGGCCCTTCGAGGCCGAAGGTGTAGGACAGGCGGCCGGAGATGACGCTGCCGGTGTTGCCCGTCATCAGGTAGTTCTCGACGCCGTCCGGCAGTTCCGCCGTGTCGGAGCCGTAGTCCTGGGTGGCGGCCCCGACGAACACGCCCGCGTCGCTGCCGCGCAGCGCCGACGGGTCGATACCGGCCCGTTCCAGCGCCTCCCAGGCGACTTCGAGCAGCTGACGCTGCTGCGGGTCCATGGCCAGCGCCTCGCGCGGGTTGATGCCGAAGAACGCGGCGTCGAACAGGTCGGCGCCGTCGATGAAGCCGCCTTCCCTGCCGTTCGTCGTGCCGGGGTGGTCCGGGTCGGGGTGGTAGATGCCGTCGAGGTCCCAGCCGCGGTCGTCGGGGAACGGGGTGATGCCGTCGCCGCCCGCGGCGAGCAGCTGCCACAGGTCCTCGGGGGAACGCACGCCGCCCGGGTAGCGGCAGCCCATGCCGACGATGGCGATCGGCTCGTCCGCGGTACTGCGGGACGCCGCGACGGCCCGCAGCCGTGCGGCCCGCGCGGCGCCGGAGGTGCCCGCGGCCTCGGCCGCGAGGTGCGCGGCGGCGGCGCGCGCCGTCGGGTGGTCGAAGACGAGGCTGGCGGGCAGGTCGACGCCGGTGGCGGCGACGAGGCTGTTGCGCAGTTCGACGGCGGTCAGCGAGGTGAAGCCCATGTCGCTGAAGGCGACGTCGGGTTCGACGGCGCCGGCGTCGGCGTGGCCGAGAACGGCGGCGACGTGGCGGCGTATCAGGTCGAGGGCCGCCGCCTGCCGTTCCTCGGGCACGAGGCCGCCCCAGGGGTCGCCCGGCGCCTCGTCGCCCGCCTGCGCCGCCGAGGCCACCGGGGCCACCGGGGCGGGCGCGGTCGCGGCTGTGGTCGTGGAACCCGCCGCGACGGGCCCGGCGTCCAGCCAGTAGCGCTCGCGGGCGAACGCGTACGTCGGCAGGTCGACGCGGCGCGGCGCGAGCCCGGCGTGGAACGCCTCCCAGTCGGGCTGCCGCCCCACGGTGTGCAGCCGTGCCACGGCCGTGGTGACGTCGGTGACGGGGTCGCCGTCCGCCCGCAGCGTCGGCAGGAACCGCGTGTCCGCGTCCGCGGGCACGCAGCCCTGCCCCATGCCGGTCAGCACCCCGTCGGGCCCCACTTCGAGGCAGGCGCTCACGCCGTGGCCGAGCAGGGCGGCGACCCCGTCGGCGAAGCGGACGGTGCCACGCATGTGCCGCACCCAGTAGTCGGGGGTGCCGATCTCCGCGAAGTCGGCGAGCGCGCCGGTCACGTTGGACACCACCGGAACGGTGGGCCGGTGGTAGGTGACGCCGTCCGCGACGGCGCGGAAGTCGTCCAGGACCCCGGCCAGATGCGGGGAGTGGAACGCGTGGCTGACCTTGAGGTCCTTCGTTCTGCGGCCCTTGTCCCGCCAGGCCGCCGCGATCCTGGCGACCTCGTCGGCGTCGCCCGAGATCACCACGGCCGAGGGCCCGTTGACGGCGGCGAGCGACACCAGGTCCGCGTTCCCGCTGAGGAACGGCTCGATCTCGGGCTCGCTCGCCTCGATCGCGGCCATCGCGCCGCCGCCGGGCGCCGCCGCCATCAGGCGGCCGCGGGCGACGACGAGGGCGCAGGCGTCGGGCAGCGTCAGCAGCCCGGCGACGTGCGCCGCGGCCAGCTCGCCGACGGAGTGCCCGAGAACGGCGTCGGGCCGTATGCCCCAGGTGGCGAGCAGCCGGGACAGCGCGATTTCCAGCGCGAACAGCGCCGGCTGGGCCAGGTCGGTGCCGTGCAGCGCCTCGGCCTGCGGCGTGCCGGGCTCCGCGGCAAGCAGGTCGCGCAGCGACCGGCCCAGCAGCGGGTCGATGTGCGCGGCGACCTCGTCGAGCGCCTCGGCGTAGGCGGGGAACGCCCCGGCGAGCGCCGCGCCCATGCCGGGCCGCTGGCTGCCCTGACCGGTGTAGAGGAACGCGAGCCTGCCGCGGCGGGCCCGGCCGGTCCACGCGCCGGGCGCCGGGTCGCCCGCGGCCAGCGCGGCGCAGGCCGCCAGGAGGCCGTCCCGGCCGTCCGCCACCAGCGCGGCGCGATGCTCCATCGGCGTCCTGGTGCCGGCCAGCGAGTGGGCGATATCGGCGAGCCGCGCCCCGGGCCGCTCCCGCAGGTGCGCGCCGAGACGTTCGGCCTGGCCGCGCAGCGCCGCCGCGGAGCGGGCGGACAGCGGGAACACCAAGGGCCTTGCCGGACCGTCCTGTTCGACGACGGTGCCGAACTCGGACTCGGGCTCCAGCTCGGGCTCTGGCTCGGGCTCGGCGTCCTGGGCCTGCTCCAGCAGCACGTGCGCATTGGTGCCGCTGACGCCGAACGACGACACGCCCGCGCGGCGCGGACGGCCGCCGGGGCCGCCGGGGCCGGTCCACGGGACGGGCTCGGTGAGCACCCGCACGGCGCCGGAGGACCAGTCGACGGCCGGGGTGGGCCGGTCGACGTGCAGCGTCCTGGGCAGCACCCCGTTGCGCAGCGCCTGCACCATCTTGATGACGCCGGCCACGCCCGCGGCGGCCTGGGTGTGCCCGATGTTCGACTTGACGGAGCCGATCCACAGCGGCCGTTCGGCGTCGCGGTCCCGGCCGTAGGTGGCGAGGAGCGCCTGGGCCTCGATCGGGTCGCCCAGCGTGGTACCGGTGCCGTGCGCCTCCACCGCGTCGACGTCCGCGGGTGCGAGACCGGCGCTGTCCAGCGCGGCGCGGATGACGCGCTGCTGCGCCGGGCCGCTGGGCGCCGTCAGGCCGTTGCTGGCCCCGTCCTGGTTCACCGCGCTGCCGCGGACGACCGCGAGCACCGGGTGCCCGTTGCGCCGCGCGTCGGACAGCCGCTCAAGCAGCAGCACGCCGACGCCCTCGCCCCAGCCGGTGCCGTCGGCGGCCTCCGCGAACGCCTTGCACCGCCCGTCGGCCGCGAGACCGCGCTGGCGGCTGAACTCGACGAACGCCGTCGGCGTGGCCATCACGGTGGCGCCGCCCGCGAGCGCCATGCTGCACTCGCCGCCGCGCAGCGCCTGGACGGCCAGGTGCAGCGTCACCAGCGAGGCCGAACAGGCCGTGTCAACCGTCACCGCCGGCCCCTGGAGGCCGTAGGTGTAGGCCAGCCTGCCGGAGACGACACTCGCCGCGGTGCCCGTGATGAGGAAGCCCTCGGCACCGCCCGCGGCCCCGGGAAACAGCGCGGCGTAGTCCTGGCCGTTCGTGCCCATGAAAACACCGGTGCTGCTGCCGCGCAGCGCGTCGGGCATGATGCCGGCCCGTTCGAACGCCTCCCACGACGTCTCCAGCAGCAGCCGCTGCTGCGGGTCCATCGCCAGCGCCTCACGCGGGCTGATGCCGAAGAAGCCGGGGTCGAACGCGCCGGCGTCGCGCAGGAATCCGCCGCTGCGCGCGGCGCCCCCGGACGGCTCGCCGTCCGCCGGTTCCCCGTCCGCCGGCGCGGCGAGGTCCCAGCCGCGGTCGTCGGGAAACGGCGACAGCGCGTCCTCACCCGACTCCAGCAGCCGCCACAGGTCCTCGGGCGACTCGACGCCGCCGGGGAAGCGGCAGCTCATCGCGACGATCGCGATGGGCTCCCTGGCGGCCTCCGCCAGCTCCCGGTTCTGCCGGCGCAGCTTCTCGGTTTCCTTCACCGAGGCCCGGAGCGCGGCAACGACGTTCGCCTCGGTGCCGGTCATTGCTGATCCCCCGTCTTTCCGTATGCGGTGTCGTCGGTGTCGTCGGTGTCGTCGGTGTCGTCCGTGCCGTTCGTGTGGTTCGAGCCGTTCGTATGGTTCGAGCCGTTCGTGTGGTTCGGGCCGTCCGTGCCGTCCCCGTCGTCGCTGAGGACCAGCTGCACGAGGTCGGCGACGCTCATGCCGTCGATCTCCTCGTCCTCCAGCTCGCGTTCCTGCGCCGTACCCGCGGGCTCCGCCGCCCGTTCCGGGGCTGGCTCCTCGGCCAGGTTCCGCAGCGCCTCGTACAGCCCCGACTCCTTGAGGCGGGTGAACGGGATGCGGTCCAGGAGGCGGCGCAGCTCCGCCGCGCCTTCGGCCGGGCCGGTATCCGCCGGGGCCAGCTCGGCCAGCAGGTGGGCGGTGAGGTCGTCGATCGTCGGGTGGTCGAACGCGAGCGTCGTGGGCAGCCGCAGCCCGGTGGCCGCGCCGAGCCGGTTGCGCAGGTCAACGGCCGTCAGCGAGTCGAACCCGAGGTCGCGGAACGCCCGCCCCCCGTCGACGCTGTCGGGCGCGGCGTGGCGCAGCACCGCGGCGACGTGGCCGCGCACGAGCCCGGACACGATCTCCTGCCGCTCCTCGGCGTCATGCCCGGCGAGGCGCTCCGCCAGTCCCTGGCCGGGCGCGCCGTCGTCGGCCGCGGGCGCCGCCTCGGGCAGTTCGTCGAGCAGCGGGGCGGGCCGCACGGCCCGCAGCGCCTGCGCGAACGTGCCCCACTCGATCGCGGCCACGCCGACGGCCGTCTCGTCCTCGTCCAGGGCGGTGTGCATCGCGGCGACCGCGCGCTGCGGGTCCATGGGCGCGACGCCGCGCTGCCTGAGCCGTTCGCCGACCTCGCCGGTCGCGAGCCCGGCCTCGGCCCACGCGCCCCACGCCAGCGACGTGGCGGGCAGGCCCTCGGCACGGCGGCGCTCCGCGAGCGCGTCGAGGAACGCGTTCGCCGCCGCGTAGTTGGCCTGGCCGACATTGCCGACGGCTCCGGCGAACGAGGAGAACAGCACGAACGCCGACAGGTCCAGGCCCGCGGTCAGCTCGTGCAGGTGCAGGGCCGCGTCCGACTTGGGCCGCGCCACGGCGGCGAACCGCTCCGGTGTCAGGTCGTCCAGCGCCCCGTCGTCCAGCACGCCCGCGGTGTGGAACACGGCCGTCAGCGGCCGGTCTTCCGGCACGTCCGCCAGGGTGCGGGCGAGCGCGTCGCGGTCGCCCGCGTCGCACGCGGCCACCGTCACCGCGGCGCCCAGGCCGCGCAACTCCTCGGCCAGGTCGGCCGCGCCGGGCGCGCCGTCCCCGCGGCGGCTGAGCAGCAGCAGGTGGGCGGCGCCATGGCGCGCCAGCCAGCGGGCCACGTGGGCGCCGAGCGCGCCGGTGCCGCCCGTGACCAGCACCGTTCCCTCGCCGGGGCGCCACGTGCCGGCCGCCGCGGCGGCGGGCGCCCTGGTCAGTCGGCGGGCAGCCAACCCTGCGGGGCGTACGGCGAGTTGATCCTCCTGACCGGCGGCGCCGGCGAGCACCGCGGCGAGCCGCGCGACGGCGGCCTGATCGGCCTGGCCGGGCAGGTCGACGAGCCCGCCCCAGCGCTCGGGGTGCTCAAGGGCCGCGACGCGGCCGAGGCCCCACAGCCGCGCCTGCCGCGGGTCGGGCGGGGCGTCGGCCGTGCCCGTTGTGACGGCCTGGCGGGTCAGCACCCACAGCGGGGCGGCGATGCCCGCACGCGCCAGCGCGCCGGGCATCGCGGCGGTGGCGGGCAGCGGGTCGCCCGCGTCGGCCAGGGCCAGCAGCGACACCACCCCGGCGACCTGCGAGCCGGGCGGCCCGGCCTCGCCGGCCGCGGCAACCACGACGTCGGCGCCCGCGCCCTTCAGACCGTCGGCGACCGCGGACATGGCGTCGTTCTCGACGGCGCCGGAGGGGGTGAACAGCAGCCACGTGCCCGCGAGGGCGGGGGGGTGCGCGGGCTCGCGCACCGGCCGCCAGGCGACGCGGTACAGCCAGTCGTCCGTGGCCGTCCCGCGGCGGCCGGGCGGCGGCGCGTCGAGCCAGTAACGGCGGCGCTGGAACGGATACGTCGGCACATCCACCCGCCGCGCACCCTCAAACACCCGCGCCCACTCCACCGCAACCCCATGCACCCACGCCTCCGACACCGACACCAAAAACCGCCCCAACCCACCCTCACCACGCCGCAAAGAACCAACAGCCACCCCATCCTCAAACCCCGGCACCAACACCGGATGCCCACTGCACTCAATAAACACCCCACACCCATCCCCCTCGGCAGCACCCACCGCATCAACAAACCGCACCCGCTCCCGCAAATTCATAAACCAATACTCCGCATCCAACCCCGCCGTATCAAACAACCCACCCGTCACCGACGAATAAAACGGCACCCGACCCGACCCCGGCACCAACCCAGAAAGATCCTCCAGAATCCGATCACGAATCGCATCCACCTGAGCCGAATGCGACGCATAATCCACCGGAACCCACCGCCCACCCAACCCCACCAACTCACCCAGAGCCGCAACCTCCCCCGACACCACCGTCGACGCCGGACCATTCACCGCCGCCACCGACACCCGACCCCCAAACCGCCCAATCAACTCCTCGACATCCGCCACCGGCAGCTGAAGGGACACCATCCCCCCACCGCCCGCAAGCCCACGCGCGATCGCCCGAGACCGCAACGCCACCACCCGCGCACCATCCTCCAGAGACAAACCACCCGCCACCACCGCCGCCGCAATCTCCCCCTGACTGTGACCCACCACCGCAGCAGGCACCACACCCAACGACTCCCACAACCCCGCCAACGCCACCATCACCCCCCACAACACCGGCTGCACCACATCCACCCGCTCCAGCCACCCCTCACCCCCACCCAACA
>NZ_JAVREV010000026.1:0-60484 GCF_031845565.1 Streptomyces johnsoniae | reverse complement strand
GCTACTTCGAGCATGTTCAGCGGCAGCATCGACGGTCAGCGTCCCCGTGGGGAGTCGTGACCACAGAGGTGGGGAATTGGCTGACGCCGATCATGCAGATCGTGGGGAATTGTTTGACCGTCGACAGGGGCTCCGGGAGCGCGCGTTGCGAACCCACCTGGGGTGATGAGGACATGGTAGCCCCTGGTAATTTGCAGGTTCGCGTTGTCGAGTTGCGAACCCGCCTGGGGTGATGAGGACACGGTCAAGAAGTACCGGTGGGTCTCGGCCCGCTGGCCGTCCTCAGTTGCGAACCCACCTGGGGTGATGAGGACGGGCGGGCGGAAGAAGAAGTCGGCATCCCAGAGCATGTTGCGAACCCACCTGGGGTGATGAGGACCGCGAGCCGGGCCAGGGTGCTCGCCCAGGAGGAGACGTTGCGAACCCACCTGGGGTGATGAGGACCAGGCGCGCGGAACGGACGGACGGACGGACGGGATCGTGTTGCGAACCCACCTGGGGTGATGAGGACCCCTGTGGGAGCTCACCTACCCCGAGGCGCTGGAGCGGTTGCGAACCCACCTGGGGTGATGAGGACGACCTCCCGTAGGGCCTACCCCTCCGTAGCCCTTCAGAGTTGCGAACCCACCTGAGGTGATGAGGACGGCGGCGGCGCGTGCCTGGTGGGTGTCGTGCCGCCGGGGGTTGCGAACCCACCTGGGGTGATGAGGACCTGGCGATACCTGGGAAGACCGCGGCGGCCGACACGGGTTGCGAACCCACCTGGGGTGATGAGGACCCGCGCGCGAACCGCGCCGCACGACGCGCCGCAGCAGTTGCGAACCCACCTGGGGTGATGAGGACCCTGGTCCCCGGCCCCACACGGTCCGGGCGCCGGGCAGGCGTTGCGAACCCACCTGGGGTGATGAGGACCTGCCGATCAGGTAGAGCGTCCCCCGGTTGAGCAGGAAGTTGCGAACCCACCTGGGGTGATGAGGACCACTATTCGTCGCCGTAGCTGATGATCGGGCCCTGCTGCTGTTGCGAACCCACCTGGGGTGATGAGGACCTGCGCCAGCACGGTCGAGTCCGCGCCACCGCGCGCGAGTTGCGAACCCACCTGGGGTGATGAGGACCGCCGAAGCAGCACCGCGCCGTCCTGCACACGATCAGTTGCGAACCCACCTGGGGTGATGAGGACCTGGCCCGTGCGCGGCTGCTGCCCTACTCCAGGGAGACGTTGCGAACCCACCTGGGGTGATGAGGACCCCGCGGTTGTCGCGGCCGGGGGCTACCGCCCGTCCGAGTTGCGAACCCACCTGGGGTTGCGAACCCACCTGGGGTGATGAGGACCCGCCACTCGTGACTCAGCGTCAACCCTCAATCGTTGCGAACCCACCTGGGGTGATGAGGACCAGCAATGAGAGCCTGTTGCGGCCGGGGCAGGTGTTGCGAACCCACCTGGGGTGATGAGGACTGGCCCTGCCGGAGGTCCTGATCGAGGCACGGTACCTGCGTTGCGAACCCACCTGGGGTGATGAGGACGGGGCACGAGGGCTTCGGTGCCCCCCGAACCCGGCGTTGCGAACCCACCTGGGGTGATGAGGACTCGGACCATGATTGCGACCAGGACGAAGACGAGCTGTTGCGAACCCACCTGGGGTGATGAGGACGGCCTGGCCCGGTGAGCAGTTGGTGCCGGTGCGCATGTTGCGAACCCACCTGGGGTGATGAGGACAGGGACCGCCGTGTCCCGCACGACATCCTCCGCACACACGCGTTGCGAACCCACCTGGGGTGATGAGGACGCGGCTGCTGGGCTGCCTGGACACGCTTCTGACGGTCATGTTGCGAACCCACCTGGGGTGATGAGGACCTGCCCGTCCTCACCGGCATCCGGATCGAGGCCACCAGGTTGCGAACCCACCTGGGGTGATGAGGACTCCCAGTCCGGCGTGCGGCCGAGCGTCTCGTGCGAGTACGGTTGCGAACCCACCTGGGGTGATGAGGACTGGACCGGACCGGGCTGAACAAGGGCACCGTGTCCCGGTTGCGAACCCACCTGGGGTGATGAGGACCACCGACCCCGCCCCGACGTGGGAGAGCGAGAGCCGGTTGCGAACCCACCTGGGGTGATGAGGACGTCAGATTGAACGCATGACGCAGAAGACACCGGCGTTGCGAACCCACCTGGGGTGATGAGGACCCGAGGGTAAAGGCCCAGGTCGGAGCCGCCGGGCGGCTGTTTCTGTAGCTGGGTTGTGCAGCAACTCGTTGGTAGTGCATCAGTGCTGGTCAAACGCTTGAGCGGCGCGAGAATGTAGCTCTCCATGGCCGTGACTTTCAGCGGCCCTGACTAGCTTAGACGGCCGGTGCCGAGTTGGTCGGGCTGACTTCTGGTCGCGCGCGTCAGAAGCTCCCGCCGATGTAGCGAGGAACGGTGGATCTCCTTGTGGCTTCGTAGGATGGCGGGCACTGCCTCGACCGCTGGCGAAGGGACGGCAAGCAGGCGGTTCTCCGCTCGGAGTGGCGTCGACTCAGGGGCCTCGGCGAAGCCTGTGGGTGTCGGCGTCGGGTGAATCTACGATTCTGGCGCGGTACCAGAGGACCACTTCGCCCTCTGTGATGTGGGCCTTGCGAGATGCGGACGGTAACCGCCTTCTCGCCGTACGGTCGACGAGGCTGTGCTCCGCCTTTGCGCGACCGAGATCGTTCTCGGCAAGACGGACGGCACCGTGCGGCCCGCCGTTACTTACGACCTCGGCGGCGGCCACCCGGCCGTCCGGGAGAAGGACGGTCTGGTCCACCTTGAGATCGCCGACCACCACGGCACCGCGCACCTGAGCATTGACACCTACCCAGCAGCGCCCCACACCTTTCGGCGCCCTGCGCGGCGAACAGCCCGCTGCCTGGCCGGATGAGAAGTCGTTCGTGGACTGCACCCACGACCCCACCGGTCTGATCCATCTCGGCCTGCGCCTCTGCGTTCCGACACCGGGCGCTTCATCTGCGCCGACCTCATCCGCGACATCGCAGACTCGCAGCGGATCAACGGCAACGCCTACGCCCGCAGGAAGGCGTGGCGCGTCGAGGTCAACGGGTTTGTCCCCTCACCAGGCCGGCCGCCCGCGGGCTGACTGCGAACCAGCTTCCTCACCACAGGCTCCACCGTGCTGGCGGGCATCCGGCATTCAGATGCATCGGGGCCATGACGTACCCGATTCTGGGTATCGGAGAGACTCGTGCCAATACGCTGCCCCCACATCCGCGGGGGCCCACGCTCTGTTGACGCCCCGGGAACGATGTGACTCGCGCACGGCGTAGGCCCGCCCCTCGGTGTCGGCCTCGTTGCACCTCCCCGGTGCGAAGCGCCGAGTTCGGCTGCTCTCGCTGTACGTCATTTGTCTGGACCGCAGCAGCGTTGTCACTTTTCTGGGGCGCTCATCAGTCCAGTCCGTCCGATCGGCTGCCGTACAACCTCAGATCGTTACGGATCGGGGTTGCCCGGCAGTGCGGAGTCCCGGCTCGTCGACCTCAGCCGTGACTCCGCACACCGACGCATCCGATATTCGCTCGTGCTCGGCGTCGGCCTTCGTCTCGGCAGAACCTCGACTTCGGTGCCCTGCCGTTCCCCCTGTCTGTATAAACAACGGTGTACAGGGTTGCGGGCGACTGTAGGCGGTTCTGGTGAATCGCGGCCGTTGTTAATTGCTGCAAGCCGACTGTCAGTGGATACTGTCATTAACGTGTGTAGATGGGCGGCTGTCTCGGAGCGCGTCGCTGCTATGTGACGAAGTGGAGAAAATTCGCGGTGTCGATTCCGAGGCGACCGCTCATTCCGAGCGGAAGCCGCCAACGCCGAACCTCCGCATGTGCCGAACCTCCGCATGTGTCGAACACGAGGCTTCGCGTTCGACATCGCGAGCAGGCCCTCCAGGTGGCACCGATACCGCCGAGAATCCGCCGTCCGGCGGGTCATCTTTCCTTACCGTGCCGACCAGAGAAGGAGTCTTTACCATGCCCCAACCGATCTCCGGCCTGCTCTCCTGTTCAGAGGGTTGGGGATTCCGAGTCGCAGGTGTTGCCACAGACCTGCGGTTGCCGGGTACTTGCCGTGAGGTGGGCGCTATCGACTGCTCATCCACTTCTCATGTCGGCCGTGCGGTAGCCCGTTGGCTCGTCGCCGAGGTCGGTGTTGGGGCGGTCGTTGAGGTGAGGTTCGCCGACCAAGGAGGAGGGAAATGAAGCGAGACGGCGCGGCGGGCTGTGGGGGGAGAGAGCGAAGGGGTGGAAACGCGCGCGATGATGCCAGCTCCGGAGATTCCCCTACCCGCGCGACTGGTTCCGCGGTAAACGAGCTGCCGACCGTGGCATCGCTACCAGACCGCTGGCCGGCTTCGGTGATTGAGAGCGAGATTTTTCTGGTCGACCATGACGGTAGCGAGGAGCTGTATCGTCCTGGAGCTCTGGAAGTCAGCCGAGGGCGGCCAGGAGAAGTGCCTGGTTGAGGCAGGCTACTCCTTGGCCGGGCTCCCCGATTCGCTGTCGACGAACGTGTTCTGTCGGAGCGGGAACCGCCTTGGTGGCTGGGGCAGGTGACTCTCCCCGCACCGGCAGCTCACCACCTCAGAAACGGTCGGCGAAATCGTCTTCCTTGATCAGGAGTCGGTCTCTCACGTCCTTGGGGATCGACAACTTCATGTGGATCTTAGGGGCCCGCATCCTGGGGATCTTGGTGCGGGCGACCTCGCACTTGATGCCGACGCGAAGGAGGTCTTCTGCCATCGCCTGCATGCCGCCCTCTTCCCAGTGCTGGCGGAAGGTCTTGCCGTTGGCGACCTTCACCCATCGATCTTCCGCCGAGGCTGGGTCGATCTGCTCCAGTTCGGCGATGAGCTTGTCCAGGGTGGCCTCCGCCTGTTCACGGGTGAAACGCGTTTTTTGGAAGCGGCCACCGGGTTCGAGTTCCCGCATGTAGTAGGAGATTGAGCTTTCCAGCCGCTTCAGTTGTTTTCTGGCCTCATCGCCCTTCACATACTCGCGGGTCTGGACGGGCTCGTCGCCGAGGACGGTGAGTACGTCGTCGATCAGCCGTTGGTAGATCGCTTCGGGGTTGGGCGCGCCGCGGCCACCGCTGGGACACTGGCGGCAGCGCAGGTACGAGTACTCCTTTCCCTTGGTCGTGGTCTTGTGGACGGTCATGTTCGTACCGCAGTCGACGCAGACCAGAACGCCGAGAAAGGATGTGGCGCCGTCGGGCGTGCGTGTGGGCTGGTTCTTCGAGCGGCGGTCGAGAGCGGCTTGGAGGTCGTTGAACTCTTCCTCGGTGAACACAGGATCAGCAACCCGGATGGGCTTGCCGTCCTGGCCGAGGAGCAGCTTCGAGCGGCGGATGCCGGCCTTCCTGTCCTCTTCCACCCGGTAGCCCATGAGAGCGGGGTTGCGGAGGCGGCGCAGCAGGGTGGAGGTGGTGAGTCCGTCTCCGACCAGGCCGGCGCGCTTGAGTACGATCGTCATACGGCGGGCGGAGATGCCTCGCAGGGCGGCGCGTCGGCACCAGTGGAGGGCGCGGTGCGCGGTCCGGTCGATGCGGAGGCGGACCCTGCCGTCCTCGTCTTCGAAAGTCTCGTAGCCGTAGGCGGGTTTTCCGACGAGCCAATCGGCCTGGGTCTTGGCATAGTCCCAGAGGCTCGTCACCCGGGTGCTGGTGTTGGCGGCCTCGATCTCAGCCATGCCGCCGACGAGGGTGACGATGATTTTCCCGATGGTGGTGGTCAGGTCAATGGAATCGTGCTTGGAGACCAGGTTCTTCTGGTACTTGAGGCACCAGTCGATCATGGTCGATAGGTCGGAGAGACGGCGTACGAACCGGTCCAGCTTCCAGAACAGTAGAATGTCGAACTCGGGTGCCCGGTTGTTGAGCCAGTCGCCGAGCTGCTTCCGCTTCCACGGCGGGACCTTGGTGGCGGAGACATTGAGATCGCTGGCAACGCCGACGACTCGGTAGCCGCGCTCTCGCGCGAGGAAGCGAAGGTCGAGTTCCTGTCGGACCGGGGATGTGGTGTCCTCGGTGAGGATCGAGAGCCGCACCGAAAGGAGGGCGCGGGGCGCGTTTGCCGGAAGAAGGTCCTCGGCTCGCTTGAGTTCTTCGAGGAGGGCCAGGTCGGCGGCCGACCATTCCGCTGCCACGGTGTACTGCTGCTTGTGCTCGGCTGTCCTGCGATTGTTCCTGCTTCGCCGCATGGGCGCAGGTTATGTGAATGGAGAGCAGTTGTGGACGTATCGGCTTTTGTCCGCAGCTGGACACCAAGATCCAGATCGGTCCCACGGGCAAGAAACTGCTGCCGCTGCAGGTCGTGAAGTCGGGCGCTGAGCCGCGTTGACGTGGGAAGGGCGAACCGGGGTTCGCCCTTCCGCCGTTCGGCGTCGACGTGAGTTCACGATCGTTCTGGCGACGCCTCTGTCCCGGAGAACGTGCCGTTGCACTCGCGCTGGAGTGCGATGTCGTTCCACATCGGATGGTGTGGAGCGGCGTTGGAGCACACGATCGTGCCCCATGCCCCGGCCCGCGCGCTGAGGCGGACGGCCTCCCGGCAGACCTCCGCACCGACGGGCCCTTCCTCGAAGTTGCCGCTCAGCGGGGTGTAGCCGATCCACCCTTCGCCGAAGACCAGGGGAATCCCGCGTCCGGCGCACTGATCGGCAGCCGCGGAGATCCAGGTGTCCAGGGTGCGCAGCATGGACCTGCGGTGTTCGCCGTAGCGTTCGTACAGGAACCGGTCCCAGGCCTCGGCGTCGCACCAGTCGTGCACGTAGATCTCGGGCTTGCCGACGATCGTGGCCTTCAGCCGCCATTCCTCGCCGGCGGGCGGACGCCACTGGTCGAACGTCGGGGCGCCGGGGCGCATGAGGTCGGCACGGGCGCGTTCCTCGTCGAATCCGCCGTCGGTCGAGCGCAGGCCGTAGCCGATCACGAGTTCGTCGAGAACTCCGTAGACGTAGGGGTGGAAGACGCCGACGTCGATGTTCTCGGGTATGCCGCGGAACGCGTCCAACGGTACGCGGGCGTAGTTGACCGTGACGGGGACGTCGGGTTGGCGTTCGTGGAAGCGGGCCAGGCCGCGTTCGAGGCGCTCCCGCAGCTCCACGACGGCCGGTTCGCGTCCTGGCAGGCCTTCGGTGAGGTATCCGCCCTGGACCTCGTTGTGCAGTTCGACGAACGCGATCACCTCGGCGAGCCCTTCGGCTTCCGCGAGTTCGTAGGCGTCGGCGAGGGCGTCGGCCAGCCGGGTGGGGCGGTCCTCCGGATCGACGGCCATGAGCGCGTCGAACCATCGTCGGTCACCGGCGAAGGAACTGCTCTGCTGGTACTCCCAGCTGGAGAGGATCACCACGACCCCGTGGCGCCGGGCGGCGCGCAGCAGTTCGAGCAGATGGGCCCTGGGGGCGAGCCGGACGCGGTGGCGTACGTCGTACCAGCGGGTGCCCTGGCCGTACTCGCCGCCGAGTGGGCCGAACTCCATCTCTCCCGACAGCCCTGAGCCGAAGATCAGGTAGGGCATGGCGCAGATCCGGATGGTGTTGTAGCCGCGCTCGACGGCCTCGGTGAAGGCGCGGTCGAGGTTCTCGAAGGGCTCGTCAGGGCCGGTGCGCGTGTACCAGCTGAAGTCCCACAGGCTGATGGTGAGGCGGTCGGGCAGGTGTCGCGGGAGCGGTACGGGTGTGTAGGACATCTCTGTTTCTCCGCGGTGGGTGCGCGTTCGTCGTTCGAGGGGGGCGTCAGCCTTTGAGCGCGCCGGCGCTGAGGCCGTCGATGAGCTGTTTGCGCAGGGCGACGAAGACCAGGATCGAGGGGATCGCGGCCAGCATCGATCCGGCGAGAACGATGTCGTACTGGCGGCCCTCGGCGCCGAAGATCGCCTGGAGCCCCAGGGGCAGGGTGTAGGAGTCCGGGTCGCCTATGACGATGAGTGGCCACAGGAAGTTGTTGTAGGAATTCAGGAAGCTCCACACCGCGAGTGCGGCGATCGCGGGGCGTATGAGGGGCATGACGAGCCGCCAGAAGAGGCCGGCCTCGCCGACCCCGTCGATCCGGCCGGCGTCGAGGATTTCGTCGGGGACGGACTGTGCCACGAACTGGCGCATCATGAAGATCCCGAAGGCGGGCGCCACCCAGGGCACGACGAGCGCGAACCACGGGTCCGCGGTGCCGGTCCGCACCAGGAACACGAACAGCGGCACCACGATGACCGCGAAGGGGATCGCGAGTGAGCTGAACATGACGTTGAACAGCACGTTCTGGAATCGGAACCGGTACTTGGCGAAGCCGTACCCGGCCATCGAGCACACCACCACGGTGATGGTCGTCGAGGCGAGCGCGATGAGCGTGGAGATCAGGAACCACTGCCAGAACGGGTGCCCGTCGAACAGCGACGTGTAGTTGTCGAGGGTCGGGTCCGGCGGGAGCAGGCTCGGTGGGTGGGCGAAGATGTCGCTGCGTCGCTTGAAGGAGGAGAAGAGGGCCCACACCAGGGGGAACAGCCAGAATGCCGACGCGAGGACGAGTCCGGTGTAGAGCGCGACGCGACCGGGGCGGGCCGGGCGCGAACGGCGGGCTCCTCGCCGGGCAGGCGTCGGCGTGGTGGGCGGGGTGGTGGTTGTGGTCATCGGTTGTCACCCGCTCCGAACACTCGGATCGCGATCCGCCCGAGGAGGAAGACCGCGACGAACATGACCACGCCGGCGGCCGAGGCGTAGCCGAGTTCCTGACGCTGGAAGGCGGCGCGGTAGATGAACTGGGCCACCGACATGGTGGCTTCGCCCGGCCCGCCCTGGGTCAGCAGGAAGGGCTCCTCGAAGATCTGCGCCGTGGACACCAGAACGGTGACGCCGATGAACGCGGTCACCGGGCGCAACTGCGGGAGGGTGACGCTCCAGAAACCGCGGATCGGGCCCGCCCCGTCGATCTGGGCGGCCTCGTGCAGCTCGTGGGACACGTTCTGCAGGCCGGCGAGGAAGAACATGGTCAGGTAGCCGGTCCAGCGCCACAACACCAGGATGATCACCACGACCTTCGCCCAGAACGGTGAGGTCAGCCATTCGATGCCGGAGCTGCCGAGGACGGATTGGGTGAGGCCGTTGACGAGGCCGAACTGCTGGTCGAAGAACAGGCCGAAGACCAGCGCCACGACGATCGGGGACACCACCACCGGCAGGAAGAAGATGGTGCGGAAGAAGTCCCGGAGCTTGAGCCCGCGGGCGTTGAGCGCGGAAGCGATCATCAGTGACAGAGGCAGGACGACGCACATCGTGCCGATGGTGAACACGCTCGTGTTGAACACGGCGGTGTAGAAGCTCGGGTCGTCGAACAGCCGGGCGTAGTTGTCGAGCCCCACCCATTCCGGAGTGCCGACGCCCGTCCAGCTGGTCATGCTCAGGAAGGCACCGATCGAGATCGGGACAACCATGAACAGCAGGAACAGGACGTAGAACGGGGAGATGAACAGGTAGGGCGCCCACGTCTGTGCGCGTGAGGCGCGTCGTCCGGCGGCGGGTTGGACCGCTGCCGGGGCAACTCTGGTGTCGGGGGTGTCGGTCACGGTCATCAGGACCTCACCTGTCGGCGGTAGGAATCCGTGGCCCTTCGGATGACTTGGGCGGGGGTCAGGTCGCCGTCGTAGAGGCCGAGCATCGGGGCGCCGAGCGCCACCACGAGCGCTTCGTTGTTCTCCGACAGGAAGAACTCGGGCAGGTCCTCGGCCGCTCGGCTGTACTCCAGAAAGGACTGCTGGCCGCCGAGGAACTCGTCGCGGTGGGACGTGAAGTCGGGCGCGGTGTAGAGCGAACGCAGGGTGGGCAGGAACCCGCCGGTCCGGAAGCGGAGCAGTTGGCCCTCGGGGGTGAGGTAGACCCTGCGCAGGAAGTCCAGCGCGGCCTCGCGTCCCGGGTTGACCGCGGACACGGCGAACCCCGTGCCGCCGAGGGCGGACGCGATGTGGCCGCCGCCGCTGAAGCGCGGCAACGTCCGAAGCCGCCATTGCCCGGCCTGTTCGGGGGCGTTGGCCTCAAGGCCGTAGACCCGGTACCACGACGGCATGGTCAGCGCGACGAGCAGGCCGGATTTGATGGCAGCTCCCGCCGCGGCGCCGTAGGGGTCCCCGACGACCAGGAACGAGCCGTTGGCGACGCCGCGTTGGATAAGGTCCAGCGCCTCGACGGACTCGTCGGTGTCGATGGTGAGGTTGCCTTCGGCATCGAACGGGCTGCCGCCACGCTGCACGAGCAACTGGAGGTAGGTGTTGTACAGCGAGGTGTTGTCGCCGTTCGAGACGATGCTGATCGACTTGCCGGTGGCCTGGTTGAGCCGGCCTCCGATGTCGAGCATCTCGTCCCAGGTGGCCGCGTCCGTCGGAAGCCCGGCCCTGGCGAACTCGTCGGGTCGGTAGTAGAGGACCGAGATCGACGTATCGGAGTCCAGGCCGTACAGACGTCCGTTCAGACTGTAGGGCGCACGGCGCAGCAGGTCGTCGCCGAACGGCTCGGCGATCTCCGAAAGGTCCAGGAACAGGGACTCGGCGAGTTCTCCCTTCATCACCCGGGGGAACTCGGAGATGATGATGCCCAGCAGGTCGGGCGGGGAGCCGTCGGCCATGAACTGTGTGATGGTGCGCGTCAGCAGGTCGGAGCCGGAGGCGGCGGTCACCTCAAGGGAGGGCGTGTACGCCGACCCGCGCATGATGCTCCGGTCGCTCAGGGCGGCCTGGAATGTCGCGGTGTAACTCGGGTCGTGGGTCCACAGCTTGAGACCGACCGGGCCGTCCGTCACCGGTTGGGCGGGGGACGCGGTCGCACACCCGGTGGCCAGCGCCCCCATCCCGCCCATCACGGCGAGGAAGCGACGTCGGCTCAGCCTGCTCACGGCGCACCGATCCCGACAGCCGCACGGTAGACAGGGACCAGCCGGGCTTCCCGCAGTCTCAGGGTGACCTCGTCCGGGCGTAGGTGGTCGGGCACGTGGATCTTCGCGGCGGGATCGAACGGGAGCAGCCGCAGGACCAACTCCGCACCGTCCTCCAGGGCCGCTCGGTGCCGGGTGAGGTCAATCTCCCAGGGGGCACCGTTCCAGTACTGGTCGGCTACCGGAGTGCCGCCGATCTCGGCGCGGGCGACGTCCCCGACCCAGTCGAGCCGCAGCAGCAGTCGGTGGGCCGCGGTGAAGGCTTCATGGCCGAACTCGACGCGATGGGCGGCGGCGAGGGCGTAGTCGTCGTCGGTGGGAGCGGCGGCGCGCTTCAGCGGACCGCCGATACGCTGCGGTGCCGGCCCCTTGGCCGCGGCGAGTTCGACCAGCGCGGCCTCGGGCACGGCCGTGGGTGCGTCCACCGCGAACCGTGCGAAGATCCCGCTTTCCCCAGTGGCGCGCAGCCTGAGCCGCGAGGTCACCGGGTCTCGCGGGGCGACGGTGCCGGTCGGTGCAGGATGGACGAACAGGGTGCCGCCGGCGGGCCCGCTCTCGATGTGCAGGTGTCGTCCGTCGGGCACGACGTGGATGCCGTCTCCGACGAGCAGCCGACGAGTTCCCCACAGCTCGCCGACCGTGGTGTGGCGGGCGGTGTGCTCATCGAGGACCAGCAGTCGCAGCCCGTCCAGCCGGATGAGCGCGTCCGTGCCGGGGTGCGGCACCCGGACCCGGGTGCGGTCGGCGCCGAGGTCGTCCACGATGACGCCCGGGCCCTCGACCGAGGCCGGGTCGACACCGGTGAGGACCAGTTCGACCGGGATGCCGGCGGTGCGGGTCAGCACGACCAGGTCGTCCAGGACGGCGACGAGTTGGGCCGTGGCCGACTCCAGGGTTGCCGCGCCGGGCAGCGGCCAGCGGAACGGCCACGCGAAGTAGGCGCCGGAGGGGATGTCGACGGGCTCGACGGGCAGCTCAAGCGGTCCGTCCGGCCCGTCGAGACGGAACCGGACGGCGCTGTGCGCCGCCAGTATCTCCCCGCCGGGCTGATGCGTGTTGACGAACACCATCCCGGATATCCCGTCGGTGCGCGCGGCCCAGCGCAACGTCTCCCGGTCGTCGAGGTCTCGGGGGCCCTCGGCGGGTTCGACGAGCCCCATCGGGGCCAGTCGTTCGCCCGCCGCCGCGAGCAGATGGTGCTGCAGCCGGAGCAACTCGTAGCTGGGGCGGACCTGTCCGTACTCCCCGAGGGGGGCTTGGAAGTCGTAGCTGATGACCGGCAGGTCGTTGGGGTAGCCGGTGTCGGTCGACTCCTGCATGGTGGTCGCGGCGTCGGTGACGTGTGAACCGCCCTGGTACATGTAGTAGCCCTGCCAGGCCGACCCGGAGCCGATCTTGGCGAGCGCCAGCGCGGCCACGTCCTCCGGCGGGACGAGGGGGCGGCGGTGGTACGTCACCTGGATGCCGCCGCCGAGTTCGCAGGTCGCGTACGGGTAGCGGTCGAGGGCCGGGCCCTTGTCCGCGCTGGGCCGGCGGCGCAGGTCCGCGCCCACGGTGTGGTCGTCGCGCAGCGCGGTGAAGAAGAAGTGCCGCCTGTTGTGCCGGGCCCATCCCGGATGGGCGTCGTCCCACGGCGCCTCGGGATAGCCCGCGTAGACCGGCAGGAACTCGTCGGCGGGCAGGTCCGCGCCGCCCCAGGCCGTCGCGGTCCACAGCGCCGGGGTGATCCCGGCTTCCCGGGCCATTCGCTTGAGCGTGCGCAGGTGCTCGGGCTGGTCGTACAGCTCGTTCTCGATCTGGACGGCGACGATCGGCCCGCCCTGCGCGTGGTAGAGCCCGTCGAGCTCGGCGCTGATCCGCGTGTAGTAGGGCCGGACGAGGTCGAGGTAGGCAGGGTCGTCGGTGCGGGTTCTGGTGCCCGAGTGCTGAACCCACTCCGGGAAGCCGCCGTAGCGGGCTTCGCCGTGCGCCCAGGGCCCGATCCGCACCACGGCGTCCAGACCGCACGCGGCGGCCGACTCGACGAACGCCCGGACATCGCGGTTGCCCTCGAACCGGAACTCACCCTGTCGTTCCTCGTGGTGGTGCCAGAACAGGTAGGTCGCGACGACGCCGACCCCCCCGGCCCGCATGCTGAGCAGTTGCTCCCGCCAGTCGGCTCGGGGGTAACGGGTGAAGTGCATCTCGCCCATGACCGGAAACCAGGGGCGCCCGCCACGCAACAGATGAGTGCTGGTGGCCACGATCCGATCCGGCTGCCCTTCGGGCTCGCTCATCCTGAGATGGCCGACGAGCGGCTCCGGGGGCGGGCCCAGCCTCAACTTGTACACCATCGGTCTCCTTGCCTCGGCGCCGGGCCCGGGTCGGCCTGTCCGGCAAGCCGGCGTCATCGATGGACGCAAGTTAAATCATAATTTCTGAATAGAGAACCCCCTTGCGTGCCGAGCTTGGCATGGTCGCACCGGGGGAGGCGCGGCGCAGGGCGGCGGCGCAGAGGGGAACGCCACGCGCACGGCCGCGCGGTGCGCGCGGGCGGTCGGGGCGACGACGGGGCGACGACGGGGCGACGACGGGGCGGTTGCCACGGACGGCGTTGCCGGTCGGAAGCCGCCCTGTCGCGCGGAGGCGGACGTCGTGGAGCGTTCCGGCGCGCCGGAAAAGCGGTCCGCTGCCGGTCAGTTGACCAGCAGGGCCGCGTCCCAGCGCGGTGGCGTCGGCCCGCGCCGGTGGAGAACGAGGGCCACGCCCGCGGAACCTTCGAGGAAGGTGGGGGCGTCCCAGATGGCCGGTGGCAGCCGTCGGCGTCCGCGCGTCGGGTAGCCGAACGCGGACGCGGGCTCGAAGCGGGCGCGGAGGCGGTCGGTCAGACTCGCCGCGTGCTCCGCCAGTATCGGGTCCTGGGCGTCATGGGCGATCACGCGGGTGAGGTGGGCCTGCCCGGCGAGGCCATGGCACAGACCCGGGTCGTCGAGCCCGGCCCGGCCTTCCGGACGGCGACGGACCGCGTGCATGGCGTCCACCGCGACCCGCGGCCACTCCGTCTCGCCCAGTGCCAGGCCCGCCAGTTGCAGGGCGCGCGCGATTCCCGGGGGGCCGTAGCACCAGCTCGGGCGGTGCGGCTCGTGGCGCGGGCGCCGGCCCGCGGCCTCGTCCGCCGCCGAGACCATCATGGGCCAGTACGGGCCCGCCTCGTCGTCCTGGCGCCAGCTCAGCAGCCACTTGGCGGCGCGCCGGATGGCGGCGTCCTGGCCGGGCACCCGGATGCCCCGCGACCAGCACAGGGAGAGCAGGGCCAGCGGGCCCGCGATCCCGTGGGCCAGGCCCACGTCGATCGTGTCGCCGTCCGCTTCCTGGCCCGGCCATGGCGGGCCCGCCCAGCCGGGCAGCGTGCGGCCCTCGTGCACTCTCGGTTCGGTGAGGGCGGTCAGGTAGCGCAGGGCGTCGCGGACGGCCTGCGGCCCGGCCGGGTCGTCCAGGAAATAGCGGGCGATTCCGGTGACGCCGGTCACCGCGTCGAAGCGTTCCCTCGGGACCAGTTCCTTACCCTCGCTCATCCTGGCCTTCTCCAGGGCGAGGAGGCGGCCCAGCCGCTCGCGGAGGAACGTGTCCAGCCGCTCGCGGATGGTGGCGTAGTCGCCGGGCTTCCGGACGGCCGCCCTGATCGCGAAGGCCAGCCCCGCCGTTCCTTGGTAGAGCCCGGGGCCGAGGCGGCCGGCCACGGGGAGCAGGGTTGTCGCGGCGTCGGTCAGCCGGGCGTGGGCGGCCCGGCGGAGCTCCGGATCGTGCCTGCTGAGTTCGGCGAGCAGCAGGGCCGTGCCGACGGTGCCGTCGGCGAGGCCGAGCGGCTGGCCGGCGGGCGGAGTCCACGCGTTCGCCCGTGCCGCGATCTCCGCCACCACGGCTTCGTCGCTCCAGGCGCTCACCGCAGGTGCTCCCGGCGCGCCTGCTCGGTTTGCGCCATGCCGCGGGCGACCGCGAAGGAACGCTCCTCCGAGGTGCGGTTGGCGCCGATCAGCCGGTTGTGGTGCATGTGCAGCACTCCGGCCAGCACCGAACGCCGGGAGGCCGCGGGGAAGTCCCGCAGCGCCGCGGCCCGTTCGGCCAGGCCGGCCGGGCCGGACGCGCTGGTGCCGGGCAGCGGGGCGGTGCCGAGCAGGCCGAGTGCTTCGTCGCGGTGTTCGCGGAAGTACCGGTGGTGCTCCTCCTCGCGCGGCATGGCGAGGAACCAGGCGGGCCAGTCCGGCCCGTGGACCTGCCGGGCGATGTCGACGTAGTGTCCCGCCGCGAGTACCGGCGGCGGCGTTGCCACGGTGCCCGCTGACAGGGCCGCCAGTTGCCCGACGACGGTCCGGCTGTCGTGGTGGAAGAACCGTTCCGCGGCGGCGATGGCCCCGGGCCCGCCGTAACGGACGGTCTCGGGCTCGTACCGGTCGACGACCAGCCGGCCGGCCAGCCTCCGGCGGTACAGGTCGTCGGCCCAGTCCTGCACCGCGGGTGCGACGTCGGAGAGCAGCGCTCGCGGATCTCCCGGGCACCGCAGCCGCAGATGGGGTTCGGGGTCGATGTAGCGGATGAAGAACCAGTGCCCGCCGCCGTCCGGCAGGTTCGCCAGCAGCCGGGGCAGATGCGAGACCAGCACCTCGTTCTGCCCGGCCGTGGCGAGGTACAGCTTGGCGTAGTACCACTGGCGGTGACGGTTCCCCTGCCGGGGGGCCGGGCCGCGGCGCGCCATGCCGGCGGGCGCCCTGGCCGTCCCGGCGTCCCGGCCTCGGGGCAGGACGGGGATGAGCACCTCGCTGCGGTACGCGCCGCCCTCGTCGTCCCGCAGCCAGTGCTCGGCGTACCCCGCGTCCTCCAGCGTCTCGTACGCCACCGTCCCCGGGTCCCGGGCCAGTTGGCGGCGCAACAGCGTCCGGTGCAGCGGGGCCGACAGGTCGAGTACCACCCGCAGATCGACCGTTCCCACGTTGACGCGCCGGGGCACGGCCCAGCGGGCCCGCCACGCGTCCAGGGCGCGGCCCCACTCCTCGTCGGACGCCGAGGAGTCGGTCAGCGCCGGATCGGTCATCTTCCAGCGCGCGGGAGTCAGAACCGTGCGGCCGTGGCGGACCCGGGGCAGACGGGTGGCGGAGCCGATAGTCCCCCAGTCCCACACGGACCAGGTCGGACGGCCCATCGACGAGATCTCGCGCAGCAGGCGGACGGCGTCGGAGGTGAAGCCCATGGACAGCACGGTGGCGGTATGCGCGACGAGTTCCCGCCCGGTGGCCGCGTCCACGGAGAACAGCCGCTCCTCGTCGGCGGCCAGGGCGACGTCCCGCGCGCCTCGCACACGGCCCTCGGACGACGGGTGGGGGAACGAGCCGACCGTCAGCCGGTCCGGCCAGCAGGCAAGCGCGCGCGTGACGTTCGCGGCGCCGGGCAGCACCTGGAAGTCCAGGCTGACCGGCGTGGCCCCTTCCCGGAGCGTCGTCGCCATGGCGTCCCGCGCCAGTGCCGCCACCGGCTCCGGGTCGTCGAAGAGATAGGCGAAGCGGCCGAACAGGGCGCCCGGGGTCGGCGAGCCGGTGGTCTGGGACAGGATCAGCCGGAACTCTCCCCGGGCCAGGGCCTCCTGGGACACGGCGGTCACCTGGGCGCACAGCTCCGCCGGGGTCGGCGTGGTGTCGGGCGCGGCGTCGGCCAGCCGGTTCAGCACGGCGTCTCCCAGGACGATCTCCCCGCTCCCCGCGGCGGCGGACAGCACCAGATCGGTCAGCACCGCGTCGCGCGCCGGGCCACGGTCGTCCGCGGCGGCGGGCGCCATGCGCCGTTCGCCGCCCGGATTCTCGTAGCCGGCCGGCGGGCCGAGCCCGGAGTGCGGGTCGAGAACCTCCAGCAGCGGTACGGCGTGGCCGACGCCGTACCGTTCCACGAACGCCCTGTGATAGTCCGCCAGATGGGGCTTTCGCTCGTTCTTGGCGGATGCCCGCCACAGCGCCGTCGCGGCCGACTCGGCCTCCCGCGCCACCGCTTCGGGCAGGATCACCTCGGCGTCGATCCGCAGGTCGGTCTGGAGGGTCCCGTCGTGCCGGTGCAGGTCCCACAATGCCCGCTCCGCGGTGTCCCAGCGGCCCGTTCCCGCGCCGAGCGGCGCGCCCGCACAGTCCGCCAGCACCTTCGCGATGCGGGCGACCGCGTCCTCCTTCTCCCGGTCCGCCACCGAGGCCAGGACCTCACGCACGTACCGCAGCGGGTCGGCCCGGGCGAGGGGCGGGCGCAGTTCGGTCAGCAGGAAGCCGCGCCGGACGAGGTCCGCCAGCAGCCCGTCCACCTTGCCGGCCGCCACCGTGGGGAACGCGCTGGTCAGCCGCTCGGCGATCTCCCCGCCCGTGCACGGCTGTTCGGCCGCCTCCAGAGCCAGCCGTACCGCGGCGGTGTGGCGCACGGAGACCTCTTTGGTGCGGGCCGCCGCCGCGCGGCCCTCGTCCGTCACGGGGGTGAACGGCAGAACCCACCGGTCGCCGCGGGCGAAGCCCAGGTCGTTGGTGATCACCCGCAGTTTGCGCAGCAGCGCCGGGTCGCGTTCCCAGGCGGAGAGCAGCCCTACCAGCCAGTCGCCGTCCGGCCGCACCGCGACGCGGTGCCGCTCGCCGACGCGTGCCCGGCACGCGTCCCCGAAGGCGACGGGCGCCACCCCGGCCAGCAGGCCGAACGGGGTGGGGCGGCCGGCGGCCCGCAGCACGTACCGGGTCGTTCCCAGCGCGAGCTTGCGCAGCGCCGCCGGCTTCATCGGCTCACCCGCCTGAAGTGTGCGGATGGCGCGGTACAGCGACGGGCTGGAGAGCAGCAGCGCCTCCCGGACCCGTTCGTCGGCGATCAGCGTGGCAACGTAGCGTTCGACCTGCGCGCGGTCACGCGGGTCGAGGCCCTCGGCCGCTGTGACGGTCCGCTCGACCCAGGAGTACGGCAGCAGCGGGATGCGCAGCATGCCGGGACCGGCAAAGCGAAAAGAAACGTCGTCCCCTGACAATGGACCGGATTCTCCCTGCCTGTTTTTCCGCGTCTGCTTCTGCCTTTTCCATGCCTCGTACCCGCCCGGCGGAAGTGTGGTGCGCCACATGGTGAAAGGCGCGGGCGCGGAGCCGGTGAACGGCCCGCGCCCCTGCCGTCACGGCTCAATCACGAACAGAAGATTGCCGTGGTCGCGGGAATACAGACCGAGCAGTCACTCGTGTAAGGACCGTTGGGGAAGGAGACCGTCTTCGCCTGCGCGAAGCCGTCACCGTCCTCCAGGTCGCTCAGCTCTATGCGGATGTCGAGGTCGAAGTCGGAATCGGTGAGTTCGGTGGTCGGTTCCGCGACAGAGGTTGACATGCGATTCCTTTCACGGTGAGCCCGGGGTCCGGCCTGGGAATGCGCCGGGCCTCAGCGATGACCATGACACTGTACGAAGCAAGTGACGGGCTTTCAAGAGCGTAGTAAAGACCGGTACTTGCTCTGCGGTGGGGCCCTATGTGCGCTTTCTTGGGTCCATGCCCTTAATCTGCTGTTTGGGGCCTTCCTCGCTCGTTGTGGCGCGTCTCTCGTGGCAGGTGAACGCGGCCGGTGAATTCGGGAGGCGCCGCGTCACGGCACGGGGCGAATGCGCGGCCCGAATAGGCGCGGTCCCGTTCACCTGTCGTGTTTCCCGAGGGTTTTCGAAGGGAATCGGATGTGCCGGGGCGCCGGTTCAGGGCCCAGTGGGCGCGGAATCGGCGGCATCTCTGTTTTCCCGGCCCGAGAACGGCTTTCGGCGCGCTGCCACCCGGCTGCCGTGCAGGGCAGGCGGAATGCGTCGGCGTCCCCAGGTCCGCCGAGGTGCCGGCTCGATCCGTTCACCTTCCGGAAGTATCTGTCCGCGCCCGGTTTCGGGCACAGACCCCCGCACACCGTCCCTCATGCCGGAGCGGTCCCCGCTACCCCGGCGGGCGGTCCGTCGCACCCGCGCCGGGGTGCCGTTGACGAGCGGTGAAGCAGCCGACAAGTCACCTGTCGGTAGCTTCCTGAGCGCAGGTGGGCGTCGCATACCTTCCGGCGGGCATGAGCACGGCCTACGGCGAACTGCTGGTCCGCTGCCCCACCTCCGCCGGGGAGTCGTAGCCCCGGCCGCCACAGCGCTGTGCGGGCAGTCCGCCATGGCCGGGACCTGGACCTCCATAGCTTCAGCATCGCGCGCATGCACCGGGCCGCTTCGAGTGTCGAGATGGCAAGTGCCAAACGTGGTCGCTCGTTAATTGACCCCTTGACAGGGGGAATAATTAATATTTAATTTGCCTGGTATTGCCCCCGGTCCCCGCAGGAGTCCTCCCGTGTGTCCCGCTCCCGCCCCTTCCGCCCAACGCCTCGCCGGGCGTTGTGCGTTCGTCACCGGCGCGGCGTCCGGCATCGGTGCCGCCACCGCTCACCGGCTGGCCGCCGAGGGTGCCCGGGTCCTCGTCGCCGACATCGACGAGGAATCGGGCGTGGACGTCGTCACCGCCATCCGTGAAGCCGGTGGCAGCGCGCGATTCCAGCACTGCGACGTCTCCGACGAAGATTCCTGGGCCACGGCGGTGCGAGCCGCCAGGTCGGCCTTCGGGCCCGTCCATGCCCTGGTGAGCAACGCCTACAGCGTTCGGATCGCCCCGGCCCACCGGACCAGCGTGGAGGAATGGAACCGGCAGCTGGGCGTGAGTCTCACCGGCTCGTTCCTCGGCGCGCGTGCTTGCCTCGACGACCTGGAAGCGACGGGCGGCAGCATGGTGCTGGTCTCCTCGGTGCACGCCCTGGTGGGCCTGCCCGGGCGGCCCGCCTACGCGGCGGCCAAGGCCGGACTCACCGGGCTGGCACGGCAGTTGGCCGTCGAATACGGCGGCCGGTTCCGGGTGAACAGCGTGTTGCCCGGGCCGGTTCTCACCGGGGCCTGGGAAGGCATCGCCGAGGAGGACCGCCGGGCCGCGGCGCGGGAGACCGCCGCGGGTCGTCTCGGCGCGCCCGAGGAGGTCGCCGCGGCCATCGCCTTCCTGCTCAGTGACGACGCCTCCTTCGTGACCGGTGCCTCGCTCGTGGTGGACGGCGGCTGGAGCGTGCTGAAGAACTCCGCATGAGCCATGTCCGAGCGCGGCCGACCCCGAGCCACGCCCACCTGCCCTGGAAGCCGCCCCTTGAAGATCACTCGCGTTGAGACGTTCGCCGTCCCGCCCCGTTGGCTGTTCTGCCGCCTGGAGACCGACGAGGGCGTGGTGGGCTGGGGCGAACCCGTCGTGGAGGGCCGCGCCGCCACGGTCCGCACGGCCGTCCACGAGCTCGCCGAGTTCCTGATCGGCCGGGACCCCATGCGAATAGAGGATCACTGGCAGGTGATGACGAAGGGATCGTTCTACCGGGGCGGGCCGGTGCTCTCCAGCGCCGTCGCCGGCCTCGACCAAGCGCTGTGGGACATCGCGGGCAAGGCGCTGGGGGCGCCGATACATGTGCTGCTGGGCGGGCCGGTGCGTGATCGCGTCCGTGCCTACAGCTGGGTCGGTGGTGACGAGCCGGCCGACATTGCCGATGCCGTCAAGGCGCAGGTGAAAGCGGGCTTCACGGCCGTCAAGATGAATGCCTCCGGGCGGATGAACAGGATGGCCACCGCCGCGGACGTCGCCGCCGTCATCGAACGGGCCACCGCCGCCCGAGAGGCACTGGGTCCCGAACGTGACTTCGCCCTCGACTTCCACGGCCGGTTCAGTGCCGCCAGCGCCCGCCGCATCCTGCCGCATCTCGCCCAGCTGCATCCGCTGTTCGTCGAGGAACCCGTCCTGCCCGAGTACGCGCACCGGCTCGACGAGGTGGTCTCCGCGTCATCGGTCCCGATCGCCACCGGCGAGCGGATCTACTCACGCACCGAGGCGCTGCCCGCGCTCCAGGCGGGCATCGCCGTCCTGCAGCCCGACCTGTCGCACGCGGGAGGCATCTCCGAGGTACGGCGACTGGCGTCGCTCGCGGAGACGTTCGACGTGCTGCTGGCGCCACACTGCCCCCTGGGGCCGATCTCGCTGGCCGCGAGTCTGCAGGTGGCCTTCAGCACACCGAACTTCCTCATCCAGGAACAGAGCATCGGCATCCACTACAACAAGGGCGCCGAAGTCCTGGACTACGTCGTCGGGCCGGAGGTGTTCCGGTTCGACGAGGGCCACATTCGGCGCCCGCTCGGCCCGGGGCTGGGCATCGAGGTCGACGAGCAGGCGGTACGCCGTGCCGACGGAAGCGCGCCGGACTGGCGCAGCCCCGTGTGGCGACACACCGACGGCTCGTTCGCCGAATGGTGACCCTCCGCCGCGAGTGACTCCACGGCGCACAGCCCGTGTCGGCCCGCCGGCCGAGGGACGGCCGCGTTCGCACGATCCGCGCTCCCTGTCCCGGCTTACGCGAAAGGTTTCTCATGACCGTGTACGGACCTACGGACATCGGCCCGTTCCGCCCCATCACTCCGGAGCGGCTCCGACTCGGTGAGGGGCCCCGGCTGTTGCCCGACGGCGCCGTTGTTCTGGTGGACATACTCACCGGCCGGCTGCTGCGGCTGCCGACTGTTCCGGGCCGCGAACTGGCCCAGCTGGCCAGGTTGTCCGATCCGTTGGGCGCGGTCGCTCCCCTGCCGCTGACCGGCGACCGGGCGGGGTGGCTCGCGGCGACCGGCATGGCCTTCGCCGTGCTTGACCCGACCGGCCGGGTCCTTCGGGAGTTTCCGCTGCCGCGCCGGGAGGGCGGCGCACAGCGCATGAACGACGCGGCGTGCGATGCGGCCGGGCGGATGTGGGCCGGCACCATGGCGTATGACGCCACGCCGGGGTCGGGCGCCCTGCACCTACTGGACGTCGACGGCACGGTGACAACGGTGCTGGACGGTCTGACGATCCCCAACGGCCCGGTTTTCAGCCCGGACGGGCGGACCATGTACCTGGCCGACAGCGCCCTCGGCACAGTCGAGGCGTTCACCGTCGATCCCGGCACGGCCCGACTGTCCGGGCGCCGGCCGCTGTTCGAGATCGATCGCGACACGGGCAGTCCCGACGGCATGACGGTCGACGCGCAGGGCTGCGTCTGGTCGGCGATCTGGCGAGCCGGACAGGTCAGGAGGTACGCCCCCGACGGGCGTCTGCTGAAGATCGTGGAGGTGCCGGCCGTTCAGCCCTCCAGCGTCTGCCTGACCGGGCGCCGCCTCGTCGTGACGACCGCCTCGCTCGGTCTGGAAGACCCGGGCCCGTGCGACGGGGCGGTGCTCGGCGCTCCGTGCTCCGTCGTCGCCCCGCCTGCCGCGTATGCCTCCGCCGCACTCGCCGACGCGCACGCCTGACACAGAGCGGGCCTGGTGCCACGCCCGCACGTGCGCCGGGCCCCGCCCCTTGAGGCAGCCTTGAGGCAGAGCGGGGCCCGGCGCCGGCGGTCATGCCGTGCGGTAGGCGCTCAGCGCGGGCAGTGCCCGGCCCCGGAAGTCGAACAGCGTGGTGTTGCTCACGACGTTGGGCTGCCCGACCTCCCAGCCCACTCCGGGCGCGGGGATCATGACCGGGTCCCAGTAGATGTCACCGATCACCGCGCCGTCGTCCACCTCCTTGAGTTGCCTGAACAGGTCCGTGAGGAAGTCCGCCTGTCCCTGCGGGGTCTCGGGGTACGGCACCGGGCCGTTGTCGGTGAGCTGTCCTTCGACACCGTCATGAGTGACCTGGTTCCAGTTGATGCCCGTCTCCATCACCATGATCTTCCGGCCGAAGCGCTCGTGGAGCTGCTCGAAGAACGCGCAGACGGTCGGGATGTCCTTACGCGTCCAGAACGGGTAGTACGACGCGCCGATGACGTCATAGGGGATGCCATGGGCGTCGGCGGTGGAGAAGAACCACTCGTACTTGTCCATGTTGCCCGCGTCGTCGAGATGGAGGATCACCTGCGTCGAGGGGGAGACCTCCTTGACGGCCTCGTACCCGGCGCGCAGGAACCGGGCCAGGTTCTCCCAACCCTGCTCCGAGGTTGTCGTCCCATAGGGAAAAAGGATGCCGCCCTGCATCTCGTTGCCCAGGGAGACGTACGCCGGGACGGTTCCCTGGTCCCTCATGTCGAGCATGATCTCGCGGGTGTAGTCGCGAACATGCTCTTCGAGAGCGGCGACCGCCTGGTCGTCGGGGAGGTCGGTGACGTCCCGCCACTCGCTCGGGATGTCCTGGATGGCGCCGTTGCTCCAGTAGTCGCTGTAGTGGAGCGTCAGCTGCGTCTCCATGCCGTTGTCCGTCACCCGGCGAGCGAGGTCGAGCATGTCGGCCTTGTCCTGGTAGCCCTCGGGCAGGTAGGAGTCCGGGTAGCCGATGCGCGGGTGGTCGGGCCCCGTGGCCGTGTAGACACGCAGCCGGGCCAGGTCCATGCCGTTGGCGGCCATGAGCTGGACGGGATCGACACGTCGCCCGTTCTCGTCGTAGTACCTGCCCCCGCTGTCCTCGACCCAGTTGAGCATGGTCAGGTCACCACCGGCGGCGAATCCGTCGTCGGCCACAGGGCGCCCGGGCCGGTCGTGGCCCTGGTCGTGCGGCGTGGCCGCGCCCGCCGGGCCGGCGAGTCCGGCCAGGCATGCGGCGGCGAGTACGAACGCGGTGAGGCGTGCCCGCAGCCGACTTCTTTGTCGTGCATATGACATACAGACCTCCGTCTGTTCTCGTGTCGGATCAGCCGAACCAACGCGCCATGCGGCGCTCAACGGTCCGGTATCGGGGGCAGGCGCATCAGTCACGGAGCCATACGGCGCGCAGCGGTGAGGCGTCCTGCCACATCCAGGGGCAACCCGGCGGGTCTCAGGGCCGGCACGGCGGCGCCGGACCTATCGGTGCGCGCCCGAACCGCGCCGCGCCGGCCCGCGAGCGTCCGGCAGACGGCCGTTCCGCCTCGCGGTCACGCTCGCTCGTCACCCGCACCACGCAGGGACACGCGTGGCGCACCCGCCAGTTCGGCGGTTTCGACCGCGGCCCGGTTGCGAGCCGGGTCCAGGCCTTCACGTACCGAGGCATCGACGTAAATGCGCGACGCCGGGTCCAGGGGCAGGGCGCGGATCTCCGCACCGTGCCGAGCGGCCGCGTCCGCGAAGCGGCGGAGTCCGATCTCCCACTCGGGGCCGTACCAGAAATGATCGGCGACGAGCCGGCCGCCGATGCGGGCCCGGGCGGCGTCGCCCGTGTAATGCAGCCTCAGCCGTACCTCCCCGTCGCCTTCCAGAGCCGATGCCGGAATGGTGACGCGGTACACGGCGGCCTTGTCGAAGCGTCACAAAGCGGCGCACGTCGAGGTCACCGTCGAAGCGGAACGTGCCGCGCTCGTTCTCGTGCTGGTTCCGGAACAGGTGGGTCGCGACGAGAGACGACCGTCCCGGAGCAGGGTCTGGCTGTCGACGGTCAGTGTGTGCGACGCGGTGGTTGAACTGCCCATGGGCGGGTGCCCCGCCAGGGGCGCGGCTGCTTCGTGGACATGCGGAGACAACATGACAGGCGGCTCCTGCGGGGCAGCGGCTCGGTGGAGTGCGTTCATCGTGGAGGGAGCCCCGGGCAGTGTCAAGATGTATTCATAATTAATACCTACTGTTAGGGTGGGTGTGCCAGGCCTCCACATCTGGGGCCCGCGCAGACCCCGAGGAGAGACCCGCCATGGCGTCGTACACCGGAAGAGGCGTTCACGGGCAGGTCGTCCGCGTCCTCGGCCTGCGTATCGTCGGCGGTGACTTGCCCGAGGGAGCCACTCTCGACATGCGTGGCCTCGGGGAAGAACTCGACGTGAGCCTCACCGTGATGCGCGAGTCCATGAAGGTGCTCGCCGGCAAGGGCCTGGTAGACGCGCGCCAGAAGCGTGGAACTTTCGTCAGGGAGCGCAGCAATTGGAACCTGCTCGACGCGGACATCATCCGCTGGCAGGTCGAGAGTGGCGCCGGACAGCGCCTCATGCGTGACCTCGCCGAGGTGCGCGCGATCGTGGAGCCGGCCGCCGCTCACCGTGCGGCCCTCAACCGGACAGAAGGCGATCTGCGAGCGCTGGAGACCGCGCTCGACGCGATGACCCATGCCCGCGCTCACTTCTCCGCGGACGCCGCCGAGGCCGACGCCGCGTTCCACCGCGCCCTGCTCTGTGCCACCGGCAACGAGATGCTCGCGCGCATGGACCTCCTCCTTGAGCCCGGGCTACGCGAACGCGACCGGGTCGTCCACTCCCACGATCAGGCCAACGACCCCGTCCCCAGCCACCGGGCCGTCCTCGATGCGATCCGCGACCAGGACCCCGCCCGCGCGGAGCTCGCCATGCTCGACCTCCTCGCCAAGGCCACCCACGACCTCGACCGGATCACCGGCAGCGCCTCTACGGCGCACCAGTCCTGACACCTCTTCCGCCCTCACCGACGGGCCTGCGGTGCGGCGCGAGGCCCGGCTCACCAGCCCTGCACCCTGGCTCACGCTCCCGCGCGTTCTGCCCGCTGAGCCTGTGCCCGGTCTGTCGGGCACATGTGAGCACCGTTGCCTACCGGGTCTACCGGGGCCACGTCCATGCCCAGGGCCGCGAGGATTTCCGCGAGCGCTTCGACGCCTGCCTGGCACGAGGTGAAAGCTCTGTCCCCATAAGCGGTAGTGACGAAGCGTAACTGGCGTCATTGGCGCCGTGTGCGGGGTGCCGGGTGGAACGTGTCATCGGGCTCCACGGCGTCCGGCAGGACATCGCCCGGCTGCGGACCCACCGGCCGGTGGGCATCAGCCAGGAGCCGGCGAACGCGTTGGGTATCCGCCGCGTCATGTTCGCCGTCGACGACGTCGTTGCCCGCCTGCAGGCCTGCGGCGCCGAACACGTCGCGGCTCCGCTGCGTCCGTGGCCCCGGAGTGGCCGAGCAGCTCGGCTGAAGGCCGCCGAAGGGGCCGGGAGCCGCGCGGGCCGTGTAGGGTCGCCTGATCCACGGCGGGGCGGCCGCCGTCCCCGCTCAGGCGCGGGTGAGGGCAGGACGGTCGTGATGGTTTCCGGGTCTTGGAAGAAGCCGCCGGCCGCCGGCCGGGTACGGGTTGCCGTGGCGGGCGGTGCGGCGGACGATGAGGCCGTGCCCCAGCTCATCCAGCCCACCACCGCGGTCCACGCCTCGTTTCTCGAAGCGGTGGAAGAGTTCGAGGCGGAGGGGCGCGGCACCCTGGAGGACAACTCCATGCTGGGCCGCGACATCTCCGTCTTCGGCCGCCGATGGCAGGACCCCGAGACGTTCGCCCAGTACGTCGCGGAGAACATAGCCGCGGCCCGCAGCGACACCCTGCCACCGCCGGGCTTCGTGCGTGCCACCATCCTGTGGTGGGTCGAAGGGGACACGTTCCTCGGCCGCCTGTCCATACGCCACCGGCTCACCCGGCGGCTGCTCGACTGGGGCGGGCTCATCGGCTACGACGTGCGGCCCTCCGCGCGCCGCCGCGGCCACGCCACCGGCATGCTGCGCGCGTCCCTCCCGCTCGCCCGCCGGCTCGGGCACGACCCGGTGCTGGTGACCTGTGACCACGACAACGTGGCGTCACGGAAGGTCATCGAGGCGTGCGGCGGGGTCTTCGAGGACCGGCGGGGGGAGAAGCTGCGGTACTGGATAGCCACCGGTGGGACGTAACCTGGGAGTAAGCAACGGCCCATGACCGGGCCGGAGAGTTTCGTACGAGGGACTGAAGACCACTGGGCAAGCGACAGCCCGTAGGCCCGCCGCCCGCTCCCGCGGTGCAGCGCATCCGGATGCGGTATACGAAGCGGGGCCGCCTGCGGTTCACCAGCCACCGCGATTTCCAGCGCGCCTTCGAGCGCGCCCTGCGCCGGGCCGGGGTACCCATGGCGTACTCCGCGGGATTCACCCCGCACCCCAAGGTCTCCTACGCGAACGCCGCGCCGACCGGCACGGCGAGCGAGGCGGAGTACCTGGAGATCGCCCTGACCGAGCGGCGCGACGTCGAGGAGCTGAGAGCCCGTCTCGACGCCTCGCTGCCGGACGGCCTCGACATCGTGGACATGGTGGAGGCCCGCACCACCGACTTCGCCGAGCAGTTGCAGGCGTCCCAGTGGGAGCTGCGGCTGGACGGCGTGCAGCCCCTGGACGCGGATCGCGCGGTCGCCGCTTTTCTGGCCGCCGAGGCCGTCGAGGTGCAGCGGCGGACGAAGAAGGGACTGCGGGCCTTCGACGCCCGCGCCGCCGTCGTGTCGCTCGCCACGGTGTCGCCGGGAACGGCAGCAGGTGGGTCCCATGGGCCTGACACCCAGCCTTGTGCGATACTGCGCCTGGTAGTACGGCACCTTACCCCTGCCGTACGACCCGACGACGTCCTGTCCGGTCTCCGCGCTAAGGCCGACCTGGCGCCGCCGGTCCCCGTAGCGGTGACCAGGCTGGCGCAGGGGCCACTCGATGAGGAGAACGGCACGGTGACCGACCCGTTCGCGCCTGACCGCGACGCTGCCGAAGCCGCCCTGACCAGGGCCGCCGGACAGCAGGCCGCGGCGGCGCCGGGGGTCACCGGATAGCGATGCCGTTGCTGTGCCGCAGAACGGCCGGGGGCCTGGGAGCCACTCGGGCCGGGCTGTTCCGGGCGGCGCACCGACCAGCAGACTTTCGCCGTAGCCGGACCCAGTGGTCCGGAACCGGCGAGTAATACGACAGCTCTCGAGCGGCGCCCGCTAGGCGGTGAGGCGCCCGGGAGCGTGACGGGAGAACCGCCCGCATGCACGAGGCCAACGAATCCGTGGGGCCGAACGGTGCCGAGCGCACCGGGGACACCTCCGCGACCACTACGACAACGGACAAGAACACCACACCGAGTGACACCCTCCCGCCCCGGCGCCGCCGGGCGGCGACCCGCCCGGCCGGCCCCCCGGCCGCGGTGGCGGTGGCGGTGGAGGAGAGCAGGACGGACGAGGCCGAGCAGGCTGCGCCGCGGAAGCGGCGCCGTGTGACGCGCGTCGCGTCCGAGCCGGAGACGGAAGCGCAGCAGGAGCCGCAGCAGGAGCCGGTGGCCGTGGAGGCGGAGCCGGAGGGTGCTGCGCCGCGGAAGCGGCGTCGTGCGACGCGTGCTGTGTCGGCGCCTGAGCCGGTGGCCACGGAGGCGGTGGCCGAGGAGCCGTCCGCGGAGGAGGCGGCGCCCGCGCGCAAGCGGCGTCGTGCGGCGGCCGAGGAGCCGGTGGCCGTGGAGGCGGAGCCGGAGGGTGCTGCGCCGCGGAAGCGGCGTCGTGCGACGCGTGCTGTGTCGGCGCCTGAGCCGGTGGCCGCGGAGGCGGTGGCCGAGGAGCCGTCCGCGGAGGAGGCGGCGCCCGCGCGCAAGCGGCGTCGTGCGGCGGCCGAGGAGCCGGCGGACGCGGAGGCCGCGCCCGCGCGGCGGCGGCGCCGCACCGCGTCCGTGCCCGAGGCGGTGGAGGAGCCCGCGGCCGCGGAACCGGTCGCCGAACCCGAGCCCGAGCCCGCCGCGCCCCGGCGCAGGCGCCGGGCGGCGCGTGCGGCGGGCGAGGCGGCGGAGACGCCCGCCGAGGAGCCGCAGATCACCGCGCAGGAGCCGGAGCAGGCCGTGGAGGCGCCCACGTCGCGCAGGCGGCGGCGGTCCGCGCGCGAGGCGGCGGAGCCGGAGGCCGTGGCCGAGGTGCCGGACGAGGCCGAGGCGGCTGCCGTGCCGGACGAGAGCGACACGCCCCCGCCCCCGGCGGTGCCGGTGGCAACCGCCGTGTTCCAGGCGCCGGTGTTCCAGGCGCCCATGTTCCAGACTCCGCAGCGGGCCGCCGAGGAGGCGGTGCGCAGCGCCGCTCCGGCAGCCGAGCCCGAGGAGGCGGCGGGGCCGGAGGAGCCCGAGGACGAGGACGAGCAGAACGTCGAGGACGTCGAGGACATCGAGGACGTCGCCGAGGAGGAGGACGAGTCGCAGGCCGACCGTCCGGCCCGCAGGCGGCGCCGCGGCGGCCGGCGGCGGCGCCGCGGGGAGACCGCGGAGCGTGCCGCGGCGGCAGTCGCGGGGACCGGCGCCGGGGACGGCGAGGAGGAGACCACACCCGGGGCGGAGGCCGAGCCGGAGTCCGGCGCGGCGGAGACCGCGAAGGACTCGGACGCGGACGTGGACGAGGACGCCGAGGCGGAGGCCGAGGAGCAGGCGGAGGGCGGCGGTTCCTCGCGGCGTCGGCGCCGGCGCCGGCGGCGCAGCGGCGATTCGGGCGACGGCGCCGGGGGCGACGACCCGGAGCGCACCGTCGTCAAGGTCAGGGAGCCGCGCCGCAAGCGGGACGAGGCGACCGAGAGTTCGGACGGCGTGCAGTCGATCAAGGGCTCGACGCGGCTGGAGGCGAAGAAGCAGCGCCGCCGCGAGGGCCGCGAGCAGGGGCGGCGCCGCGCGCCGATCATCACCGAGGCGGAGTTCCTGGCGCGCCGGGAGTCCGTCGAGCGGGTCATGATCGTGCGGCAGAGCGGCGAGCGCACGCAGATCGCGGTGCTGGAGGACGACGTCCTCGTCGAGCACTTCGTGAACAAGGAGCAGTCGGCCTCCTACGTCGGCAACGTGTACCTCGGCAAGGTGCAGAACGTGCTGCCGTCGATGGAGGCGGCGTTCGTCGACATCGGCAAGGGCCGCAACGCGGTGCTCTACGCGGGCGAGGTCAACTTCGAGGCTCTCGGCCTCGGGAACGGGCCGCGCCGGATCGAGAGCGCGCTGAAGTCCGGGCAGCCGGTCCTCGTTCAGGTCACCAAGGACCCCATCGGTCACAAGGGCGCGCGGCTGACCAGCCAGATCTCGCTGCCCGGCCGGTACCTGGTGTACGTGCCCGAGGGGTCGATGACCGGGATCAGCCGCAAGCTGCCCGACACGGAGCGGACCCGGCTGAAGCAGGTGCTGAAGCGGATCGTTCCGGAGAACGCGGGCGTCATCGTGCGCACCGCGGCCGAGGGGGCGAGCGAGGAGGAGCTGACCCGGGACGTCGAGCGGCTCCAGGCGCAGTGGGAGGAGATCCGCAAGAAGGCGAAGAAGGGCAACGCGCCCGCGCTGCTCTACGGCGAGCCGGACATGACGGTGCGCGTGGTCCGCGACATCTTCAACGAGGACTTCTCGAAGGTCATCGTCAGCGGCGACGACGCGTGGGAGACGATCCACGGGTACGTCGCGCACGTGGCGCCCGACCTTCAGGAGCGCCTCCAGCGGTGGACGTCGGAGGTGGACGTGTTCGCCACGTACCGCATCGACGAGCAGCTGATGAAGGCCCTGGACCGGAAGGTGTGGCTGCCGAGCGGCGGTTCGCTGGTCATCGACAGGACCGAGGCGATGGTCGTCGTCGACGTGAACACCGGCAGGTTCACGGGCCAGGGCGGCAACCTGGAGGAGACCGTCACCAGGAACAACCTGGAGGCGGCCGAGGAGATCGTGCGCCAGCTGCGGCTGCGCGACCTCGGCGGCATCATCGTCATCGACTTCATCGACATGGTGCTCGAATCCAACCGTGACCTGGTACTGCGGCGGCTGCTCGAGTGCCTGGGCCGCGACCGGACCAAGCACCAGGTGGCGGAGGTCACCTCGCTCGGCCTGGTGCAGATGACGCGCAAGCGGGTCGGGCAGGGGCTGCTCGAATCGTTCTCGGAGCCGTGCGTGCACTGCAACGGCCGGGGCGTCATCGTGCACGCGGACCACGTGCACGCGCCCGGCGGCGGTGGCGGTGGCGGCGGCAAGAAGAGCAGGAAGCGGGCGCGGGCCGCCGCGGCGGAGGAGCCGCAGCCGGCGGCCGCGGAGGCGCAGCCCGCGCCGGCCGCGGTCGCGGAGAGCGCCGAGCCGGTGGAGCCGATCGTGCCGCCGGAGACGGTGGAGCGGGACGAGCCGGTCGAGCCCGTCGAGCCGGTCGAGGAGCCGGTGGAGCCGTCGCCCGAGCCGCGGCGGCGGCGCCGCGTCTCCCGCAAGGCGAGCGCGCCCGCCGGTCCCGCGGGGGAGGGCGCGGTGACCGTGGTCACCGCGGAGCAGCCGTCCGCCGCGGCGGAGCAGGAGCCGGAGCAGGAGCCGGAGCCCGCACCCGAGCCCGCGCCTGAGCCGGAGCCCGCGCCCGAGCCCGCCAGACGGCGTGGGAGCCGTAAGGTCTCCGTCCCGGCCGGTGCGCCGAGGAGCGCGGAGGAGCCCGCGGTGGTCGTGGTCGCGGCCACCGAGCCCGAGCCCGTTCGGGAGCCGGAGCCCGTTCCGGAACCGGAGACCGGCACCGTGTCCGAGGCGCCGCCGCGGCGCAGGGCCGTGCGGCGGGCGTCCGCCCCGGCCGGTTCGCCGGAAGGCGCCACCGAGGCGGTCGTGACGGTCGTGACGGCCAATGCGGCGAAGAAGTCGGCGAAGAAGGCGGCAACCAAGTCGGCGGCCAAGACCGCGGCCAAGAAGACCGCGAAGAAGACGGCCAAGAAGACCGCCGCGAAGAAGACGGCGACGAAGAAGACGGCGACGAAGAAGACCGCGGCCAAGAAGACGGCGACGAAGGCCACGGCGAAGAAGGCGGCCAAGTCCACGTCGGCGGCGGAGCAGCAGCAGCCGCCCTCGGTGTCCGCCACGGCCGCGGAGTGAGTGCCCGGGTCCGCCGCCGCCCCCGCGGGAGCGGCGGCGGACCCGGCTGATTTGACCGGCTTGTTGACGCCTCCGTATCCTTGGCGATCGGCGTGTCATCAGGCCCGCCATCCCCCTGAGCACTCATCCTCCCGCGCGGCGCACGCTCCTTTCCGCGTCCGTCCGGGAGAGGCCGGGTTTGCCGCCCGCTGCTGGCATCAGGGGTTCCGTATCGAGCGAGGGAGAGTTCCGCGTGTACGCGATCGTGCGCACCGGCGGCCGTCAGCAGAAGGTGTCTGTGGGCGACGTCATCGAGGTTGACCGGATGGCGAGCGGGGTGGGCGACACCGTCGAGCTCTCCGCCCTCCTCGTCGTCGACGGTGAGACCGTCACCAGCGACCCGTGGGTGCTGGCCGGGGTGAAGGTCCAGGCCGAGGTGGTCGACCACCACAAGGGCGACAAGATCCGGATTCAAAAGTTCAAGAACAAGACCGGCTACCGTCGGCGGATGGGTCACCGCCAGCTGCACACCCAGCTGAAGATCACCGACATCCCCGCCCCGGCCTCGAAGTAAGGGACTGAGCACACATGGCACACAAGAAGGGCGCGTCCTCCACCCGGAACGGCCGTGACTCCAACCCGCAGTACCTCGGTGTGAAGCGCTTCGGCGGTCAGCTCGTGAGCGCCGGTGAGATCCTGGTCCGCCAGCGCGGCACCCACTTCCACCCCGGCAAGGGTGTGGGCCGCGGCAGCGACGACACGCTGTTCGCGCTCCAGGCGGGCACCGTGCAGTTCGGCAAGCACCGTGACCGCAAGGTCGTGAACATCGTGCCGGCCGCGCGGTAGCCGCAGCCGACCGACGCACACTCCGAGGGCGGACCGCCTTCCCACGCCGGGAAGCAGGTCCGCCCTCGCCCGTGTTTACCCCTCAGACAGTTCGGCATTCGTCGTTCGTCGTTCGTCGCTAGTCGTTCCCAGATCGCCGGCTTTCGTTCCGGCCGATCGTTTGTGCTTGGAGGCACCGTCATGACCACCTTCGTCGATCGCGTCGAGCTGCATGCCGTCGCGGGGAACGGCGGCCACGGCTGTGCCTCGGTGCACCGCGAGAAGTTCAAGCCGCTCGGCGGCCCTGACGGCGGCGACGGCGGGCGCGGCGGGGACGTGATCCTCGTCGTCGACCGGGACGTCACGACGCTGCTCGAATACCACCACAGGCCGCACCGCAAGGCGACCAACGGCAAGCCGGGCGGCGGCGGCAACCGCACCGGGGCGCACGGTCAGGACCTGCTGCTGCCGGTCCCGGACGGCACGGTCGTGCTGGACGGGAACGGTGAGGTGCTGGCGGACCTGGTCGGTGAGGGCACCCGGTTCGTCGCGGGGCAGGGCGGCCGGGGCGGGCTGGGGAACGCGGCGCTCGCCTCGCCGCGGCGCAAGGCGCCGGGCTTCGCGCTGCTCGGCGAGCCGGGCGAGGAGCGGGACATCGTTCTGGAGCTGAAGACCGTCGCGGACGTGGCGCTCGTCGGCTACCCCTCGGCCGGGAAGTCCTCGCTGATCTCGGTGCTCTCCGCGGCCAAGCCGAAGATCGCGGACTACCCCTTCACCACGCTGGTGCCCAACCTGGGCGTGGTCACCGCCGGGAGCACGGTGTACACGGTCGCGGACGTGCCGGGCCTGATCCCGGGCGCGAGCGAGGGCAAGGGCCTCGGCCTCGAATTCCTGCGGCACGTGGAGCGCTGCTCGGTGCTGGTGCACGTGCTCGACTGCGCGACGCTGGAATCGGAACGCGACCCCCTGACGGACCTCGACGTGATCGAGGCGGAGCTGGCCCAGTACGGCGGTCTCGACGACCGGCCGCGCCTTGTCGTGCTCAACAAGACGGATATCCCGGAGGGGCAGGATCTCGCCGACATCGTGCGTCCCGATCTCGAAGCCCGAGGTCACCAGGTATTCGATGTCTCCGCGGTATCGCGCAAGGGTCTTGCCGATCTTTCCTATGCGCTCGGTGCGCTGGTCGCCGAGGCCCGCGCGGCAAAGCCGGCGGAGACGCCGACGCGCATTGTGATCCGGCCGAAGGCGGTAAATGAGGCGGGCTTCACCGTGACCCCGGAGGGCGAGGGCTTCTTCCGCGTGCGCGGCGAGAAGCCGGAGCGCTGGGTGCGTCAGACGGACTTCGCCAACGAGGAGGCCGTCGGCTATCTCGCCGACCGGCTGAACCGGCTCGGTGTCGAGGACGAATTGATCAGAGCGGGCGCGCACGAGGGCGACGGCGTGATCATCGGCGGGGACGAGGACGCTGTGGTCTTCGACTGGGAGCCGTCGGTCAGCGGCGGCGCGGAGATGCTCGGCCGGCGTGGCGAGGATCACCGGTTGAACGTGGTGCGGCCGGCCGCCGCCCGCCGCCGGGACCGCGAGGCGCAGCGAAGGGACGCCGTTCAGCGGGAATTCGAGGAATTCGACCCATTTGACTGAAATAACGGGCATGGTGCGACTCGCGGGTGGCCTCGCTGGGTGATCCGGGCTGTCACAAAGCGGTAACGGCCGACAACGGTTCATCCGGCTTAGGGGTCAAGCTTCTACTGGGGTTAACCTTCTCCTCGCGTAGGCGACACTTCTTGATACCCGGCAGGAGCTTCCTTGACCATCCATCCAGACGGCCCGTCCCCACACACCACCGCAGTCGTGCTCGCCGGTGGAACGGGTCAGCGCGTGGGGCTTTCGATACCGAAGCAGCTGATCAAGGTCGCGGGCAAAGCCGTCATCGAGCACACGCTGGCCATCTTCGAGGAGGCCGAGGACATCGACGACGTCCTCGTCATGATGGCTCCCGGCTACGCGCGGGACGTGGAGAAGATCGTCGCCAAGGGCGGTCTGACCAAGGTCACCCGCGTCGTCGAGGGCGGGGCGACCCGTAACGAGACCACCCGGCGCGCCATCGAGGTGCTGGGCGAGGGCCTGGCCGAGGGGGAGGACCGCAACGTTCTCTTCCACGACGCCGTGCGCCCGCTGCTGTCCCGCCGGGTGATCAGCGACTGCGTGGCGGCGCTGGACCGTTACCGGGCCGTGGACGTCGCCATACCGTCCGCCGACACCATCATCGTCACGCGCACCCACGGGGAGGACGGCGAGTTCATCACCGACGTCCCGGACCGTTCGCGGCTGCGCCGCGGGCAGACCCCGCAGGCCTTCCGCCTCTCCACGATCCGCCGGGCCTACGAGATCGCCGCAGAGGACCCCAACTTCCAGGCCACGGACGACTGCTCCGTGGTGCTGAAGTACCTGCCCGACGTGCCGATCCACGTCGTTTCCGGCGACGAGTTCAACATGAAGGTCACGCAGCCGGTGGACGTGTTCATCGCCGACAAGCTCTTCCAGCTGGCCTCCACCGCCGCGCCCGCCCAGTCCGACGAGGACGCCTACCGCGAGCAGCTGACCGGCCGCACCGTCGTCGTCTTCGGCGGCTCCTACGGCATCGGCAAGGACATAGCCGACCTCGCGGAGCGCTACGGCGCGGCCGTCTACGCGCTGGGGCGCTCCACCACCGGCACCCACGTGGAGAAGCAGGAGGACGTCTCCGACGCCCTGGAGCGGGCCTACGCCGAGACCGGCCGCATCGACTTCGTCGTCAACACCGCCGGGGTGCTGCGCATCGGGAAGCTCGCCGAGACCGACGACGCCGCCATCGAGGAGGCGCTGAAGGTCAACTACCTGGCGCCCGTGCGCATCGCCCGCGCCGCCCACAAGTACCTCGCGGAGAGCGGCGGCCAGCTGCTGCTCTACACCTCAAGCAGCTACACCAGGGGCCGCGCCGAGTACAGCCTGTACTCGTCGACGAAGGCCGCCATGGTGAACCTCACGCAGGCGCTCGCCGACGAGTGGGCGGGCGACGGCATCCGCGTCAACTGCGTCAACCCGGAGCGGACGGCCACGCCGATGCGGACCAAGGCGTTCGGCGAGGAGCCCGCCGGCACCCTGCTGTCCTCCGAGGCCGTCGCCCGCACCTCGCTCGACGTGCTGCTCTCGCCGATGACCGGACACGTCATCGACGTCCGCCAGCAGGACCCGACCGCGGACGCCAGCCAGGCCGGCTCGTTCGAACGGGCCCTGGCCGCCGCCCTGGACGTGCAGGTCGACGGGGAGGTGGCATGACGGGCGGACTGCTGCGCAGGCTCGTCGGCGTCGCCTCGGGGCCCGAGCTGACCGCCGCGCTGGTGCTGCTCACCGGCTACGCGGGGATGCTCGTGACCGCGCTGCTGCCGGCCACCGGCGCCTTCGCCGTCGCCGCGGTGCTCTCCTACGCGGGCGACCACTACCTGCACCGCAGGGGCAGCTACCTGCTGGTGCGCATGGGCAAGGCCAGGGTCGGCCTGACCGTGCGGTTCCTGGTGCGCCAGCTGCTGCTCGTCCTGCTGCTGGCCCGCACCGACTGGGCGGGCGAGACGATCTTCTACGCGGCGATCGTCGGCTTCCTGGCGTGCTACGGCCTCCAGGCGCCGCATACGGCGCTGATCATGACGCTGCGCCGCAAGCGCCGCCTGCCGATCGCCACCCGCAACATCGACCTGTCCACGCTGCCGGTGCCGGACGGCCCGCCCCGCTGGCTGACGCACCGCGCCGTGGAGAAGGTGCTGCACACCGAGGTCCCGATGTTCGCCGGCCTCGTGCTCGCCGTGGCCGCGGACACCGCCGCCTTCGGCTACGCGGGGACCGCGGTGTCGGTGGGCCTTGTGCTGCTCTACCTGGTGGCGCTGCTGCCGTTCCTGCGCGCGAAGCGGCTGCCGCCGCCCAAGGAGCAGACGCTCGAATGGTTCGACGGCTGGCTGCGCACGCACCGGCCGACCGTCGCCCTGTACTTCTCGGGCTCCAAGGACTCCGCGTACCAGGTCAACATGTGGCTGGACACCATGGCGGGCCTCGACGCCAGGCCGCTGGTCATCCTGCGGGAACGGTCCATACTGACGCGCCTGGCCACCACCACCGTGCCGGTGGTGTGCGTGCCGAGCGCGGTGGACCTGATGAACATGGACCTGTCGATGCTGCGCGTCGGCCTCTACCCGGCGAACGTCGGCAAGAACCTGCACCTGCTGCGCGTGCCCACCATGAAGCACGTGTTCATCGGGCACGGCGACAGCGACAAGATCGCCAGCATCAACCCGTACGCCAAGGCGTACGACGAGGTGTGGACCGCGGGCCGCGCCGGCCGCGACCGTTACGCGCTGGCCGATGTCGGGGTCCGGGACGAGGACATCGTGGAGGTCGGCCGCCCGCAGCTGGCCCCCATCGCGCCGGCCAGCGGCGTGCCCGCCGGCCGTATCCCGACGGTGCTGTACGCGCCGACGTGGGAGGGCTGGACCGACGAGCCGGGCAACACCTCGCTGCTGCTGGCCGGGGAGAACATCATCCGGCGGCTGCTGGCCGCCGAGCGGCCCGTTCGCGTGCTGTACAAGCCGCACCCGTTCACCGGCTCGCGCAATCCCGAGGCCGGGGCGGTACACCAGCGGATCGTCGCGATGATGCAGCAGGCGGGCGCCGAGCGCGCCGCCGACCCGCGCTGGGCCGAGGCGGCCAAGGAGACCGCGGCCGAACGCGAACGCGCCCAGGCGCGCCTGCGGGCCATGGCCGAGCAGGGCGGGGCGGGCACGGTACTCGCCGCGGCCTGGGACGACGCGTCCGTGTCCCGCGACGCCATGACGCCCGCCGACCAGGCGGCCGGTGAGGAGCGCCGCCGCGCGGAGTGGAACGAGGCGTACTGGAGCGCGCGCGGCTGGTGGGAGCACCGCGTCATCACCGGTCCCGAGCCGCTGCTGTTCGACTGCTTCAACGAGTCGGACGCCCTCGTCTCCGACATCTCCAGCGTCGTGTCCGACTTCATCGCCAGCGGCAAGCCGTACGCCGTGACCGACTCGGCCGCCCTGGGCGCCGAGGAGTTCCGGCGGCAGAACACCGCCGTGCGCGCGGCCGTCATCCTCGACAACGACGCGGCCGGGCTCGACGAGCTGCTCCAGGCGGTGCACGCCCCCGACACCGACCCGCTCACCGCGGCCCGCGGTGAGCTGAAGCACTACCTGCTCGGCCCCGACGAGCCGACCTCGCTGTCGCGCTTCGACAGCGCCGTGCGCGTCCTCGCGGAGCGCGCCGAGGCCCGCAACGCCGCTCAGGGCATCGTCGAGACGGCCGCCGCGGCGGCCGTGCCGGCCGCGGCCGACGCGCCCCTACGACCCGTACCAGCACAGGAAGGCTGAGCCCCCGTGCCTCCCAAGAAGCCAGTCAAGAAGCCCGAGGACATGCTGCCCGCGGAGCTGCGGCGGTCCATGCACTGGCTGCCCGAGTCCTCGGCCGAGGAGCGCGAGACGTTCTTCGACGAGGCCGGCGCGTTCCTCGCGGGCGCCGACCAGAAGAAGCTGCGCAAGCTGCCCCCGCTCATGCGCATCAAGTGGCAGCTGGCGCGCGAACGGCGGCTCGACGACCTGCTGACGGTCCTCGCTCACGAACGCGAGTACCGCGCCTCGTCGTTCCTCGTCGCCGGCCGGCTCAGGCCGCGCGTGGAGGTGCCGGGGCTCGACAGCGGCTCGCTGCCCGCCGAGGTGGTCCGCATCCAGCCGGGCGAGCTGCCGGTGCGCGCCAAGGCCACCGAGGTGCTGTGGCGGGAGGGCAGGCTGGTCGTGCGCGGCTACGCGTTCGTGCAGAACGTGCCCGCGGACGGCAAGGCGCTGATGCCGCGCTTCGCGTGGCTGCGGCAGCAGGGCGCCAGGCGGCGCGTTCCGGTGCGTGTCAAGCAGCGCCACGAGCTGCGTGCCACGCGCGACTCCGGGCAGGCGCTGCACGCCTACGACGAGTCCGGCTTCGACATCGTCATCGACCCGAAGAAGCTGCGCACCGGCGGGCGCTGGCAGCCGGGCGTCTGGCAGCTGACGCTCGCGCTGCCCTCGCCCGGCGTCGTGCGCACCGGCTCGGTGGACCGCACCGACATCGGCAGCGCCGGGCACTCCCAGGCGCGTGAACTCGCCGATGGCGTACGGCTGGTGGCCGGGTTCTCCGAGGAGAGGATGCAGCTCACCGTCGAGACGCCGGCCGCCGAGGTGGCGTCCCACGAGGCGGCGGGCGACGCGCTGCGGCTGAACGTGCACGTGCCGGGCACCCCGGCCGGGCAGCGGCCCGTGCGGCTGCTGGTGGAGCACAAGGGCGGTGAGTTCAAGCGGGCCTACGACGTCGAGGAGACGCCCGGCGGCGGCTGTGCCGCCGATATCCCGCTGGCCGACCTTTCGGTGGCCGAGTGGTCCGCGGCGCCGACCCAGGACTTCGTCACCACGCTGGAGTTCCCCGGCGGCGACACGCGCAGGGCGACCGTGCGCGCCGGGTTCCTGCCCGGTCAGTACCTGGTGCCCGACGGCCGCGAGATCGCGGTGACCACCGACGGGCCAGGACTGCTCAAGCTGCACGACCGGGCGCGGCAGGCCGTCGTCGACGACATGAGCTGGACGCCCGAGGGCGAACTGGTTCTGCGCGGCGGCTTCACCGGGCCGTCCGAAGGGCTCGAACTGGTGCTGCGGCACGGCAAGTACTTCGAAGAGAAGTCCCTGCCGTTCGAGTCGGCCGACGGCCGGTTCACCGTGCGCGTCCGCCCCGACCGCATGGAGTCCTACGACGGCGAGCAGTCGCTGCGCGAGGGCCGCTGGTACCTGTCGTTCCGCGAGGAGGGCGAGGCGGACCGCAAGAACGACGTGCCGGTCAAGCTGCGCGGCGACCTCGTCGACTCGCTCCCGCTCCAGCACCGCGGCGCCGCGCGGACGTACACCGTCGAACGGCGCTTCTTCGACCGCATCTTCCTCGCCGCCGGCTCCCCGCTGCGCGAGGAGGACCGCGGCAAGTACCGGCAGCGGCGGCTGCGCGCGCAGTACGTGCGCGACCGGGAGAAGCCGCTGCGCAACGCGGTGTTCTACAACTGCTACCACGGCCGCCAGTTCTCCGACTCGCCGCGCGCGATCTACGAGGAGCTGGTGCGGCGCGGCGCGGACGTGGAGCACATCTGGGGCACGAACGACCAGCAGGCCGTCGTGCCGCCCGGGATGCGCACCGTGGAGTGGAAGAGCGCCGAATGGCACGAGGCGCTGGCCCGCAGCCGTTACCTCGTCACCAACGTGATGATCTCGTCGTGGATCAAGCGGCGCGAGGACCAGCTGTTCGTCCAGACGTGGCACGGCACGCCGCTGAAGAAGATGGGCGCCGACCTGCTCGGCACCTCCAAGGCCAACCCGGCGTACATCGCGACGCTGCCCGGCCGCTTCGAGCAGTTCACGTACCTGACCTCGCCGAACGCGTTCACCACGCCGATCATGCGCAGCGCGTTCGGCTTCCCGAACGAGATCCTGGAGACCGGCTACCCGCGCAACGACGTCTTCTACCGGGAGGACAGGGACGAGATCGCGGCGCGCGTCCGCAAGACGCTGCGGCTGCCCGAGGGCAAGAAGGTGCTGCTGTACACGCCGACCTGGCGTGACGACCAGCGCTTCGGCACGGGCAAGAAGTTCAAGCTCGATCTCCAGCTCGACCTGGAGGAGTTCGAGCGGCGGCTCGGCGACGAGTACGTGCTGCTGTTCCGCAAGCACCCCAAGATGCTGAACAACATCACGGGCGCCAGGGACGGGTTCGTGCGGGACGTGGCGGCGTACGCGGAGATCTCGGACCTCTACCTGATCTCGGACGTGCTGATCACGGACTACTCCTCGTCGATGTTCGACTTCGCGCACACCGGCCGGCCCATGGTGTTCTTCACCTACGACCTGGAGCACTACCGGGACACGCTGCGCGGCTTCTACTTCGACTTCACCGGCACCGCGCCGGGACCGCTGGTCAAGACGACGCCGGAGCTGGTGGACGCCATCCGCGGTCTGGACGCCGTGGAGAAGGAGTACGCCGACCGGTACGCGGCGTTCGCGGAGAAGTTCTGCACGCCCGCGGACGGGCGGGCCACCGCGCAGGTGGTCGACCGCATGCTGGAGTGGGGCAAGCGGCAGGGCTGAGGCCGCGGGCCGTCCCCGCCGCCGGGTCCGGTGGCCCGGCGGCGGGGACGGCCCTCACGGGCCCCGGCCGTCGGCGGCCTCGATCGCGAACACGCCCAGCTCGTTGGTCACGTACACGAGGCCGTCCGCGACGGCGGGGGCGCCGCTGGTCGCGGTGCCTCCCACCTGGGCGCCGGTGGGGTAGCGCCACCGCTGTTCGCCGGAGGCGGCGTCGAGGGCGTACACCGGGCCCTCGTCGTCCTCAAGGCCGGCGACGAACACCATGCCGTCGGCGATGACGGGAACGCTGCCCGCGAGGCCGCCCGCGTCGTCGGAGGTCCACTTCCGTTCGCCGGTCTCCGCGTCGAAGGCGTGTGCCAGACGCGAGCTGCCCCCGACGTAGACCGTTCCGTCCGCCACCGTCGGCGGCGACGGGCCCCACAGCCCTTCCTCCTCATCGAGCGGCGCGGACCACTTCTCGTCGCCGCTGGCCGCGTCAAGCGCGTGCACGGTGTCGCTGCCCCGCACCACGTAGAGCACGCCGTCGGCGTGGGCGGGCCGTGACATGCGGGTGCCGGACACGACCCACCGTTCGGCGCCGGTGGCGGCGTCCACGGCGTACAGCAGGCCGTCACGGCTGCTGAAGCACGCCGTGCCGGCGGCCACCGTGAGCGTGTGGTCGATCCATTCCTCCGCGGTGAAGTGCCACTTCTCCTCGCCCGTGGCCGCGTCGATGCCGAACAGCGCCTCGTTGGCGGCGAGCCAGACCATCTCCTCGCCCGCGACGACCTCGGCACTGCCCTCCTTGCCCGAGGAGAACACCCACTTCTCGGTGCCGCCCTCGATCGCGAAGAGCCGCCCGTCCGCGCAGGCGACGTACACGACCGCGCCGAACGCGGCCAACGAGAGGCTGCCCGGGGTCTCCCGTTCCCACCTGCTGACGCCGTTCTCCGGGCCGACGGCGTGCGTCGTGCCGTCGCCGGTGGCATAGAGCACACCGTCGGAGACCACGGGCGCGGTGGGGAGGATCGAGGCCAGCTCGAAGACCCAGGCGCGGGAGGCGGGCGCCGAGGGCCGGTCGTCCAGGACCTCGGAGGGGGCGGGGTCGCCGGCCCCGTCGCCGTTGCCGTCGGCGGTCGGCGGGGTGTCCTTCTCGTCGCCCTGCGAGAGCAGTACCGCGGCGGTGCCGGTGGCCGCCAGGACGGCCGCGCCGATGCCCAGGCTCAGCACCCGGCGCCGGGTCGGGGACGGTTCCGCCGGTGCCGATGCCGGTGCCGGTGCCGGTGCGGGTGCGAGTGCCGGGAACCGGCCCACGGACGGCTGATGGCCGGGCCTGGGCGGCGGCGCCGTCGCGGTGGGCAGCGCGTGCGGGGCGGCAGGGGCGGTCGGCGCGCCCTCGGTGGGGAGCGGAGCGGGTGGCGCCGGGGCCGCCGGGGCGACCGGCGGTTCCTCGCCCAGGCGCCGCAGCTCGTCGTGGACCTCGGTGGCCGAGGCCGGCCGGTCGGCCGGGTCCTTGGCGAGCAGCCGCAGCACCAGGGCGTCGAGCGCCGCGGATACCCCGTCGCGCCGCGTGCCGGGCCCGGTCGGCGTCCGGTACAGGTGGGCGGTCATCATCGACACCGGCTCGGTGGCCTCGAACGGCGTGTGCCCGGTCAGCAGTTCGTTGAGCACGCAGCCGAGTGCGTACAGGTCGGAGCGGGCATCGCCCGGCTGCTCGGCGAATCGTTCCGGTGGCATGTAGGCGAGCGTTCCCATGACCTGACTGGACTTGTTCGTGGCCGCCACGAAACGGGCGATCCCGAAGTCGAGGACCTTGATCTCGCCGCCCGCGGTGCGCATCAGATTGCCCGGCTTGAGGTCGCGGTGCACGACGCCCGCCCCGTGCGCCGCGGCCAGGGCGGCGGCGGTCTGCGCGGCCCAGTCGAGCGCGGTGGGCACCGGCGGCGGCCCGTCCTCGTGCAGCAGCGCGGCCAGGTCCCGGCCGTCCACGAACTCCATGACGAGGAACAGGGTCGCGTCGTCCGGGTCCTGGCCCATGTCGTACACGGTGACCACCCCGCGGTGGCTCAGCCCGCCTGCGACGCGCGCCTCGCGGAAGAACCGTTCCGTGCTCGCCTCGTCCTGGTGGTGCGGCAGCATCTTGACCGCGACCCGGCGTCTGATCACCCGGTCCAGGCCCTCCCAGACCTCCCCCATGCCGCCCCGGCCGACGAATCGCACCAGTTCATACCGGCCCGCAAGTACACGCACCGTCTCGTTCCCCCAACTCACTTCGGGCACCGCACTATGAGAACGAGACTCATTCAACCTCAGCCCCCGAGAAGCCCGTCGCCCACCGCTGCCCGCCCGGGGGACGGCCGCCGAACTACCGGTCGTCCGCGCGGTGTCCGGCGGAGCGGCGGCGGAAGAACCAGGCGAGTTTCGGCTCCATCAGCGGCCGGAAGATCCGCTGGACCAGCGGCGTGCACAGCAGTGTGACGCCGACCGCCGCGACCACCGTCGTGATGGGCAGGAAGGTCGACATCTCCTGGAGCACTTCGGCGTCGTACCAGCCCTTCTCGCGGGCGCCGGCCACGAAGAAGCCGTGCAGCAGGTAGCCGTAGAGGGTGCCGGCGCCGAGGACGGAGAACCAGGTGGTGCGGCCCGGCACCAGGGCGAAGAAGCAGGCGGTCAGCACCACCGCGCACGCGAACAGCAGCAGCGTCATCGCGAAGCCCGCCCACCACGGCTGGCCGAACTCCTGCGCGGTGTCGCGGTGGTAGAACCACTGGTACTCCATGCGCGGCTCCGCCCAGTAGGCGACGAGGAGCGCGACCGCGAAGACCGGCAGCGCCAGCAGCCGCACCGCGCCCCGGCGCACGAACGCGAAGTGCTCCTGCTTGAGGCACAGCCCGAGCACGAAGAACGGCAGGAACTGGAGCACGCGCTGCATCTGGAGGTCGCCGCCGAGCGTCGGCGAGGCGGTGGCGGCGCCCGCGATGGCCAGGGCCAGCGGCAGCGGCCAGCGCACCGCCTGCCACACCGGAACGGTGAGCCGCCATATGAACAGCGCCAGCAGGAACCACATCAGCCACTTGGGCTCGAACAGCGGAATGTAGGTGCTGGTGTCCTCGGCCAGCCACCGCATGTAGAACGTGTAGGCCAGCTGGAAGACGACGTAGGGCACCGCGACGCCCGTGATCAGCCGGGCCACGCGGCGCGGACTGCCGTCGAAGCTTCTGGAGAAGTAGCCGGCGATGACGATGAACGCCGGCATGTGAAAGGCGTACACGGCCATGTACAGCGCGGTGACGGTGCGCGAGTCGCCGCGCATCGGCTCCCAGGCGTGCGCGACCGCGACCAGCACGATCGCCAGGAATTTGGCGTTGTCGAAGAACGCGTCGCGCTGCTTCGGAGCCGCGGCGTCACCCGGCTGCCGGGGAATCTGGGCTGTCGCACGTGCACTGCTCATCACTCCCGCACCTTAACGGGAGGTGACGCCGGGGTGTCCCGTGGGGGAGCGGCGGCCGGGCGGGCGCAGACTTGGGCGCATGAGCCGCACTGTGGACACCCCCGTCGGTCAGGCCCGCATCACCTGGCACACGGCCGCGGACGCGCGTGCCGTCCTCGCCCTCGGCCACGGCGCGGGCGGCGGCATCGAGGCGCCGGACCTGCGGGCGCTGGCCGACGCCCTGCCCGCGTTCGGCGTCACCGTCGCGCTGGTCGAGCAGCCCTGGCGAGTGGCGGGCAAGAAGGTCGCCCCGGCCCCGCGGACCCTGGACACCGCCTGGACCGCGCTGTGGCCCGCCCTGACGCGGCCGGGCCTGCCGGTCGTCGCGGGCGGGCGCAGCGCGGGCGCCCGGGTCGCCTGCCGCACGGCGCTCGGAGCCGGCGCGCGCGCCGTGCTGGCGTTGTCGTTCCCGCTGCATCCGCCGGGGAAGCCGGAACGGTCCAGGGCCGGCGAGCTGACCGGCGCGGGCGTTCCGGTGCTGGTGGTGCAGGGCGGCCGGGACCCGTTCGGCAGGCCCGCCGAGTTCCCGGCCGGTACCGAGATCATCGAAGTGCCCGACGCCGATCACGGGTTCGCCGTGCCGAAGCGGGCGGCAGTGTCACAGCAGGAGGCGCTCGCGGCGGCCGTCGCCCGTATCGCCGGATGGCTGGAACCACGGCCGGGCGGAGTCCTGGCGGAAGGCTGATCTCGCGCCGGACCCTAGGCCCTGTCCTGCCGATCTTGCCGGGCCCACGACTCCCCCAGACTCCGTCCGGGAGGTGCCCCCAGCTACGGCACTCCCCCAGCCTGGCGGCCTCCCAGGCCCCCAAGGGCCTGGGGGAGCACCGCATCTGGGGGCACCTCCCTGGGGGCACCTCCCAGACGAAGTCTGGGGGAGGAGCCTGGGGGAGCCGCGGGCTGATCCGACAAGATCGGCAGGACAGGACCTAGCGGGACGCGGGGTGGCCGGTCGATCGCGGTATCGGCAGCTCCGTCCCGCCGCCCGCGAGACGCGCCTGCCGTGCCCTGCGGGCGTCCGCGGCGGCGCACAGGGCGTGCACCGCCTGCTGGAACCGCACCCGCGAGGACGGCTGGGACGGCCCGAGCAGGTACTCCTTCAGCCTGGTCCGCTCCGCCGCGAACGCGTCCTGGGCCGGGTCGAGCACGCCGTCGAGCAGCGCGGGGATGCCGTGCGCGTCGGGGCCGAGGACGGTGGCCGCGCGGGTCGTCGGGTTCGCGGCGTGGAAGTCCGCCTCGCTCAGACCGCTGGTGTTGACCACCGCGTACGGCTTGGTGCTGGCCAGGTAGTCCGCGACGACGCTGGAGACGTCCGAGATCAGCAGGTCCGCCTGGTTGAAGCAGCTGTAGATGTCCGGCCGGGAACCGGTGAGGATCAGGTGCGCACGCGCGGGCTGCGCGGCCCAGAACGCGGTCCGCCACGCCTCGGTCGCCGCCGCCACCGCCTCGGCCCGGCCGGGCGGCGGTGCGGTCTGCCGGATCATGCGCTCCACCTCGTCCGCGCCCGGCCGGAACGCGCGCGCCGTCAGCTCGTTCAGCTCCGCGGTCCGGCGCGCCAGCTCGGCCGCGAGCGGCGCGCGCGCCGCTCGCGGGGGCGTGCCGCGCGTGCCGCGCCCCGTGGGCACGGTCACCGCGCCCCGCTCGGCGTCCGCCGGGCGGCGGGGCGTCGCGTTCGCCCGCGCGATGAGTGCGCGGATGCGGGCGTCGGCCTCGCCGGCGCGGGGGTTGACGGTGCCCGTCATCGGGTGCGGCTTGTACAGCAGCCGGACCCGGGGATCGGCGAGCAGGGCCCGCACGATGTTCTCGCCGGCCAGCAGTACCGAGGTGTTGCCCGGCGCGTCCGTCCAGCCCTCCCACGTCGGCGCGTACAGCACGCTGACAGGACCCGCCGGGTCGGGCGGCCCGGCGTACGGCCGGATCGGCGCCAGCTGCGGCCGCCCGACCTCGACCACGTCCCGGTCGTCGACGCCGACGTCGGCCAGCGCGTACCGCTTGCGCGCGGCGGGCCCGGCGACCCACACCTGGTCGTACACCTTGGCGTAGGGATTGCAGCTGGACAGCTTGTCGCTCTCGCCGTGGTTGGTGAAGGCGTGCTTGATGGACGGAACGCGCAGGATCTGCGAGGTCTTCGGCGCGTTGGCGGGGTGCAGCAGCATCTTCAGCGAGGACTGTTCGAGCAGCATCAGGTGCGCGACGCGGGGCAGGCACACGATCGGTACGTCGGTGGCGGCGATCTGCTGCACCATGCCGCGTTCGCGCAGCACCACCACCGCGTTCCCGTCGAGGGCGGCCAGCGTGGAGAGCCACATGTTCGCCTGGTAGGCGGTGCCGTTCCCGCCGGAGAAGTAGATCCCGACCTCGGGCCGGTACTCCGCCAGCCAGTCGCGGAACCAGGCGAGCATGCGCTGCTCGTCCGGCGGCCGCTTCCCCGGCAGGAGCCACGTCGCCAGGTACGCGGCCGAGCCCGCGAACAGCGCGAGGGACACCCCGACGCCGAGCAGCCCCCACCCGGCGCTGTCGGTCAGCACGGTGGCCATCAGCCCGGTGGTGCCCGGCACCGCGAACAGCGGCATCCGGCGGCCCGGCCTGATCAGTGGCCGCGGCGGGGCGGGGGACAGGCGCAGGGCGCTGGTGTCGATGTTGCGGGTGACGATCGGCAGCGTTCGGGTCCTGCGGACCACGACGCCGAGCGCCCGGCAGGCGAAGTGCGCCGCGTAGCAGGCGAGGAGGCCGCCGACGAGCACCAGCCGCGGCACGGTGTCGATCCCCGAGAGGTGCGCGAGACCGATCACGATCAGCAGGTCCCGCAGCAGTTGTCTGACCGCCTCGTCACCGTGCAGCCGCGTCATGACGGTGAGGAGGCCGGGCTGCCAGTGGCGCAGGCTGAGGTCGAGCGCGAGGCCGCCGGCCGTGGCGGCGCACAGCAGCGGCCCGTTCGGCAGCAGGGCGCCGATGAACTGGAGGATGAAGAGGCACAGCAGGGCGGCGAGCGCGAACCATGGCGCGCCGCGGCGGGGCGACGGTCCTGCGGGCACAGTGAGGCTCCGGTTGAGGGTGGTGATCTTCTGGGGATGTATCACCCGGCATACGGATATGTGCTTGCTCGATACCGAGCGTAGGCCGGGGCGGCGGGCGCGGCAATTCGCCGCGGGCGCCGGGAGATGCGAGGGCGCGGGGCGCTCGTGGGGCGCTTATATGAGCGCGCGGTTGTTCACGCGGGTGGCATACATTACGGACGGCAGTCCGGTAGCGCCGGGAACGAACGAACGCAGGGGTAGCCCAGTGAGCGACGCGAGCGCGGCCGCCGGGCCGCAGGGGGCGGGGCGGTCGGAGCGGTCGCCGCGGGTGCGGAGAAGCGAGCCGGACGGTGCTGCGAGCGACGCGAGCGCGGCCGCCGGGCCGCGGGGGGCGGGGCGGCGGGAGGTTGCCGAGGCTCGCAGGGTCGTCGTCAAGATCGGTTCATCCTCGCTGACCACCGCGGCCGGCGGGCTGGACGCCGACCGGGTGGACGCACTCGTCGATGTGCTGGTGAAACAGGACGGGAGGCAGATCGTACTGGTTTCTTCCGGTGCGATCGCGGCAGGTCTCGCCCCGCTGGGTCTGTCGCGCCGCCCCGCGGACCTGGCGCGGCAGCAGGCCGCGGCCAGCGTTGGGCAGGGGCTGCTGCTCGCCCGTTACACCGCCTCGTTCGCGCGCTACGGCCGCCGCGTCGGGCAGGTCCTGCTGACGTCGGACGACACCAGCCGCCGCGCGCACTACCGCAACGCCTACCGCACGCTTGACCAGCTGTTCGCCATGGGCGTGTTCCCCGTGGTCAACGAGAACGACACGGTGGCCACCGACGAGATCAGGTTCGGCGACAACGACCGGCTGGCGGCCCTGGTGGCGCACCTGGTGCGCGCCGATCTGCTGGTGCTGCTCTCCGATGTGGACGGGCTGTACGACGGCGACCCGTCCCGGCCGGGAACGCGGCGGATCGCGCAGGTCGCGGGGCCGCAGGACCTGGCCGGTGTGGAGCTGGGCCGGGCGGGGCGCGCGGGCGTCGGCACGGGCGGCATGGCCACCAAGGTGGAGGCCGCCGCGATCGCCACGGGCGCCGGCATCCCGGTGGTGCTCGCGTCCGCGAGCCAGGCCGCGGACGCCCTCTCGGGCGCGTCCACCGGCACGTTCTTCCGCTCCACCGGGCGCCGTTCGGCGGGCCGTCTGCTGTGGCTGGCGCACGCCTCCGCGCCGCGCGGGGCGGTCGTGCTGGACGCGGGTGCGGTGCGGGCGATCACGGAGCGCGGGAGTTCGCTGCTGCCCGCGGGGATCACCGGCGTCGAGGGCGATTTCGCCGCGGGGGAGCCGATCGAGCTGCGCGACGAGTCGGGCCGGGCCGTCGCCCGCGGACTGGTCAACTTCGACGCGAGGGAGATCCCGCAGCTGATCGGGCGTTCCACTCGCGAACTCGCTCGCGAGCTCGGCCCGGCATACGAAAGAGAAGTCGTACATCGCGATGACCTGGTTCTGTTGCGGGCATAACTCCCTCGGTGGGGGCGCGTACCCGTGCGGGCGGCCGGTCCGGTGCCGGATCTGTGAAAGACCAGTCTTTCCACGGAAGGTTCCGGGAAACGGCCACGTCCGGGCACGCGAGCTGGTCCACTCTTGCGTGGTGCCGCGCCACACCACACCGCACCACACCGCACCACTTCAGCACCATGTCAGGAGGCTGCCGGTGAGACGACTGGCCAGCGTCGGGGAAGCACAGCGACGGGAGGGGGCAGGGGCCGACGAGCCGCGGCTGTGGCACATCACGCTCAGCGTCGCGGGGCAGGAGGCGCCGCTGCCGGATGTCCGGCGCGGCCTTGAGCGCCTCGCCGACGACCACCCCTTCCTGCTGACCAGCCGCTACGCGAGCGACCACGCCGAGATCCGGTACTGGGAGGAGGCCCGGGACCTCCACGACGCCGCCGCCGTCGCGCTGCGGCTGTGGGGCGAGCACCGGCGCACGGCGAAACTGCCGCCGTGGGAGATCGTCGGTCTTGAGGTCATCGGCCGGGAGACGTACCACCAGCGCGTCGCCGAGGGCTACGGTCCGCCGCCGGCCGTTCCGGTGGGCGTGCACCCGTTCTGAAGCGCCCCGGCTGCGGCTAGGCTTCCGGCATGAGTGACACCGCGGATTCGAACGGTACCTCTCCCGTCATCGCCACCGCCCGCCGCGCCAGGGCGGCCGCGGCCGAGCTGGCCCCGCTGCCGCGCACGGCGCGGGACGCCGCGCTGGAGGCGGTCGCCGGGGCACTCACCGACCGCGCGGCCGAGATCGTCGAGGCCAACGCGGAGGACATCGAGCGGGCGCGCGCCGCCGGTACCTCGGACGCGATCGTGGACCGGCTCACGCTCACGCCGCAGCGGATCGCCGCCATCGCGGCGGACGTGCGCGATGTCGTCGCCCTGCCGGACCCGGTCGGGGAGGTGGTGCGCGGCTCGACCCTGCCGAACGGCCTGGAGCTGCGGCAGGTCCGCGTGCCGCTCGGTGTCGTCGGGATCATCTACGAGGCCAGGCCCAATGTGACGGTCGACGCCGCCGCGCTGTGCCTGAAGTCGGGGAACGCGGTGCTGCTGCGCGGTTCGTCGTCCGCGTACTCCTCCAACGAGGCGCTGGTCGGCGTGCTGCGGGACGCGGTGGAGTCGGCGGGACTGCCCGCGGACGCCGTGCAGTTGGTGCCGGGCGAGAGCCGGGAGTCGGTGCACGAGCTGATGCGGGCCAGGGGCCTGGTGGACGTGCTGATTCCGCGCGGCGGCGCCTCGTTGATCCAGACCGTGGTGCGGGAGTCGACCGTGCCGGTGATCGAGACCGGCGTGGGCAACTGCCACGTGTACATCGACGAGCTGGCCGACCTGGACATGGCCGTGGACATCCTGGTCAACTCCAAGGCCCAGCGGCCCAGCGTGTGCAACGCGGCGGAGACGGTCCTCGTGCACGCGGGGATCGCCGACCGCTTCCTGCCCAGGGCGCTGGCCGCGCTCGGCGAGGCGGGCGTGACGGTGCACGGCGACGAGGCGTGGCAGAAGGCGGGGCAGAACGCGGGCCGGGGCCCGGGCGCCGAGGTCGTGCCCGCCACCGACGCGGACTGGGAGACGGAGTACCTCAGCTACGACATCGCCGCCGCGGTCGTGCCCTCGCTCGACGCGGCCGTGACGCACATCCGCCGCTGGACCTCGGGCCACACGGAGGCGATCGTCACGCGCGATACGGCCGCGGCCCGGCGCTTCGTGTCGCTGATGGACTCCACGGCGGTCATGGTCAACGCGTCGACCCGCTTCACCGACGGCGGGCAGTTCGGCTTCGGTGCCGAGATCGGGATCTCGACGCAGAAGCTGCACGCCCGCGGCCCGATGGGGCTGCCGGAGCTCACCTCAACCACGTACGTGGTGACGGGAGACGGTCACACCCGGGAGTGAATTTCGGACGGCCCTCCCGTTGCGGGCACATTCCTTCTAGGCTGGATGTGTGCCGGACGACGTGGGGGGCCCGCCGTTTCGCGACGGCGACGGGCCCAACAGCGCAGACCGCGGGGCAGCCGACGAGGCGTTCGCCGCCGTGGTCCTCGACGACGACTTCGTCGAGGCCGCGAAGATACACGAGCCGACCGCGGCCGAGCGGATTCTGTACGCGGCGATGGAGCGCGCCGAGGCGGAGGCCGCCTCGGAGCTGGGCTTCTACCGGGACCCCGACCTCGACCCGGGCACGTCGGACGGGCTGCCGGGGTTCGACGGCGGGGACGATCCGGACGACGAGGGGCGGTTCGACCGTTCCGACTACACGCGGTATCTGCCCGCTGAGGACGACGAGGATGATCTGGCATACGGCACCTGCGCCGGGTACGCACGGTACGGGGACGGGCCCGGCCGCGGCGAGGGGATACGCGGGCCGCGCGGGCGCGAGGCGCTGCCGCCGGCCTGGCGTCCGGCCCGCTGGCAGCGGCCCGTTGCGTGTGTGCTGGCCATGGTCATGGGCATCAGCGTCATCGCCTTCGCCCTCATAGCCGTCCAGCGCGCGGGGCAGGCGCAGACCAGGGACACCGAGCGCGACGAAGGGGAACAGACGGTCGTCGACGCCGATTACCCCGACGCCGGGTCCTGACCGGCTCCTGAGCCGGGTCCTGACCGGCTCCTGAGCCGGGTCCTGAACGGTGCGTTCGCGCGCGGTCCGCGCGCGGCCCGTACGCCGGTGCCCGCGGCACGTGCGCGCGGCCGGTCGTCAAATTCCGCGGCCGCGAGGGCTTCTTACCTCCCGGCGGGCGACCTACGCTTGAAGCGTGGCCGGGCGAACTGATCCTCCGGACGGCACCCCCGGGGGTGCCCCGGGAGCCGGGGACGGAGACTACCCATCGACCGTCTTCGACGAGTCGTTCGTCAAGGCTGCCCGATTGCAGGAGTATTCGGCCCAGCAGCGGCTGGAGGACCACACCACCGCGGTGCGCAGCCGCACCCCCGAGCCCGTGCCCGGCAGCGGCCGGGTGGTGCCGAAGCAGGGCATCGTCCTGGCCCTGATCATTCTGATGGCCTTCGCCGCCGCGATCTACCTCGGCGCCAACAACCCGTACGCCGCGCGTCCCGTCGTGCCGGCCGACCGCCCCGCCGCGGCGATGGTGGCGCTGGCCCCCGAGGGCGAAGTGCCCGCCGTCGCCGATCCGGCGAACCTGTACGTGGGCACTCCGGCGGAGGGCTTCGGTGCCGGGGCCGGCGGCGTCGGGCTGCCCGACCCGCGGCCCACGGACAACTTTTCGCAGGAGCAGGTCCTGACCGCCCTGACGCTGGCCAAGGAGTACGTGGTGGCCAGTGCGATGACGCCCAACGTGCTGGCCGGGACGACGACCGTGCCGGTGCGCGATCTGCTCGGCGCCGAGCAGCAGGAGCAGTTCGACAGCGCGCTGAACGACCGGGAGCCGGTGCCGGGCGGCATCACGGACTGGCTGGTGCTCTTCGACGCGGCCGAGGCGGTGCTGGTCGACCACCAGGTGCGGGTGGACGGCGCGTTCACGTTCACGGAGATCTCCGAGGACGTGCTCCAGGTCGACGGCCGGCACGTCTTCGTCTACGCGCTGCGCCCGGCGGGCGTGGCCGAGGCACCGGTCGCGCTGTTCACCGTTCAGCGGGATCTGCGGCTCCAGTTCGGCGAGGAGGAGCTGCGGGACCGCACGCTCGTGCTGCGCCGGGCCGACACCCTGGCCGGGCCGATGGACTGCGCCGCCGACGCCTCGGCCGCGCTGCGCCCGCTGCTCGCGGGCGAGAGCGCCGAGCAGCGGGCGTCCGAGGGCACCGACCCGTACGACCTCGACGGCGAACGCGCGGCGCTGTGCGGCACGTTCGCCGTCAGCGGCCTGCCGAGCCATCCGGCGGGTCACTAGGCCCCTGCTCCTTCGGTCCCTGCGGGTCCGCGGGGCCCTGACCCTCGGCGCGTCCCGGTTCGCCTGAGCCCGGTTCGCCGCGGCCCTCCGCGGTGTCCCTTGGGCCCCTGGCGGCGTCGCGGGCGGAGCGCGCCGCGCCGGTGGCGAAGTTCCGCAGCCGCCCGCCCAGCTCACCGGCGCCGCCCGCCACGTCGTTGACGAGCTTGACCAGCGGGTCCTTGCCGGTGCGCACCCGCTGTGCGTAGTGCCCTGCCGACTCCCGCACGGAGTCGCTGACCGAGGCACCGCCGTCCTCGTCGCGGCGCGGGTAGTGGCCGTCCATGATCCGCTGGTAGTCGCGTCCGGCGGCCCAGGCGCGCAGCTCGGCGGCGCGCACGACGGCGAACGGGTGGCTGCGCGGCAGCACGTTGAGGATCTTCAGCACCGAGTCGCGCAGGTCGCCGCCCGCCTCGTACTCGTCGGCCTGTTCGAGGAAGGCGTCGACGTTCATCTCGTGCAGGTGGTTGCCCCCGGCCAGCTTCATCAGGCCGCGCACCGACGCCTGCGGGTCCTGTCCGACGATGAGCCCGGCACGGTCGGCGGACAACTCGGACTTGCGGAACCACTCGCGGAGCGCGGTGACGATGGCCATGATCGCCAGGTTGCCCAGAGGTATCCAGGCGACGCGCACCGCCATGTTCGTCAGGAACAGCAGCAGCGTGCGGTAGACGGCGTGGCCGGACAGCGCGTGCCCGACCTCGTGGCCGATGACCGCCCGCATCTCCGCCTCGTCGAGCAGCTCCACCAGGCCCGTGGTCAGCACGATGATCGGCTGGTCGAGGCCGATGCACATGGCGTTCGGCCGGGGGTCCTGCGTGACGTACATCGCCGGGACCCGGTCGAGGTCGAGGACGTAGGCGGCGTCCAGCAGCAGCTCGTGCAGCTGCGCGAACTGCCGCTCGCTCACGCGCACCGAGTCCGACAGGAAGAGCAGCCGGAGGCTGCGCTCCGGCAGCATGCCGCTGAGCGCCTTGAACACCGCGTCGAAGCCGGTCAGCTTGCGCAGCGCCACCAGGGCGGAACGGTCGGCCGGGTGCTCGTAGGCGCGGGAGGATATCCCGGGGAAGCGCCGCCGTTCCGCGCCCGCGCCCGTTCCCGTGCCCATTCCCTCGCCCGTTCCCCCGCCGTTTCCGCCGTGGCCGGTCCTGTCGGCGCGCTCGGCGCTGTCGGCGCTGTCGGCATTGTCCGTCATGGGGCCCCCTCGTCCGCTTCCGGGCTGTGCGTTGCCCCTCACTGCACCGCACGGGAGCGATGGGGGCAAGAGGCCATGGCATAGTCCTCCGCATACGATGACAGTGAGTCCAAGCAGTCCCGTTCCCGGATAGGTCCGCGTATGACGCAGCTCACCACTTCTCCCGCCGCCTCCGCCGTGCGCACCCTCGCGGAGGAGGGGGGCCACGAGAGCCTGAACGCCTACGCCATCGGCGGCGGTGCACTCGCCGCCCTGCTCCTGCTCCTGTGGATCACCACGCGGCTCAACCGCGACCGCTAGGCCGGCCATGCAGGAGCCGATAGGGCCCGCGAAGCGGCGGCTCGGTGTGATGGGCGGTACCTTCGACCCCGTTCACCACGGACACCTGGTCGCCGCGAGCGAGGTGGCGGCGCGCTTCCACCTCGACGAGGTGATCTTCGTGCCGACCGGCCAGCCGTGGCAGAAGGGCCACCGTGCCGTCTCCCCGGCCGAGGACCGGTACCTGATGACGGTCATCGCGACGGCGTCCAACCCGCAGTTCTCCGTCAGCAGGATCGACATCGACCGCGGAGGGAAGACGTACACGATCGACACGCTGCGCGAGCTGCGGGCCGAACACGCCGACGCCGACCTGTTCTTCATCACCGGTGCCGACGCGCTCGGCCAGATCCTGGGCTGGCGCGACGCCGGAGAGCTGTTCTCCCTGGCGCACTTCATCGGCGTGACCCGCCCCGGGCACGCGCTCGCCGACCCCGGCCTGCCGGGCGGCGGCGTGTCGCTGGTGGAGGTGCCCGCGCTCGCCATCTCCTCCACCGACTGCCGGGAGCGAGTCGCCCGCGGCGACCCCGTCTGGTATCTGGTGCCGGACGGGGTGGTGCGCTACATCAACAAGCGGGCGCTGTACCGGGACCTCGCGGGGCCTGAGCGCTGAACGGACTGAAGGGCGGCAGTGGTGAACGACCGACACGATCCGTACGGTCAGCCCTACGGCTATGACGAGTACGGGCGCCCGCTGTACCGGACCGCTCAGCAACAGCCGCCCGCCCCGCGGGAATACGACTACGGAACGGGGGAGCAGCCCCCCGTCTGGGACACCGGCAACCAGGCGCCGCAGAGCCCGCACGCCCCGGTCTCGGGGGAGTACGACTACGGCACCGGCCAGCAGCCCCCGGTGTGGGACGGCTACCAGGGCGGCGGCTACGAAGGCTACGGCGGGTACGAAGGCTACGGCCGCCCGCAGGACACCGGCCCGCAGCCCCCCGTCACCGAGACGTTCGACTACGGCCGCGACCAGGCCCACGGCCGCGACCAGGCCCACGGCCGCGACCAGGCCCACGGCCACGACCAGACTTACGGCCACGACCAGACTTACGGCCAGGGCTGGGCGGGGGTGCCCGGGCACCACCACGACGGCGGCACCGGCGAGCAGCCGCCGGTGCCCCCGGCCGCGCCGGGACCGCCGCCCGCGGTGGACGAGCCGCCCGCCGCGGCCGTTCCGCAGCAGCGCAGGCCGCCGGCCGACGACTTCGGGGGGGCGGACTACGGGACCGAGCAGTTCGCGTTCGTCGACGAGCAGGACGACGACTCCGAGGACGTCATCGACTGGCTGAAGTTCAGCGAGAGCCGCACCGAGCGCCGCGAGGAGGCCAAGCGCCGCGGGCGCAGCAGGCGGCGGCTGCTGATCATCGTGCTGGTCCTCGCCGTGCTCGGCGGCACCGCGTTCCTGTGGGCCACCGACCGGCTGCCCGGCGTGCCGGGGCCCGACAGCGGCGACGAGGCGACGGCCGGGGCGGAGGTCCGCGACGTGATCGTCGTCCACCTGCGGCAGACGGACTCCGACGAAACGGCGACGGCCCTGCTCGTCGCGAACGAGACCGCCGGAACGGGCACCACCCTGCTGCTGCCCAACGAGCTGGCCGTCACCCCGGACGGCGGGGCCACGACGCTCGGCCAGGCCGTCACCGAGGAGGCCGCCGGCTCCGTTCGCGACTCCCTCGGCACCCTGCTCGGCGCCGACATCAAGGGCACCTGGCGCCTCGACACCCCCTACCTGGAGATCCTGGTCGACCTGGTCGGCGGCATCACCGTCACCACGGACACCGAGGTGCCCGGCGGCGAGGAGGACGAGGGCCCCCTCGTCGAGCAGGGCGAGGACGTGCTGATGGACGGCAGGGACGCCATCGCCTACGCCTCCCACCGCGGCGACGGCGAGCCGCAGACCGCCCAGCTGGCCCGCTTCGGCCAGGTGCTGCACGCCGTGCTGCTGAAGCTGCCGAGCGACGAGAGTGGCGCCACGCAGGTGGTGGAGAGCCTCACCCAGATCACCGACCCGTCGCTGACCGAGGAGGAGCTGGGCATCAGCCTCGCCCGGCTCGCGGGCTACGCGCAGGACGGCGGCCACGGCACCGAGTCGCTGCCCGTCGAGAGCGGCGGCACCATCAGCGACGAGACCGCGGACGGCCTGGTCGCGGACGTGCTGGGCGGCACCGTCAGCAACACGGAGGCCGGCGCCGTGCCGCGCATCGGCATCAGGGACGCCAGCGGCAGCGAGGACGCCGCGGAGACCGCCAGGATCGCGCTGGTCAACGGCGGGTTCACGGTCGCCGACAGCCGCCCGGGGAACGAGCAGGCCGCCGAGTCGAGCGTGACGTACGCCGACGAGGCCCATCAGGCGACCGCGCTCGAAGTGGCCGCGACCCTCGGCCTGCCGGAAGACGTCGTCACTCAGGGTGACGCCGCGGGAAATGCCGATGTGACGATCGTCCTGGGCGGGGATTATGGACAGTGACCGTCAGTGCGCCGTGAGACCCTGGCTTCAACAGCAGGGGCCGACGCCCGCGACACCGAGGAGACTGCCGCACCTGTGACCGCCACGGACCGCGCCACCGAGCTGGTCGAGGCCGCCGCCCAGGCCGCCGCCGACAAGCTCGCGCACGACATCATCGCGTACGACGTCAGCGACGTGCTGGCCATCACCGACGCCTTCCTGCTCGCCTCCGCACCCAACGACCGGCAGGTCAAGTCGATCGTCGACGGCATCGAGGAGCGACTGCTCAAGACCTTCGGCACCAAGCCCGTCCGCCGGGAGGGCGAGCGGGAGGGCCGTTGGGTCCTGCTCGACTACGTCGACATCGTCGTCCACGTGCAGCACGCCGAGGAGCGCGTCTTCTACGCCCTGGAGCGGCTGTGGAAGGACTGCCCGGCGATCCCCCTGCCCGAGGACGCCGCGGCCACCCGGGGCAGGGCCGCCGAGCACGCGCAGCAGGAGCGCGCGGCCGAGGCGGGCGTGCGGGGCGGTGAGGACAGCTGAGCGCCCCGGGGACGCGGCGCATCGTGCTCTGGCGGCACGGACAGACCGCGTGGAATCTGGAGCGGCGCTTCCAGGGCACCACGGACGTGGACCTGACGGAGACGGGCCGCGCGCAGGCGAAGCGTTCCGCACGGCTGCTCGCCTCCCTCACACCGCACAGCATCATCAGCTCCGACCTGCGGCGCACCCGGGACACGGCGGCCGAGCTCGCCGCCGTCACCGGGCTGGAGGTCACCTACGACGAGGCGCTGCGCGAGACCTACGCCGGTGCCTGGCAGGGCCTGACGCACGACGAGATCATGGCCAGGTTCGGCGAGCAGTACGCGGCCTGGAAGCGCGGCGAGGCGGTCAGGCGCGGCGGCGGTGAGCTGGAGACCGAGGTCGCCGACCGGGCGGCCCCGCTGGTCGAGCGCGCCGCGGAGAAGCTGCCGTCCGGCGGGGTGCTCGTGGTGGTCAGCCACGGCGGCACGATCCGCACCACGATCGGCCGGCTGCTCGGCCTGCCGTCGCCGAGCTGGGAGGCGCTGGGCGGGCTGTCCAACTGCGCCTGGTCCGTGCTCGGCGAGGGTGTGCGCGGCTGGCGGCTCATGGAGCACAATGCGGGCTCCCTGCCGGAGCCGGTCCTCGGCGACGACGTCTGACGGACGTCGGTCGCGCGGCCGCCTGCCCGGCGCCGCCTCAGGACCGGCGGGCGCCGCTTCAGGACCGGCGGGCGCGGTCGCTCAGCGTCCCGATGTGCCGCCGGCTCTCCTCGTCCGCCGGCACGTACACGACCATGCGGGCCTCCGGTATCCCGTTGATCGACATGGACTCCGACCGCAGCCTGATGTGGCCCACCAACGGGTGGCGGAACGTCTTCAGCCGCGGCCCGGGCGGCACCACGTCGCCGCTCGCCCACAGACCGGCGAACTCCGCGCTTTTCTCGCACAGTTGCCGCAGGAAGCGTTCCCACGCGGGCTCGCCGACATGATTGCCGTAGGCCGCGCGGAGCGTGGCCACCATGATCTTCAGCTCGCTGTCCCGGAAGACCAGCGGGCAGTCCTCCAGGCGGCCCGCGAACAGGCTCCACAGCGCGTTCGGCCCGCCGCCCGGCCGCACCGGGGCCCCCGGCCCGCCCGGCCCGCCGAGGAACACGGCGGCGTACGCGACGTTCTGCCCCAGCACGTCGTAGCGCGCGTTGTAGACCACGGCAGGCAGTGGGACCAGCGCGTCCAGCACCGTCTGCACGTCCGCCCCGACCGCCGCCGCGTCCGTGTCGTCGCCGTGGCCCCCGGCGAACGGCACCTCCGCCAGGTGGAACAGGTGCTCCCGTTCGGCCGCGTCCAGGCGCAGCGTGCGCGCCACCGCGTCGAGCACCTGGGCGCTCGCGTTGATCCGGCGCCCCTGCTCCAGCCACGTGTACCACGTGACCCCCACCCCCGCGAGCTGGGCGACCTCCTCGCGCCGCAGCCCCGGCGTGCGCCGCCGCACCCCCGGCGGCAGCCCGACATCGGCGGGCGTGATCCGGGCCCGCCTGCTGCGCAGGAAGGCGGCCAGCGCCGGCCGCCGGCGCTCCGCCGCCGGCCCACGAGCCACTGTCGACATGGTCACGTCCCCCAGCCTGCCGCCGCCCGGCCGTCATCGCCAGTTGCTGTCACTACCAGTATCAACGGGCTCTCGTTACCGGTATCAGGGGCGGCGCACGCTGACGCCATGACCACCACATCGACAGCGCCCGCCCCCGCAGGCCAGGCAACCGGCGGCCAACGTCCGGAACGCCGCGGCCTGTTGCTCGCGACCATCCTCGCCGGACAGTTCATGGCCCTGCTCGACGTCTTCATCGTCAACGTTGCCGCGCCCGGCCTGCGGGCCGACCTGAACGCCTCGGACGCCGCCGTTCAACTCGTCGTCGCCGGCTACACCATCGCCTACGCGGTGCTGCTCATCACCGGCGCGCGGCTCGGCGGCCGGTACGGCCCCGGACGGCTCCACCTCGCCGGGCTCGCCGTGTTCACCGCCGCCTCGCTCGCCTGCGGCCTCGCCCCCGGCAGCGGGTCGCTCATCGCGTTCCGCCTCGCCCAGGGCGCCGGGGCGGCGCTGATGCTGCCGCAAGTGCTCAGCCTGATCCAGCGCACCTTCCACGGGCAGGAACGGACCAGGGCGCTGACGCTGTTCGCCGCCGTGCTCGCCACCGGCGCCGTGGCCGGGCAGGTCGCGGGCGGCGTCCTGATCAACGCCGACCTGTTCGGCCTCGGCTGGCGGCCGATCTTCCTGCTCAACGTGCCCATCGGCCTGGTGCTGCTGGCCGTCGGCCTGTGGGCCGTGCCGCTCCGCCGCCCCGGTGGCACGGACCGCGCCCGCGGCCTCGACCTGCCGGGCCTCGCGCTGCTCACCGCCGCGGTGCTCGCCCTCACGGTGCCGCTCGTGCTCGGCCAGGAGCGGGACTGGCCCGCGTGGTGCCTGCTCTCCCTCGCCCTCGGCGCGGTGTTGACCGGGCTGTTCGCCCGGTACGAGACGCTCATCGCGCGCCGCGGCGGCGCCCCGCTGATCTCCCCGCGGGTTTTGACCAGCCCCGGGGTCGTCGTGGCCGCCACCCGGATCTTCCTCGCCATGGCCGTCAACGGCGCGGTGCTGTTCACGCTCTCCCTGCACTTCCAGGGGCCGCCGTCGCAGGGCGGCCTCGGGTACGGCGCGCTGCGCACCGGGCTGCTGTTCGTGCCGACGGCCCTCGCGTTCGGCGCGGCCTCCCTGCTGTGGCGCGCGTTCCCCGCGCGCCTGCACGCCGCACTCCCCGCCACCGGCTTCCTGCTCTCGGCGGCCGGACTGCTGTGGACCGGCCTGCTGCTGCGGAACGGGGACAGCGGCGGCGCGCTGCTGCCGATGGCGTTCGCGCTGAACGGCTGCGGTCTCGCGTTCGCCTACGGCCCGACCCTGACCCGCGCGCTCGGCCTGGTGGCGCCCGCGGACGCGGCGGACGCCAGCGGGGTGACGGCGATGGCCACCCAGCTCGGCATGCTCGTCGGCATCGCGGCCGTCGGCACCCTGTTCCTGAACCGGGCCGAAGCCACCGGTTCCACGGCGCAGGGCGTCTGGGCCGCGTCGGCCGTGCTCGCCGTGACCGGAGTGACCGGAGCGGCAGCAGGCGCGGTACGCCGCCCGCGGGGGCGCTGAGCCGGGTGTATCGATCCCGTCTCTCTTGGTGCGGGGACGGGATCGCAAGGCTTATCGGGCAGTCGCTGACGTGGCAGAATCGTCAGGGCGCCGGAGCTGGACCACCGGCGCATGTCGCCCGGCTCGACGGAGGGGTTCGCCTCGTGTGCACGGCCCGCAACCGAGGGTGGAGCTGATACGGCGTGGGTGCACACAGCAGGAAGTGCGACTGGTGCGGAGCCGGCACCCCGATCGTCCGCGACCTCCAGCCGGTCAACGTCGCCTACCAGTACTGGTGCGTGGAGTGCGCGCGGGCCCTGATCATCAAGGGCGACCCGATCGAGGTCTACCGCGAGCTGGAAGGCGAGCCGATCTACGGCCGCCTCCTCGACGAGCACTGCGCGCTGAAGCGCTTCTACTCCTTCGCCAGCGTCTGACCCCCCTCCACCCACCCCCCGCCCACCC
>NZ_JAVREV010000025.1:0-84076 GCF_031845565.1 Streptomyces johnsoniae | reverse complement strand
CACCTCCCAGGCCCCCAAGGGCCTGGGGGAGCACCGCATCTGGGGGCACCTCCCTGGGGGCACCTCCCAGACGAAGTCTGGGGGAGGAGTCTGGGGGAGCCGCGGGCTGATCCGACAAGATCGACAGGACAGGACCTAGCAGGCGGGGGTGTTTCCGGTGGGGACGGTGGCCGCGGCGAGGCGGCGGTCGGCTTCGTCGGCCGCGGTCAGTTCGGTGAAGCCCTCGCCGAGCACGAGGTCGACGACGCTCGCGGGGTCGGCGCCCTCGGCGGCGGGCCTGGGGGCGCCGGTTTCGGCGCCCTCCAGCTGGGCGCCGAGCACGGTGAGCGCGCCCGACTCCTCGGCCGCCGTCTCGCCGAGCAGCAGTCCCGGGGCCTGGACCTGGCCGTCGAGGTCCTGCGGGGCGTTGGCCACGTCGCCGATGGTGAATCCGCGTTCCGCCAGCGCGTCGGCGGTGTCCTGGGCGAGGCCGGTGCGGCCGGTCGCGTTGTAAACGTTGACGGTGATGGCGGACGGCTCGGGCACGTCCGCCCCCTCGGGGGCGCGTTCGTCGTTGGCGGGCGGCGCGCAGTCCTGGTCGGGGCGCGGGCCGGCCTGGGCGCGCGGGGCGCGTCCGCCGTCGTCGTCCGCCGAGAACACGTCGATGAGCTGGAGCGTTCCGTAGCCGAGCAGCCCGGCCGTGGCGAGGGCGGCGACCGTGAGGAACGCGAACCTGCCGCGCCGTCGCCGGGGGCGCATCCGCGGATACCGGTCGCCCGTGACGCGGAACTTCTTGCCGCCCATGCCCGGGGGCGTCAACATGCTCATGTCCGCAGCGTAGTCAGGTGAGCGTCGGCCGCCTACTAAATGATCAGCTGAAATGCCCGGGCCTTACCCGATCGCAGCAATCGCGGCTCAGCCCAGCTCCAGCACCCGGGCGTGGAGCACCTGTCGCTGCTGGAGGGCCGCGCGGACGGCGCGGTGCAGGCCGTCCTCCAGGTAGAGGTCGCCCTGCCACTTGACGACGTGTGCGAAGAGGTCACCGTAGAAGGTGGAGTCCTCGGCCAGCAGCGTTTCGAGGTCGAGCTGCTGTTTGGTGGTGATCAGCTGGTCGAGGCGGACCGGGCGCGGGGCGACGTCTGCCCACTGCCGGGTGTTGTCCCGGCCGTGGTCAGGGTACGGTCGTCCGTTTCCGATGCGCTTGAAGATCACACGGGAAGCCTACCGGGCGGGACGTCTCCGTCGCAGCCTCATGTTGTGGTGACGAATCAGGCATTCACCGCGACCGGGTCAGGACCGGGTCAGTGGGGCGCGCGCCAGGCGTAGGTGCCGACGGTGTGCGCGATGACCTTCACGTGGGTGTCGAGCGCCGCCCGTCCGATGTTGTCGAGTGTGTCGCAGGCGGCGTGGTAGCAGGGGTCGTAGGCGGCGCCCGCGGTGCCGCCCCAGTAACCGGCCTCCGCCTCGGACTTGATGCCCTCGGCGCCGGTGAACGTGCCGCCCGACGGGATGCCCGCGGCGACGAACGGGGCGTAGTCGCTGCGCCCGTTGAACGGCGTCGGGGCGGTCCGCTGTCCCCGCCCGCGGAGGAACGCGGTGATGTCCTCGGTGACGTCGGGGTCGCCCTCGTATACGAACTGTCCGTGGTTCGGCGAGCCGATCATGTCGAAGTTCAGGTACACCGCGATGTCCTCCCGCTCGGCGGGCGGGAGGTGTTCCACGTAGTGCTCGGAGCCCAGCAGCCCGGACTCCTCCGCCGACCACAGGGCGAAGCGCACCCGGTTCGGGTGGCGGCCCCCGGAGGTTTCGGCCAGCCGCAGCGCCGTCTCCAGCACCCCGGCCGAGCCGGAGCCGTTGTCGTTGATGCCGGGTCCATCGAGCACCGAGTCCAGGTGGGCGCCGGCCATCACCACCCGGTCCTGGTCGCCGCCGCGGCTCTCGGCGATGACGTTGACCGTGGTCCGTTCCTCGGCCAGCTCGGTCAGTTCAAGGCGCAGGGTCACCTCCTGTCCCGCGGCGAGCGCGCCGGCGAGCGCGTCGGCGAGCGCCGCGCCGTCCTCGCGGTCGAGGCCGCCGGTGGGCAGCGCCGCCGGGTCGGGGCCGCCGAGGGTGCCGGTCAGCGGGCCTGGCACGTTGTTGCGGATGAGCACGGCGGCCGCGCCGGCTGCCGCGGCGCCCGCCTGTTTCTCGGCGAACGTGCAGCCGCCGCGTTCGATCAGCGCGATCCGGCCGTGCAGGGCCGCCGGGTCGAAGTCGTCCGGTGCGCAGCCGTCGCCCGCGTCGGCCAGGGTGGTGGTCAGGCCGCCGTCCGGGGTGTCGCCGGTGTAGGACAGCGCGCGCACCGGGATGTCGCGCGGCTCGCCGCCGAGGCGGGTCAGACGTTCGGTGACCGGCTCGCGGTAGGGGAACGTGAAGCGCTGGTACGTGACGCGGTACCCGGCCTCGGCGAGGAGGGCGCCCGCGTAGCGGGCCGACCGTTCGTGGCCGGGGGTGCCCGCGGCGCGGTTGCCGCCGTGCCGTTCGGCGATGTCCTGGAACGCGGTCAGGTGGCGCAGGGCGCCCTCGCCTGTGGTCGCCGCCACCAGGGTGCGCGGCGCGGGGCCGTCCGCGGGGGCGGGTCCGGCCGGGGCGAGTCCGGCCGTGGCGAGGAGGGCGATCGGGACGAGAGCGGAGAAAACAGTCACGGGGAGCGTCACGGAATGGGACTTTATATGCTTATTGTCCGCGCCTCGGGTGTCCGGCGCGGCATGTCTCGCCATCCGAGATCACATTGACCGGGCCCGCGTTCCGTCCGAGAGTTCGAATATGCGAAGGTGGACGTCGTGGGTGGGGTGATCACCGGTTTCGCCATCATCGCCGCGGTCATCGCCACCGGCTACCTCCTGGGCCGGACCGGCTCGCTCGGCGCCAACGGCCGCGAGGTCCTGACCCGCCTCGCCTTCTCCGTCGCCACCCCGGCCCTGCTGTTCACCACCCTCGCCGAGGCCGACCTCACGCTGGTCTTCTCGCCCTCCCTGCTGGTCACCGCGATCGGCACGTTCGCCAGCTGCGGCATCTTCGTCGCGGTCGGCGCGCTGCGCCGCTGGGGCGTGGGCCGCACCACGATCGGCGCCCTGTGCTCCTCCTACGTCAACGCGGGCAACCTCGGCATCCCGATCGCCGTCTATGTGCTCGGCGACGCCTCGCTCGTCGCGCCGGTCCTGCTCTTCCAGCAGCTGATCCTGACGCCGGTCGCGCTCACCGTCCTCGACCTCGGCACCGCGGGCACCGAGCGGCGCACCCCCTGGCAGCGGCTGACCACCCCGTTCCGCAACCCCGTCGTCATCGGCTCGCTCACCGGCGTGGCGGTCGCCGCCTCCGGCTGGACCCCGCCCGGCGCGCTCTTCGAACCCGCCGTCCTCATCGGCAACATGGCCGTGCCCGCCGTCCTCCTCGCCTTCGGCATCTCGCTGCGCGGCAGCGCCCTGCCCGGCCGCGGCGCGGAGCGCGGCCCTGTGCTGCTCTCGGTGGCGCTGAAGTCGGTGGTCCAGCCCGCCATCGCGTGGGCGGTGGCGGCCTGGCTGTTCCGCCTGGACGCCACCGACCAGCTGAACGTGGTGGTCGTCGCGGCCCTGCCCGCCGCGCAGAACCTCTTCACCTACGCCGCGCGCTACGACGTCGCGGTGCGGCTGGCCCGCGAGTCGATCCTGTTGTCCACCCTGGCCGCCGTGCCCGCGCTCACCCTGATCGCCGCGCTGCTCGGCTGACGCCGCCGCGCCGCCCGCGGCTACCCGCCGAGCAGGCCGTCGGTGAGCACGCCGGACAGCAGGAGCCCGAGCGTCGCGGCCGGGTAGAGGCTGGCCCGGTTGAACAGCGCCATCGCGTGGCGCGGGCGGGGGTCGCGCAGCAGCCGCAGTCCCGGCGCGATCAGCGCGTACCCGCTCAGCAGCAGCATCGCGGCCGGGCCGAGCAGCCCGTGCGAGGGCCAGGCCGCGGCGAACATCCCGGCGCCCGCCACCGTCGCCAGGGCGAGGCAGCCGAACGTCAGGGCCCCGCTGATCCGCGGCCCGTAGACGACGGGCACGGTGCGCACGCCCAGGTGGACGTCCTCCTCGACGTCCGCCCAGTCGTTCACGATGTTCCGCCCGCCGATCTCCCACGCGGCCAGCCACAGGCAGAACAGCCACAGCACCGGCCGGTCGACGGCGGAGGTCATGGCGAACCAGCCGAGGCAGCCGCCGAACGCCACCAGCACCCCGGTCAGCAGGAACTTGAACGGGGTCACCCGCGCGAGACCGCAGTACACGGCCTCAAGCAGCGCGGCGGCGGCGAGCAGCGCCGCGCACACCCAACTGAGCAGCGCGCCCACGGCCAGGGCCACGGCGCCCAGGGCGGCGATCCACGCCCCGCCCGCCGCGCGGCTCAGGCGGCCCTGCGCCAGCGGGTGACGTCCGCCCGCGCTGTCGATGTCGAAGCCCTGGTAGGCCCGCAGGTAGGCGAACCGCTCCCGGTCGAGGCGCGCGTCGATCAGGTCGTTGGCGGCGAACACCGCGAAGTACCCGGCGAGGCAGGCCAGCAGGCACAGCGCCAGCCGGCCGGGCGGCGGGGTGCTGTCGGCGAGCAGCGTGCCGAGCAGCGGCTGCGCCACGCTCAGCGTCGCCTGCGTGCCGCGCGAAAAGCCGTACAGCGCCCGGGCGTTCTCCCGAACGCTCCGGGCCGGCTCAATCCGGACGGCCACCGGCGTTCCCCTCCACGCCAGAGCCGGCGTAACTGTGGGCGAAGGCGGCGGCGTCGGGTCCCGGGGCGGAGAGCCGCTCCAGGGTGGCCCGCCGCAGGCTCAGCGCGAAACGCGGGTCGGCGGCCTCGTCCGCGGACAGGTGCAGCAGCCGCAGCAGCCGGTCGGAGAACTCCTGGACGCGCCAGGTCTCCGGCAGCCGCCGCGCCCCGTGGCCCGCCAGGGGGGCCGGGTCGCGCCCGATGTGGTGGCGGATCAGCGCGTCGGCGAGGTCGACCGCGTCGGCGATCGCCAGGTTCATGCCTTTGGCGCCCGAGGGCGTCACCACGTGGGCCGCGTCCCCGGCCAGCAGCAGCCGCCCGTGCCGGACGGGCTCGGTGACGCTGCTGTGCATGCCGAGCACCCGCACCTCGGGGAAGCCGCCGATGCGCGGCAGGCCGGCCGGCGCGAGCCGGGCACGCAGCTCGGCGTGGATGCGGCGGGCGGGCCACGCCTGCGGCTTCTCGCCGGGCGGGCACTGGAGGTAGAAGCGGCTGAGGTGCGCGGTGCGCGGCATCATCCCGGCGAAGCCGTCGGCCGAGATGCCGTACACGATGCCCTCGGCCGGCCGGTCCACCTCGGCGAGCACCGTCAGCCAGTCGTACGGGTAGCGGCGCGTGGTGACGCGCGCCGTCGCGGGCAGCGCGGTGCGGGAGACGCCGCGGTGGCCGTCGCAGCCGACGATGTGCTCGCAGTCGATCTCGACGGGCCCCGACGCGCCGGTGGCCGCGAGGCGCGGCCGGTCCGCGGTCACATCCGGCATGGCCGCGACGGCGGTGGAGAACAGCGGCGCCCCGCCGCGTGCCGTCAGCTCGGCGATCAGGTCGCGGACCAGGAGCTGCTGCGGGTACACCAGGTGGGCGCGCCCGCCGCTGTGCGCGCCGTAGTCCACGCGGTACGTGCGCCCCAGGCACAGGAAGTCGCACCAGGTGTGCCGGGCGCCCGCGGCCAGCAGGCCGTCCGCGAGGCCGTGCCGACGCAGCGCCGCCACGGTGCGGTGCTCGATGAGCCCGGCGCGGGCGCGGGACTCGACGTGCGCGCGGGAGCGCCGTTCCACCACGAGGCACTCGACGCCGGCCCGGGTCAGCAGGTTGGCCAGGACGAGGCCCGCGGGCCCCGCGCCGATGATGGCCACCTGGGTACGCAGCCGCCGCATCGCCGCCCGCATCGCCACCCGCCTCACGCGGCCGGCACGGCGGCCGGGCTGAACAGCTCGTTGATGAGCGCGAGCGGGTCGTCGCCGTGCCAGACGAGGTACGTCTTGTAGCAGGCCGTGCGCTCGGTGCCGTCCTCCTCCTGCCAGGGGCGGCGGCCCACGTCGAGCAGGGTGCGGCGGTGCCCGGTGCCCGCGGCGTGCAGCGCCGGGCCGAGCGGGATGGACCGGCTGGTGAGGCAGGGCTCGATGCCGGGCGCCAGGCCGACCCTGGCCACGACGTGGTTGACCGACAGCGCCTGCCCGCCCGGCCGGGTGGTCGCGGAGTAGCGCACCAGGACTTCCCCGCACCGGTCGGTCCGGAGCAGCGCGGGCACGCCGTCACCGGTCGCCTGGGCGGGGGTTCGTAATTGTGCGAGGCAGTGGAGGTGCAACGATTCGCCCGCGAGCGCTTCGAGCAGCGTGGTGGTCAGCCCGTCGCTGCTGAGCAGCATGCGGGTCACGGGCGAGGCGAAGCCGCGGACCCGGTTGCGCGGGTCGGCGGCGCCGCCGAGGGCGGCACCGAAGATGGCATCGAGGGGAACGTCGAGCGGAACATCGAGGGGGAAGGCACGCGGAACCGCGTGCGGAAAAAGGTTGTTTGGCGCCAAAACCGACATCTGTTCTCTCCTTACCGGCGGGCATCCTTAAGTGCCAACGCGTAGCGGCCCCGTCAGGTCACGGCCCGGCCGCCCGCGGTCCGGGCCCGCCGGGGGAGAATTCCCCCATGGCCTCAGCACCCAAGCCGTCCCCCACGACGTTCGACGAGCTGCTCGTCCTGCTCCATGAGCGCCGCGCCACGCTGACCCGCTCCCAGCGGATGCTCGCGGAACGGGTGATGGCGGACCCGGAGGGCGTGGCGTTCATGACCGTCTCCGAGCTGGCCTCGGCCGTCGGAGTGAACGAGGCCACCGTGGTGCGGTTCGCCTCGGGGCTCGGCCTGGACGGCTACCCGGGCCTGACCCGGCTGTGCCGCGAACGGCTGCGGGAGCAGGCGCAGCTGCTGCGCCGTTACAGCACGCTGGAGCAGCTGGGCAGCGACGGCGAGGGCAACCTGCTGGACGGGGCGGTCTCGCTCGACCGCGCCAACATCGCCCGCACGTTCGGGCGGATCGACCAGGAGACGTTCCAGGCGGCGGTGCGGGTGCTGGCCGGGGCGCCGCGGGTGCACGTGCTCGGGCTGCGCAAGTGCCACGCCCCGGCGTACCTGCTGGGCTACCTGCTCGGGCTGATGCGGGAGGACGTGGCGACGCTGACCGCGGGGACCGGGACGCTCACCGACGAGCTGCGGCGGGTGCGGGAGGGCGACTGCTTCGTCGCGATCTCGATCCACCGCTACGCGGCCGACACCGTGCGGGCGGCGGCCTGGGCCAGGGAACGCGGCGCGCGCTGCGTGGCCCTGACGGACAACCCGGCCTCGCCGCTGGCCGCGTCGGCCGAGCACGTGTTCTACGTGGACGCGTCGGGGCCCTCGGTGCTGCGCTCGCTGACCGCGTTCACCTCGCTGGTGCAGGCCCTCGCGGCCGAGGTGGCGCGGGTGCGCGGGCGGGACGTGCGGTCCGCGCTGCTGGCGGAGGAGGAGCTGCTGGAACGGTTCACCGTGTACGACGCGGACCCGACGGCAGGGCGGTGAGCGCGGCGCGCAGCCGCGTCAGGGCGGCGGCGATCCACGGCAGGGCGAGCGGGTCCCCGCCGTGCAGGGCCGCCCGGCGTTCCGCCTCGGTCTCGCCGTAGAGCAGGCTGGTGGCCGCGCGGAACCGCAGGGCGCGCGGGTCGTCGCCGAAGGCGTCGCCCGGCAGCACGCCCACGCCGTGCTCGGTGAGCAGGGCGTCGGCCAGCGCGGCGGCGCCGTCCAGGCCGCGGGCGGCGAGCGCGGGGCGCAGCGGCCCGAAGTCGGGGTAGAGGTAGAAACCGGCCTCGGGCGGCCGGCAGTCGGCGCCCGCGGCCGTGAACTCGGCGTGCACGGCGCGCGCGACGCCTGCGTGCAGGCGGCGGGCCGCCGCGATGTGGGCGCGGACCTCGGGCGGCTCGGCCAGGACGTGCGCGGCGACGGCCTGCATCGGCGCGGCCAGGCTGGACCACACCTCGCTGGCGATGCCGGTCAGCTCGGTCATGAGGGCGTCGCCGAACGGCCCGGCCGGGAGGCGGGCGAAGCCGATGCGCCAGCCGCCAAGCGCCATCGACTTGCTCAGCCCGCAGGTCACGACCGTGCGCTCCGGCAGCAGCGCGGCCGGGCGGGCGGGGGTGCGGGCGTCGTGGATCAGCTCGGTGTAAATCTCGTCGGCGATGACGGCGAGCCCGTGCCGCCCGGCCAGCTCGCACACCGCGCGCACGTGCTCGGGGCGTGCGACGGTGCCGGTGGGGTTGTCGGGCACGGTGAGCACCAGCACGCCTGGGCGCTCCTCGCGCAGCACCCGGGCCAGCCGCTCGGGATCGGGGACACCGCCCGCCTCGGCGGGCACCGGCACGCCGATGACGCGCTTGCCGGCGAGCGCGCTCTGGGCGGCGTAGCTCACCCAGGCGGGCGTGGGCAGTACGACATCGCCGGGGAGCGCGGTGAGCAGCGCGAACAGCAGCGCCTTGCTGCCGGGGGCGAAGAGCACGTGCCCGGCCTCGGTGGGCAGCCCGCGCCGCGTGAACCAGCCGGCGGCGGCCCGCCTCGCCTCCGGCGAGCCCGCCACGGGGCCGTACCCGTTGCGCCCGGCGGCGCCGGCCAGGACGTCCGCGACGGTGCCGGGCACCGGCAGCCCGGCCTCGCCGAAGCCGAGGTGCAGCACGCGCTGCCCCGCGGCCTGCCTGGCGCGCAGGGCCTCGTCGAGGGCCAGGGTCGCCGAATGCCTCACCATGTCCGCAATTTCTAATGCAGCAATAGGGAGGCTGGCAAGCCAACTTGCATACACGGGTGCGCCGCGTCCGCGCGGCGGTAGCCGGCCGGCGCCCGCGCGGTTGCGGGACGGCGCCGCTCGGCCAAGCATGGCGGGAGGGGGCAAGGACCACGGGAGAACCGGATGAGCCTGCGCTGCCTGGTCACCGGCGCGACCGGCTACCTCGGCGGCCGGCTCGTGCCCGAACTGCTCGCCGCCGGGCACACCGTGCGCTGCCTGGCCCGCACGCCCGGCAAGCTGGCCGGCCGGCCGTGGGCCCCGCGGGCCGAGCTCGTGCGCGGTGACGTGACGGACGCCGCGTCCGTGCGGGCGGCGCTGGAGAACATCGACGTGGCGTACTACCTGGTCCACTCGCTGGGCAAGGGGCGGCACTTCGAGGAGACCGACCGCGGGGCGGCCCGCGTCTTCGCCGAACAGGCGCGCGACGCGGGCGTGCGCCGCCTGGTCTACGCCGGTGCGCTCACGCCCGCGGGCGTGCCGGAACGTGACCTGTCCCCGCACCTGCGCTCCCGCGCCGAGGTCGGGCGGATCTTCCTGGACTCCGGCGTCCCGGCCGCCGTCCTGCGCGCCGCCGTCGTCATCGGCTCCGGCTCCGCGTCGTTCGAGATGCTGCGCCAGCTCAGCGAACGGCTCCCCGCCATGGTCACCCCCCGCTGGGTCCGCACCCGCGTCCAGCCGGTCGCGGTCCGCGACATGCTGGCCGTCCTGACCGGGAGCGCCCGGCTGCCCGCCGACGTCAACCGCACGTTCGACATCGGCGGACCCGATGTGGTGACGTACCACACGATGATGCGGCGTTACGCCGTGCACGCGCGGCTGCGACGGCGGCTGATCGTGCCGGTGCCGGTGCTCTCGCCCTGGCTGTCCAGCCTGTGGGTCGGGCTCGTCACCCCGCTGCCCGGCCCGCTCGCCCGCCCCCTCGTGGAGTCGCTCCGGCACGAAGTGGTGTGCCGCGAACGGGACATCGAGGAGTACGTGCCGATGCCGCCCGGCGGGTTCCTCGGCCTGGACGACGCGCTGAAGGCGGCGCTGCGGCGCGTCGGCGAGAGCGAGCCCGAGCCCGAGCCCGAGGGCGCGGGCGCGGGCCCGAGCCCGCGCCCGGGCGCGTCCGCGGGGCCGCTGCCGAGCGACCCGCCCTGGGCGGGCGGCAGCATCTACACCGACCGCCGCGAACGCACCGTCGAGGCCACGCCCGAGGCGCTGTGGCGGGTCGTCGAGGGCATCGGCGGCGAGAACGGCTGGTACTCGTCACCCGTGGCCTGGGCCGTGCGCGGCTGGCTGGACAGCCTCGTCGTCGGCGGCGGGCTGCGCCGCGGGCGGCGCGACGCGGCCCGCCTGCGGACCGGCGACGGCCTCGACTTCTGGCGGGTGGAGGCCCTGGAGCCGGAACGCCTGCTGCGGCTGCGCGGCGAGATGCGGGTGCCCGGCACGGCCTGGCTCGAACTGCGCGTCGACCGGGACGAGCACGGCCGGACGGTGTACCGCCAGCGCGCCCTGTTCCACCCCCGCGGCCTCGCCGGGCACGTCTACTGGTGGGCGGTGTCGCCGTTCCACGCCTGGGTGTTCGGCGGCATGGTCCGCAACATCGCCAGCACCGCGCAGGCGGAAGGCTGAGCCCCGTGACCGACGATTCCCCTTCCGTGTCCGTCGCGCTGTTCACCTGCGACCTGCGCGTCCGCGACAACCCGGTGCTGCACGCCGCCGTCCGGGGCGCGCGGCACACCGTGCCGCTGTTCGTCGTCGACGCGGGGGTGCGCGCGGCCGGCTTCGCCGTGCCCAACCGCGCCGCGTTCCTCGCCGCCTGCCTCGCCGACCTCGACGGCGCGCTGCGCGACCGCGGCGGCCGGCTGGTCGTCCCGCACGGCGACGTGGTCGCCGAGACCTGCCGCGTCGCGGCGGCGGCCGGTGCCTCGACCGTGCACGTGGCCGGGGACGTCAGCGGCTACGCGGCACGCCGCGAGGAGCGGCTGCGCGCCGCGCTCGGGGCGGCGGGCCGGCGGCTGATCGTGCACGACGCGTCCGTCACCGCGGTGCCGCCCGGCGCGCTCGCGCCCGCGGGCAAGGACCACTTCGCCGTGTTCACCCCGTACTTCAGGCGCTGGAGCGGAACGCCCCTGCGCGGTGTGCTGAACGCCCCGCGCGCCGTTCGCGTTCCAGACGTGCGCTCCGCGCCGCTGCCCGCGCCGTCCGGCCTGGCGCCCGGCACGCCCTCGCCCGGCCTGCCCGAGGGCGGCGAATCCGCGGCGCGGCGGCGGCTGCGCGCCTGGGAGAACGGCCCGCTGAACGCCTACGCGGAACGGCACGACGACCTGGCGGGCGACGCCACCTCGCGGCTCTCCCCCTACCTGCACTTCGGCTGCGTGTCCGCGGTCGAGCTGGTGCACCGGGCGCGGCGCCACGGCGGCGCGGGCGCGGAGGCGTTCGTGCGCCAGCTGGCCTGGCGCGACTTCCACCACCAGGTGCTCGCCGCCCGCAGGGACGCCGCGCACCGCGACTACCGCGACCGGCGCCGCGTGGGATGGCGCGACGAGAAGGCGCTCGCCGCGGCCGTCGACGCGTGGCGGGCGGGCCGCACCGGCTTCCCGGTCATCGACGCGGCGATGCGTCAGCTGCGGCACGAGGGCTGGATGCACAACCGCGGGCGGCTGCTCGCCGCCGGCTTCCTCACCAAGACGCTGAACGTCCACTGGCGCGTGGGCGCGCGGCACTTCCTGGACCTGCTGGTGGACGGCGACCTGGCGAACAACCAGCTGAACTGGCAGTGGGCCGCGGGCACCGGCACCGACACCCGCCCCGGCCGGGTGCTGAACCCGCTGGCGCAGGCCAGGCGTTACGACCCGCGCGGGGACTACGTGCGCCGCTGGGTGCCGGAACTGGCCGGGGCCGGCGGCTCCGCGGTCCACCGCCCGTGGCGCCTGGCCGCGGACCTGGACTATCCGGAGCCCCTGGTCGAGCCCTGGTGAGGCGGCGCGGGGCCGCGCCTGCTGGTCCCATCGGGCGGTGTCGCGCCGCGGAAGGGCCGCGGGCGCCGCGGCGAGGCATACCCGCGGTCTCTCATTCGGCTCGCGTCAGGACACACGGAGGCAGGCATGGCGACCGGTTCGCCCCGACCCGGGCCAGACTGGGCACATGGACGAACCGGCGTTCCCGTTCCCGCCGCCGTCCGGCGGTCTCGCGCCGGCGATCAGGGGGGTGTCGCGGCGCCTGATCCGGCTCGACAACGTGCCCGGTGCGCCGTCCGTCGCCGGGCCCGCCGCGCGGGCGTTCCGGCAGGTGCACGCGCTGTGCGCCGCGGGGCGTGCACCGCTGCCGCCGCGGTACGCCCGGGAGGTGCGGGCCGCGGCGGCCGAGCTGGCCGGGGTGGCGGGCTGGGCGCTGTTCGACGCCGAACGGCACGCCGCCGCCGTGCCGTTCAACCGCGCGGCGCTCGCGCTCGCCCGCCGCGCCGGGGACCGGGACACCGAGCTGCTGACCCTTCAGAACGCGGCGCTGAGGTCGGAGTGGCTGGGCGGCCACCGTTCCGCGCTCGCGCTGGCCCGTGCGGTGCTGGTGGCCGCCGGGCCGCTGCCGCCGCGCGCCGAGGCGGTGTTCCTCGTCCGCGCCGCCCAGGGGGCCGCGGCCACCGGGCCGCGGTGGGAGGCCGAACGCGCGTTCGCGCGGGCCAGGGCGCTGCTGGCCTGGGGCGGCGGGCGGCGGCCCGAGCCGCCGTGGGCCTGGTGGCTGACGGAGCAGGAGATCGACGGGCAGCAGGGCGGCGCGTACCAGGCGGCGGGTGAGTGGCGCCTGGCGATCCCGCTGCTGCGGCGGGCGGCCGGCGGAGGGCACGCCGGCTACCGCGGCATCTTCGCCGTGCGGCTGCTCGACTGCCTGCTGTCGGCCGGGGCCTGGCGGGAGGCCGAGGAGGTCGCGGCGGAGCTGATCCCGGCGGTGGCGCGCGGCGCCTCGTCGGCGCGCACGCGGCGCCTGCTGGCCGCGGCGCTGGGGCGCGGCGACCGCCTGCCCGGCATGCCCCCGGGGCTGCGCGACCTCCTGCGCCGCCCCGCCGGATAGCCTGGCGCGGTGCAGGGGAACGGACCGCCGGCGGCCGGGGCGCGGCACCACGCCTGGCACATCGACAGCCGCGAGTACGCCCGGCAGGAGGAACGGCGCGGCAGGCGCCACGCGTTCACCCGCCTCGACCCCGCGCGCACCGCGCTCGTGGTGATCGACATGGTGCCGTTCTTCGTCGAGGAGAACCCGTACTGCCGCGGCATCGTGCCCCGCATCGGCCAGCTCGCCCGCGCCCTGCGGACCGCGGGCGGCACCGTGGCCTGGGTCCTGCCCGGGCCGGGTGAACGGAGCCCGGCGGAAGAGGAGTTCTACGGGCCGCGGGTGGCGGCCCGCTACCGCGCCTCCGGTGGCACCGGGCCGCTTCCCGGCCGGCTCTGGTCCGGATGCACCGCCGAGGACGGCGACCTGCTGACGGAGAAGACCGCGGCCAGCGCCTTCTTCCCCGGCCGCTGCCCCCTGCCTGACCTGCTGCGGCAGCGCCGCGCCGACACCGTCCTCATCACCGGCACCGTGACGAACGTCTGCTGCGAGTCCTCCGCCCGCGATGCCAGCACGCTCGGCTACCGCGTCATCATGGTCGCCGACGCCAACGCGGCCCGCTGCGACCGCGACCACAACGCCACCCTGCACACCGTCTACCGCTCCTTCGGCGACGTACGCCCCACCGCGGAAGTCCTCGGCCTCATCCGGGCGTGACGCCGCGCCGCACCCCGGGCGGCCACACCACCCGCACCGGCACCCCGTGCCGCCGCGCGCACGCGACCACGTCGCCCGTTCCGCCGAGCCCGCGCGCCGGCCGGCCGTCCCACACGGCGATCAGCACGTCCACCAGCCCGACCAGCAGCTCGCCCGCCGCCATGTAGGCCGACGAACCCGCGGTGGCAAGGCCCGTGCGGTGCACCGCCGTTGCCCGCCCCAGCAGGCGATCCAGCGTGTCCAGATACGTCTCGGGCAGGGCCTGCCGGTAGTCCGTGGCCGGGATGACGGCCTCCAGGCGACCGCCGCCCGCCAGCACGGACTCCGCCAGCCACGCGTCCGGGCCGTCCGCCAGGCAGGACACCGCCACCAGCCCTTCCCCGCCGCCGTCGGCGGCCAGCCGCCCCAACTCCGCCCGCAGCGCCGCCCGGACGGCGGCCTCCGCCGGTGCGGAAAGCCCCCGGTGCCCGGTGATCCCGACCCGCATGCGTTCCCCCTGTGCCTCGGCCGAACACCCGAAGGTACCGCCGATGCCGTGCGGGAGCGGAGGGGGTCGCCCTGGGCGACCCGCGGGGCCGGCAGACCGGGACCGCGGCGTAGCCGACGAGCAGCACGGCGAGGGGTTCCATGCGGGCCTCCGGCTGCGGGGCCGCCACCGCACCGCCGGTGGCCGCCGCGCGCGGTGACCACGCGGGCCATGCCCCCGAACGGGCGGTGGGCGGAGGCCCGTTCGGGGGACGTGGCGGCCGCGCGCGTCAGCGCAGGGACGCGATGAGCGTCTCCGCGCGGTGGGCGAGGGCCGCGCGGGCGGGCTCGGAGATGCCGCGGACGCGTTCCAGGGTGTCCGCGAAGCGCTCCAGGGCGTCGGCCGCGCCGCGGTGGTCGCCGCGGGCCATGCGCGCCTCGGCCAGGGCGAGCGACGGCGTGAGCAGGATCGCCGTCAGACGGTTCACGTCGTCGCCGCGCACGTACCCGGTCAGCTGGTCCGCGAGCGCGCCCACGCCGCCCGGGGTCCACAGGTCGGGCACGGGAACGTCGGCGAAGTCGGTGTCGGACGCCAGGTAGAAGCTCGGGTAGGAGGGCTGGTTGTACGTCGTCTGCTGGCGCGCGACCTCCGCCCGGTACTGGGGGTCGTGCATCAGCGTGTACAGCTTGTGGCCGGTCAGTTCGGTGCTGAGGTACAGGCGCAGGCCGGTGCTGTCCGCGGTGGGGACGACCAACTCCTCGCGCCAGTCGCCGAGGACGTCGGCGACCAGGGACGGGTTGCCCTTGGCGTGGTTGTTGGTCGTGGTGCCCTCCGCGGTCAGCAGCGTGCCGCGCTGCCAGTCCTCGATGACCGTGTCCTCGCCGAGGTAGCCGTAGCCCGTGACGATCTGCGTGGTCAGGTCGCCTGACCAGCGGATGCTCTGGTTGGTGCCGGGCGTCTCCGCGCCGATGTTGCGGCCGTCGGCCGTCCACAGACCGACGCCGTCCGGGTCGGTGCCGCCCTCGGGGTGGTTGGCCCAGGTCTCGTACCCCGGCTCCTCGGGCACGACGTCGCCGATCATGCCGCGGCCGGTGTCCAGGCCGGTGTACTCGCCGTACAGCACCTCGCCGGTCGCCGCGTCGCGCAGCGAGTAGCCGAGGGGCGCGGAGGTGGCGCCCTCGTGGACGCCGTAGATCTCCAGGCCCGGCCGGTTCGGGTCGATGTCGGTGACGTGCATCGCGTCGCCGTGGCCGAGCCGCGCCCGCGCGCCCGGATCGGCGCTGCCGGGCGGCATTTCGGCGAACGAGCTGTACAGCAGGCTGCCGTCGTCGTCGATGGTGGCCGAGCCGTAGACGATCTCGTGCCGCCCGTCGCCGTCGACGTCGGCGGCGCTCAGCGAGTGGTAGCCCTGCGTGGTGAGGGTGCCGAACTCCGGGTCGGTGCCGTCGACTCCGTGCGGGCTGTCGTTGAACGGGTTGGACATGGGCGTCCAGCCGCTGTCGACGTTCCAGTCCTCCCGCAGCCGGTGCCCGTCCCAGCGGTAGGACACCAGCGTGGAACGGGTGTAGTAGCCGCGGGCGAAGACGGCGGAGGGGTGCTGCCCGTCGAGGTAGGCGACGCCGGACAGGAAGCGGTCGACGCGGTTGCCCGGCTCGATGCGGGCCATCGCGTAGTCGCCCCACATCAGGCCGTCGTCGTGGCGGCCCGGCTCGTAGTGGACGGTGTCCAGCTCGCGGCCGCTTCCGCCGTCGAAGACGCTGAGGTACTCGGGCCCGTCGAGGATGAAGCCCTCGAACGCGCGCAGGTTGTTGCGCTCGCTGCGGGCGGGCGCGTACACGTCCATGAAGTGGTCGGCCAGCGCCTCGGCGTCCTCGCGGCCGAGCGGGTAGTCGTAGGCGGGGTCGATGCCGAAGGCTTCTTCCAGGGTGGCGGGCCAGTTGCCCGCGACGACCTCGGGGTGCTCGTGCCAGCCGCGGAACATGTCGACCACGTGGTCGTAGTAGTCCTCGGCGCTGAGCCGGTAGTCGTCCTCGTGGGACCAGCCGTTCCGCACGTCCTCGCGCGGCATGGTGATGTAGCGCTCGGACGCGACGGAGCCGTCGGCGCGGTAGCGGGTGACCTTCGTGCCGGGCGCCGTCTTGAACATGATCTCGGAGCGGCCGTCGCCGTCGAAGTCGTAGACGAGGAACTGGGTGTAGTGCGCGCCGGCGCGGATGTTCACGCCGAGGTCGATGCGGTGCAGCAGGGTGCCGTCGAGGCGGTAGGTGTCGAGGTAGACGTTGCCGGTGTAGCCGACCTGCGAGACGTCCTTGGCGTTCGACGGGTACCACTTGACGACGTACTCGTAGGTGCCGTCGCCGTCCACGTCGCCGACGCTGACGTCGTTGGCCGAGTACGTGTACGTCTCGCCGGCCGGGGTGACGCCGTCGGCGGGCTTGTTCAGGGGGAGTTCGTGATAGCCCTCGGACCAGGGGGCGACGGGGTCGCTGAGGTCGACCTCCGTGCCGTCCACGACGGCGGCCACGCGGTACTCGGCGTCGCCGGGGGCGCCGGCGTCGAGGTAGTTGGTGGAGTCGGTGACGGTGCCGAGCAGTTCGCCGTCGCGGTAGACGTTGAAGTCGGCGCCGGTCATGCCGGTTTCCGTGGCGCCGGTGACCTCGGAGCCGAGCAGCCGCCAGCTGAGGAACACGCCCTCCTCGGTGGCGACTGCGGCGAGGCCGCGGTCGAGGTGTTCGAGCTGGACGCCGTCGGCCGTCCGGCCGCCGCCCCGCTCGGCGGGCGCGTCGGCGCGGGCGGGGGCGCCGCCCGCGGCGGCGAGGAGCCCGGCGGTCATGAGTCCGGCCAGGGGGGCGGCCACCCACCGCCGATGCCGGGTCCTTCGTCTGTCCGGTGGTGTCATCGTTGACGCCCTTCTGCGCAAGGCCGATTGAGTCGTTTCAATGAGACGTTTCAAGTCAGGTCGGCGCGACAGTACGAGGGCCCCGGGCCGCCGTCAAGAGTCCGCGTCGTCACGCAGAGCCACCGGGCACACGTGCTGTGATTCACTCGAACCGGCGAATTGAGCGGCGGATTCCGGGACTTGTCCGGCGCGGCGCGGTGGCCACGCGCAAGGCTGGGCCGTTCGGGTGCCACGCGACACCGGGAGACGCGCCAATGACCCAGCCCTTCGAACTGCCCGCGTTCTACATGCCGTATCCCGCACGGCTCAATGCCCATCTCGACCGGGCGCGGGACCATTCGCCGCGCTGGGCCGCGGAGATGGGGATGCTGGAGGGCTCCGGAATCTGGACCGGAGCCGATCTGGACGCCCACGACTACCCGTTGCTGTGCGCCTACACGCACCCCGACGCGTCCGCCGAGGACCTGTGCCTGGTCACCGACTGGTACGTGTGGGTCTTCTTCTTCGACGACCACTTCCTGGAAACGTTCAAGCGCTCGCAGGACCGCGCCGGCGGCAAGGCGTACCTCGACCGGCTGCCCGCGTTCATGCCGATGGACCTGTCCGCGGGCACGCCCGAGCCGGCCAACCCGGTGGAGGCGGGCCTCGCCGACCTCTGGGCCAGGACGGTGCCCGCCATGTCGGAGGACTGGCGGCGGCGGTTCTCGACAAGCACCGAGAACCTGCTGAACGAGTCGCTGTGGGAGCTGTCCAACATCAACGCTGGCCGCGTGCCCAATCCGGTCGAGTACATCGAGATGCGGCGCAAGGTCGGCGGCGCGCCCTGGTCGGCCGGCCTGGTGGAGTTCGCGGCGCGGGCCGAGGTGCCGGCGGCGGTGGCGGGCAGCCGGCCGCTGCGTGTGCTGCGCGACACGTTCTCCGACGGCGTGCACCTGCGCAACGACCTGTTCTCCTACCAGCGGGAGATCGAGGACGAGGGCGAGATGAGCAACGGGGTGCTCGTGCTCGAAACGTTCCTCGAATGCACCACCCAGGAAGCCGCCGAGGCCGTCAACGACCTGCTCACCGCGCGGCTCCAGCAGTTCGAGCACACCGCCGTCACCGAACTGGCCGCGCTGTTCGCCGAGACCGGCCTCGACGCCGCGTCCGGCGCCCGCGTCCTGGCGTACGCCAAGGGCCTCCAGGACTGGCAGTCCGGCGGGCACGAGTGGCACCTGCGCTCCAGCCGGTACATGAACGGGGCTGCCGCGCCCGCCCGTTCGCCGCTGGACGGTCCTGGCGGGCTCGATATCGCGGGCGCCGCCGCCACCCCGTTCGGCCGCGGCGCCGGGGCGGTCACCACGACCCGCAGGGCGGAGTCCGCGCGGGCCAGGCGTTTCCGGCACGTGCCGCACCAGCGGGTCGGGCCGTCGCTGCTGCCCGACTTCCTCATGCCGTTCGACCTGCGGCTCAACACGCACCTCGACGGCGCGCGGGAGCGGGTCAAGGACTGGGCGCACCGGGTCGGCATCCTCGACGGGGTGCCCTGGACCGAGGCCAAGCTGGCGGACTACGACCTGCCGCTGTGCGCGGCCGGGCTCGCGCCCGACGCCTCCGCGGACGCGCTCGACCTCGTCTCCGCCTGGCTCGCCTGGGGCACCTACGGCGACGACCTGTACCCGGTCGTCTTCGGCCGCACCCACGACGTGGCGGGCGCGCGGGCCGCGACGCGGCGGCTCGGGCAGTTCATGCCGGTCGAGGACCCCGCGGCCGTTCCGCCGCCCGTGTCGCCGCTGGAACGCAGCCTCGCCGACCTGTGGCCCAGGACCGCGGGGCCGATGACGGTGGCCGCCCGCCGCCGGTTCCGCGAGACGATCGACGTGATGACGGCCTCCTGGGTGTGGGAGCTGGACAACCAGGCGCAGAACCGCATTCCCGAGCCGGTGGACTACGTCGAGATGCGCCGGATGACCTTCGGCTCCGACCTGACGATGTGCCTGTGCCGCCTCGGGCACGGCCCGAAGGTGCCGCAGGAGATCTATCGCAGCGGGCCCATCCGTTCCCTGGAGAACGCGGCGAGCGACTATGCCTGCCTGATGAACGACGTCTTCTCGTACCAGAAGGAGATCGAGTACGAGGGCGAGATCCACAACGGGCTGCTCGTCGTACGGGACTTCTTCGACTGCGACTACCCGGCCGCGCTGCGCATCATCAACGACCTGATGTCGGAGCGCATGCGGCAGTTCCAGCACGTGGCCGCGCACGAACTGCCGGTGCTCTACGACGACTTCGGGCTCGACGACGAGGTGCGCGGCATCCTCGACGGCTACGTCCGCGACCTGGAGAACTGGCTGGCCGGCATCCTCAACTGGCACCGCTACTGCCGCCGTTACCGCGAGTCCGACCTGCGCCGCCACTCCGGCCGCGGGTGGCCGCTCGGCGGCCCGACGGGACTCGGCACCGCGGCCGCACGAATCCCCCTGCCCGCCGGCGCATAGCGCCGGACGCGCCCGCCGCGCCCGCCGGGCCCGCCGGGCCCGTTCCCCCCGACGACCGCGGGCACGGCGGCCCCCTGTCCGGCGCGGCGGTGCTTGTCGCCGATTCGCCTATGGGCGCAACCGTGCGGGTGCGAAACTATGTCACTGCACGGGGGAGTTGTCGCTCCGCCGGCCCGTGCGAGCTCGCAGGGGGGACACGTTGTCACTGCTCTTTCCCGATGGAATCTTCAGCCCTCAGGCCCTGGGGGACGAGCGCGCGACGGGCATCCTGCTGGACGCCACACTGCGCTGCGGTGCCGTGCTGCGTCCGAGCGACATCCTGCACGCGGTCATCGGCTCCGGCGACCAGGCCGTCCTGTCCGTGCTCGGCCTGGCGCTCGCCGACGGCGCGCAGCCCAGGCACCTGCGGGAGACCATCGAGGTCTACAACGCGGGCGCGGGCGAGAGCGGGGCGTCGTCCCGGCCGTTCGACGGCTCGCGCGCCCGCTGCGCGCCCGAGACGCTGGCCGCGCTCGACGCGTTCGAGAAGGCGCTGTCCGCGGACCGGGAACGGCTGCGGCCCGTCGCGCTCGAACTGCTGCTCGCCCGGCTGCTGGAGCACCAGGACGCCGACGACCTGACGTTCCTCGGCAGCGTCCTGGACGCCCCGGCCGCCGTCCTGGCGCTCGACGAGCAGGTGCGGGTCAGCAGCGAGCCGCTGCCGGCGCTGCTCGACGACGCCTCTGGCCGGCTGCGGTCCGAGGAGTTCTCCGCCGACGCCTGGGGCGTGCTGGAACTGGCCGCCGAGCGGGCCGGGGAGCTGGGGTACGACCGGCTGCTGCCCGCGCACTGCTTTCTGGCGCTGCTCGCCGGGACCGAGGGGCTGACCGAGCGCCTGGTCCGGCTCCAGATACCGCCGCGGATCGGCCTGGTGAAGGCCGTGGAGGTGCTGAACGGCGCGTTCCGGCTGTCCGAGCACGCCAAGGACGCCCCGCCGCTGCACCGCGACGGTCTGGGCGACCCGCTGCTCGCGCTGCTGCACGCCGCGCGCCGCGCCGCGGCGCTCCGCGGCGGGGAGCGCGCCGACACCGGGCACCTGCTCGAAGCGCTGCTCGCCGACCCGCCGCCGCGGCTGGCCGCCGTGCTGGAGGGCGAGCCGCTGCGCCTGAACGTGGGGCGGATGCGCGACCACCTGGACCAGGAGCTGCGGTCCGCGCGCACCGCCGCGCCGCGCGAGGTGCCGTTCCGGCCGGCGGCCGGGGCGCCGCCGTCCGAGGACCTGACGTGGCTGGCGCGCACCGAGGGCATCCCGCCCGTTCCGCACCTGGACCACTACTTCGACCCGGTGAACCGGGCCCTGCACCGCACGGTCGGCAACCACGTGCTGCTCACCGGCGAGTCCGGCGTCGGCGCCACGACGCTGCTGCGCGAGCTGGCCAGGCGCGCCGCGGACGGCACCATTCCGTTCCTGCGGCGCAAGCGGTTCCTGCACGTGGACTGCCAGGACGTGGCGCCCGCGGAGAGCGCGGAGAAGCTGGGCCGCATCATCTCCGACGTCGCGGGCCGCACCGACCTCGTCGTCTGCCTCGACGGCCTCGGGGCGCTGCTGCGCGGCCCGAACGGCACGAACCACGTGCTGACGCTGCGCAGCGCGCTGAAGGAACGCCGCCTGCACCTCGTCGGGGTGCTGTCGGGGCAGGACTACGACGATCTGCTGGCCGCCGACCACGCGCTGCGCGAGCTGACGACCCGGGTCGAGCTGGCGGAGCCGGGCCGGGACGCCGCGCGGGACATGGTGGGGCAGGCGGCGGACGGGCTGGCCGCGGAGTTCGGCATCGCCGTGGCCGGGAAGGCCGTCGACCGGGCCGTGGTGATGGCCGGCGACTTCATCCTCAGCCAGCGGCTGCCGCTCGCCGCCGTCAAGGTGCTGCGCCGGGCCGCCGAGGACCTGCACTACCGCCGCACGCAGCTCGGGGACCCGCGGTCCGAGGTCGGGGTGGCCGACGTGGTGCGGGTCATCGCGGAGGTCTCCGGCGTTCCCGCGGCGCAGATCTCCGGCACGGGCGGCGAGCGCGTCGACTACGAACAGGCGCTCGGCGGCTCGGTCTTCGGCCAGGACCGGGCGGTCGCGACGGTCGCGGGCGAGCTGCGCCGCATCAAGGCGGGCCTCGCCGGGGCGGACGGCGGGCCCGCGTCGGTGATGCTGTTCGCCGGGCTGACCGGCGTCGGCAAGACGGAGCTGGCCAAGACGGTCGCGAGCTTCTACTCGACGTCCAAGCTGCTCCAGACCTACCCCATGGGCGGGTTCACGGAACGGCACAGCGTCTCCAGCATCCTCGGCTCCCCGCAGGGCTACGTCGGGCACGAACGCGGCGGGCGCATCGTCAACGAGCTGAACGCCGACCCGTACGGCGTGTTCCTCCTCGACGAGGCGGAGAAGGCGCACGCCGAGGTGTGGCGGCCGTTCCTCAACCTGTTCGACGAGGGCTGGATCGAGGACAGGCGCGGCGTCCGCGCGCACGGCGACCGGGCCATCTTCATCCTCACCACGAACGCGGGCCACGACGTCATCGCCCGTATGACCCGCCAGGGCGCCGACGAGGAGGCCATCGCGGCGGCCGTGAAGGAGGCACTGCTGCGGGCGCGCAGCGGCGGGTCGCACGAGGACCCGGTGTTCACGCCCGAGTTCCTGGCCCGTATCCGGCGGATCATCGTCTTCCGGCCGCTGGACGAGGACGCGATGGCCGGCATCTGCCGGAAGATGGTCGACGCGAAGCAGGCGTTCTGGCGGGAGAAGCGCGAGAAGGACCTGGTCGTTCCCGAGCGGCTGATCGCGTGGGCGGCGCGGCGCGCACACGAGGGCAACGAGGCGGCCGACGGCAAGGAGGGGGCGCGCAAACTGCGCGAGCTGCTCACCGACCTCATCGAGGACCCGATCCTGAAGGCGCAGGAGCGCCTGGAGGACGACTACCGGCGGTGCGCGCGCATCGAGCTGGACTTCGACCCAGGACCGCCGCCCCGCACCGAGGTCCGGTTCGCCGCGGCGACTGACCTGGCGAAGAACGAGCTGGCGAAGAACGAGCTGGCGAAGAGCGACCCGGCGAAGAACGGGGAGGTGCGGTGAGCGGCGCCGGTGGTGGCGAGGAGGGCGAGGAGGGCGAGGACCTGCGGTCGTTCGTGGGGCGTACGGTCGCGGGCCGCTACCGGCTGACCGACTGGGTCGGCGGCGGCGCGTTCGGCGGCGTGTTCCGCAGCACGCAGCACATCCTCGGCCGCCCGGTGCGTCGCGTCGCGTGCAAGCTGTCCCGCCGCGCCCGCATGACGGAGGAGAACGCGGGCGAGCTGTTCACGGACGTGCTGCGGCTCGCCGAGGCGATGGACGGCATGACCGACGCCGAGGCCCGCAGGCACCTCGTCCACGTCTACGACGGCGGCCTCGCCGCGGACGCGGACGGGCGCGCGTTCCTCGTCATGGAGTACGTGCCCGGCACCACGCTGGCCGACCAGTTCGCGTCCCTGAAGACCGTCCCGGAGCACCAACTCCTCACCTGGGCGCGGCAGATCTGCGTGGCGCTGCGCGGCCTGCACGCGCTCGACCCGCCGCTGCTGCACCGCGACCTGAAGCCGGACAACGTGCTGCTCGGCACCGACCTCACCGTGCGGCTGATCGACTTCGGCCTCGCGGCCCGGCTGGTCGCGTCGGGACAGGTCCCGGGCGTAGCGGGCACCCTTCGGTACATGGCGCCCGAGACTTCGCAGGGCCACAGCGTTCCGGCCTCCGACCTGTACTCGCTCGGCGTGGTGATCTACGAGGGCCTGGCCGGCCGCCACCCGTTCGGCCACCTCGTGCCACCCCCCGACGTGCCCGACGCCTCGCACGGCGACTGGCTCTACCAGCAGAAGCGCCTGGTCACGCCGGCCCCGCCGTCCACGCTGAACAACACCGTGGGACCGGCCGTCGACGCCGTGGTCCTGCGCTGCCTGCGGACCGATCCGGAACAGCGGTACCGGTCCGCCGCCGACCTGCTCGACGCGCTGGCCGCGGCGGAGTCCGCGGGCGCGCGGGCCCGCCCGCCGGGCGCCGACGACGTGGAACGGGCCGCCGGGCTGCTCGACGCGAACGACGCGGAGGGCGCACGCCGCCTGCTGACCCGCACCCTGGCGGGCGAACTGCCCCCCGCCGCCCGGCTGGCCGCCCTGCGGCGGCTCGCCGACGCCCTGACCGCGCTCGGCGAGGACGGCACGGCGGGCGACCGGCTGGCCGACGCCTGGCTGCTGGCGAAGGACACGGCGCTGCTGCGCAGCCGCAACGAGCGCGCCGCGCTGCTGGTGCGGACCGTGGCCTGCTACCGCAGGGCGGGCAACACCTTCCAGGCCAACCACTTCGAGTGGCTGCGCCAACGCGAGCTGGGCAGGGGGTGAACGCGGCCGTGGCCGAAGGGCAGAAGGCTCCGCAGGCACCGGTGCGGTCGTTCCGCAACGTCTTCACCGCGACCGGGCGGCTGCGGAACCGCTGGGCCGACGCCGTCGCGGAGCCCGACCCGGCGCAGGCCCTGGAACGGTTGCGGCGGCTCCGCGACGTGCTGGCCGCGCGGCCCGCGCCCGCGGGCGTGCTGTGGGTGCCGTTCGTCGCCTCCATGACGGACCCGCGGTTACTCGGGCTGCTGGGCGAGGAGGACTTCACGGCGCTCGCCGAAGCGGGCCGGCAGCTCGCCGGGCCCGCGTTCTCCCTGGAGCAGGCGTGGCGCCCGCTGATCGCCGCCCGCGCCGCCCGCGGCGAGGCCGCCGCCGCCGGCGTGCTGCTCACCGAGCTGTACTGGGCGCCGGGCAGCGACGAGGCGGCCCGCGACGCCGCGGCATCCGACCTGGCGCGCGCCGGGCACCGCGGTCCCGAGCACCTGCGGATCTACGCCGCCCGCCTCGCGCGGGGCGGCCCCCTGCCGCCCGGCGTGCCGGAACGCGTCGCCGAGGTGCTGCGCGTCGGCTTCACCGACGACGCGGACACGTTGACCGCGGCGGCCGAGCTGGCCGGTCCCGCGGGCCCGGCCGGGGTGCCGGGCGCCGCGCGCGCCCTGGGCCTGCACCGGCTGCGCGTGGCGGGCCGCCCGGCCGAGGCCAGGGAGCACTTCGCCGCCGCGTGCACCGCGGACCCGCAGGACGAGACGGCGCTGCTCGGCCTGCTGGCCGCCTGGATCAGGACAGGCGAGGCGGCCGGCACGCCCGGCTGGCTGCGGGGGCGCTGCCGCCGGGCCGCGCCGGGCGGGGCGCTCGCGCGGCTCGGCGAACTGATCGACGTGCTGACCTGGTTGGACGCGGACACGGACGAAAGTCCACCGGCGCGCGCCGAGCATGTCGGCACGCTGGCGCTCGAAGCGTACGTCGGCGCGTGGTTCGCCTACGCGCGCGGGCGCCTGCACCTGGTGGAGGGCGATGCGGAACGCGCGCACGCCGCCCTCGACCCGGTCACCGCCTTCGCGGAGCGGAACGGCGGCGCCGACGCGCCGCCCGGGCGGGACCTCTGGATCTACCACGGCGCCTGGGCCGAGCTGCTGACCGGCCGGGCGCGGCACCGCGGCCGTGCGGCCGTGCCGTGGGCGCTCGGCTGCCTGCTGTGGGACGCGGACCCGGGCCTGACCGCGGGCCTCACCGTTTCCGGGCCGCCGACCGGTTACGCGCGGGTCGGCGCCGCCCGGCGCGACCTGGCCGCGGGCACGCGGCCAGGCGCGGAGCCAGGACCGCTGCCGGCGGGCGCTGGCACGCCGGAGCGCCTTGAGGCGCTGCGCACGGCGCTCGGCGAGGCGTACGCCCGGCGCGGCGCCGACGGCATGCGCACCCTGCTGCGGCATCCGCTGTACCGGCGGCTGCCGCGTGCCGACCGGTTCCTGTGGTCGGGTCTTCGGTCGCTCGCGGGCGAGCCGGCGGAGGCCGAACGCCTCCTCGGCGAGGCCGCGCGACTCGGGCACACCCGGCGCGCCCACCTGATCCTCGCCGCGCACCACCTGCACGCCGGGCGCCCGCGCCCCGCGCGCCGGCTCCTCGACGGCTGCACCGGCGCCAAGGCCGAGGTACTGACGGCCTGGTCGGAGGCGATGCTCCCCGCGGACATTCCCGATGACGTTCCCGCGGACGTTCCCAAGGACGTTCCCGACGACGTTCCCGCGGACGTTCCGGCCCTGGTGGGGGCCCGGCGCCTCGAAGCCCTGGGGTCCGGCGTGCCGCCGTACGTCGCGTCCGCGCGGGGCGCGCTGTGGCTGCGGGGCGGCGACGCGGCGCGCGCCGCGCGGGACTTCGAGGCCGCGCTGTCCGCCGCGCCCGGCACCCTGCCGGACGAGGCGTACGCCCTCGCCGCCGCCGCCCGGGCGGCGGCGGACGGCACCCTCGCGCCCGACCGCAGGGCCGACGCGGCGGTGTGGACCGCGGCCGAGCGGCACCCGTGGGCCGAGTGGGTCCTGGGCGTGACCGCACTCGCCGACGATCCGGAGGGCTTCCCGCTCCGCCGCGCGGAACGGCTCCGCGGCCTCGCCGAGCGGCCCGGCGCGGCCGCGGACCTGGCCGTGCCCGCCCTGGCCACCGCCCTGGCGGCGGCCGGGACGGCGAGCGCGTCGCCCGCCCGCCGCGCCGCGTTCGCCGCGATCCTGCACCGCCTCGCGGCCCGCCACCCTGGCCCCGCGACCCACCACGCGGCCGACCTGACCGCCGCCGCGGCGGCCCTGGCCGCCCCGGAGCCAGACCCCGGCGGGCAGACGTCCGCCGACCGGCCGCTGTACGCGCTCGTGACCGCGGCCCTGGCGCTCGAAGCGGGCGAACGGGAGCGCGCCGCCGGACAGTTGGCGGGCGTGCGCGGGGGTACGCGGGCGCACCGCGCCTGCGCCCTGCTGGCGGACGCGCTGGCGGGCCGCCCACCGTCCGCGGCGGACGGCGGGTCCACGGCGGAAGGCGAGCCCGCCGCGCTCGGCCTCCTGCGGGCCGCGGCGCTGGCCGGGCAGGACCCGGACGGCGCGCTCGACGCGCTGGCCACCGCGGCCACCACCGCCGCCGCGACCACCGGGAACGGCGGCGGGAACGACGGCGGGAACGGCGGCGGGAACGACGGCGACGCCCTGGCCGCCGTCGTCGACCTGACCCGCGCCCTGCCCGCGCTGTGCGCGCGGCCCGCCCCTGGCGGCGGGCGCAGGGCGGGCCCCGCACACACGTTCGCGCCGTACGTGCGGCGGCTCGCCGAGCACGGCGCCGAAGGACTCGACCCCGCCGTGCACGCCCGCTGCGCCACCGTCGTCGGCGAGTTCGCGCTCGCCGGGCAGCTGTGGCGGCAGGCCGTCACCGCGGCGGAGCGCGGCGGGGGCGATGCGGGCGAAGCCCGCGGGGACTACGTGCGGCTGCTGTGCCACCGCGCGGTGGCCGCCCGGCAGGACGGCGACCCGCTGCGGGCCGCGCGGCTGCTGCGCCACGTCGCCAGGATCGCCGCGGGCGGCCCCGTCGAGGTCGCGAGCGGAGAAGAGAGGGACCTGCGATGACGGGTGGCATCAGGCCGGGCGAGGCCAAGGACGCGGCCCGCGGCCTGCAGAGCGCGGTGTGCGTGGAGCGGCTGCTCGACGCGCTGTTCCCCGACGCGCCCCAGGACCCGGTGCCGTGGGACAGGGCCGGACGCTACCCGGCGCTCGAACGGGCCATCGAGTCCGACGGCGTGCTGCGCCAGGCGCTCCTCGCCGACGACCACGACCGCATCGCCGACGTCTGGTCAGGACTGCTGGGTCGGCGCGGACTCGACCTGAGCCTCCACCACACCCTCGCCGTGATCTACCGCGAGCAGACGCTGCGGCTGCCCCCGCACACGGAACGGGCCGCCGACCTGCTCGCCACCACCACCGCGCTGTGGGTGCTGCTGCTCGCCTCCGCCACGTTCTGGCAGCTCCAGGCCGCGCCGCGGGAGGCGGTGGCCGAGGCGGAGGAGGAGCTGCGGGCCGCGGTCTGCGAGGAGTTGTTCGGCCTGCACCGCAAGCACGGCACGGTCGCGCTCGACCAGGACGAGCCCGGCCTCGCCGAGACCCACCTGCGGGTGCTCGACGCCTGCCGCGGCGGCGCCGCCGCCGTGCGCGACCTGCTGGCCGGCACCCGTCTGACCTGGCTGCCCCCGGGCGACCCAGGCCGCTGGGCCGACGTGTCGCGCCTCGCCGGACGCGTCATCGACGACTGGTCGCACGAGACGATCCGCCACGCCGAGGAGGTGCTCGAAGACGCGGACGCGGTGGCGAAGCTGCCGCCCGGCATCACCAAGGACTTCACGTCCGCCGTTCACCGGCTGCTGCCGCTTGCCGGGCTGGACGTTCCGCTGCCGCGGGTGCTGACGGCCGGTCTGGAGTGGTGCAACGAGTGGCAGTACTGCATCTACGGCCTGCCGGTGGACGACGCCTCCCGGCAGCGCCAGATGAAGGGCGCGGTGCGGCTGGCGCGGCACTTCGCCGACGACCTGGCCGGTGTCGCCACGCCGGGGCAGAGCCACCTGCGCGAGAACCAGGCGCTGTCCAAGCACTTCATGTTCCGCGGCTTCATCGCGGACGACCCGGCCGCCGCGGAGCAGGCGTACCGGACCGCCCTGGAGTGGAACCCGCTGAACAGCAACGCCGAGGACCTGATGAAGGACCAGCGGACGGCGGCGACCCTCAAGAGCGCCTTCGACCGGGCGACGGACGCCCTCAACGGCGGCCGCCCCCAGGAGGCGCTGGACGCCATGCGGGCGGTCGAGCACATTCCGGAGGCCGTCGAGGACGTGCGGCTCGTGCGCCACGCGGCGCACGTGCGGCTGGCCGAGCAGGTGCTCGAACGCAGCCAGTACGCGCGGGCGCTGGAGGAGTTGCGGCGGGCGGCCCAGTACGCCTCGACGACCGAGGAGGAGTGCACGGTCCTGATCTACCGGGCGCTGGTCCTGCTGAAGCAGAGCGGCGCCGCGCCGCGGCGGACGCAGCCGCAGCTCCAGCTGTCGGCCCAGTCGCAGCTGCGGCAGGCCCTCGCCAAGAACCCGCCGGACCACATCAGGCAGCAGATCTACCAGCTGGCCCCGATGCTCCGCTACCAGTAGGCCGCCCGTGACCCCGAGGGACTGAGATGAGACCGAACCCCTACCACGTGCTGGGACTTCCCGTCACCGCGGACGACGAGGCGGTGGTGGAGCAGGCCCGCGACCTGGCGCTGATCGCCGACGAGCACGAGGAACGCGCACTCGCCGAGTGGGCCAAGGACGAGCTGACGGGCCGCCCGGAGACGCGCAGGCTGCACGCGTTCCTTGAGGCGCCGGCCACCGACTACCGGGCCGATCGGTGGGCGGACTTCGCCCGCAAGCACCGGCGCGGCCCGGTCACCCCGGCCGCGCTCCGCCGTGCGGCCGGACCGCTCGGGCCCGAGGACTTCGACCTGGGGGCGGCGGCGCGGACCGCGGCCGGAGCCCTGCTGGCGCCGCCGGAGGCGGACGTGCGGCCCGCGGTCGAGGCGCCGCCGGTGCCGTACGAGCTGCCGGAACGGCCGCCGCTGGAGGTGCGCGATGTCCTCTTCGGCTGAGGAAAGCGGGGCGCACGAGCCCCTGGACTGGGACGACTTCGCCGAACGGCCCGCCCCGCGGGAGGCGGCCGGGAGGGACGGCGGGGACCTGCCGCCCGACCGCGAACTGGCCGCGGTGCTCCAGCGGTTCTGGTCCGACGTGGCCGAGGAGCGCAACAAGGCGCATGCGGAGGCGGCCGGTACCAGGGAGGCGGCCGTCGAGCTGGCCATTCACGTGGCGCGGCTCGAAAGCCTGCTGGCGGAGGCCGTTGAGCCGCTGGAAGCGGCGGGCAAGCGGAATCTCGGCCGGCGGCTCGCCGTGGTGTGCAAGCAGATGCAGACGCAACTGGCGCAGATCGGAGTCGAGGCGACGGACCCCACCGGCGAGCCGTTCGACGCCGTCGCCGACGAGGTGGACGTGCTGCGGTGGCGCCACGGCGCCCAGTACCCGGCGGAAGTCGTGGCCGAGACCCTGGAACCGGTGGTCCGCGACCGCGGCGTGGTGGTGCGCCTCGCCCAGGTCGTGATGGGCGCCCCGGCCCCGGCCATGCCCCCGGCCCCGGCCACAGCCACGCCCCCGGCCGCAGCCCCGGATCAGCCCGCCGGCAGCACACAGGACACACAGAGGGAGCAGCAGGAATGACCCAGTGGGTGAGCAAGGCGGTCGGTATCGACCTGGGCACCACCAACAGCGCGGTCGCCGTGATGAATCCGTCGGACACCGACACCGTGATCCACCAGGACGCGACCCGCGCCAGGACCACTCCGAGCTGCGTGTGGCGCAACCCGCGCAACGGCGAACTCGTCGTCGGCCGCAAGGCGTACGCGCGTATCGGCAGCGAGCCGGAGCCGGTGACCTCCGTCAAGCGGCTGATGGGCACGGGCCGCACCGTCGCGCTCGGCGGGGAGCAGGTCACGCCGCCGCAGGTGTCGGCCGAGATCCTGCGGGAGATGAAGCGGCAGATCGAGCAGGACGTGTCCGGCTTCGACAGCGCGGGCACGCGCTGGCTGGTGGACCGGGCCATCGTGACGGTGCCCGCGTACTTCGATCAGCCGCAGGTGGAGGCCACCCGGGAGGCCGCCGAGCTGGCCGGGCTCGGCGTCGTCGACCTGCTGCACGAGCCGACGGCGGCGGCCAGCCACTACTGCTGGAAGGCGGGCATCAGGGACGGCACGTTCCTCGTGTACGACCTGGGCGGCGGGACGTTCGACGTCAGCGTCGTGCGCTGCACCGCGGGGGACTTCCGCGTGCTGGGCATCAGCGGCAACACGATGCTCGGCGGCGACGACATCGACGGCGCGCTCGCCCACCACCTGCTCGGGCTGCTGCGCGCGGACGGCTGGCAGCTGGACCTGGACATCAGCGGCGATCCGGAGGACGCGCTGCGCTTCCGGCGGCTGAAGTCCCTGGCCGAGGCCGCGAAGAAGGCGCTGACCGACCGCACCGAGTACATGCTGCGGGACTCGGGAACCGTCCTCGACCAGGCGGGCGACCCCGTCGTCGTCGACACCCTGGTGGAGCGGGCCGACCTGGAGGAGGCCGCCCGCCCCTTCGTCGAACGCACCTTCCAGTACTGCGAGGAGGCGCTCGACCGGGCGGGCAAGGAGGCCGGGATCACCCTCGCCGACGTCGACCGCGTCATCCTCGCGGGCGGGTCCACGCACCTGCCGCTGGTTCGGCAGCTGGTGACCGAGCGGCTGTGCGCGCACTCCCGGGGCGCGGAGCCCGTGTACGAACGGGTGGACACCGTCGTCGCGCTCGGCGCGGCGGTCCGGGCCGCCGCCGTCGGCGGCCTCGAACTCCACGACGAGGAACGGACCGTGCGCGTCGCCCTGCGCGGCACCGCGGTGACCACCGCGGAACGGGCCACCGTCGCGGGCACCGCCCAGGCGCTCGCGCCCGGCATCGACCTGTCCGGCGGCTACGTGCAGCTGACGGCGGAGGACGGCTACGAGGACTCGGCGGACCTGACCCCGGGCGGCGGGTTCTCGTTCCTGCGGGTGCCGGTCACTCCTGGCGCGCAGACGCTGCTGGGGATCGAGGTGTTCGACGCGGCCGGGGAGCCGCGCGCGCAGGTGGCGCGCGCCGTGACGCACGACCGCGAGGCGGGGCCGCTCGGCTCGCCCGTCACCAGCGCGATCTGCGCCAAGCCGATCCTGCTTGAGGTCAGCAGGTCGGGGCGGCGGCACCGCAGGGAGCTGATCCCGGCGATGCGCCCGCTGCCGCTCAAGGCGCACTTCACGTTCAGCCACCCGGGGGACACCGGCACCGTCGAGTTCCGGCTGTTCCAGCAGAGCCGCCAGATCAAGGTCATCACGGCGGAAGTGCCGTCCTCCACCCCGGCCGGCACCACGATCCACGTGGACGTGGAGATGGACGCGGGGCTCCTCATCACCGTCCGCGGCACCATCGGTGAGCACCCGTTCGACGGCGCGGTGGAGGTGCCGCCGGAGCGGGAGCTGCCGGACGCGGAGCAGGTCGCCGCGCTGCACCGCGGGTTCGAGGAGGCCGTCGCCTACCTGCCGACCGGCGAACGGACCGTGTCCAACGCCAAGATGGCCAAGGCGAAGCAGGGCTACGACAGCGCGGTCGCCGAGGGCGACACGGCCCGCGCCGTGCACGAGTTCGGGCAGATGGAGGAGCTGGTCAGCTCCGTCGGGCGGCCCGAGGCGGACCTCGAACCGCCGAAGCACGACTTCGACCGGCTCATCGCCCAGTGCGAGGACGCGAACCGCTACCTCGTCACGCGCGCCGCCGACCTCGAAGTGCCGCACGACGCCGTCGAGATGGGCCGCGCCATCGACGTACAGCGCGGGCAGGGCGAACGGGCCTTCGCGGCCGGCGACCAGCGGTCGTACGGCGAGGCCGTGAGCCAGCTGCACGGCTACCTCGAACACCTGCGGGCGCTGACGACCAAGGTCTTCACCAAGGACGCCCCGCTCAGCGACCTGGAACGGGCCGCGGGGCTGCTGTCGTTCGTGCTCGAACGCGTGACGGAGCTGCGCGGCCTCGTCGCCGCCGTCGGCACCGAGGAACACCGGCAGACCGTCGAGGACGTGGCACGCCGGGCCGGCGCGCTTGAGCCGGTGCTCGGTCAGGACCCCGCGCGGGTGCAGCAGGAGGCGGCGCGTGAGGTGCGCAGGCTCGAACAGCTCGAAACCATCCTCAAGGGGCGCAGGCGCGGCGGCGAGGACGGCTCGTTCGTGCCGGTGGACCGGCCGTGAGCGGCGCGGAGTTCACCGTGCCGTGCCCCGTTCCGCTGTGCCGCACGGACAACGCGTACGCGGCGCGGGCCTGCGGCGGCTGCGGCACGCCGCTGTTCGGCTACGCGAGGCTGCACGCTCGGCCCGCGCGGCTGTTCAACCGGGGCCTGACCGCCGCGCGCGCGGGGCGGCCTGCGGCGGCCAGGGACTGCTTCGCCGCCGTCGTCCACTGGTGCCCCGGCGACACGGAGGCCAGGAACGCGCTGGCGCTGGCCTGCCTGCGCCTCGGCGACACGGACGAGGCGCGCCGCCAGTGGGAGGAGGTGCTGCGCCGCCGCCCGGAGGACCCACGGGCACCCCGCGGTCTCGCGACCCTCGCGTCCCTCGCGACCACCGACTCCCCAGGCGCTCCGAGCCCTTCGGGCTCTGCCGGTTCCATCGGTTCCTCCGGTTCCTCCGGTTCCTCCGGTTCCTCCGGTTCCGCCGACTCCCCAGGCGCTCCGAGCCCTTCGGGCTCTGCCGGCTCCTCCGGTTCCGCCGACTCGGCCGGCTCTTCGGGCTGACGTCGGCGTGCGGGCTCAGCCGGGGTCGGCGAGCGCCTCGGCCAGGCGGTCCGGGTCCACGCCCAGGTCCCGCAGCAGCCCGCGCGCCGCGGAGCCTCGGTCGGCGAGGAGCGCGGCCAGCACGGCGGCGTCGCCGTCGGGCGCCCGCTCCAGCACGCCGTTCACCCGCGGCGAGACGTCGCGGGAACGGGGCACGAGCAGCCGCGCCAGCTTCTCGAACGCGGCTTCCCCGGCGGGCCCTTGGGCGGCGAGGCCGCGGCGCAGCGTCTCGTTGCCGAGCGCGCCGAAGGCGAGGAGGAGGGTGTGCGAGCCGATGATCTCGCCCTTCAACTCGGCGAGCAGCCGCGCCAGCCGCAGCGCCGCCGCGGTCCCGGCGCCGAGCCCGTCAGTCCAGATGCGGCCGTCCCCGTTCGCGTCGGCCGCCGCCCGCGGCAGGGGGACGACATCGGCCATGCGCTCGCCGCCGTCGGGCTCGGCGTTCGCCTCGGGCTCGGCGTTCGCCTCGGGCTCGGCGTTCGCCTCGGGCTCGGCGTTCGCCTCGGGCTCGGCGTTCGCCTCGGGAAGCAGCTGGTCGAGGGCGAGGCCGCACAGCTCAAGCAGCTGGGCCGAGATGCCGCCGCCCACCGTCACGAAGGCGGCGGCGATGTCGGCCGTGCCGATGGCGGACCTGCCGCTGGTCACCGCGACCGACTCGGCCTCCAGGAGGACCCGCGTGACGGTGTCCGACAACTGCACCTCGTCCGGCGGCAGTTCGCCGTCCCCGCCGCGGTCGAGCACCGAGCCGACGACCTCGACGAGCACCGCGAACCGGTCCGTGCCGATGCGGTCCGTCACGCGTTCGCGCAGCTCCGGCAGGCCGAGCAGGCCGAGCAGCAGATCGACGGACGTGACCACACCGCGTGGCACCGCGTTCGCCCGGATCTGCGTCAGCAGCATGAGTGCGTCGGGCGTGAGGGCGTGCCGCGTGCTCCCCGGCGGCTCCTCGGGCGCCGGGTCCGGCGGCGCGTCACCGGTGAGGTACGCCGTCGGGTCGCCGTACAGCACGAACGACGCCCACGCCGCGTCCGGCCGCTCGCGCAGCCCGGCGCGCGCCCCGCGCACGGCGGCTCCCGCCGGTTCACCGCCCAGCAGCCGGTCGTAGAACAGCTCGGCGAAGTGCCACGCGCCGTCGTCCGCAACTTCGGCGCGTGTGCCGATCACCGTTTTGGCGCCCATGATCGTGAAGGCCCGGCACATGCTGGCGACGCGGCCCGCGGAGGCGCAGCCGTTGATGAACACCACGGGCGGTGCGCCCCGGGTGGACAGCGTCTGGAGGGCGACCTGGTCGAGCAACTCGCGCCGGTGCATCAGCAGCCCGGCCACGCCGCCGCTCGACGCGACGTGCCCGCAGTAGTGGAAGAGGTCGTAGGGTCTGCGGTCCGAGGCCAGCTCCCTGACCACCGAGGACACGGTCGCGTCCGCGCCCCGCACCACCGTGCACTCCACGCCGCGCCCCCGCAGCCAGTCCGCGACCCGCGCCACCTCCTCGCGCGCGGCGTCGAGATCGCCCAGGGTGTCGCCCACGACCAGCGCCCGGCGCAGCCGGTCGATGGTCCTGCCGCCGACCACCTGCTGTTTGCCGACGGAACGGCGGCCCAGGTCATGTTTGAGCCCCAGGAAGTCCCGGCCGTCGTGCAGCAGTTCCCACGGGACGGCCTGCGCCGGCTCGTTCGTCCTGACCAGGAGCGGCCCTATCGACTCCCGCAGCCGTCTGACCAGGTCCGGCAGGATGCCGCCGACACGCGGGAAAAGGTGGTCGTACAGCAGGGCGCCCAACTCCCGCAGACGTTCGACCGGGTCGTCCCCGGCGCCGGGCCCGCCCGCCGCCGACGTCAGCAGCGCGTCCATCTGCGCACACCAGTCAGATACGAGCGCCGGGCTGACGTCGACGGTGTACTCGGTCTCCCGCGTGCCGCCGTCCCCGCCCCGCTCGCCGGAGCGCAACTCGTACGTGTACTGCGCGGACAGGCCCTGGGCCAGCTCGCGCACGTCGAGCGTCGTCATCCCCGCGGCGGTCACGGCGGGGTCCGCCCGGCGCCGTGCCCGTCGTTACCGTCGTTCCCGTTCCCGTTCCCGGACCCGGGCCCGTTCCCGGTCTGCCCGGTCTGTCCGGCGGCGTGCGTGCGGAGGAAGTGCTCCAGGACCCGCCGCTCCCCGTCCGTCGACGGCTCCGTGATGACCAGCTCCGTGCCGTCCACCTTCAGCACGATCGTCGTCACCCCGCGCCGCGCCCCCGACCGCCGTTCGCGGCCCTCGATCAGCCAGCGGCGCACCACGTCGACCACCGCGACCAGCGTGCCGGAGAACGTGACCGCCAGCGTCGCCACGGCGATGAACTCGCCCGCCCGCCGCCCCGGCTCCGGGTCCCGCACCCACTGCGGCGCCACCCGCGTCGCCGCGCCCGCGTCGTACAGCCTGCGGGTCAGCTCGTCGTGCGCCCCCGGCGGCACGTCCCCGCCCAGCGCCAGCTCGCACTCCATTGGGTCCGCCCCTCCCCGTCGTGCCTGTCCGTCAACCATCCTGCCACGGCGGGTAGTTCCCGTCGGCCCCCGGGCAGCAGCAGTCCGGCCGCCGTCAGCGCGCCCCAGCCGAGCGACACCGCGACCGCGCCGCGGCGCCGCAGGCGGCCCGGCAGCGTGGCGCCGAGCAGCGCCGCGTCGCCGACGTCCGCCGCGAGCCGCAGCGCCGCTGCGGTGCGCAGCGCCGGGCCCTCGGGCGCGAGCGCCAGGGCCAGCCCGCAGGCCGCCTCCCGCAGGCCGAGCGGGCGCAGCGCCGTTCGCACCTCCGCGCCGGTCCGCCCGCCGGGCCCGGCAAGCCCCGACGGCTTCGCCAGCAGCGCCGGCCGGGCCGCCACCGCCAGCCCGTACACCGTCGTGGCCACTCCCACGGCGCGCAACACACGTGTATCCATGCACCCACTGTGCCGCACCGCCGCGTACTCCCCCGGGCGTACGGGGCAGGGGGGTGATGCGGTCGGCGGAGTAACACCGTTGCCTCCTGCCGGCCGATGCGCGGACAGGTGGCCGCGGCCGAGCCTGAGGGCCGGGCCAGGAAGCCCGCGAAGCAAGGGATGTGCCCCATGGAACAGGACGACGAGGAGCTGCACGCCTTCGGCCGGCGGTGGGCGCGGGCCGAGCTGGCCGGCGACACCGACGCCCTCGGGACGCTGCTGACCGGTGACTTCACGGCGGTCGGGCGGCACGGCTTCGTGCTCGACAGGGCGGCCTGGCTGGCGCGTTACTCCTCGGGCGCGCTCGTTCACGACTCCTTCGACTGGGAGTACGTCGAGATCCGCCGCTACGGCTGCGCGGCCCTGGCGCTCGGGGTGCAGAGCCAGCAGAGCATCTACGAGGGGCGCGATGTGGACGGGCACTTCAGGATCAGCCAGTTCCTGACGGCGGCCGACGGCCGCTGGCGGCTCGCCGGTCTGCACCTGAGCGAGATCGCCGTGCGGCCGGGGGCCCCGCAGCCGTGAGCGGCCGCCTCGGCCGCCTCGGCCGCCTCAGACGGTGAGGGTGACGCCACCGGGCAGGAACTCGCCGAAGCGGGTCCCGGGGAACGTGCGCTGGGCGACCTGGAGCAGCCGGTGCGGCTGCGGGCTCAGACCGGTGACCGTGAGCGTGCCGTGGCGGGCCAGGGCGGTCCGGCGCGCACCGACGAGCAGGTGCAGACCGGCGATGTCCATGAACGGCGCGTCGGCCAGGTCGAGCGTGACATCGGTGACGGTCGGCGGCAGCGCGGCGAACGCGGCCTCGACCTGCGGCAGCGTGTGGATGTCGATATCGCAGTGCGGACTGATGCTCGCGGTGTTCCCGCGGACGTATGTGTCGACGTGCATGGCGGGCACCCCTCTCGGAGGGTTATGAGCCCAAAGCGAACCGCCGCACAGCGGACGGAGGGCCGTGGCGGGTCCGGGTGCCCCGACGAAGAGGGGCAACTCCCGGAACCCTGTCCCGGAAGTACGGCCCGGGACAGTCTCGTGTAATCCCAACATCCCACGGCGCACGGGCTTCTGCCACCTTTTGACGGGTGGGACATCCCACTCCGTCCCGTCCTGTGCGGACTCGTCCCACCCGCCGTCCCACCCGCCGTCCCGTTCGCCGTGGGTCAGATGACCTGGAGCAGCTTGTTCGGCGTGCCGGGCGGCACGCCGGTGAGCCTGCCGACGGCCGCCGCCTCGTCCATGGCCTGCCCGAGCGCGGCGGGGCCGGTGCCGGGGTGGTCGGCCAGGTGGAGGGCGGCCACGCCCGCGGCGAAGGCCGCCGACGCGGAGGTGCCGGACAGGGCGGCCGTTCCGTCGCCGCCGTCCGGCCAGGCGGAGGTGATGCCGACGCCGGGCGCGAACAGGTCGACGGCGGGCCCGAGGTTGGTGAACGAGGCCACCCGGTCGTCACAGCTGGACGCGGCCACGGTGATGGCCTCGGTGACGCGGCCTGGCGAGTAGTTCCCCGCGTCGTCCGCGCCGCCGCCCGCCGCCACGGCGTAGGTCACGCCGGAGGCGATGGAGGCCCGGACGGCCCGGTCGAGCACGTCGCTCGGGGCGCCGCCGAGGGTCAGCAGCGCGACCGCGGAACGGCCCCGCGCGTCGGCGGTGAGCCAGTCGATGCCCTCGACGACCCCGGCCAGGGTCCCGGCACCCGAGGCGTCGAGCACCTTGACGGAGACGAGGTCGGCGGCCTTGGCGACGCCGTGCTCCGCGCCGCCGACCAGTCCGGCCACGTGCGTGCCGTGGCCGTTGCCGTCCGAACCGTCCCCGCCGGTCACGTCGTGGCCCGGCCTGGCCCGGCCGCCGAAGTCCTGGTGCCCGTACGCGATTCCGGTGTCGACGATGTAGGCGGTGGCGCCCTCGCCGGCCGAGTCGGGGAAGGTGAAGGAGCGGTCGAGCGGCAGGTCGGGCTGGTCGATGCGGTCAAGTCCGCAGTTGGGCGGGTCGGGCTGGGTGGCGGCCGGGCGGGCGGCGACCGCGGTGTCCTGCTCGACCAGCCGCACGGCCGGGTCGGCGGCCAGGCGGCGGGCCTGCGGCGCGGTGGCCAGGACGTGGAGGCCGGTCAGCGCGCTGTCGTAGGTGCCGGCGACGCGCACGCCGTAGCGGTCGGCCAGTTCGGCGCCGACGGTGCGTGCGGTACCGCCGTCGAGGACGACGAGGTAGCTGCCCTCGACGGCGCCGGGCGCCCCGGCGTTGACGACGGCGGGTCCCGGGGCGGACGCGGCGGCGGGGAGGGTGCCGGCGGCGGCCAGGCAGAGCAGGGCGGCGGTCAGGGTGGCGGTGGCGCGGCCGGGTCTGCGGGAGGTGCGGGAGGTGCGGGAGGTGCGGCGCAAGGGGTCTCCTCGGGCGGGACCGGAACGGGTCTTCGGATGTGCCCATGACAATCCGGTGGCCTCAGGCTGCCGCCCCCGGCCGGTCAGGACAAGACCGCCCCCGGCCGGCGGACACCCCCGGTGCTCAGTCCGGCGGCGGCGGGCCGGGCCAGGCGGTGTCCTCGCGGGCGGCGGCCAGGAGCGGACCGAGCGGAAGCCACGCGGCCGGTCCGTCCGCGGTGGCGGGGTGGTCGGCGAAGCGGGCCCACGCGGACTCGTCCTCGCCGAGCGCGTCGAGCACCGCCGCGGCTATCGCGGGCCCGCCGTGCGCCAGCGCCGCCCACGCCGGGAGCGCCGCCACCGTGTCAGGACCGCAGCCCTCCGCGGCCAGGGCCAGCCGGGTCCACGCGTCCCTGGCCGCGGCGCCGCCGCCGAGGCGCCGGGGCAGCTCGTGCGTGAGGCGCGGCAGCGCCCCGGCCGGGTCGGAGTGGCGGGCCAGGACGGCGGCGAAGGGCGGGTCCGCCCGGTCCTGGGCCAGGGCGCAGGACAGCAGCGCCCGTTCGACCGCCTGGTCGTCGCCCGGGTGCCGGTCGAGGAACGCGGCCAGCGTCTCCCCCGGTATCCCGGCCAGCTGCGGCACCGTCACCTCGCCGGGATCGTCGAGGGCCGCGGCGCTGCGCCGCTCCACGTCGGCGAGCAGCGCGGCGAACCGCTCGTCCCGGCGACCGCGGCCCCGCGCCGCGTCCCGCACCAGCAGCCGTACGCGCAACGCGACGTCGGGCGTGAGCGCGGGCAGATGCCGCAGCATCGCGTGCACCCACAGCAGGTGCGCGGGACGGCCGACCGGGCGGCCGGGCAGCGGCTCCCACCCGGCCAGGGCCTCGGCCGCGGTCCCAGCGAACAGGCGGCCCAGCGCGGCGCGGCCCTCCGGCGGCGTCCGCCAGGGCCGGTCCGCGGGCGGGTCGAGCAGCAGGCGCCAGCGTTCGCCCGCGGCCCTGGCGACCCAGTCGACCGCGGCGCGGGCGCCGTGCTCCGGATCGGACGCCCGGTCGTCCAGGTACGCCCGCGGGAGGTGCGCGGCCTCCTGCGGCAGAGCCGCGACCCGCTCCCCGAAACGCGCCCGTGCCTCGTCCCGCGTGAGCCCGCCGAGCAGCGCGCGGCTTATCTCGGCGGTGAGCACCGCCCCCGCGAACCGCTCCAGGTCGGCGCGCGCCACCGCGTCGAGCAGCGCGGGCTCGACGGCCCACGGCAGGGTGCCGAGCAGGTGGTCGCGGATCACGGACCCGGCCGGCGTGCCCGCCGGGATCGCGAGCAGGCGCGCGTGGCGGTCGGGGTGGGTGACCAGCACCCGCAGCCACATCGCCTGCCAGGCGTGCAGCGCCGCCCGGTGGCCGCGCAACCAGCCCTCGAAGTCCTCGCCCTCCCGCATCGGGGCCGGCGGCCCCGGCAGCAGCTCCACCGCCGCGTCGAACACGGCGTCCGGCAGGCACGGAACGCCGAGCACCGCCTGCGCCGGACCCGGCCGGTCCAGCAACTCCCGCGTCATGTCCGCCGGCTCCACCGCGCGGCGGCGCAGCTCCGCCACGACCGCGGCCGGCACCGCGTCCGCGCCCTCGGCGCTCTCCGCGGCCAGCTCGCCGAGGCGCGCGTCCGCCGCGGCCCGCAGGGCGGCCGTCCGCAGCGAGGCCGGGCAGTCGCGGTGCGTGAGGGCGGCGGCGGCCGTGGCCGGGGCGGCGGACGCGGCCTCCGTCAGCAGCCAGTCCGGCGCGCTCCCGGCGCACGCGCCGTGCAGCAGTGCGCGCAGCAGCGGCTCCCGCTCCGCGCCGGGGGCGCCGTGCCGCGCCCGCCCGGCCGCGAACCTGGCCGCCGCGGAGCCGGGCGGCGCGGTGGCGGCGAGGCCGGTCAGGAACGCGGCGGGCAGCGCCGCCGCCCCGCCGCTCACTGTGCCTCCTTGTTCGCTTCTCCGCCCACGCGGCGAAGGGTGTGGTGGGTGGTGGTGTGCGGCTCGGTGGCCGCGTGGGCGCCGCTCACTGTGCCTCCTTGTTCGCTTCTCCGCCCACGCGGCGAAGGGTGTGGTGGGTGGTGGTGTGCGGCTCGGTGGCCGCGTGGGCGCCGCTCACCGTGCCTCCTTGCTCGCTTGCGTGGGCGCCGCTCACCGGCCGGTCCCCGCGACGTACTCGCGCAGATGCCGCGCGGTCAGGGTGTCGCCCCGCGCCACGAGATCGGCCGGGGTGCCGGTGAACACCACCCGGCCGCCGTCGTGCCCGGCGCCGGGACCGAGGTCGATCAGCCAGTCGGCGTGCGCCATGACCGCCTGGTGATGCTCGATGACGACGACCGTGTTGCCCGCGTCGACCAGCCGGTCGAGGAGGGCGAGCAGCTGGTCCACGTCCGCCAGGTGCAGGCCGGTGGTCGGCTCGTCCAGCACGTACGTCGCGGCCTTCTCCGCCATGTGGATCGCCAGCTTCAGCCGCTGCCGCTCGCCGCCGGAGAGGGTGGTCAGGGGCTGGCCGAGCCGCAGGTAGCTCAGGCCCACGTCCATCAGCCGGCCGAGGATCGTCTGCGCCTGGCCGGTGCGGAAGAACTTGTGCGCCTCGGCCACGGACATGCCCAGGACCTCGCTGATGTCCTTGCCGTCCAGCTTGTACGTCAGCACCTGCGGCGTGAACCGCTTGCCCTGGCACTCCTCGCAGACCGAGGCGACCCCGGCCATCATCGCGAGGTCGGTGTAGACGAGACCGATCCCGTTGCAGTTGGGGCAGGCCCCTTCCGAATTGGCGCTGAACAGGGCCGCCTTGACCCCGTTGGCCTTGGCGAACGCGGTACGGATCGGGGCGAGCAGTCCGGTGTAGGTCGCCGGGTTGCTCCGGCGGGAGCCGCGGATCGCGGACTGGTCGGCGACGACGACGCCCTCCCGGCCGGGCAGCGCGCCGTGGATGAGGGAACTCTTGCCTGAGCCGGCGACGCCGGTGACGACGGTCAGGACGCCCACCGGGATGTCGACGTCGACATCGCGCAGATTGTGCGTGCTGGCGCCGGTGATCGGCAGCTTGCCGCGCGGCGTGCGCACGGACTCCCGCAGCCCGGCCCGGTGTTCGAGGTGGCGGCCGGTCAGCGTGTCCGAGGCGCGCAGCCCCGCGATGTCGCCGGTGTAACAGACCTCCCCGCCGGCGCTGCCCGCGCCGGGACCGAGGTCGACGACGTGGTCGGCGATGGCGATGACCTCCGGCTTGTGCTCGACGACGAGCACCGTGTTGCCCTTGTCGCGCAGCCGCAGCAGCAGGTCGTTCATCCGGGCGATGTCGTGCGGGTGCAGGCCGGTGGTGGGCTCGTCGAAGACGTAGGTGACGTCGGTGAGGCTGGACCCGAGATGGCGGACCATCTTCACCCGCTGCGACTCGCCGCCGGAGAGGGTGGCGGAGGTGCGGTCCAGGCTCAGGTAGCCGAGGCCGATCTCCACCAGCGAGTCGAGCAGATCGCGCAGCGCGCTCAGCATCGGCGCGACGGAGGGCGCGTCGATGCCGCGGACGAACGCCGCCAGATCGCTGATCTGCATGGCGGAGCACTCCGCGATGGTGACCCCGTCGATCTTGGAGGACAGCGCGGCGGCGCTGAGCCGGGTGCCGCCGCAGGTGCCGCACTTGGCGAAGACGACGGCCCGGTCCACGAAGGCGCGGACCGCGGTCTGCATCGAGTCCCGGTCCTTGGCCAGGTAGAGGCGCGTCACCTTGGGGATCAGGCCCTCGTACGTGATGTTGTTGGTGCCCAGCTTGATCTTGGTGGTCGGCTTGTGCAGGAAGTCCGCCCACTGCTCCGGCGGATAGTCCTTCAGCTTCATGTCGGCGTCGAACAGCCCGGAGTGCGCCATGACCTGCCAGTACCAGGCGCCGACGGTGAAGCCGGGCGCGGTGATGGCCCCCTCGTTGAGCGACAGCTCCCGGTCCACGAGCTGGTCGACGTCGATCTGCGAGACCTCCCCCAGCCCCTCGCAGTCGGAACAGGCGCCCTCCGCGGTGTTGAAGCTGAACGCCGACGAGGTGCCGATGTGCGGGGTGCCGAGTCTGCTGTAGACGATCCGCAGCATCGTGTACGCGTCGGTGACCGTGCCCACGGTGGACCGCGAGTTGGCCCCCATCCGCTCCTGGTCGACGACGATGGCCGCGCTGAGATTGTGCAGCGCGTCGACGTCCGGGCGGCCCAGACTCGGCATGAACGACTGGATGAACGCGGTGTACGTCTCGTTGATCAGGCGCTGGGACTCGGCCGCGATGGTGCCGAAGACGAGGGAGGACTTCCCCGAACCGGAGACGCCGGTGAAGACCGTCAGCCTGCGCTTGGGTATGTCGAGCGAGATGTCCCGCAGATTGTTCTCCCGCGCGCCGCGCACCTGGATCACATCGTGGCTGTCCGCGGCGAGGGAGGCGGCGCGCGGCGGGGCGGCTGGGCCCGGCGGCGTGACGGGCGAACGGGACGGCTCGGCGGACATGAACGACTCCCCTGAGGACGGAACGGGCGGTGGCCACGGCGGCCGGGCCCCTCGGACCCGATGGCTCGATCATGGCATCCGGCACTGACAACGCGACCGCTGGAGACACCGTGCACGAGACCTGGACCGCCGTCGAGCGCATCGCCGCCTGGCTGGAGGAGCACAGCACCCTGCCCGTCGAGCAGCGCAGGCTGCTGCAACTGCTGAAGATCACCGAGGAGGCGGGGGAGGTGGCCGAGGCGGTGATCGGGGCGACCGGGCAGAACCCGCGGAAGGGCAGGTCGCACACCTGGCAGGACGTCGAGGCCGAGGTGTGCGACGTCATCGTCACGGCGATGGTCGCGCTGGCCCGGCTGACGCCCGACGCCCGCGAGGTCTTCGCGGCGCACCTGGCGCGCGTCGTCGAACGGAACGCCGCGTTCGGCGGCTGACGCGCCCGGCTCAGCCCCGCGGGTCCGCGGGTCCGCGGCGGCGGCCGAACGGTCCCGCGCGGCGACGAGGGCGCGCGCGGTTCACCGCCCGCCCCGTTCCGCGATCAGCCGCATCGCCTGCCAGACGGCCTCGGCCTGGGCCGCGGAGAACTCGGCGAAGAACGCCCCCTCGAACCCCCCGCCGCCCCGCATCCCGCTCGTCTGCCCGGCGGCCTCGGCCATCGGCGCCGCGATCTCCGCCGGCAGCGCGGCCACCAGGGCCCGCGCCACGGCGGGGACCCGCGGATCGTCGGCGGCGGCGTCCGCCAGGCCGTCCATCTGCGCGTACACCTCGTAGGCGCGCCGCAGCGCCCCGGGTTCCGACTTCAGGGCACGCAGCAGGCCGCCCAGCCACTCGGCGGCCCCCGGTGCCGGGGCGGCTTCGAGCAGAGCGAGCAGTTCCCGCTCCTTCGCGGCCATGCGGGGTTCCGGGCCCGGGAGTTCCGCCGAGGCGCGGGACATCTCGGTGAACAGGGCGGCCAGCTCGGGCGAGACCGGGCCCTCCCGCGGCAGGCCGCCGTTCTCGCCGGCCTGCCGCAGCACCTCGGACAGGCGTTCCCTGCGGCGCCGGATCGCCTCCTCCTGGGCGGCCAGGTCGTCGTCCAGCTCGGCCAGGACCTCGTCCAGCTCGTGCGCCGTGTCGTCGGAGAGCACGTCGCGGATCTCCTCCAGGCCGAGGCCCAGCTCCGTCAGCCGCCGGATGCGGGCCAGGCGGATGGCGTCGCTCAGCCCGTAGGAGCGGTAGCCGTTGGCCTCGCGCGGAGACTCGGGCAGCAGCCCGACGTGGTGGTAGTGCCGGATGGTGCGGGTGGTGACGCCGGCCAGTGCGGCGAGCTCTCCGATGCGCATGCGGCCAGTAGAAACGTTGACGTTGCGGCAAGGTCAAGCGGCACGCGGGCCGGCGCACCGACCTGGCGGCGCCGCGTCCCGCTACCGCGCGTCCCCGGGGCGCCGACCCAGCAGCTCCGCGAGACCCTGCCTGGTCGCGGCCACCACCACCCGGTCCCGGGGCCGCAGCACGTAGCCGGGGTGCACGTTCCACAGCAGGCCCGCGGACCGGCTCCGCTCCTCCGCGGGGCGCGGCGCCGCCAGGTCGGTGCGCCGGTCCTCCGGCTCGGCCGTGTCGAGTGCCACGACCCGCCACGCGTCCCGCCGGTACGCCTCCGCGACCGTCCTGCCCTCGAACCGCGGCAGCGCCGACACCTCCACCGCCGCGAACAGCAGCACCCGCCGTTCCACCGGAACGGCCCCCAGGATCTGCCGCCCCATCATCGCGCCCGCGAACGCGGGTGCGGCCAGCGTCGACACGCTGCGGCTGCGCGTCAGCGCCCCGGGGTGCGCGGCGCGCAGCGTGCGGTACACGGCGGTCGCGAAGTCGTCGTCGTAGATGCGCAGCGACACCCGCAGGTCCGGCTGCACGGAACGCGCGTACAGCGCCGCCTCCAGGTTCGTCGCGTCCGCGCTCGTCACCGCGAGCAGCGCCTGCGCGCGGTGGATCTTCGCGGACTCCAGCACGCCCTCCTGCGTGACGTCGCCCAGCACCACCGGCACCCCCAGCCTGCGGGCCGTCGCGATGCCCCTGGCCTCCGGGTCCTCCTCCACGCACACCACCGGAATGTCCAGCTCCCGCAGCTGCGTCAGCACACGGGTGCCGATCTTGCCGAGGCCGAGCAGAACCACGTGCCCCGAAAGACCGCGCGGCGGGCGCGGCAGCGCGGCGGAACCGCGGAACGTGCCGAGCGCCTGGAGCGCGCCCGCCACCAGGATCGGCAGCAGCGCGAGCCCCACGAGCCCCGCGACCAGCTGGAGCGTCTGCCGCGCCACCGGCTCCCCGACGGCCGGGTCGCCGATGGAGAACAGGTCGAGCAGCGTCAGGTAGGCGGCGTTCAGCGGGTGCCCGCCCGTGGTCCACCACAGCGCGACGGCCAGCACGCACCCGGCCGCCCCGACGCCCGCGAGCGCCCACCGCAGCCGCCCGGGGAAGATGTCCGCGAGCGGCGCGCCCCGCCGCGCCAGGCGCCGCGGCGGCAGCGGGGGTCCGGCGTGCGCGACTGTTTCCAGCACCACGGTGCCGCGGCCGGTCGCCGCCGCCACCTCCGCGTCGTCGGGCAGCAGCAGCGGCGCGCCCGCGCCGCTGCGGTCGGAGCCCTCGTCGCCCGCCGGGTCCTGCGCCGTCGCGGACAGCAGCGCCAGCGTGCACAGGCCCGGGTCGGCGATCTCGCCGGGGGCGGGCGGCGGGCGTTCCGCGGCGCGCAGCAGCAGCCCGTCGGCCGCCACGACCTTGCGCGTTCCGGCGACCGCGGTGGCCGCCAGCGCGGGCGCGGCCGTGTCGGCGTCCGAGAGCACGATGGTGGAGGCGTCGAGGCCCGCCGGGTCGAGCCCCGGCAGCGCCACCGCGGCGGCCTGGTCGAGGAGGTCGGCGAGGCGGAGGCCGAGCTTGCGGTTGTACAGGCGGATCACCAGCCGCAGCCGCGGGTTGAGGCGCCGGGCGGCGAGCGCTGCCCTGATGTTCGTCTCGTCGTCCTCGTGCACGAGCGCCATCGCGGCGGCCTCCGCGGCGCCCGCCTGCCGCAGCACGTCCTCGGTGGGCTCGGCCGCCTCGATCTCCCGCACGGCGGGCGTGTCGCCGGCCGCGGCGCCCCCGTCGGCCCGCCCCATCGCGGCGGTCATCCGGCCCAGGAACGCCGAGATGCGCACGAGGCCGCGCCGGCCGTCGTGCGTGCCGTCGCCCGCGTCGGCGGGCGGGACGACGAGCGTGACCCGTTCCCTGTACACCTCGTGCAGCTCGGTGCCGAGCCGCACCGCCAGCACGTCGTCCCCGCAGACGATCATGTGCCCGGCGGCTGCTCCCTGGGGGCCGTTGGCCGGAAGTACAGACACGCATCGAAGACGCGCGGGCCACCCCAACAGGTTCCACAGGCAAGGCAGTTGAACGGGCAGTTGAACGGGCAGTTGAACGGCCGGCCGGCACCCCGCGCGGGGTGCCGGCCGGCCGGTGCGGCGCGCGGCGGTCAGGCCGCCTTCGTCACCGCCACCACCGCGGGGGTGCGCAGCGCCCTGCGGGCCGTCGCCCAGCCGGTGACCACCGTGGCCGCGGCGGCCGTCGCGACGATGCCGAACCAGACCAGCGGCGACTGCTCCGGCCACACCGTGTCGGTGCGCACGACGTTGAACGGCACCAGACCGGCCAGGCCCGCCGCCGTGCCGAGGACCACCCCGGTCACCGTCAGCAGCAGCCCCTCGGTGAGGACCATGCCGAGCACCTGCCGCGGCGTCGCCCCCGCCAGCCGCTGCCCGCCGAACTCGCGGCTGCGGTACGAGGTCGCCGCGTACAGGCTGTTGATCAGCATGATGCAGGCGAAGCCCACGATGATGCCGACGACGATCAGGTTCACCGACTCCAGGTTCTTGTCGTCCACCGACCTGGCGAGACCGGACGCCGCGATCGCGTCGCTCTCGACGGCCTGCACGTAGATCGTCGCCGTCGCCACGCCGACGAACAGCACCATCGGCATCAGCACCCCCGCCAACTGCGCCGCGCGCTGCCGGGTGTTGAGCACGGCCAGGTAGCCGCCGGCGCCCATCGCCCCGATCGGCCGGCCGACGCGGCGCAGCAGCATCCGCAGCAGCGCCGGCGAGAACGCGGCCAGGCCGATCGACAGCAGGATCGCGCCCCACGCGGCGGGCGCCATCAGCGCCGGGTCGTCGCTCTCGAACGCGAAGGTGGTCGCCACCCCGCCAAGACCCGCCACCAGCGCGAGCCCGCCGCCGACGTTCCGCAGCCGGCCGCTCGGCTCCCCGGCCCCCGCCGCCCCCGCCGCCCCGGCCGCGGCCCTGGTGGCGCGGCGCACCGCGAGGTACGCGGCACCGGCCGCGGCGATCAGCGTGATGCCGAAGCCCGCGGACAGCGCGATGGGCCCGAAGGTGAAGTCCACGCCCGCCGCCACCTGTTCCGTGTCCAGGAACATGTCGAGCAGGGCGTTGCCGCCGAGCATCGCGGGCCCGATCGCGAGCAGCGTCGCGGCCAGCGCCACGAGCACGGCCTCGCCGACGACCATCCGCTTGATCTGCGCCGGGGTGGCCCCCGTGCGGCGCAGCAGCCCCATCTCCTCCTCGCGCTGGCGCACGTTCACCGTCAGCGTGGAGGCGATGGCGAAGAAGACCAGCAGCGTCCCGTACCCGCCGACGATGCCGCCGGTGAGCGACAGCGTCTCCGCGCTCCTGTCGTCGACGCCCGCCGCGCCCGCGGTGTCGTGCATCGAGTTGAACGCCATGGTCACGGCCGCGCCGAGGAACGCGGCGAGCAGGGTTCCGACGAAGCGCCCGGGGCGCTGCCGCACGGAGCGGAGTGCCAGTGAGAACACGCCGTCACACCCCCGCTCGCATGTCGTCGCCCAGGTGGGCGAGGCGTTCGGCGACCGAGTCCACGGTCGGCGCGTTCATGTGCCCGGCGAGCCGCCCGTCGGCGAGGAACAGCACCGAGTCCGCGTAGGACGCGGCGACCGGGTCGTGCGTCACCATCACCACGGTCCTGCCGTGGAACCTGACGGTCTCCTGGAGCAGGTGCAGCACGTCCCTGGCGCTGCGCGTGTCCAGCGCGCCCGTCGGCTCGTCCGCGAAGATCACGCTGGGCTCGGTCACCAGCGCCCGCGCGATGGCGACCCGCTGCCGCTGCCCGCCGGACAGCTCGTCCGGCCGGTGGCCCAGGCGGTCGGCGAGGCCGACCTGCGCCAGGATCGTCCTGGCCTTCTCCCGGTCGATGCGCCGCCCGGCCAGCTTCAGCGGCAGCGTGGTGTTCTGCGCGACGGTGAGCGTCGGCAGCAGGTTGTACTGCTGGAACACGAATCCGACGCGCCGCCTGCGGAACTTGGCCAGCTGCGCCTCCGTGCCCCCCGTCATCTCCTCGCCGTCCACCACGACCGCCCCGCTGTCCGGACGGTCGAGCCCGGCCGCGCACTGGAGCAGCGTCGACTTGCCCGAGCCGGAAGGACCCATCACCGCCGTGAAGCTGCCGGCCGGCAGGCTCAGCGACACGTTGTCCAACGCGGTCACGGAGTTCTCCGCGTCCGTTCCGTACACCTTGGTGACCCCGACCAGGCGCAGGGCCTCGGCGTTCCGAGCGGGCTCGCTCCCGCGCCCTCGACCGAACATCGTCATCCCCTTCCGTTCCGGCGCCCTCGGCGCCACACCCATGACGCTACGGACGGGCGGGCGCCGGGACATTGGGCTCACGGCCCGGACCGACGGTGTCGTTGAGTACACCGGTCACCGGGGGCCGAAGCGGTGGCCGAAGCGGTGGGCGAAGCGGTGGGCGGGACTGCCGGAGTCAAGGGACGGACACGGAGCGCGACTTCGTGGCACCATTTCGGTACGTTGTTACGTCCCGGCCGCGGCCCCGCGGCCGTCGGCGTGGGGGGAGGGGGATGGCGTGCCCGTGCGACGAGAACGCCTGATGGGGGTCGGGGGCATCGAGGAGCTGTTCCACGCGTGCCGCACCCGGCCGGACACGGGAGAGGAGCAGCGGCGGGGCCGCGCGCTGCCCGTCGTGGTGCTGCTCGGCCCCCGCGGCAGCGGCAAGACCGTCACGCTGAACCACCTCGGCTACCTCGCGTCGCGGCGCCCGCACGCGCTGTACGACTTCGCCTCCGCCGCGCCGCGAAGACCCTTCGAGGTGGCGGCCCGCCTGGCCATCGGCCTGTCCCACGGCTTCCCGCGCCAGCCGCGCCTGCGGTTCCCGCGGCTGGCGCTCGGCCTGCTCGTCGTCCGCACCGGCCTCTCCCTCGACGAGGCCGAGCCGAGGAGGGCGCGGGCCGCACTGCGCGCGGCGCTGCGGCAGGCCAGGGAGCACGCCCCCTCGGACGAGGCCGCGCAACGGGCCGGCGCCGCCCTCACCCTCCTGTCGGACCTCAACCTGGTGCAGCTGCCAGGACTCAGCCTGCTGGTCAGCCTCGTGCAGCGCGGCCTGCCGCGCCTCCCCGTCGACGTGATGTGGCGCACCGGCCTCGCCTGGTACGGCGACCAGGCCGGCTACCGCCGGATCGACGCGCTCGTCGCGCTCAATCAGCTCGGCGCGAGCGAGGCCACGGGCGACCGCCGCGCCGCCGACCGGATGCTGTGCGCGGCGTTCCTCGAAGACCTGCGGGCCCACTACGCGCGGCACGGGCGGGACCGGGAGAGCGTGGCGCTGCTGGACAACGCCGACAGCGAGCAGGGCCGCGCGTTCCTCGACCTGCTGGTGGAGATCCGCGAGGAGAACGCCGCCGAGCGCGGCGTCTTCGACCCGCTGCTCGTCGTGGCCACCGCCGCGCACGCCGGCCGCGTCCCCGGCCCGTTCGCGCCCGGCCCCGCGGGCCTGCGCACCTGCGGCCCCGAGGAGGCGTCGTACCCGGCCTGGCGGGAGCGCATCCCGCGGCCCGCGCCCGACACGTCCTGGCACTGGTACCCGGTGCGGCTGCGCGACCTGACGGCGAACGAGGTCGCGAAGCTCGGCGCCGAGATACCGCAACTGCCGCAGATCACCCCGCTGGTGCACCGCCTGTCCTACGGCCACCCGTGGAGCGTCGCGCAGTTGCACACCGTGGCGCGGCGGGCCGTCGCGCGGCACGGCGGCGAGACGGAGCTGCGCGCCGTCCTGGACCATCCCGTGCCGCCGCCGCCCGGCGCCGAGGGCGAAGCCGACCGCGAACTCCCGCTGGCCCAGGTCGCGTTGCGCTACCTGCTGCGGGACCTGTCCGAGGACGACCAGCACGCCGCGCTCATCGTCTGCTCCGCCGCCCGCGAGTTCGACACGGCCGTGGACAGCGGGCTGCTGAGCGGCTTCGTGATGCGCACCCAGGACACGCTGCTCCAGGAGATCGGCGCCCGGCTGTGGCTGGTCGACCCCGTTCCCGAGGACGCCGGGGCCCACGGCGGGCGCGGCAGCGGCTACCTGCTGCCCACCGCACACCCGCAGCCGCTGCCGGGCCGCCCCGTGCTGCACCCGTGGCTGCGGCTGCTGCTCCTGCGCGAGCTGGCCGGGCGCGAGGCGGGCGGCCAGGATTGGACGGCGGTGCACACCGCGCTGCGCGACTGGCACCGCACGCACGACCGGCCGCTCGACGCGTACTACCACAGCCTGGCGCTCGGCGATCTTGAGCCGGTCGTCGCCCGCCTGAACACCAGCCTCAGCACGCTGCCCAGCACCGACGAGTGGCTGTACGAGCTGTACGCGATCACCGCGGCCCCGATGCGGCGGCCGGTCGACCCGGACGAGCCGTCGTCGCGCCGCGCGCCCCGCCTGGCGCAGGAGCTGGCCCCCACGGCGTTCCACGAGCACCGCGCGCTGTCCATCCTGGTCACGTCGCTGTGGCTGTCGGCGGACCCGCGCAACCGGCTGCCGACCTCGTCCCCCGAGCTCAACTACACGATCCGCACGATGTTCCGCGAGCTGGGCGTCCACTCGCACGCCAGGGCCGCGGGCCTCATCCACGAGGCCGCGAAGTACGAGGCACGGCTGTGACGCCGCCGCACCGCGACACGAGCAGGAGGCAGTAGCGCGATGTCATCGCCCAGCGGTCCCGACGCGGACCCGCCGTTCCTCAAGGGCCTCCCCGGCCGGCTCCTCCTCGTCCTCGCCGCGCTCACCGTCGCCGCGGTCGCCGTGCTGCTGCTCAGGCCGGACGACCCGACCTGCGCCGAGGGCGTCGAGAAGGTCGGCGAGGGTGACGACCGGCAGTGCGTCGGCCTGACCGACGGCAGCCACGCGTTCCACGAAGGTCTCGCCCATGTGTCGGAGGAGATCGCCGCGGAGAACGCGTGGGTCGACGACCAGGTCGAGGCCGGGAACGACGGCGCCTCCTACGCGTCGGTCGTGTACCTGATGCCGCTGGCCCCGCAACCGAACGACAGCAACACGATCGAGACGATCAGGCACGAGCTGGAGGGCGCGTTCACCGCGCAGCACCGCGCCAACCACGAGGAATCGGACGGTTCCTCGCTCATCAAGCTGCTTCTCGCCCACACGGGCGCGACGGAGGAGCAGCAGCGGCACACCGTCGAGCAGGTCGTCGAGCAGCGGGACGGGCAGCGGATCGTCGCCGTGGCGGGCCTCGGCACCAGCCTGGACTCCACGGAGTGGATCGTCGAGGAGCTGACCAAGGCCGACATCCCCTCGTTCGGCTCGGTCCTCACCTCCGACAGCCTCGCGGACACCCCCGGCCTGGTGCGCGTCGCCCCGCCGAACGCCGACCAGGCCGCCGCGGCCGTCCGCTACCTGTCGCAGGAGGAGCACCGGGACAAGGAGGTGCTGATCATCCAGGACGTCAACGAGAACGACCCGTACACCCGCACGCTCGCCCGGGAGTTCGCCGCACGCTTCCCCGCCCCCCGCCTGGTCGACGGCGAGCCCTTCGAATACGACTCCTCCCACACCGACATCGCCACCTACTTCAGCATCCAGTCGGCGAACCTGTGCCTGAGCGACCCGGACGTCATCTACTACGCGGGCCGCAGCCGCGACCTGCCCGACCTCCTCGCTCCGCTCAAGAACCGCCAGTGCAACGACAAGACGCTCACCGTCCTGTCCGGCGACGACACCTCGCAGGCCACCCAGCAGGACGGCTTCGACGAGGTGCAGAGCGCGCTGCGCACCGGCAACATCGAGCTGGTGTACACCGGCCTGGCCCATCCGGACATGTGGGAGGAGGCCCCCGAGTACTTCGACGAGGACGCCATCGCCGCGTTCGCCGACGACGGCGACTACGACCGCCGCTTCTCCAACGACACCCTGCACGACGGCCAGGCCATCATGGGCTACGACGCGGTCAGGGCGGCGGTGCGGGCCATCACGACCGCGGGCGGCGGCCGGGACGTGACCTCAAGCGACGTCTTCCAGATGCTGACCTCGCTGAGGGGCGCCAACGCCGTCCCCGGCGCCAGCGGCTGGATCTCGTTGCACAACGACGGCAGCCCCGAGAACAAGGCCATCCCGATCATCCGCATCGACCAGGAAGGTCACCTCACCATCCGCACCATCACCTCGGCCTCCGGCACCCCCTACATCCCCGAACTGGCCACCCCCGAGCAATGAACGGCGGCCGCCGCGGAGCACCTTTCGGTAATTGATCCGTTCCGCTGCGCCACGGAGCCGAGGTCCCTAGGGTCGGTGCATGACCAACCGGACCCTGCGGGATTTCGTTGGTGAAACGGTGTGGGGCGACCTCCTCGCCTTGGCGTTCGATCGCTGGCATCCGGCAGGCAGCGTGCTGATGCACCAGGGTGAGTCAGGCACGCACGTGCTGGCCGTGCGCAGCGGAGTGGCCAAGGTCGTACGGGCGGAGCGGAACGGCGAACTGACCCTGCTTGCCTTTCGCGGTCCGGGCGAACTGCTGGGCGAGGTCGCGGTGCTCGGCGGCGGTGGCCGGCTGGCGAGCGTGGAGACCCTGACGCGTTGCTGCGTGGCCGTCATGAGCAGAGCGGAGTTCCTGCGGTTCGTCGCCAAGCACGACCTCTCTCCCGCCCTGATGCGCTATGCGCTCGCACGTCTGAGCGAATCGGACCGGGCTCGGTCGGGCGGCGCCGTGCTGACCCGGCTGGCCGCCATCCTGGTACGCGTCGCGGAGATCTCGGGACAATCCGGGGATTCCGCGGACAGCAGCGGCCAGTCCCTCGAACTCGCGCTCACGCGACAGGAACTGGCCCAGTACCTCAGGGCTTCCCGCAACACGGTCACGGCCCAGCTCGCCGGTCTTGAGGCCAGCGGCGTGCACGCGAGGCGCGGACGCATCGTGATCACCGACCTGACCGCACTGCGCCGCGTGTCCGAGGGCCTGGCGGACTGAGCCCCGGCCGTGGCGGTGTGGCTCTCTTCACCCTCGCTGCGCACTGTGAGTGCGTACGGCGGCGCTCCCCTCGACGAGGCTGCCGTGGTGCGGAACGCCGAGGCCCGTCGGCGGGCACCGTTCCGTTCCCCCCGTCCGTACATCGCGAGGAGACTCCCATGTCAGAACCGAGCCACGCGCTCCGGCCCGTTCCCGGCACCCCGGCGCTGCCCCATGCCACGAGTCGGCGGCTTCCGCCGTACTGCGGGATCGTCGCCGTCGATGCGAAGGACTTCACCGGCCACCGGGCCATCGAGCACGGCATCATCAGCCGGACCATCCCCCAACTGCTCCAGTTCTCCTTCGAGCGCGCCGGGCTCACCGAGGTGTGGTCGGACCGCAAGTTCCCCAATTCGACGGGCGACGGGTACGTGTTCGGCTTCGATCCGTCGGCCATGCCCTTTGTGATCCATCCGTGGCTGCACGCCCTCCAGGACGTGCTCACCGAGTTCAACGTGCACTCGACCGGCACGGTCCGCATCCGCCTCCGCGTCAGCCTCCACATCGGTCCGCTGCCGGACTCGGGTGACGAGTTCGACGGCAACGGCACCCCGCGGAACGACACGCACCGCCTGCTCGACTCCCGCCCGGTCAAGGCGGTGCTGGCGTCATCCAGCGAGAACACCACCCAAGTCGTCGCTATCCTCTCCGACCGCTGCTACCAGGACGCGGTCGTGAGCGGGTATGCCGGCCGGCACGAGGACTACTTCATCGAGGTGCCTGCGACGGTGGCGGGCAAGAGGTTCGCGCAACAGGCGTGGCTCTACGTACCGGTGCCGTCCGGCAACCTTTACGACCGTCACATCCTGGGCGACCGGGTGGTCGAAGAGGGGAACGCCCAGGGGGACGCCGAAGGCCCCGGCCAGGACGCCTCCGGCTCGCCCCCGCCCTCCGTGGTGAACCGGGCCGACCACGGCTTCGTCAACGCGGGCCCGGTCCACGGCGGGCAGACGCTCAACAACAACGCCGTCCAGGGCGGCAACCACGAGGGGCGGCGTTGAGCTCCGAGGCCGGGCCCGAGCCGGCCCAGGACGACGGGACGCCCGACGCCACGACCCCGCCCGGCGGCCCCGGGGCCCTCCCCGCCGCAGGCGAACCGTCGCAGTTCCTGATCGCCCCCAACGGGGTGATCAACCTCGGCCCGGTACACGGCGGCCAGCGCCTCGGCAACCACGGTATCCCGGGTGGCCGTTCGAACGACGGACGCGTCCAACCGCGTGAAGGCCCCATCTCATCGGAGGAGATCACCCGGGCCGGAGCCGGATTCGCCGAACCGGCCTGGTTTCCCGAAGCGCTCGCGGAACTCGGGTCGCGTGTTCTCTTCCTCACCGGCCCCCAGGGCACCGGCCGCCGCACCGCGGCGCTGAACCTGCTGACGAGGCGAAGCGGCAGCCTCGTTCTGCATGCGGTGGACAGCGATGTCGACCTCGCCGAGTGGCGCCCCGACAACAGCGAAGTCCGCGGCTACCTTGTCGACGGGCTGAGGCTTCACCAGCCGCCCAAGCGCATGGTCCTCGAACGCTTGCGGGCGCAACTGCGCAAGACGCAGGCGTACATGGTCATCGTCCTCTCCGGCGGCCCGGAGCTGGCCGGCGAGCTGAGGCGCGAGCTCGACATCACACCCGTACTGTGCGAGCCGCCGCCACCCCGGGCGGTGTTCGACGCCAGGCTCGAACACGCGGTGCCGAACGCCGCCGAACGCGCCCGCCTGCACGCGGCGCTCGCCCCCGGCCTGCTGGAAGAGTTGCTGGTCCCCGAGCTGGTCCCCGCTCAAGTGGCGGAGCTGGTCGCCGAGCTGGCCTCGGGCCATACGGATGCCGACGCGCTGCGGGAACGGCTGAGCTTCTTGGCCGCCGAGGAGGCGCCCCGGCTGCTCCACGACCTTCGGGAGGACGCGGACAGTCTCGCGTTCCTCCTGGCGACGTGCGTATTCGAAGGGCTCGATCACCGCCTCGTCCGGGAGGAGGCGAACCGGTTGCTCCGCCTGGCGGACGGACGTCTCGACTCCGAGCTGGTGGGCAGCGAAGCGGAGGAGCGGTCGAGGCCCAACCCCGAGTTCGTCTTCCGAAAATCCCTGACCGACCTGCTGCGCGACATCGGGGCCCGCCGGCACCCGCCCGAAATCCAGTCATCCTCCGGCTACGACTACACCGCGGAGCCTGTCCGGTTCACCAGGCACCGGCGCGCAGATGTCGTGCTGAGGCATGTCTGGCGCGAGTACGGCCACATGTCGCGACTCCTGACCGACTGGCTGAAAAGTGTCCCGGCGGAGGACGACCTGGTGCACCCGGTGGGCCGCGTCATGGGCATGGCTGCCCGCTGGGGCGGCGGTCGCGGCGCACTGGCCCACATCGGCGAACTCGCCCTGCACGACCGCAGGACCACGCGTGGCATCGCGGCGTACGCGCTCGGCCGGGCCGCGGAGGACCCCGTGCTCGCCGGGGAGGTGAGACACCGCCTCTACGGCTGGAGCAATGCCAAAAGCTGGCAGCTGCGTTCGACCGTCGCCTACGCCTGCGCGACCGAGTTCGGCGTGTCCCGACCGGCACAGGCACTGCGCCTCCTGCGGCGGCTCGGCCGTGACCGGGCGCAGGACGATGCGCACGAGGGAACGGTTGCCCAGGCCGTGCGAAACGCCCTGATCACCTTGTCCTTGTCGGGTAATCAGCCGGCTGTGTTCGAGTGCCTGGCCGCGTGGGCCGAGGACAGGTCGGAGGATGGCGCACTCGCCCTGAGAGCCTTCCAGGACTTGCTGACCTTCGACGCGCGGTGGTTCGCCGATCAACTGCTCGGCGCGGGGGACGTGCCGGAGGCACCGGAACGGATCACCGGCCTCATCCGCCGGACGCTCAACGACGACTCGCTGTTTCCGGACACCGCATCGGTACTGCTCGCATGGTGCACTCAGGGCGCCCTGGGGGACGACCGGCGCGGCGCCGCGGTCGAGGCGCTGCTGACCGCTCTCGCCCGGGTCGTGCGGCACGGGGAACTGCGCCTCTTCGTGCTGATCGACGAATCGGACGAGCGACACGACGTACGCCTCGCCGGTGGCGACATCGCCCGCGAGGCACTGAATACCTGGCGATACGGGAGGACCGCGTGACGCAGCACTTCACGACAAGGGGAGACGTGGGCGCCCTGTTCATGCCGGCGGTGCGGTCACCGTGGCGCGAAGTCATGCGGCAACGGTGGGGCGCCACGCAGGACCTCGCGCTGGTGCTGCGCGAAGCCGGCGGGCAGTTCCAGGTCATGTGGCCCCAGGGCAGGCAGGCCGGCAGCGCGCCGCGTGCCTTCGGTGGCTACGACGCGGCCTGGTACGTGCAGGTCACCGAACAGCCGGGGGCCCTGCCCATCCGGCTGCCGGACGAGCACGGTCCGCCGCTGCCGGTTACGGTCCACGCACTGTGGTACGTCCACGATCCCGTTCAGGTGGTGCTGACCCAGACGGCCTACGGCTGGGACGTCGTCCGCACGGACTTGGAGCAGCGCCTGCGGGAACTGCAGGCCGACTATGCCGCGGCGGCGCGCCATCTTGATGCCGCCGAGATAACACGCCACTTGGCCGTGACCCGGGAGATCGGCGACCGGGGGCTCGCCTACCGCGTCATCGACGTCCGCACCCGCGCCGGGGACTCCGAGGTGCTCCTCGCTCCATCGGGTGGCGGAGGCTTCCCGTCGGCCTGGTCGGCCAATAGCCGCGAGGAGTACGACTTCTGCCTCTACGCGCTGCGGCGCGGCCCCGTTTCGCTTGCTGCACTCTGGCTTTCCCGGCAGCCGGACCAGGTCAAGGACGTACTCGACTGGACGGTCCACAACCGCGCGTTGCTCAAGGAGAAGTCCGGCTGGCAGGACGACATGGCCGGGCTGCTCGGGGCGCTGTCGGAGGAGGAACGGCGGGAACTGGCGAAACTGCTCCGTGACCGCCTCGTCAGTCTGGGCCGCGGCATGCCCGTCGAAGAAGAACCGCCGCCCGACTGGAACGGGTGGGAGAGCGGCGACGGTCACCCCTGACCTCTGGCCCCTGGCCCCCGCCGCCCGGCGGGGGCCAGGGGCGTTCAGCGCAGGATTCCGGCCGTGCGGGCGGCGGTGAGCCAGTGGGGGAACTCGACCGTCAGCCGGTCGTACAGCTGCCCGTCCGGCCACGCGCCCGGGGTGGTCCCGGCCGGGAAGAACCCGGCGTTGTCCACCGGCCTCCTGGCCGGCACCGGCAGGTCGTCCAGCTTGTGCAGGAAGGCGAACTGCTTGTCGTCCGGGTCCCCGAACCCGATGAACTGCCAGAAGACCGGCAGCCGCGCCGAGGAGCACAGCAGCTGCTCCGCGGCGGAACGGGACGTCGGGCCCCCGTCGGTCTGGAAGATGACGAGGGCGGGCTGTTCGGCGCCCGTGGCGGCATGGTGGTCGAGTACCGCCTGCATCGCCACGTGGTAGTTGGTGCGGCCCATGTGGCCCAGGGAGGCGTGCAGCGTCTCGATGCGTCCGCGGTAGTCACCGAGGGAGAGGTCCGCGACGCCGTCCACGCCGGTGGAGAAGAAGACCAACGGCACGACACCGTCGTCGTCGAGGTGCGCGGACAGCGCGAGGACCTGCTCGGCGAGCCGCTGCACGCTACCGTCCCGGTAGTAGGGCCGCATGGACCCCGACCGGTCGAGCACGAGGTACACGGCCGCCCGCTGCCCGCCGAGCCCCGACTTCTCCAGGGACACGCGGGCCGCCTCGTAGGCCGGCACCAACCCCTCCCCGGCAACCGCCCGCACCTTCTCCAGACCGACCGCAGCCGACATGACCCGCCCCTCTCACCGTCCGGTACCCCACCCCGGGGATGCGGAACGCTACCACCGCCCGTCGGGCAGGGTGCGTCAGTCGACGGATGGGCTGTGCGTGCGGTCGAGCCGGCGGATCTCCTCCAGCGGATAGGGGGTCTGCCGGCTCCGGCGCTGGAACTTGAGGTTGAAGTCCGATATCACGGCCGCGATCGGCGCGTGCCGGGTGAGGATCGCCGCGGCCTCCTCCGGGATTCCGGTGGGACGCTTGCCCTCCGCGAAGGCGCGCACCAGCTCGTAGCGGCCGTCCCGGTCCTCCCTCCGGTATCCGAACAGGGCGGTGACCAGCCAGTTCACCAGATACGTGGCGGTGTAACAGCGGTCGTAGGTCTGATGCCGGTCGAAGAAGCTGGCTTCGTCCTGCGACAGCTCGAACCGGGAGGAGATCGCGAGGCCGTAGTCTGCGAAGTAAAGACGCTGACCATCAGTCAGAATGTTCTCGAAGTGCGCGTCGAAATGCAGGAGTCGGCGGTTGTTCATGAACGCAACACCGGCGGCCAGTTCTCTCTCCACCATGGCACAGGCCCGGTTGGCGACCTCGTCGCTTGCTTCGACCTGGGTGCCCAGCCACTGGTGCAGGTTCCGCGGGATGTACTCCAGGAACAGCGCGACGCTCGCCGACGACTGCTGGAGAGCCTCGATCCGGCGGCGTACCTGCGATCCGCCGCCCCGGTAAGCGACAGCCCGTTCGATGTCGGCCAGGTCCCCGGGCAGGGGCGTCGAGTCCGGCAGTACTCGCCAGTGGTACATCAGCGGAAAGCCCTCGTGTTCCGCCGCCAGCACCCAGTTCGTCGTCATGGTGTGCACGGCGAGTTCTCTCCAGACCCCGAAGCCCGGCCCCGCGAGGGTGCCGACGCCGTAGTGGCAGAAGACGGGCAGCTCGAACAGGTTCGCCGTGGACCGGACGTGCTCAGGTCGCCTCTCCAAGTCGGTGACGGGCACCCGCTTCACGAAGACTGGGATTCCGGCGATCTCCAGCAAGGATGACTTCCCGCCGATACCGGACCCGATCGGCTCGGCCGTGTCCACGAGTTCGCGCAGTGCGCGGTCACTGCACAGGGCCAGGGATGTGGAGACGGCACCATGGGCGGTGAGACGCGCACCGTGCGACATGTCAGGGACTTCCACTGCTGCCTCCACCCGGATGCCGGCCTCAATCCCGCGGCGGCGGCACATCTGAGCCAAGCTGCGACCACATTCGACACGTAGCTCGATGTTCGGGCGCGCGCCCGGGTGAGCCAGGAGCCCCCGCGAAACCCGACGTCCCGCGCGCTCCACCCTTTCAGGTGAACTGTGCCGTTCTTCTCGCCCAACTGGCCCATGCCGAACGGATAGTGAGCACATCGTATCTCCCCGCGCCGATCATCGGGCGACGACCGGAAGCAAGGTGAAGGAATCATGCGTGCAGAAGCGATCAGCCGCGTCAAACTCGTGTTCTCCCTGCTGGACGTCAATGGCAATGGCCGCATCGAGGCCGAGGACTTCGAGCTCATGGCACAGCGCGTCGCCGAGGCGGCGCACGACTCGGCCGAGCCGGCGAAGAGCGCGATGAACGACGCCTTCCGCCGCTACTGGGCCACGCTCTCCGCCGAATTGGACGCCGATCGAGACGGCGGGGTCGACTTCGACGAGTACACCGCGTGCGTGCTGTCGCCCGAGCGCTTCGACGAGACCGTCACCGGATTCGCCGAGGCGCTCGCCGCGCTCGGGGACCCGGACGGCGACGGACTCGTCGAACGGGACCGGTTCGCAGCGCTCATGGAAGCCATCGGGTTCGAACGTGCCAACATCGACGCGCTTTTCGACGCCTTCGGCCCCTCGGACGCGGACCGCATCCCCGTGGTGACCTGGGCCGACGGCATCAAGGACTACTACGCGCCGGACAAGGCGGGCATTCCAGGGGACCACCTGGTCGGAGACGCGGCGGCCTGAGTTATGGAGCGCAGCGTCGAGCGGCGCGCGGCGGGGCCGGTGATCGGCCTCGCCGTCGGCCGCGGCACCGGGCCCGAGCTGGCGGCCGTCTTCGAACGGGTCATGCACGAGCTCGCCCGGTCCTATGCGGTCGACATCGGTATCGCTCGTTCACCGAGGACCTATCACTCCTACGTGTCCCTCAGGGCGGCGGGCGGGATCGAGCACGCCCGCCGCCTCACCCACGCCGACGCCGAGCACTACGAGCGCTTCTGCCGGACGCGGGCCGGCGCCGGCACCACCGCCGTCTTCCGCACCGCCATCAACGCCCAGTCGCTGTACCTGGTGCGGCAGCGCCTCCAGGCGGTGAAGGTCGATCCCCTGGGCAGCGGCGGCACGTCGATGCTGCTGGTCCGCGACGAGGCCCAGGGCTTCTACACCGGCGAGAACGACCACTCCCCGGGAACGGTCACCCGCACCATGTCGTTCAGCCGCGAGATCACCGGCAAGGTCGTCGCGCTCGCCCTGGAGCGGGCCCGGCGGCAGTGGCCCGGGTGCGGCGCGGGCCGGATCGTCATGGCCTACAAGTTCCACCTGCTGGACGGCGCCCTCGACGCGTGGGTCGCGGATCTGGCCGAACGGCACGGCGTGCGGCTCGAATTGTTCCAGCCGGACACGGTGAACCGCGACCTGATCGAACACGGTCCCGCCGACCGCACCCTGATCATCGCGGGGAACGAGTGGGCCGACATCATGCACGTCGTGCTGCTGGACCGGTTCGGCTCCGAGCGGCAGGAGAGCCGTTACACGGAGAACGTCCACCTGCATCCCGGGGTGGCCGGTCTCGTCGAGTACCAGACGGTGCACGGTTCCGCCGACGACCTCGCGGACCGGGACGCGGTCAACCCGGTGGCCACCCTGCGCGCCGCCGCGGCCATCGCCGAACGGCACGCCGGCTGCCCCGGCGCGGTCGAGGCGGCGGAGCGGGCCCTGAAGTCCGTCAGGGCCCGCGGCATCCTCACCCGGGACCTCGGCGGACGGCACTCGACGACGGCGGTCGTGGACGCGTTCCTCGACGTGCTGCCGGGCGCGCTCGCCGACGTGCTGCCGGGCGCGCTCGCCGGCGTGCGCCCCGGCGCGCCCGAGCCGCGGAAGCCCGCCGGTCCCGCACCGGTCGCCGGCTCATGACGCCCCGCACGGGAACGGCGCTGGTGATCATCGACATGCAGAACGACTTCTGCGCGGCGCCGGCCGCGGCCAGGGCGCCCGCCGTGACGACGAACACCGCCCGCGCCATCGACCTGGCCCGGGGCCGCGGTACCGAGGTGGTCTTCGTCCGGTTCACCGGAGACGTCGCGCACCAGCGGCCGAGCTGGCGGCACCGGGACCGCCTGCTCGGCAAGCAGCCCAAGTGCCGCGAAGGCACCCCGGGGGCCGCGTTCCACGAGCGGACGGCCCCGGCCCCCGGCGAACGCGTCTTCACCAAACGGGCCTGCTTCGACGCGTTCCTCAGCGAGGGGTTCGAGGATCACCTCCGCGGTCGCGGCGTCGAACACCTCGTTCTCGCCGGGCTGTTCACGGACGTATGCGTCGACTCCACGGCGCGGACGGCGTTCCAGAAGGGCTTTCACCTCACGGTCCTGACCGACTGCACCGTGAGCCTGCACCTGCCGGACGAGGAGATCCTGCGGTTCATGGGCCTGGTGTACGGCGCGCGCACCACCACCCACGACCGCGAGGACGCGTGGGCGCGACCCGAGGAGGCGGCGTGGCCGGCGTCGAGCGCGGCGTCGGGCTGACCGCGCTGATGGTCGCCGCGGCGCGGGCCATCGAGACCTACCGCGACGACGCCCTGGCGCAGGACCGTTTCGCCGAGCACTTCGTACGCGCCGCGCGGGCGTCCGCACGGTGGCCCCTCCGCCCGGGTGAGGTGCCGGGCGGCGACACGAATCCGCTGTGGGGGCGCCTGGGACGTTACTTCGGGCTGCGGACCAGGGTCCTCGACGACTTCACCCTCCGCTCCGCGCGGGCGGGCGCCCGCCAGGTGGTCCTCCTCGGCGCGGGTCTTGACGCGCGGGCGTTCCGCCTCGACTGGCCGCCCGGCTGCGCGGTCTTCGAGATCGACCGGGCGGAAGTGCTGGCGTTCAAGCGCAAGGTGCTCGACGGGCTGCGCGCCACCCCCCGGGCGGCGCGCATCCCCGTCGCCGCCGACCTGAGCACCGAGTGGTCCGGCGCGCTGACCGGCGCCGGCTTCGACCCGGCCGCCCCGACCACCTGGCTGGCCGAAGGGCTCCTGCTCTACCTCCCGCACGCCGCGGAACGGCGCCTCGTCGACACGGTCGACCGGCTGAGCACGGCGGGCAGCGCGCTGGCCTACGAGGTGAAACTCGCGGCGCCGCCGCCCGGCGCGCGGAACCACCCGGTCTACTCCTCGACCGAACGCCAGACGGGCGTGGACCTGCTCGCCCTCTTCGACCGCGATCCCCGCCCCGACTCCGCCGCCACCCTGGCGGCGCGGGCCTGGTCCACCGCGGTCCGCACCCCGTTCGACTACACCCGCCGCTACGGCCGCGGCCCGCTCCCCGAGCCCGACGACGCCCTCGCGACCAACCGCTGGATCTTCGCCGCCCGCACCACTTCCTGACCCCGGGACCGGGCCGTGCACGCCGGGCGGCGCCCCGGCGGACGGGCGTCAACGGGCGGACGAACTCTTCCTCCCGGAGCGTGAATTCGCCCGCCCGTTCGACCGTTCTGCCCTAGCATCGGCGGCCGTGACCCATGCCGGACCCTCCCGCCGCGCCGTCGTGACGACCGCCGCGGTCGCCGCCGTCCTGCCGCTCGCCGCGGCACCCAGGGCCGGCGCCGCCGAAGCGCCCGCCTTCCACCACGGCGTCGCCTCCGGCGACCCGCTGCCCGACGGCGTGCTGCTCTGGACGCGGGTCACCCCCGTGCCCGGCGCGGTGCCGGGCTCGGGCGCGGGCCCCGACGTCGAGGTGGAGTGGGAAGTCGCCACCGACGCGGGCTTCGGCACGGTGGTCGCCCGGGGCCGGAGCACCGCGAGCGGCGCGGCCGACCACACCGTCAAGGCCGATGTGCGCGGCCTGCGCCCCGACACCGCCTACCACTTCCGCTTCACGGCGAGCGGCGTGCGTTCGCCCGCCGGGCGCACCCGCACCGCGCCCGCGGACCAGGCCGAGCCGGACAACCTCAGGCTCGGGGTGGTCTCCTGCTCCAACTACGAGGCGGGCCACTTCGCCGCCTACCGTCATCTCGCCGCCCGCACCGACCTGCACGCCGTGCTGCACCTCGGCGACTACATCTACGAGTACGGCACCGGCCAGTACCCGGCCGACCCGGTGCGGCGCCAGGAGCCGGCGCACGAGGTGCTGACCCTCGCCGACTACCGCGTCCGGCACGGCCATTACCGCACCGACCCCGACCTCAGGGCGCTGCACGCGGCCCACCCGGTGATCGCCCTCTGGGACGACCATGAGACGGCCAACGACAGCTGGCGGGACGGCGCGGAGAACCACACCCCGGGCGCGGAGGGCGAGTGGCGCGCGCGCCGGGCCGCCGCCGTGCAGGCGTACTTCGAGTGGATGCCGGTGCGGCCCGCGGTCGAGGGCACGACCTACCGGCGGCTGCGGTTCGGCCGGCTGGCCGACCTCCACCTCCTCGACCTGCGCACGTTCCGCGACCGGCAGGCCGGCACCGGCGACGCCGAAGTCGACTCCCGGGACCGGACGATCACCGGTCGCGCCCAGTGGGACTGGCTCACCTCGGGACTGTCCGCGTCCGAGGCCCGCTGGCGCCTGATCGGCAACTCGGTCATGATCTCGCCGGTGGCCTTCGGCTCGTTGCCCGCGTTCCTCCTCGGGCCGATCGCCGAATGCCTCGGCATCCCCGCGGGCGGGCTGGCCATCGGCACCGACCAGTGGGACGGCTACACGCACGAACGGCAGCGGCTGCTCGGCCACCTGCACGAGCGGGGGATCGCCGACACCGTCTTCCTGACCGGCGACATCCACATGCACTGGGCGAACGACGTGCCGCTGAACGCCGCCCTGTACCCGGGAACGCCGTCGGTGGCCACCGAGTTCGTGGTCACGTCCGTCACCTCGGACAACCTCGACGACACCCTCGGCGTGCCGCCCCGCACGCTGTCCGGCATCGCCGAGACGGCCGTCCGGGCGGCCAACCGGCACGTCCGCTGGGTGGACATGGACGGACACGGCTACGCGGTCCTCGATGTCACCGCCGAACGGGCGCAGATGGACTACTTCGTGCTCTCCGACCGCGCCGACCCGGCGGCCACCAGCAGCAGAACGCGCTCGTACCTGACCCGTTCGGGAACGCAGCGCGTGACCCGCGCCGACGACCCGATCGCGTGACCGTTCGCGGGTCCTGACCGTTCGGAAGCCGCGACAGGCGGGTTGCGCGCGTAGTTTCGGGAGTGGCATGGCAGGTGCATAACAATCGAAAACCCGGCTCCCGGATCCAGGCTTCCGGCCCCCACCGAAAGGCCCCCACATGCGCAAGACCCTGCTCATCTGCCTGTCGACGGCGGCGCTGACCTTGCCGCCGCCGCTCGCCGCGGCCGCCGACACGGCCCCCGCCGACACGGCCCCCGCGGCCCATGCCCCCGCCGACCACGCCGACACCGCCGACCACGCCTACTACGCCGACGCCGAGGGCAAGACCGGCGAGTCGCTCAAGACGGCGCTGCACGAAATCATCAGCACCGACGTCACCCGGCTCAGCTACTCCCAGGTCTGGGACGCCCTGATGGCCACCGACCAGGACCCGTCCGACCCCGGCAGCGTCGTCCTGCTCTACACCGGCGAGTCCCGTGGTGCCGACCAGCACGGCGGCAACGTCGGCGACTGGAACCGCGAGCATGTCTGGCCCCAGTCGCACGGCGACTTCGGCACCTCGGCCGGTCCCGGCACCGACGTCCACCACCTCAGGCCCACCGACGTCCAGGTCAACAGCCTGCGCGGCAACAAGGACTTCGACGACGGCGGCTCACCCGTCTCCCGGGCCCCGGGCAACTACACGGACGGCGACTCCTGGGAGGCCAGGAACGAGGACAAGGGCGACATAGCTCGGATGATCTTCTACATGGCGGTGCGCTACGAGGGCAACGACGGCTTCGCGGACCTGGAGCTCGACAACGACACCAGCAACGGAGGCACCCCGTACATGGGCCGGCTCGACACGCTGCTCGCCTGGCACGCCCAGGACCCGCCGAGCGCGTTCGAGGAGCGCCGCAACGAGCTGATCTTCGAGGACTACCAGGGCAACAGGAACCCGTTCATAGACCATCCCGAGTGGGCCGAAGACATCTGGGGCTGACCCGGCGGAACGCGGCCGCGGAACGGTACAGGTACCGGTACCGACATCGGGCGCCCGGACGACGACTACCCGCCGGACCTGATGGGTAAGGGGTGAACCGGACCATATGACTCATGTTCGGGAGGGGCCCCGCTGCATCGATGTGCGCGACGGGGCCCGCCCCCGATGAGCTGCCCTGGATATCCCCCGTGTATCCAGGACGGTGCCTGTCCGACGCGCCTGCCCCGCAACCGCCCCGGGACCCTCGGGCGCCTTGACTTATCGACACGCCCGACGCTACTCGCGGAGCCACCCGTCGGCTACTCGCCGAACGCGGCTCCCGGCCGGAAAACGCGGAGAAGGCGCGGAGAATGCGCGGAGAGAGGAAAACGAGCCCGATGGCACAGCTCAGCGCCGCCGTTCCCGGCGATCTGAGCAAGCTCACCACCCTCGTGCACAGCAACGACCTCGAAGAGACCCGGGACATCATCAGCAACGCGTACAGCCCCTACCGGCTGGACTGCCTGGGCGACGCCCGGGAGTTCTCCGCGTGGTATGCCGAGAGCGGCTTCCCCGGGATCACCGTCTCCGGCCTTCAGTACGGCTCCCCGCACCTCGGCGCCGAAACCCTGATCAGGCCGCAGCCGCTCGGCACCTACCTGCTGGTCTGCGAGGTCACGCACGGCCGGGTGACGGTGAGTTCCCCCGGGCGGGAGGAATGCCGCGTCGGCCCCGGCGAGACCTACGTGCTGGACCCGTACCGCGGCTTCCAGGTGCACTGGTCGCCCGGCGCCCGGATGATCACCGTGCGGCTCGCCCGCGAGGCAGTGGAACGGGCCGCGGCCGACGCGCTCGGCGTGGAGGACCCGGTACGGGCCCGGTTCGCGCTGGGTGGGGCCATCTCGCCACAGGCCGCCAGGACTTGGGCGGGCATCTCCGGGGCCGTGCTCCGCGAGGTGCTCGGCGAGGGCGTCGCCCGTACCAACCCGCTCGTCGCCACGCACCTGACGCAGACGGCGGCCGCCCTCCTCGTCGGAACGCAGCGGCTGATCACCGAAGGCGTGGACGCGCAGCGCACCGGCGTCGTCTCGCACGCGGCGGTGCGCCGCGTGATGGCCCTGGTCGAGGAGCAGGCCGACCAGCCGCACACCCTCGCCGACCTGGCGGCCACCGCCCGGCTCAGCCCGCGCGCCCTCCAGGAGGCGTTCCGCCGGCACCTGGACACCACGCCGCTCGGCTACCTCCGCGAGGTCCGCCTCGCGCGGGCCCACCAGGACCTGCTCGCCGCCGGCCAGGACGGCTCGGCCACCGTCTCCGACGTCGCCTACCGCTGGGGCTTCTCGAACCTGGGACGGTTCGCCACCTACTACCGGAATCAGTACGGCCACCCGCCCTCGCAAACCCTGATCACCTGATCACCTGATCACCTCACCCCGGTCGGCGCAGCACGGTGGTGGTCAGCCCGTTCCGTTCGACGCGGTCCGCGGTGACCCGCAGTCCCGCGGTCCGGCACTGCTTGAGCACCCAGGAACGGGCCAGCCGCAGCTTGCGGTAACTGCCGGTCCGCAGCGTCCAGTCGTCGCCGGGGCCCGGCCGGGTGTGGACCAGGTCGTGCACCAGCACCGTGTAGTCGTCGTAGTCCTTCGGGTACTCCAGGAAGCAGGTCATGATCCGGTCCGCCGTGGCGCGTACCGGCAGGAAACGGTCGGTACCGGTGAGCGGCACGGTCAGGTCCCGGTAGGACAGCACGGCGGTGCCGCCGGGGGCGAGCGCGTCGGCGACGTGGTTCAGCAGGGCGGCCACGTCGCCCCGGGTCGGCAGGTGGGTGAGGGTGTCGCCCAGGCAGACCACGAGTTCCGCCGTGCCGGGCCGCACCAGCTCGGGCAGCGCGGTCCGCAGGTCCGCCCGAACGGGGCGCACGGCCGCCCGCCCGGCGGCGTGCGCGGTCAGCTCGTCCAGCAGCGGCCGGCTGAAGTCCACGGCGAGCACCGGGTCGAAACCCAGGTCGGCCAGGGCCAGCGCGGTGTGCCCAGGGCCGCAGCCCAGGTCCATGGCCAGGGTCCCGGCCGGCCCGCCGGCGAGCCCGAGTTCCGTCAGGAAACCGCGCTGGGCGGCGGCCAGCGCCTCGATATCGCCTCCCAGCATCCAGGTGTAGTGCTCCGCGAGCAGTTGGTCGTAGTGGTCGGGCACGGTGGTCATGATGGCGATGGCTCCTCTCGCACCGGCTGGGCGGCACCGGCTGGCGGCACCGAATCTAGAGCCGGATACGGCCTGCCGGGGGCCGGTCCGAACGGTGTTCGGCGAGATCCGGAGAATGGCGGCCGTGGACGACATTGATTCGGCGATCCTGGCGCATCTCCAGCGCGACGCACGGCTGACCAACCGCGAGCTGGCCCGCCTGGTCGGGATCGCACCCTCCACCTGCCTGGAGCGGGTCCGGGGCTTGCGCGCGCGGGGCGTGATCACCGGCTATCACGCGGCGGTCGAGCCGCGGGCGCTCGGCCGTTCGCTCCAGGCGCTGGTCTTCGCGCGGCTGCGCCCGCTGAGCCGGGAGGTGATCAGCGGCTTCCAGACCTACCTGAGCCAACTGCCCGAGGTGCTCTCGGTGTTCGTCGTCTCGGGTGACGACGACTTCGTCGTCCACGTGGCCGTTCCCGACATCGAGCGGCTGCACGCCTTCCTGATGGACCGGTTCAGCGCCCGCCGCGAAGTGGTGGGTTTCCGCAGCTCGGTGATCTACCTCCAGACCGGCAGCCCGGTCATGACACCACTGCCGGAAACGGAGAGCCTGGACCAGAAAGCCCTCCGCCGCCCTGCCCCCTGAGGCACGCGCGGCCCGGGCTCACCGCCGCCTTCCTCGACCAGGCCCGGACGGACTGATGCCGCGTTCCCTCTTGAACGCGGCGCTCAAGCCGAACGCGCTGGCGAAGCCCACGCGGCCGGCCACGGCACCGACCGTCATGCCGGGCTCGCGCGGCAAGTCGGCGGCCAGGGCGAGCCGCCACCGAGCGGGCGCTGGCCGGTTCCGGCCTGGCGTGGACCGTGCCGCGGCCCAGGAGGACTTCCTGCGCGACGCCGGTCTGACCGGGGACGGGCACGCCGGGCAGTGTTGCGAACTGGGCGGCCCCCGGCTGATGACCTTCGGGGACGCGGTGGGGGAGACCGCCCGGGCGAGCGGCCGTGACCTCCGGTACGTGCCGGTGACGGCCGAGGCGTACGCGGAAACGGTGGCGCTGCCGGCCGACCTGTTCGCCCAGGTGGGTGCCGGTCGCCTGGCCTCGCTCACCGACGACGTGCGGCGCGTTCTCGGCCGTCCTCCCCGGGACTTCGCCGACTACGCACGGACCGCCGCCGCACGCGGCGCGTGGCGCACCTGACGTTCCGCTGCCTACTTGGGCGAAGCCGCCAGCCGTATCGCCAGGCCGGTGAACACCGTTCCGCTGAAGATGTTGAGCCCCCGCGCCACGCGGCGGCTGCGGCGCAGCAGCAGGGCGAGCTTCCCGGAGAGCAGGCCGACCGCCCCGTCGACGCAGAAACCCATGATCACGATGGTGATGCCCAGGACCATGAACTGGGCGGACACGTGACCAAGTTGAGGGTTCACGAACTGCGGCAGGAAGGCGACGTTGAAGAGGATCACCTTCGGGTTGAGCAGGTTGATGAGGGCGCCCTGCCAGAAGGCGCGCCGGTGACCCGGTTCGACGTTCCCGCTCTCCGTACCCGGCAGCGAACGGTCGCGGAACGCCTTGACGGCCAGGTACAGCAGATAGGCCGCCCCGACCCAGCGCAGCACGTGATACAGCGCCGGCAGCGCCGTGAACAGCGCCGACAACCCCAGCGCCGCGGCCACCGCGTGCACCAGCATCGCGCAGGCCACCCCGAACGCGGCCATCACCCCGGTAGCCGGGCCGCCCCGGCCGCCCATCGCCACGATGAACATCATGTCGGGGCCTGGAGTGACGCAGAGCACGAAGGCGGCGAGGAGAAACGCCGCGTACAACGATGTGTCCATCATGAGAGGCATGCTCGGGGCCGCCCGCCCGCGGAGCGAGCGCATTCCGAGAAGTGAGACGGAAAACCCGCGCCGACCCCTGGCGGACAGGCGTTCACTCGCGTTGAGCCGCGCCCACGTCCGAGAAGGATGCCTGCGCCTCCTCGGTCAGGAAGGTCTCTTCCTCCTCCTCGAAGTCAGGGGCCTGGAACGGGTTCGTCGTCGGAGTCGGCGACGCCGCGGTGGCATTGCGGGCCGCCCCTTCCGGAGCGGAGAACAGGGCGGTCAGGTCGATGAGAGATCTTCCAATTCGTCATGAGGCCAGGGCACAGCGGTCCTACAACTTGGTCATCTTGGTGTACGGACTCAAGATCCGCTCCCGCACCGAGCCGAAATCGACAAGAACGGCGATCCCATCCTCGATGTCGATCACTCGGCCTAGGCCGTACATGTCGTGTGTGACCTGGTCGCCCACGGCGAACTCTTTGGGGGGCGGCGTGACCGGGGGCTTGAAGGGGCTGGTAGGCAAGTGGCGCTTCGGGGCAGCTGATTTTGTCATCGCGACCAGTATGCGCCTGCCTGCCCCCATCCGCGGCGGCCGTTCGCCCCCGCTCTGCGGCCGGCGCCCCGCCAGCGGACACCACATCGGGAGCGAGGCGGGGCCGCTACGGCTCCTATGGGCTCTGCCGAGCTGGGGAGACTACGGTCCGTAGCCGCCAACAGGTGAGCACTCCGGTGCTCGTGACCACCGCGAGTTCTGAGGCCAGATCGTGCCCCCGCCGGTCGGCCGGGGGGCCTGACTGCTGCCGCTTCAACGCCTTCGTCCGGCCCGACTCCTCGGTCGTCGTCCATGGGCCGGCCACCGGCACCGATCTCGGCCCGGCGGACCCAGTCCCGCAGGCCCTCCGGACCGATGTCCAGCTCGGCCCGATCGAGCGAATCGCAGCGGACTCGTTCTTGCACCGATCACGGGTCCGCGGGACCAGGCATGGCGGACTCACCCCCTTCGCCGCCACGGCTCCCACCCCCCACCCGGGCCGGCAGTGGGCCGGCCCACTGCCGGCCTGGAAAGCGGGCCGGGACCTCCCGCCCCGCCTACCGTCCGACTCTCGTCACCCGGGCCGCTCACCCGGCCGACCCCGCCGGGCGCATCCGCCCGTCGTCGGACTCAGGAGCGTCATTCGAGCTCGTCGAACAGCGCCGCCTCATAGACCCGGTGAGCCGTCGGGCACACCGGCTTCCTGACGCGATCGGACCACGGACCACGGGAACGCCGGACGCCGGCCCGGGACACCGGCAAGCACTTGCGCGGGCGGCGGGGCCGCCGCCGGGGCGGCACCGTCGCATCGACCCCCCGGTCCCGGACCGGGCGATCGGCGCCGTGCCGGAAGCGTTCGGGCTGGACAGGCGGAAGTGACTCCATGTTTTCTCCTTCGAGGATTCCTGTTTCCCAACACGCGGTCGCCGTCGATTCGGCTGCGCCGGTGGCAGGTATGGACCACCGGGAACGTTGGGGCGGGGGGTGGAAGAAGCCTTACAGAGCCACTCGGCGATCGCCAAACTCGAGGCGTTAGTCGTTCGTTAATGGGTGCCCGGCGTGCCGTGGCATGCTTTCGTGAACGATGGATACGGCCATCCGGCCGCACTGCCGCACGGATTGAGGACTGCCCGTCATGGAATACCGAGTCCTTGGACAGGTGGCCGCCCTACGGGGCGGAGCACCGGTCCGGGTGAAGCCGAAAGTTTTGGAACTGCTCGCGGTTCTGCTGGTGGCCCCGGGGCACCGCGTTTCCCACGCAGGGATCATGCGCTATATGTGGCCCGGTGAGGAATCGAAACCTGCTCGAATTCGGCAGTACGTCCATCAGTTACGGAAGTCTCTGCCGGAGGTGGCCGAGCGAAATGGGCGAAATGACCCAGGATTTTGCTGGATCGAAGTCGACCCTGGGCACGTCGACCATCTCCGCTTCCAATCACTCCGGCGGATCGCTGAAGCGGCGGGAAGCGGCCCGGCCCGGCTCGACGCGCTCCGTTCCGCGCTCGACGAGTGGAGGGGAGAGCCCTTGGAGGACCTCCCCGGCGAAGCCTTCGCGCGGAGCCGGGCCGGTCTGCTGAACGAGTTTCGCCAGGCCACAGTCGACTGCGCCAAGGCCGAGTTGGAGTGCGGACAGAAGCTCGCGGCCCTGGAAAGGATCAGTGCCGCCCGGGCACGCTGGCCGAAGGACGAGACGCTGCTCCAACTCCAGGTCGGCGCCCTGCGGTCCCTTAACCGGCAGGAGGAGATCGAGCCGGAGCTCTTCCGGTGGGAACGTCTGACCGGCCGCTCCGCCGCCCCCCTGCTGCTCGCACATCGTACGGATGGGCGCAGCGGGCCGGCGGACAGCCGGTCACCGCAGTCGCCCCCTCCTCCACCCCGGCAGCTCCCGGCGCTGTCATCCGCGCCGGTCGGCCGGCAGCGGCAGCTCGCGCGGCTCACCGAGACGCTGCTCGGTCGGTCGGTCGGCCGGAGCCGGATCGCTGTGCTCACAGGGATGGGCGGCGTCGGGAAGTCGGTCCTCGCTGTCCGGGGCGCGACGGAGGTCGCACGGCATTTTCCCGACGGCGTTCTTCACATCGAACTGCGTGGATCATCCCCGGGCGAGCCGGAACGGCACGGCCTGATCCTCGCCCGGCTTTTGAATGACCTCGGAGTCCGTGCCGAGACCCCGACCTTGGACGGTATGGTCTCCGCCTACCGGACCGCGCTCGCCGACCGCGCCGTCCTGCTGGTCATTGACGACGCGCGCGATGATGACCATGTCCGCCGGCTCCTCCCCGGCCCCGGGCCGAGCGCGGCGCTCATCACCAGCCGCCGTCAGCTGCACGGGCTCGCCATCAGGGAAGGTGCCGAACTCATAGAGGTCGACCCCCTGGACCGGGGAGAAGCCACCGAGCTGCTGCGGACCCAACTGGGCGAAGAGCGGATGCGTACCACCGTGCCGTTCATCGATGACCTGGTCGAGTACTGCGGCGGCATCCCGCTCGCGCTGAGCATCACGGCCGCGCGCATCGCGAGCCGTCCGCTGCAGGCACTCCCGGGCCTGGTCCGTGAACTGCGGCAGGAGAGGACCCGGCTGAGCTCCTTCGACCTCGGTTCCGCGGACCTTAGCGTTCGCTCGTCTCTGAAGACGACCGTGGAGCACCTCACCGTGCCGGCTGCGGAATTGCTCTGGCAGCTGGCGGTGCACCCGGGGCCGACCATCAGCTGGCTGGCGCTGCGGGCGTTCGCACCGGACGACACTGTTGGCGTCACCCATGCGATCGACGACCTGACGCGGAGCAGTCTGGTGACCGAGCCGATTTTCGAACGCTACTCCCTGCACGACCTGGTCCGGGTCTTCGCCGGCGAGCTGGCAGACGAGCGATCCGAGGCCGACCGGGCCCGCGTCCGGGAGCGAGTACTGCGTTTCCTCCTTCACAACGCCTGGGCCTGCGACCGCAAGCTGGACCCCGACCGTCGGCTCCCGATCGGCGAGTGTCATGACATCAAGGTGGTCGCCCCCGCACGCGCGGTAGACGCGATGTCCTGGTTCGAGGCCGAGTACCCGACCATGACTGCGGCCGTCAGAATGGCCGACGACCGGGGACTCGACCGTTACACGTGGCTGCTCGCGATGACCATGGTGACCTTTCAATGGCGCTCCGGGCGGTACCTGGATGCGCTCACGTACCTGTCCAAGGCCCGTGACGCCGCCATGCGCGAGGCTGGTCCGGCCGATGTGGCGATGGTCCACCGAATGCTCGCCGGTACCTATCGGGGCCTGGGCAATCTCCCGCGGGCGACAGGCGAACTGCGCCGCGCGGTACGCGTGAGTGAGGACGGCGGGGACGCCCGTGGCGCAGCCCAGGGCCGGTGCGTCCTTGGCGTCCTACTGCGTGAGGCCGGCGCCCCGGGGGAGGCGACGGAACACTTCGATGTCGCCCTGAGCGTCTTCGAAAAGTTCGGCGACGCCCTGGGCCGGGGGGCCGCGCTGAACGGTCTGGCGAGCGCCGCCTACGACCTGGGACGCCACAAAGAGAGCGTTGAGCTGTGCCTGCGGTCACTCACGCTGCTCGACGCCACGGAGGATGTGAACGGCCGGGCCCACGCGCTGTTCACCCTGGGACGGACGAGGCTGGCTCTCGGGGACCACGAGGCGGCGGTGGAGGGCCTCGAAAAGGCAGGCCTGCTGTACCGCTCGCTCACCTATGCCAGCCGTGAGGCCAGAGTGCTCGTATGGCTGGCGGACGCACTCCGGGCCATGGGGCAACCCTTGGAAGCGAAGCAGGCGCTCGGACGAGTCACGAACCTGCTGGAAGACCAGGGCGAGGCCGACCACGACGCGGCCGTTCAGCGGCTGAGGAGCCTGCCGTGACCGCGGAGGCCCGTGCGTGGTCAGGTCACGGAGTATCCGAGACGGTAAGGGGCCGTCGGATCCGGCCGGGTCATCTTGGCCGGTGCAGGGGAGCCGGGGGCAGGCAGCAGCGGCCGCAAACGGCGTGCCACCTCGGCCACGCCGTCCGGGCGCTCACCGGCATCGAGCGACACCATGGCGAGACCGAGTTCGCGCAGTGGTCCCGGGAGCCACCGCCCGAAGCCGTCAGGAAACGGACGGGCGGAGCCGTCGAGCGGGCGCTCGAGGGCGTAGTAGGGCAGCTGTGAGACGGCCATCTCGAACAGGAGCGCGCCGAGGGCGAATACGTCGACTTGGGGGGTGAGCACCGCTGCCGTGTCCCCCTGCTCGGGCGCGGCGTACTCCGGACTACCCGCTGGTGTCTTGTTGAGTGTGCCCTTCACGACCGAGATTCCAACGTCGAGCAGCCGGACCCGGCCGTCGTGCCGAAGCATCGTGTTCTTCGCGGTGATGTCGCAATGGACATAGCCCTTGGTGGTGTGGAGGACATCAAGGATGTCGCAAAGCTGTGCGACGACCGAGACGACCGCCGCGGTCGGCACCGGCTCGTGCGCCTTGATCCATGACCCGATCGTCACTCCGTCGACCAACTCCATCACGAGGAATTTGCTGCCGTTCCTGCCGAACGACCCCTTGTCGATGACCCGCGGAATTCCAGGGACGTCAGCGACCGATTCCAGCCGTTCGTGCTCGGCCTCGATCGACTTGCCGTAGCAGGCGTAGGTGCCGGACGACTCGAACGCCCGGGGCAGCTGGAGTTTCACCGCGACATCGCGCCCGAGCCGTTCGTCCCTGGCGACGAAGATCTCGCCCTCGCCGCCCTCCCCGATCTGCCGCTTCACCCGGTAGCGGCCCTTGAGGAAAGTCCCAGGAAGCAACATGAACGCTCCGTCCGAAACAGAGAACCCCGGTTGGCCCGGCCCCTGGCCCGGGGCACGAAGAAACGAGGAAAGTATGGCAGGGAGTTGGCCCCCCGACGGGCTCGTCGGGAAGTCGCGCACCATCACCGTGCGGCTCGGCATGTTCGGGCCCGAGCGATATCGGTGCCCCGCGTCCGACGCGCTGACGGCACGTGGGCTGCGCCCCGGCCGGCCGGCTGCCCGGAAGCCGGAAGAACTGGAGATGTTCGTCAACGGCCCGTTCATGGCCGCGGCCGGGGCCATCGAACGACCACGCGGCGAGCTGCCACCGGCCGGGCCGACGACTGGTGGGCGCCCGGCACACGATGGCGTGCAGCGGTGGACCGAGCACGCGCTGCGCACGTACGCCGAAGCCTTCCCCGTGGACCCCGAACTTCGTCCAGTCAGGCGGCCGTGGGTCTACCGCCACCGCCGACTCGCAGACAGCGGTCAGGAAGAGGCCGAGTTCCACATCACCGCGTGGGGACGTCAACTTGAATCGAGTGACGGGCGGCGACGGGAGCTGCGTCTGCCGGTCACACGCCTGCGCGCCCGGAGTGCGGTGGAACGCGCCGTGGCCGCACTGGTCGCCGCGGAGGGGAACGCCGACGCCCAAGTCGAGAACGTTAGAGTCGTCCAGTTCGCTCTCGCCGACGGCCGCACAGACCTGAAGCCGCTTTTCGAGGGCACCCGGGCCGAGGCCCTGGCCGCCTACCGTGCCGACGGCGCACCCGCCGTCCGCGCGCTGCTCGACAGCCGTGAGTACCGGCCCGGTACGGCATGTGTCTCGTGCGCCGTCGCGCCCGTCTGCCCGGCACTCACACGTGCCCCCGGGCTGCTCGGAACGAACGACCTGAGCCGGCCGCGACGCGTCTGGTCCTCTACCACCGGACGAGCCCACCGCGCTTGTCCCGCCCGGGGTTACCTGCGCGGTCTACGTCTCCCGGCCGATGACGCCGTGGAACGCAGCCCAGCTGCCGAGCGCGGGCGCGCGGTCCATGCCTTTCTCGCCGAACGGCACCGCCGATGTCCGTCCACCCCCTGCGATCACCACATCGTGTCGGAGTGGGTGCCGGACGGCTTCCGCCTCCCGGAGGAGGAGCGGCGGCTGGGAGCGGAACTGCTGCGGCACCACGCCGAGGTCTGCCCGCTGCGGGTGGCCGACTCCCGGGGGGAGGTTCGCGTCGAGCCGCGCTTGGTGTTCGACGACACCGCGGCCGACCTGGTGGTCCTGGCGGATCCCGACCTGCTGTACCAGGACGCCGGCTCCTGGGTCTGGCGGGAGATCAAAACCTCCGCGAGCGGCCGTCCGCCCCGCGACGTGCTGGCCGCCTATCCGCAACTTGCGCTCGCCATAAGTGTCGTCGGTGGCGCACTGGGCAGCCCTCGGGCAAGGGGGCGGGTCGAACTCGAAGTGCTCCGGCCGGGCGGGGTCGACCTGCGCACCTTCGATCCGTATGACGCGGAGACTCGCGAAGCCGCCGAGACGTTACTGCGCGGACAACTCTCCGGCTGGCACGCCGAAACCCGCTTCGAGGCTGTGCCGGGGCCCCAGTGCACCGCCTGCGAGGTCGCCAGGTGGTGCTCGGCCGGGCAGCGGCGGAACGCCGGTCAGGAGGCGGCCGGGTGAGCCGGGACGACGCGGACCTCGACCTGCTGGGCGACGTGGCACGCGGCGTGATCGAGCTGGCCTCAACGACAAGGGCCTCAGCGTTCCGCCTTCCCTATCCCGTCGGCCTCCAACTGGCCGTCGACCGGCTGGTGATGGCCGCGCTCACCCGCAGCCTCGTGGTGCCCGCAGGTGTCCCCGACCTGCTGTCGTGGTGCGGGGCACGCCCACTGGCCGACTGGCCGATCACCCTCCCCGACAGCTTCCTGACCGCGGATGCCCGCCTCGTTCAGCCGACGGCAGGGGAGCCGACCTTGACCTGCGCGCAATTGGCTTCCCATGGGCCGCGAGGAACGCTGGAGCAGGACGCGTGTTCCCGACTCGCTGCTCTGGCCGACACCTGCCACACACCGGAACGGTTCGCCGTCTGCCGCGACTTCCTCATCAGTCGTCCAGTCATCCTCCGCGTCGACCCCGCCGAGCTGCTGCTCCCGGCCGTAGCCCAGACCTGGAAGCTGGTGAAGGAGCTGTATCAGCCCGTGCCCGACCGTTTCCATGACGACGGGCTCGTGCACCGGTGCACCCGCTGCGGCCTGCTCGCCAGGAGCACGACCGCGGTCGGCCCGTGGTGCGAAGGGGGCTGCCCGCCCAGTGATCGTACGTTCGAATCGACCTCCCGTCCCGAGCAGGCGCTGGCCTTGCCGCTCGCGCTCCGGCTCTTCCTGGCGCTCCCCGGACGAACGGAACTCGCGGTGCGCCGCGAGCTGGGCCGCTTCGTGCGCCCGCTCATCACGGACCTGGGGGTCCACTGGGTCGACGACCGGAACGGAGGATCCCGGCCCTTCCTGGTCCAGGACCTGGAGCAGCCCGTGCTGGCCGCCCTGCGGGCGCGGGAGGCCGCCGCCCGGCTCGGTACGCCGCTGAACGTCGTCGTGCCCGATGGGCGGGCGGCACGCACCGGATATCGGCGGGACTTCGCCCGCAGCCTGGGCGCCGACGCCGGGGTGCGGCTGTCGTCCGCGGCGGAGTTCACCACCTCTCGACCGACCCGCGACACCGAGGAGAACGATGCGTAGCGCCGCTCAACCCCTGTTCCAGGTGGCGCAGCTCCTTCGGGGTGCCGCCCCGCATCTGCTGACTTCGCGGCTTGTCGCCGTCTGCGAGATCGAGATCGGGCTGCTCCTCCACGAAAAGTACGCGCCCGCCGACCCTGCCGCGGACGCTTGGACCCTCTTCAGCGGGTACCCCTTCGCGCGTGCCTGGGGCGCGGTGGACGCGGCTGGTGAACGGACCCTCCGCGCGGCCCGGTACACGCTGTGGACGTGGGGGCGTCGCCTGGCCTGGCGCGAGGCGCTCGTGGACTATCAGCGGCTCGACCGCCCGCTCCGCGCCTACGACGTCGCCGACCCAGACGGACCGGCCGTCCGCCGCCCCTCGCTGTCGGTGGCACCGGACCGCTGGGAGACATACGAGCGTCTGTTACGCGAGGCACCCGACTTCACCGGACAGCCTTTGAGGCCCGCCGGCCCCGGTCGGCACGCCTTCCCGGTCGGCAGGCACCTGGCCACCGTCCGCCTGCCGGAGTACACCGCCCCCGCGCCCATCGGTCACGACCTGGCCGCGCCACCCGCGAATGGAGGCAGGCCGTTGACCTTCACCTGGGCCGAACTACTGGGAACCGCCGCCTCCATGGACGCGGTTGCTCCCGCGAACTGGCGGGGACGGCTCAACGCGATCCACCTCTTCACCCGTCGGAACGGCGGTTTCGAGCCTGCGGAAGGTTTCGAGGTCGCAGGGTTGGAGCACTTGCTCGGCATTGTCGGTGCGGGGAAGAGCACCCTCCGGGATGTCGTGGCGGTGCACCTGGCCCGCGCGGGCCTCCGGGTGACTGTCGTTGTCGGGGACGTCGCCGAGCAGCTGAAGCTCGTCGAGCTCTACAACACCTTCGTGCCGGGGGCAGCCGCTCCCGTGCTCGGGGCCTCCGGTCGCGAACGGCACGCCGAGCGACTTCACCGCCGACTGGCCGGCCGTGGCACGCGGAACCTGCTCGCCCACGACGATCCCGCTTTCGCCCACGTCAGTACCTCCTGCGCCCTGAACGCGCTGCGGCACGCGGACGGACACCCTGCCGATGACCTGATGAGCTTCGGTGAGGCTCCGTGCTCCAGGCTGCGCACGCCCGCCCGCCGAGGCGACATCGAGGAGGACATCTGGACGGGGAATGTGATGGCATGTCCCTTCTGGTCCGGATGCCCCCGCCACCATAGCGCCCGTGAGCTGACCCGGGCCGCCGTCTGGGTCGCCACGCCGGCCAGTCTGATCGACTCTGCGGTACCCCGCCCGCAGAATGCCGAGCGCATCCGCTACCTCGAACTCGCCTGCCGCCGCAGCGATCTCGTCGTCGTCGATGAGGCGGACCGGGTCCAGATGCAACTGGACCGGATGTTCGCGCCGGCCGTCCCGTTGCTCGGAGGAGGCCCGGACACCCGGTCGTTCCTCGATGACGTGAACCAGCACCGCATCCGTGAGCTCGCCGGTGCCGGTCGGATTCAACTGTCGGACCGGGATGTGGAGAACTGGTCGGCGGCCGTCAACACCACGCAGACGGCGGCGGACCGGCTGGTCGCCATGCTGGTGCGCGACAAGGAACTGCGCGAATGGGTGAGGGTCGGGTACTTCAGCGCGTGGCGACTCCAACTACGCCTGGTGGAGGAGCGGTATCCAGTACCGGAGGTGGACGACGACGCCGGCACGCCAGCCGCGGTCCGGTCCGGGGAAGCCGACGCCGAGCACCGGGCGGGGCGACGGCGGCTGACCGAACTGCTCGACGCCTTCCGGGAGAACCCCTTCGGGGACCGCTACCCGGTCGTCGAGGACGGCACCGACCTCATCGGCCTGCTCGGCGAGCTGCTGCACACCAATTACCAGGACCGTACCCGGGACCGACTGGAGAAGGTCCTGCGCGATCTCTTCGACCTCGATCCCCTGCTCGAGCCGACCGAGAGGGGCCGGGAGCGCTACCGGAAGCTGCGTGCCGTCGCTGACGACCAGCGGACGCTGGAAGGCAAGTCGGGCGGGCGCCCCAGGAGGGAGCGTATGCCGGAGGACCCGTTCGACTGGTTCAACCTGCTGAGGGACCGGTTCGAGTTCGCGCTGCTGCTCAGCGCCCTGGAACCGAAACTCGCCCTTATGAACGCCATGTGGCCGCGCGTCACGTCCGCGCTCAACCTGGGCTTCAACGAGATGTACCGCAGGCCGCCCGACTACGGGCCGATGGTGCCCGAGGCACCGATGGGCAACGTCATCGGCTTCCAGTTCCTCATGGACGGTCCCGATCCCGGGGGGGTGCGCACCGGCGAGCTGCGTTTCTTCCGGTGCAGCGGGGTGGGCAGGGAGTTGCTGCGGGCGATGCCCGGCCTGCCGACAGTGGACGGCCGCCCAGGCACCAATGTCCTGCTGATGTCCGGCAGCAGCTGGGCCGGGGACTCCAGCCGCTACCACGTCCCCGTCGAGATCGGCGTTCTCATCGAACCGGCTGCTGACGAGTTGACCACAATCGCCGAACAGAGCGAGTTCCGCTTCGAGTTCGTCCGGGAGCGGTGCGACTGCCGGGCGGCTTGCGAATGCGAAGAAGGGGACGACGCGCTGCGGCTGTCGGGCGAGCCGGTCGACCGGCGGCCGGACATCCTGCGGCGGCTCACCATCGCCCTGGGCAGGGACGACAACGGACTAAGCCGCTTCCAAGAGGAATTGGCGCTCCTTCCGGAGGACCGCCGCCACGTCTTGCTGCTCGTCGGCAGCTACGAGGAGGCGAAGGTGGTGGCCGACACCCTGCATTGTCTCAACACCCGGTGGCGGGGAAGGGTGCGCCGACTGGTGTCCGACGACGACACCGACGACAGCACCTGGTCCGACGACGAGCGGCACGCCCCGGTGCTACGCCGCGGCGATGTCGAGACACTGGCCGGTACCGACGCCGACATCCTTGTTGCCCCATTGCTCGCTGTGGAACGCGGGCACAACATCCTGGACCTCGACCGGCGGCACGCCGCCATCGGCTCGATCTACTTCCTCGCCCGGCCGAACCCCCGCCCCGACGATCTCGGCCTCGCGGTGCACGCCATCAACGACTGGATCGTCCGGTCGATCGGCAGCGGCGAGTTCGCGAGCTGGGTCGCGGCCGAGCCCACGCTGGGCGCGGGGGCCCGAAAAGTCAGGGATCTCGCGCGTTCCCAGTGGTACCGGGTACTTGAAAGAAGCCTGGCCTGGAGCCGACTGGGCAAGGACCGCAAACAGGTCACGTGGGATCTGCTCGTGCTGATCTGGCAAGTGATCGGCCGTTCCGTGCGCGGCGCGGTGCCCACGCGAGTCGCCTTTGTGGACGCCGCGTTCGCTCCCAACCTGGCCGGCGGTCGGCTCTCTGACCAGCCGGACACCCCCAAGACCAGCCTGCTGCACAGCATCCACGCCGAGCTCCGGCCCTACTTCGTGCCCGCGAGTCCTGTGCCGGAGGCCGACCGGCGCATCGTCCAGGCGCTCTACCGGCCGCTCTGGACGGCCCTCGACCGCTGCCTCCCCCAGCCCACCGAAGGGAACCCCACGTGTACCACGTGATCAGCCGCACCGCCTACGAGCCGGACCCACGGGCCGGTTCCTGGACCGAACGGTATCGAGTGCTGAGCTTCCCCGAGGAGTGGCGGACCGAGTTCACCGATCTCTATACGCGGCGGTGGCGTGGCCGGGGCCAGCCGACGGGCCTCCCGATCGGTAGGCTGAACGAGCTGCTAAGGGCCACCGCCCCCGGCCTGGTGGCCACCGGGCGAGGGGCAGGAAGCAACGCCCAGGTTCCCTGGTTCTACGCCTCCGAGGAGATGCCGGACACGCTCGTGGCCCCGCTGCTTGCCTCCTGGGTGATGACTCTGCCCCCTGACAAGGAGCCGGACGCCGAACGCTCCGCCGACCACCGAGCGTCCCTGGATCGTGCCCTCGCCCTGATCGACCGGCACAAACCCCCGTGGCGGGACGAGTACGTGCGGCTGACGGCCGCCGACCTCACCGACGGCGGTACCGCGCGGCCCGAGCGGAGGCTTTACCACCTGCTACCCGAACGGATCGGCGCCAGGCTCGCGGACCGTCCGCTCCACTTGGGCGGCGCCGAGCTCCGTTTTCGCCCGGTCACCCGCGACCAGGGGGTCGAGCTGGTCAGCTGGCCGCCGCGGACGTACACCCGGGGCACCCGCACCTGGTACTACTCGGGTCTGGTGACCATCACCCTCCAGACCGTGCCATTCGAAGCACGGATTCGCGTCCACGTCTCCTACGGGATCCGCCGCTGGGCCACCGGAGCCCCGATCCGGCTCCCCGAGGGCCGCGGCGCCACCGTACTGCTGGACGCGCCGCTGCCGTGGGCGGACGCTACCGCGCCACGCCGCTGGCTCACCCTCAACTCCCTCGCCTTCGACCGCCGCCTCGGTCTGCCGACCTGGAGGCGGCACAGCCTGGTTGATCTGCTGCCCGAACTCGACGTGCTCCGTGCCTACCCCAAGGCCGCCGAGCTGGTTGCCGAACCCGCGGCCTGGCTTGAAGGCAAGGGCGGGGTCGGAGCGGGAGTCTTGTACAGCACCGCCATGGGCGAGCACGGTGTGGGGGCCGGCCTCATGCCGCTCGAACGGTCTCTCATCGACCGCTGGGTCGAAGAGGGCCTTCGGCCCTTCCTGCGCCGGGTGTCCGACTCCGGGCGCGCCCACCGGCAGGTCAAGCCCCTTCTGTTGCCCACCTCGCCGACGAAGGACCCGGCGGAGGAGGAAGCAAGGCTACGGCGTCGCCGACAGGCCCGCCGCGCCGCAGTGGCCGCCGCGCTCGACGGGCAGCCGTTAGTGGTCGATCTGCTGTGGCAGACCGAGGAGACCAGAGACGCGCTGGTCACGGCGCTCCGTGAGTGGCTGGGTCTCTCCGCCGTGCCCGACGGAGCCCACGGCGACGTGGAATGGCGACTCGGCGAGGTGCATGTGGTGGTCCATGCCCGGCCGCTCGGAGCCCTCGGCGCCCCCCTCGACATCACACGGTCAAACGGCAGGTCCCGCTCCAACGCCTTGGCCGACGCCGTACGGGAGCGGGCCGCCCGCACGGCCGCCCACCTGCCCTCGCCCGGTGGCCCAGTCGGCCTGGCCATCGTCGAGACGCTGGGCCCCGAGCGTTTCGCGGCCCGGGACTCCGACCCGAAGCCGGCTCTGCGGCACGGCTGCGCGGTAGCCGGGCGGGTCAGCCAGTTCATCGTCGTGCCGGAGGACGCCGAGGGTCCGTTGGCCCACCGAGCCCGGTCGGCGGTGGCCGACGGCATGCGCCAGATAGGAGCGGTTGTCCCTCCGGACCAGCGGCTGGACGAGGAGCTTGCGGACAACCTCCAGTACCTCGGACTCTGGTATGTCCGGCGCCTGGCCAACGGGCCCACCCGGCAGAGGGGAGCACACCTGGTCGCTCTCCGGATCCGCCCCGACGACCCGTCTCATCCGGTGCGCGGCTGGGACGACGCCCGCAAAGAATGGGTCCCGTATCCCCGGCTGCTGCTCGCCCTCGCCGCAGACGCTGCCAATATGTCGGAGCGAACCGGGCCGGGCGGCTCGGCCACAACGGACGAGGAGCGCCGCCAGGAGGCCGAGCGCCGCATCAGGGCCGTGCTCTACCAGGTCCGCGACCGGCCGACCCTGGCCCTGGCCAACACCGGCAATCTCCGTGACGTCTGGCCCGGTCTGGGCAACGGGCACCTTGTCAGGGACAGGCTCGCCTTATCCGGGGGGCCGGCCGTCCGGATCGCCCTTCACGGAGCCGACCTGCGGATGGTGCTTCTCCGGGACAACAACAACCGTGGCGAGACCGCCCAGTGGTACGCCCCGGGGGAGACCCTGGACGAGACACCAGGCATCTCCGCTGGCCTCTGGGTGGCGCGGGAGGCCGACTCTGACAACAGGATCTTCCACAGCACTGTCGGCAAACCGCCGACCGCTGGCACGGTGCGGCGCGACCTCCGTAAACTCGTGCCTGACAACAGGTGGCCCCACGGCCCTGCGGCCACGGCCTGGAATCCGCAGGCCCTCGAACTCACCGTCCTCGGCTGCCTGTCGGAGACGGCTCTGACGGCCGCCGGACGTACCGACATCGCGCCAGATCACCCAGCCGTCGTCGCGGTTGTGGCCCATCAGCTGCGCTTTCACGACGAATACCACCCGCTCTCACGCCCCCTTCCGCTCCACCTCGCGAAGTTGGCCGAGGAGTACGTCCTGCCTCTGGCCCCGCCCCCGGCGGCCGGACCGAATCCCGGCTGACCGATGCTCACGCGCGGTGGCGGCCCAGCGCCCGGCAGGGCGGCCACCGCGCCGCACGCTGATGCCCCGACCATGCGGGCTCACAGCGGCAGGGACTGCACAACGAGCGGTGTGTCCCGATCATGGATCGATGCAACTGTGACCAGCGAGAACACCTCCCAGAGCGGTGCGATCGACGGCTGAGGCTCAGCTGTCGGACGCGGTGGAACAGCGGCTGATCGACCAGCTCGTCGACCGTGCCCATGTCGAGGGCCTGAAGCTGCCCGGTGAGGGCGGGCTGCTCCAGCAGCTGAACAAGCAGCCGTTGGAGCCCGTCTTCGAAGGCGAGATGACCGACCACGTCGGCGATGACAAGCACGATGCGGCGGGCAGGAACAGCGGGAACAGCCGTGACGGCACGCGTTCCAAGACGGTGCTGACCGATGTCGGTGGGGACAACGGTGCCGCGCGACCGGGACGGTTCCTGCGAGCCGGAGATCGTCAAGAAGCGGCAGAAGCGCCTGACCGGGGTGGACCGCGGCGAACGCACGGCCGATCAGGCCAGGGGCCTTCGCTGCGGTCGAGTGCGCGACGGTGATGCGGCCCTGCGATGCAGCAGCACGCCTGCCAGGCTGATGCTCCGCATCACGCGTACGACCCGCTTGCGGTTGACACGCTCGCCTGCCTCGCGGAGCTCGGCGGTGATCCCCGGGGCGTCGTAGGCGCCGTCCGATTCTCAATGCACGGCTTGTATCCGGGCGTCGGCCGCCTGCCGGGCACCCAGGCCCACAGCCGTCGCGCGCCAGTAGTAGAAGCTGGAGGATGCTACTTAGACCGTGTCCTATGTGGTGAGTCGGCGGAGGCGTTTGTAGCAGCACAGGGCTGCGGCGAGACCGAGAAAGGCCAGGTAGTTGCGGGGATGACGCTCGTAGCGGGGTGACAGGCGCCGGTAGC